>CAYWXS010000127.1:0-18532 GCA_964462245.1 uncultured Anaerolinea sp.
GAGATTTCTGAATGTGACTGGAGTTCAGACGTGTGCTCTTCCGATCTGTGGTCAGAACGCTCAACAAAATAGCCAGCACCAGAGAAACAACAGCGAGCGCGATGACCCAGATGCGCAGTGTGACTAATAAATCAGCGGCTCCCTGATCAATTGTACCAATGCGTGACTGCCTGTAAGCCACATATTCCACAAACGCCTGCTCGATTTTATCGTTTGATGGGAAAGATTTCTCATGAAAAACCTTCTGCGCCTTGTCTCGGTTTCCGGCGACCCAGGCATCATTTCCCTCGGCCGCAAGGACCAGGATTTCATTATTTGCCTCTCTGCCGGTGGCAAGAGCATCTTCAATGTTTTTCAGCAGGCCCCTGTCAGTGTCGTTGGTGGCAGCGTCCTTAAGGTAAGTTAGATTCTCTTTATAAGTCGCACGCTGGGCTTCAACATCAGCCTGCAGTTTGCTTAAATCAGCAGTATCTGGAGCCAAGGACAGATTGCCGACATCGAGAAAAACCAAATCAATCGCATTCCCCATGATATAGACACGTTCGAGCTTACCAGAATACACAATTACGGAATCCAGGGATTGGTTAATGGCATTATTGCCCCATAACGACAAACCGCTGGCTCCCAATAATAAAATGGTCAAGATTCCAAAGCCGATTAATAGGCGTTGCCCAATTTTTGTGTCTTTAAGAAATTTATTCATAGTCTCGTCTCCTGGGTGAAAATAAATTATAAATGCAGGTTCTGTCGAATGGCTTGCAGCAGTTTCTCTTTGTCCAGCTTGACTTCGTAGGACGCCACACCGGCAATTTTTCCGGCGGTGATATCGTCTTCGTCCGCCAGGGTAGTGAGTGCAATAACAGGTAAATGCGCCAATTCAGGATTGGCTTTAATAGCCCGCGTCAATTCCAAACCATTCATGTTTGGCATTTCAATATCCGTCACCACCAGTTGGACTTCAGCTGCATGCTGGCGCAGCAAAGCCAAACCCAATTGACCATCTTCTGCGGCCAGGACACGATAGCCCGATTCTTCCAGGTATTTACTGACCTGGTTACGGAAGAACCCTGAATCTTCAACCAGCAGGATGGTGATTGCATGCGGGTTGGCTGCTCCGAACCTGGACAATACCTGGGGAACCGGTCGAATTGGGCCCAGAACAGTCTCGGCTATTTCATCCATATCAAGCAGCAAGGTTGTCTCCTTTCCAATGATTCCGGAACCGGAAATTCCTTTTTGACGGTGCGTGCTGGCATCGATGTTAAGCACAGTTTCCACCACATCCACTGGTTGCGCCGCCAACAAGCCCACCTTGTGTCCGCCCAGGGTCATCACCAACACCACCAGATCAGCCGATTGTGAAATCTCGCCAACCTGGGCGGCGTCTTTCAAGCTTAATAGCGACAAACTATGACCGCGATACTGCATGGTGCGCCGATTTCCGGCATTTTCGATCTGGCTGCGGTTGATATGTTCGATGCGCTCCACCATTTCGAGCGGCACCGCACAACACTCACCCGGCGCATTGTGAAAGAGAAGCAGGGAAAGCAAATCCTTTTGCACATCGGTCATCTGATTTTTCTGCTGCTGTAATTGCATGGCGCGCGCACTACCCGTCATCGAACTCAGACGTGTATTGGAAATCAAACCCGAGGCATCCAAAATCAGGGCCACACGACCATCCCCCAAAACAGACGCACCAGTGTACTGTGTACATCGATTAAGGTGCTGGCCAAGGGGACGGACCACAATCTCGAAGGTATCGTGCAGTTCATCCACCACGAGCCCATACTCCATCACGCCGGTATTAATCACCACAATTTCCAGGCCGCTGGAAGCTCGAAAGCGCCGGTCGGGGATATCGCGGCGATCTTTTTCAAATTGATTGAGCAGTGCAGGCGCAGTTTCTGTAAAATAATCACTGTAGCGTGAACGGCGATCGCTGATTCTTGTCCGCCGATCAGGCAGCGATTCAGCCGTCTGTGGGTCGTCAAAGCTGTCACCGATACCCAAAATTTCAGAAAGACGCAAAAGAGGGATCAGCTTTTCACGCAGTACCAGTACCTCGGCATCGCCAATCACCTCCAGACGGGTTTTGGCCTGGGAAGCGCTAACGTGAATCAATTCGCTGATATTCATTTGTGGGATGGCAAATTTTTCATGATTAACCGAAACCAACAAGCTGGGAATGATCGCCAGGGTGAGGGGCAGCGTGATCCGGAAGGTGGTCCCCTTACCAACCTGCGATTCAATATCCATCTTGCCACCCAGGCGATCGAGGTTGGTTTTGACCACATCCATACCCACCCCGCGCCCAGAAACATCGGTCACCTTTTCTGCAGTCGAAAGACCCGCCATAAAGATCAGCGCACGTTTTTCGGCTTCTGACATGAGTTTTAGCTTTTCCTCAGTGATCAAGCCTTTTTTGAAAGCCAACTGGGCCACTTTCTGAGGATCGATGCCCTTGCCATCATCCGATATTTCGACAACCACCTGCCCGGCGGCATGGTAAGCGCGCAGGGTAATCCTGCCAGCCCGGTTCTTTCCAAGGGCCACGCGTGTATCCTGATCTTCAATGCCGTGATCCACGGCATTGCGCACCATGTGCGTCAGTGGTTCGCTCAAACCTTCCAGCATGGATTTATCAATTTCAACATCCTTGCCGTAAATCTCCAGCACAATATCTTTGTTTCGTTCGCTGCCCAAATCCCTGACCACGCGCGGAAACTTATTTAATATATTGCCAATCGGTTGCATGCGCGTCAGCATGATCGTTTCCTGCAGCTCAGAAGTGGTCAGACTGACGCGCTGGCTGCTGGATTTGATGGATTGCATGTCACCGTGCTCGATGGCATTTTGCAGCTGGTTACGGCTGAGAACCATCTCACTGGCCAGGTTCATCAAATTTTCCAAAAGGTTCACATTCACACGCAAGGTATCTTCAACCACCACCTTGTTCAGCAAATCCTGATGAACTGTATCCGCGTCTGGTATGGCTGGCATGGCAGGCTGCTGCAGCTGGGCTATGCTGACGGACTGTTGCGGCGAGTCGGTCTCGCTAACAAGCTCAGGCTGCATAGTTGCATCCGAACTGGATGCAGCTTGTGCATCGGAAGGCCCCTGAATGAACATTATTTTCTCAGCCGGGACATCTTCAAAAAGAGAATGGATTAAGGATGGATTGAACATGGATGCAAATAAAATATCCAGGGGAATACGGTTGGAGGACTCATCATCCAATGTCCCGACTGCATCGAAATTCAATTCACATTCCATCAACGTGCCACAGGCCAGGTAGGTCCGAAATACATCCCAGGGGGTTTTGCCACGCTGGTGGACATCATGGATCAAATCTATCTCGATCAAATAAACATATTCACCGCGTTCTTTTACAAGCGCGAGGTCTAATTCGGAAACCTGAAAAACAAGCCGCCCAGCCGGTGTTTTGATATCTGTCAATTTCTTGACGGATTCTTTTTGTTTTTCAGGTAAGTAAGAACTTGCCAGACCGCTCAACGCCACTACAAACTCAGCAATATCCACACGATTGCTATTGGCATGGTCATTGACCATGCCGCGCAAACAATCAAAAGAAAGTAAGAAAAGGTTGATAATCTCCGGGTTGGGTGCAATTTTCCGGGCACGGATAAGGTCAAGAACGTTTTCGATTTTATGGGCAAGGCTCTGGATGGTTTTAAGACCGAAAAAACTGGCACCACCTTTAATGGAGTGAGCCGCGCGAAAAACTTTGTTTACCAGTTTTTCATCAATCACAGCTCCGGCTGCCTCCATATCCAGCAGATCGGTTTCAATCGTCGCCAGGTGCTCGCGCGACTCGGCCAGGTACATTTGCAGTTCTTCCAACTCGTCGCTTGAGGCCATAACTTATCCCTGTTTGTTCGCGGAAATCTCAGCACTGTGTATGCTGATGCTTATGCGGCGATCCAAACGCATGGAACATAAAAGTTCATAAATATCAGAAGAAACCTGGATGATGGCTAACTTGCCAAAAACGTTCGCCAGGGAATTATGCGCAGCCACCAGGCAGCCAATCCCGGTCGAGTCCAGGATATCCAATTGACTGCAATCAAAAAACATCTCTCTCACACCTGCCTCAATCAAACGCTTCAGCTCACTTTTAAGATTGGGTACATCTGAAACCGTCAATTTATCCCCCAGGATAATGGTTGCTTGCGAACCAATCTGACTCACTTGAATATCACTCATCTTTTTCTCCTGGATTAAAAACCTTTTTCAATGTGACACAATTTCCTGTTAAATTAAATAGAGTTGAATTGGAATAAAGTGCAAAAATTGCCAAACCTCGACCAGATTCAGCCGAGTCATCTGGATTAACTTCGGTTTTTTTACGCCAGTCAAAACCTGGGCCATCATCCGAAACGGTCAGAATCACTTCACGTTCTGAAATTTCAATACGGCATATAAAGAAAAGATGCGGATTTTCAAAACAACCATGAATGACCGCATTATTCAGCGCTTCGCGGAGTAATAATTCAACCGCAAAGCGATCTTTCTTAGTAGATGTAAATTTTTCAAAAACTGGTGCGGCCGCTTTACAAACCTGCTCTACGTTTTGCAACGTAGCCGAATATTTCCACTCCAATACATCTTCCTGGGCGGATGCACTCATAAAACTTCAAATCCGAGTAAAACTGCATCGTCTTCCAAATTACCAGTGTCTGGAAAAAGACACTCCCGGATGGTTGCAATGGTCGCAGCAATACCGGCTGTAGAGTTTTCATTAATTAAATTAATCAAATTAGCCAACCCTACCCGCCGTTGTATGGGTCCTTGCATATCACTTTCAATCAATCCATCTGAAAATAGAAAGACCCTGTCCCCTTTTTCTACCGGTATCTCCTGCACATCCAGGCTAAGGTCGTCAAATAATCCCAGGCCATCCCCGCTTTGTTGAAAAACCTCGGCGCCGCGGCATGCTCGATAAATGATGGCAGAGGGATGCCCGGCATTGGCCAATGTCAGCCGCAAGCGAGCCTGGTTCAAGCGGGCATAGATCAATGTAGCATACTGATCTGCCTGGAGCACCGGGCGTAGGTGCCGATTAACCAGCTGCAGGTTCTCCAGGGGGGCATAAAGCATGGAGGCGTTTTGTCTGAGCAGCACTTTCAGCGCGGCAGCCGGCAAAGCCGTGCCGGTGTAATGACCACTGATATCCGCCACCAGGTAATCATAAACACCCACCCCTACATGGATCACATCATAAAAATCTCCACCTGCAGCATGTGAGGGTAGATAAAAAACCGAAAACCCCGCTTCGGGATATTCTTCGGGTTGAACGAGAATCCTTTTCTGTGAATCAGTCAGGTTCTTAAGCTGTTCCAGGCTGGATGCGACCATGCTGCGATAAGAATGGTTCAATCGAATCTGCAAGCGGACACGCGCCACAACTTCCTGAAACTGGTACGGCTTGGTTATATAGTCCACCCCTCCGACATTAAATCCATCAATCTTGGAATTCACATCATCAATATAGGACATAAATATGACAGGGATATCGGCGGTACGGGCGTCTTTTTTTAAGGTTGCACAGGCAGTCAGTCCACCTTCCTCTGGCATATTAATATCCATGATGATCAAGTCGGGTTGTTCATGTTCTGCCAACTGGCGGCCCTCACGCCCATTGGCGGCGGTTAGAACGACAAAACTTTCCTTGCGCAAGATTGACTGCAGCATCAAGCGCGCGGTGGAGTCATCATCCACAACTAAGATCGTTGGTATATTTTCGCTGCGAGTGGAATCAGTCATATTTAATTTGCCTGGATCACAGGCAGACAGTAGTTTGAACGAATAATGCCAGGCGATGTTGACCCGGTAAAACCTCTTGCATTCATGGATGGAAACAGGCTCCATCCGTACAATAAAATAAATTTCTTCGCATGCAATAAAAACAAAGAAATTTATCAGAATATCACGCCCCTAAAGAGCTTATTAATTTTTTATTAATGAGTGGAGTAATATTACTGCCTACGGGAACAACTGTCTAGCTCAGCCAAGTAAAAAAAGCCTAAAGATTAAGTAAAAAATGTTGAAATATCCAAAACTTTCGACATTTTGTCGAATGAACTCGGTTGACAAAGTTTGGACAACGATTTCTGGGAAGGAGTGTTTACTTTAACAAGGTCCCACTGATCAGATATTCCATGCTGGTCATGGAGATTGCCAGACTCGCCTGAGAAGGCTCGTGCACACGGACAACTACTTGAAGTCATCGCCGCTAATACCACCTTCGGCGGCATCGAGTGGTCCGGGTAGGAACATCCCTTGCGGGCTGCCTTCAGAGCAAATCAGTAATCCTTTATAAAAATTTTAGCCGGTAGAAAGATGATATACTCGCGCCGCACGCACATTTTTACGTGGTTATTCTTATCCTGGAAGGTTCGGTCTGAGCTTGCAGCAGGACGAAATTAATGTTTTTTGGAGAAACAAATGGAAAAACAAAAAGCTGATAACGGACAAGTGGTACTGGTAACAGGAGCCGGACGCGGGCTTGGGCTTGAAATCGGGCGTGCTTTTGCTGCCAGCGGCGCACGAGTCATTTTTAATTACCTTTCCAGCCGCGAGACAGCAGAAAAAGCCGTGCAGGAGATCCTGGATAACGGTGGGCAAGCCCTGGCTTGCCAGGCAGATGTGAGCAATGCGCAGGACGTTGAGCGCCTGTTTAGTACAGTCCAGAGCGCATTTGGGCAGCTGGATGTGCTGATCAACAATGCCGGCACCTATCCCACCACTCCACTGCTCGATCTTAAACCGGAAGACTGGGATGCGGTCATCACTTCAAACCTGCGCAGCACCTTTCTGTGCACCCAGGCAGCCGCCCGCATGATGAAAACCCAATCAGGCGGAGCCATCATCAATATCGCCTCAATCGAAGGCAGTTTCCCGGCAGATCAGCATGCCCATTACGCAGCCGCCAAAGCCGGTGTGATTCACTTTACCAAAACAGCAGCGCATGAATTGGGTGCGTACAACATTCGTGTTAATGCAGTCTCGCCCGGTTTAATCAACCGTCCCGGCCTGGAACAGGACTGGCCGGATGGAGTAGAGCGCTGGCGCAGCAGCAACCCCCTTTCGCGCCTGGGAACACCGCAAGATATCGCCCAACCCTGCATCTTTTTAGCCTCAGCGGCGGCCAGCTGGATCACCGGTATTAACCTGGTAGTAGATGGCGGCGCATCCACCATCCCAGCCTTTTGACCTGATCCTTTCATTTAAAGTATATTTAGCCATGACATCCTCAAGCCCCACCATCCAACAACTGATTGACCACCTGCAGCTCCAACCACTGCCATTCGAGGGCGGCTGGTTTGCCCAGACCTATCAATGCCGGGACATGCTATCCGGGCCCTCACTCCCAGCTCGTTATCCAAGCCAGCGTGCGTTGGGAACCGCAATCTATTATCTGATGACCCCCGCCCAGGATGGCTTTTCTGCCCTTCACAGACTGCGCGGCGATGAGATCTTGCATTTTTACCTGGGCGATCCAATTGAATCCCTGCTGCTCTATGCGGATGGTTCCTGCAGGAAAGTAGTGCTCGGAGCGGATATTTTAAATGCACAGGTTGTGCAGCTGCTAATTCCAGCCGGAACCTGGCAGGGACATCGCGTCCGACCGGGTGGGCAGTACAGCCTGATTGGCTCCAGCATGACACCGGGCTACGATGACGCGGATTTTGAGCTGGGCTCGCGCGTCCAACTCTGCCAGGACTATCCAGAACATGCTCCCGAGATCGAGGAGCTGACCAGAGCCTGAGAAACGAGACCACCAATCTCGAAAGTGTGTGAAATATGTGTGAAATATCACTTGACTTTGTTGTGATATTTCATTAAAATAATATAATCGTAGTAATACAACATCTATTTAATCATAGCTCAGGCAAGCTATTTTACACAACCCACTTATCTATTAAATACTTAATACGATCGTGATCTAGTTCTTCAATAATTCAACGGCAAAAAGTAAAACAGTCGCAATTGAACGAATCTGACCTTCCGCATCACAAATTTATTTTGCACCGCGTATAAGCATCTTAATTTGTTCTGACAGGAAATGGATGATCATGGAACAGCCGCTGAGCATCGGACTCGGAACAGACACCCTCGCAAGATTGCGCGGGTTGTTTCAGTCCCTATCGCAAGCGGAAAGAAAAGTCGGAGAATTTGTGCTGGAGCACTCCGAAAAAGTCGTGCGCCTGACCTTGGCCGAAATTGCCAGGCAAACCGGAGTGAGTGATGCCACCGCAGTTCGGTTCTGTCGTTCTCTCGGCTATGATGGCTGGCTGGAATTCAAATTTGCACTGGTCCAGGCCCTGCCCCGCTCACCACAATTGATCCAGAGTGATATTTCCAGCGAAGATAGTCCAGGTACGCTTGCCAAAAAAGTCATTCTTGGCAGTCAGCAAGCCCTGGGGGATACGCTGGAAATATTTGATGAAGCCGCATTTTTAAAGGCTTTACAAATCCTCTCGCAAGCCAGGTCCATTTTGATCGCCGGTGTCGGCACGTCAGGGCCAATGGCACACGAAATGTATAATCGTTTTTTCCGTCTGGGTCTGAACTGTCAAGTCCAGACGGATTCTTATTTGCAGATCATGCAGGTATCCTTGTTAACCCCCCAGGATGCGCTGGTGATCATATCCCAAACCGGCGATTCTTATGACCCACGCCGAACAGCCGCCGAAGCAAAACTGGCAGGCGTACCTGTCATCTGTCTTACAGGCAATGCTCTTTCGTCACTGACCGCTTATGCAGATGTGGTCCTGCTTTCAGCCTCACAGGAAAGCATGCCCGAAACCTTTTCCTCGCGCATAGCACAATATGCTTTAATCCATGCGCTATATGTTTGTCTGGCGATGAAATCCATGGACCACTCCTTTGAAAACGAACAGACGATTTGGAAGGCCCTGATGCGCAAGCTGCCTTTCCAAGCCGGTTAATCTTGATCTGAACTAAGCAGGAGTAAATATGCCCGAACCAGTTGTAACTATTAATGAGCTGCAGTATCGTTATCGAGGTCAAAAAGAATTTGCCCTGGATGGTATTAACCTGGAGATAATGCGAGGTGAATTTCTGGTTGTCATGGGACCCAGTGAAGCGGGCAAAAGTACCCTGGCTGCCACCATCAACGGATTAATCCCTCATTTTCAAAAGGGAAAGTTGAAGGGTGACGTAATTGTCTTGGGACGCAATACCCGGGATCATACGGTTGCGCAGATGGCAGAAATTGTGGGCATGGTCTTTCAGGATTTTGAAGCCCAACTTTTCTCCACCAATGTTGAATTGGAAGTGGCTTTTGGTCCCGAAAACTTTGCGGTGGAACGGGAAGAAATTGGCCGCCGAATTAATGAAAACCTGGATTATGTCGGTCTGGATGCGTTCCGCAATCGACCGCCTTCAACCCTCTCAGGTGGCCAAAAACAAAAACTGGCAATTGCCTCGGTCCTGGCATTAAAACCGACGGTGCTGGTCATGGATGAACCCACCACAGACCTGGATCCAATCAGCAAGATGGGTATTTTTGAAATCACCCACCGCCTTTGCAAGCGCGATGATTTAACGTTGATGATCATTGAACATGAAACCGAAGAAGCGCTGTTTGCAGACCGGGTCATGCTGATAAAAGATGGCAAGCTGGTTAAGATTGGACCGGTTCGGGAAATACTAGCCGATGTAGATTTGATGGAGAATTTGGGAGTCATGCCTTTGGGTATTCCTAAATTCTTCAAAAAACGGGGTGAATTGGATTTACCGCTGACCCCCGATGAAGGTGTCGAAAAGTTTAAGAAAAGTGGCTGGAAAGTTTCCGAGCCCGCCTATCAAGCACTGCTGACAAAGGAACGCAGTGCGCTCGAAAAATTAAATCAACCCATCATTCAATGCAAAGATCTTGAACACTCCTATTCCATGGGTGTCAAAGCGCTGAATGGTGTGAACATGGAGATTTTCCAGGGTGACATGGTGGCGCTGGTTGGCCAAAATGGCAGCGGAAAAACAACATTAGCCAAACACATGAACGGTTTGCTGATGCCTTCCGCTGGGAATATTCTGGTAAACAATCTCCCGACCCGCGAACAAGGTATCTTTAAACTTGGGCAGCGCGTCGGCTATGTATTTCAAAACCCGGATCACCAGATTTTTTCGGAAACAGTATTTGAAGAAGTGGCCTTCAGCCCACGCCTGCGCAAACTTTCTGAAAGCGATGTGAAACTGCGGGTGCAGGAAGCCCTGGATGCCGTCGGCCTGACCGGGTACGAGGAGCAGGATCCCTTTGCGTTGACAAAAAGCGGAAGACAACGCGTAGCAGTCGCCTCGGTCCTGGCAGCCAAACCCGAAGTCCTGATTTTGGACGAACCAACAACCGGGCTGGACTATTCAGAACAACGCAGCATGATGGATATGGTATTAAGACTGAATAAGATGGGCAGCACCATTATTTTTGTAACCCATCACATGTGGGTGGTAGCGGAGTATGCCCAGCGGGTATTTGTAATGAAAAACGGCAAGATCATTCTGAGTGGCACTACTCGCGATGTCTTTTCTCATAATAAAGAATTATTGGAAGCATCCCTGCGTCCCCCACATTTTGTTGAATTCAGTAACCGCCTCGGATATACCTTCTTAAATCCCGAAGAAATGTCGAGCTGCATCGAAGGAGCGCAAAGCTGATGGACGCTGAACTCTATTTAGACAATAAAACTTTTATACATCGCCTCGATCCACGCACAAAGATCACCATCTTCCTGCTGACTTTTGTGGCCATTTTGCTTTTTGAAGATCCCCTCTGGATGATGCCGGTCGCATTTCTTATTTTGCTGCAATTAACAGTTGCCAAAGCCTTCGCCAACCTGCGCCGCATTCGCTATATCCTGATCATCCTGACCATCTCCAGCCTGGTACTTTGGAATTTTTTCTCCCAGGGTGTTACACCGTTATTCTGGGTATTTGAAGTGGAATCTTTCTACTACAGCATCGCCAGAACACTGCTGATGATCATGATGGTTTCGGCTGGTATGATCCTGATCAGCACCACCCGTAACGAAGAGCTGGTGCTGGGCATGATCCGGATGGGAATGCCCTATCGGGTCGGGTTTGCCATCTCCACCTCATTACGTCTGGTTCCCACGATTGCATCCAGCACCATTACCATCAGCCAGGCCCAACGCAGCCGGGGTCTGGACCTGGATTCGGGTGGACTAATCGATCGCATTCGTAAATTCCTGCCGCTGCTCGTTCCGGTATTCATTTCCACCATTCGCAGTACCAATATATTCGGGATGGCATTGGAATCGAAGGGTTTTGGGGCGCGTGAAGTACGTACCTTTTACTTAACACTGAAAATGCAGCGGGCCGACTATCTCGTGCTGGCTTTTACTATTTTATTCATGATCGCTTCCATCATCCTGTATTACATGGGCTATGGAAGAATTGCCGGTTTGACTCGTTTCTAAGCTTGGAGACCAATATGGATCTACTGACCATTAATGAAATGCTCCCATTTTTACTGCGGCGAGAGAATGTCGCCCACTACGAAGATGGCGTGGTGGTGATCGGCGACCGTCGAAAATATCCTTTTGAGAAAGCATTTGTGTACTGCCAGGATGTGGAAAGTGTAGCCCGGGCAATTGAAGATATGGTTACCCAGGGTGGCGGACCGGCTAACGCCGCTCTGTATGCCATGGCACTCGGCGCACGCCAATGCGCCCATGAAGCGGCAGATAAACAACTGGAAATACTGGAAGCGCACCGTCACCGGCTGGTCATCACCCGCCCAACCAATACCGCCCTGGCACGCAGGCTGGAAAAAGCCATGCAAGTTATCCAATCTGGCCTGGCTGAAGGCGCAAACATCGAACAAAAACTTTTGGAATGGACAGAAGATCTGCGCGACCAGAACATCCAAAAGTATGCCACCGCTGCAGAATATGGCGCCAGCATGATCGAAGATGGTGATGGCATCCTGACCATGTGTTTCGCAGAAACTTCCTTCCTCTTAGCCCTGGCAATTGCCAAAAATTCCGGCAAGCATAACCACGTTTTCACACCCGAAACACGTCCCTATCTGCAAGGTGCCCGTCTGACTGCCCCCAGTGTGCACGAATTGGGCATCCCGGTCCAGATCATTGGCGATAACATGCCCTCACATGTCCTTTCGCAAGGCAAGGTCCAAAAATATTTCACTGCCGCAGACCTGGTTACAATGGACGGGCACGTGGTGAACAAGATCGGAACCTTCCAGAATGCGATTGCCGCCCATTATCACGCTGTGCCCTATTTTGTCTTTTCCTGGGGACCAGACAGGCAGAAACCCAACCGTGAATCGATTGAAATTGAAGAACGCAACCCGGCCGAGATGAAATCCTGCCGCGGGGTTCCGACTACGGATCAGGCAATCGACGCGTATTACCCGGCCTTCGACATCACACCGCCGCACCTGGTTGCTGGCGTCATCACCCAACACGGAATTCTCAGCCCGTATGACCTCAAGCGTTATTACGCATAACCGGGAGAACTAAATGGAATCTGCGATCATCACCGGCACAGGAATTTATGAAATCCCTGGTTTTGAGTTTGAACAAAAACAGGTCGAAACACCCTACGGTCCCGCGCTGGTTAATATCGGCCGGAAAGACGGCTTTGATCTGGTTTTTCTAGCCCGGCATGGGCTGGACCACACCACACCGCCTCATAAAATCAATTATCGTGCTAATATTAAAGCATTGCAAATTCTAGGCGTCAAACGAGTTTTAGCCAGCTTTGCAGTTGGATCCATCAGTCGCAACATTCCCCCGATGGGATTGGCAACCCTGACGGATTTTCTGGATTTTACAACGAACCGCCCGCTTACATTTTATGACGGTGGCAAATCCGGGTTGGTACACACCAGCATGGATGCCCCCTACTGCCCGGCAATGAACAAAAAAATGCTTGCACTGGCACCCGCTTTGGGCTTAAATATCTATCCTCAAGCAGTCTACGTCGCCACCAATGGCCCGCGCTTTGAGACACCGGCTGAAATTCGGATGTATGACAAGCTGGGCGGGGATGTGGTTGGGATGACCGGTGTACCCGAAGTGGTTCTGGCCCGGGAATTAAATATGCATTACGCCGCAGTTGCTTATTCAATCAACTGGGCTTCTGGAATGGAAGAACAAATGGAATTCGTCAGTGAAAAGATGGATGATATCCGGAAAAACCTGACGACCCTGCTGGTCCAGACCTTACAGCAGATGGAAAGCATGGACTGCAGCTGCGAAAAAGCACTGATGGTTATGCATCCAGCCCAAGACTGAGCTATTTTTCTTTATCATCCCTAAGGAGGCGCTTATTCGATCGAACTTATTGATGGATTGGCTCAAATAAATGCAATTTTGAATCCGCTCATATCTCAAGAAGGAGAAAACAATGAAAGAAGTTATCTCAATGTGGAAAAACACTCGGATGATTATCCTTGTGTCGCTTTCAGCCGCAATTTACGCAGCATTCTTGATCGTGTTCAAAGGTGGTATCCCGATCATCCCCGGTATTACCGAAGTTCGCCCAGCCAATGTATTTCCTGTTGTGTTCAGCCTGCTCTTTGGACCGGCCGGAGCCTGGGGCTCAGCCATCGGTAACTTAATCGGCGACTTGTTCGGCGGCACCCTGGGAATTGGTTCCCTTTTCGGATTTGTTGGTAATTTCTTCCTTGGTTATATTCCCTACAAAATGTGGGGCGCCACCTTTGGTCTGGTTGGCAAGAAAGATATGTCACAAACCACCAACAGCATCAATAAATTGATCGCTTTCGAAATCGTTGCCCTGACTGCTTCGGCTGCCTGCGGTATCATCATTGCATGGTACCTGGATCTCGCCAGCATCGTCCCCTTTGCATTCCTCTCCATTACCATTACCGTCAATAACTTTGCAGCCGCTGTTGTGCTTGGCCCAATCCTGCTGGCCCTGCTCTACCCACGCGTAAAGCGCTGGGGACTGATCTGGACTGACATTATGAAGCCCGAAGATGTTTCCGCCGGAAAAGCCAAGGAACTCGGTTCCATCCTGATGATGGTTGGTTCATTCGGTGGTTTGATCGTCGGTGTTTTGGCTGCTTCTGGCCTGGCCGGACAGACACTTTACGGCTTTACCGGACAACAAGGACAGGCTGCTGTCTGGCTGTCAGTGCTGCCCTTCCTGATCCTGATCGTAGTCGCCAGCTTCATGCTCTCTGGCCGCGAACAATTCTCAGAAGACGAAGACTAGAATTCGTAATACTACAAAGGTGGGTGCCCGCTTGTTGGGCACCCACCTTTTGCTCTCACCACAGGCAGGATCAAAATGACCAACCCCCTCCCCCCCACAAATGTAGATTTTCTGCTATTCAACGCCAGCATTGTCACGATGGATGCAAAGCGCAGCATCCTTCAAAACAGTGCCATCGCTGTAAATAATTGCCAAATTAGCTGGGTTGGCCCCCAGGAGCAGGCGGAAATTTTATTCAATCCAAACCAAAAACTGGATCTGTGCGGAAAGGTGATCATCCCTGGGCTGGTGAATACCCACGGTCATTGGGCCATGACTCTTTTTCGCGGACTGGTTCCCGACCGCAAGCTGGAAGCCTGGTTGGCAAAGATTTGGAAAGTGGAAGCCGCCATCATCTCAGCCGAAACCGTGGTTGCGGGCACAAACCTGGCCATGATCGAAATGATCCGGTCTGGGACAACCTGCGCAGCGGATATGTACTGGCACTATGCTGAGGGCTACGAAGCAGTCCAGCATGCGGGCTTCCGCATGGTCAATGGCCCCAGTTTTGCCGATATCCCCGGCTTTGAATCCCGGCGGGATGTGAATTACAAGGCCGCCATCGAATTTCTGGACCACTACGAGGGTGATGCGCTCATCCATCCGATTGTTCAGGCACATGCAACCTACACCACCAATCAAAAGACCCTGGAAGATATTTATCGTCTGACGCAGGAGCGCGGGATCGGGTTTGTGACCCATGCCTCCGAATCAAAGGGCGAACTTGAAACAGTCTACAAGCAATACGGCAAAACACCGATTGAAGTTTTGGATTCCGTCGGCCTGTTGGGTGAAAAAACCTTGCTGGCTCATTGCGTGCATCTTACAGATGCAGAGATTGAACGCCTGGCAGAAACCCATACCTCGGTGGCACACTGCCCTTCATCCAACCTGATGTTATCCTCCGGAATTGCCCGGGTAGCCGAGATGATTAAGGCAGGCGTCAATGTAGCCATCGGTACAGATGGACCGGCCAGTAATAACGACCTGGATCTATTCCATGAGGCACAACTGGCAGCGCTCGTCCAAAAAGGCTTCAGCGGTGACCCGACCGTCCTGCCGGCAGAACAAATCTTCTCAATGTTAACGATTGGCGGCGCACAGGCAGTTGGGTTGGCAAATAAGATTGGTTCCATCGAAGTTGGAAAGCAGGCTGACCTGGCTGTCATTGATTTTGACAGTGTAAACCTGACCCCCTGTTATGATATCTATTCAAATTTGATCTATGCCATGTCGGCTTCGGACGTGAGCGATGTGATGATCAACGGCAAAATGGTGATGCAGAACCGCGAGATGCTGACCCTGGATGAAAAAGCCACGAAAATACAGGTTCGCGAAATTGCAAAAAAAATAGCATTGATTTAATGAAGAGCCTCGGCATTGAAAATATGTGTCGGACGGTTTCCATTCAACCAGGTCAGCACATCATCAACCAGCATGCGTGCATGCCGTTCCGGCACTTCATAGGTAGAACCTGCAATATGAGGGGTAATGGTAACATTTTCCATATCCAGCAGTGGATGGTTGTCTGGAAGCGGCTCGTACCAAAAAACGTCCAGCGCGGCACCTCTAATTTGCTTATTTATTAAAGCATTTATTAAAGCCGCCTGATCAATAATACTGGCCCGAGCCGTGTTAATCAAATAGGCGGACGATTTCATCAACGCAAAAGCTTTATCATCCAACAAACTTCGGGTTTCGGGTGTCACAGAGCAATGCACAGAAATGAAATCAGATTCCCGCAACAGATGGGTCAAATCAACCATCTCGACCCCCAATTCGGCTGCCCGTTCAGCATCCTGAGTTTGGGTAAATGTAATCACCCGCATTCCAAAGGCCTGCGCCAGATGGGCAACTTTTGCAGCTACATTGCCAAATCCTATCAAACCGAGTGTATGACCATTTAATTCAAACCCACGAAAATGCAAATAAGGGGTGTCTCCATCCAGATCCCAGGTAACATCCACATCCAGGTTATCCCGATAAAGGTTTTCTTTCGGGTGACCCAGGTAATTTCTGTTACGCAAAGCTCGATCACTGCTGGAGATGTTTCTGGCCTGAGAAAGCATTAAACCCATTGTGTATTCGGCTGCAGCGATCGCATTTCTGCCTGGCGTATGCAAGACAGGGATGCCCCTGACATTCGCAGCATTAATATCCACATTTACAGGATTGGAGCGCGAAATACCAATGATTTTCAAGTTTCGTGCAGATTGAATTACCCTGGCGCTTATGTTTTCATAACCCACCAGCAGAATGTCAACATCTTGAACCATGCTGCATAACGCATCTTCATCCAACCGGTTTCCGGTTAGCCCCCAACCCGCGACAACAACCTCACACCGTTCTTTCAAACGGTCAAGCTGCTCATGACTGAGAGACATGGTAACCAGTACTTCTGACTTTCGCTGGCTGGGTTGACTATGCATAATATTTAATGTTCACCGATGATAATTTTGACTGGAAATAAACACAAAAACTACCTCTCAAAACATTAGAGAGAGAGGTAGTATTATAAATTGATTTTAGCTTTAGTAGACAGTATGTGGGAATTTAGACTGAGATTTCCATTAATTTTTGGGCTGTCTTTGTATCCGTAACCAGTGAATTAATCAAACGGCCGCGAATCGCACCGAGAATGGCAAAAAACTTCTCTTCACCGCCTGCCACACCCACAATTCGATTGATATTTCTGAGATCATCCAGGCTAATTCCAATCACCCGTTCGTTCAACTCTGATTGGATCAATTGTCCGTTGCTATCGTAATAACGCAAACTTATATCCCCAACCGCACCCTGCTCGATCAATCCTTCCATTTCGCGCCACGAAATAATAGATTCATCGCGCATCAAAAGCGAATCCCTGGTTGGTATGCCAATCCCAACGAATGCAATATTTGCCTGGGTCAGCTTTTCCAGTGCCTGCGAAATCGAGCGGTCAGAACGTAACAGGTTGGCCGATTCGACCGAATTCACAACGCCTGGCGCTGGCATGAGCAAAACATTCGCTCCAATCGCCATTGCCGTCCGACTCACCAGCCCGGTAGCATGGGTTTCCGCTTCTCCAAGACCACCTACCAGCTGCAGAACGGTGCAATGCGGCTTCTTGTCCGGGATCAAATTCTCCACCATGGTTGCCAGAGTTGTTCCCCAGGTGAAGCCAATGATGTCATTCTCCATGACCACCCTGTTAAAATATTCCGATGCCGCCATCCCCAGCGTTTTTGACACATTTTCGGAAGTCACAGGTTCAGGCACATCCACAATCACCGCTTCCAGCAAATTGAAGCGGGTTTCCAACTGCCGCTCAAGCTCGGCATAACTACCTGGAAGCTGGGTAATGCTGATTTTTACAATCCCGGTCTCTATCGCCTCTTGCATTAACCTGGAAACCCGCGGTCGCGAAAGACGCAATCGTTGTGCGATCATATCCTGAGTCAAGCCACTCTCATAATATAACTTTGCAATCTTGATCATCAACCGTTGTTTTTCATTCATCAGGAGTTTCCTCGATCTTCTTCTACCAGGAAGAAAGCACATCCAAATTATTTTATTTGTTGGCTTGTGCGTACAAGGGTTTTATTTTCTCATACAAATCCAAAAATATCGGGTATTGTTTTTCATATTGAGCAGATCCCTCCGCATAAGCTACCCGCCGGTCGACGGCGACCATTTTTTGGGCTGCATTTTCATAGGAATCTATAATTCCAAGCGCTTTTCCACACAGAAGAATGTTCCCCAGGTTGGCGGTATCGGGCATGGAAACGGTCGAGATCGGTTTTCGTAATATTTTGCCCAGGATTTCCAGCCAGACCTGGCTTTTTAGTCCACCACCCACGGCCCGGACCTCATTAATATTCACTCCCAACGATTCGACTGTTTCGATGTTATTTCTCAGCGCAAAAGATACCCCTTCCATGATGGCTCTGACAAAATGTCCTTTGCTCGTTTTTAAATTTATGCCAAAAAATACACCCCTGGCGTTTGGATCCCAATAGGGCGTGCGTTCCCCATTCAAGTAAGGTAAAAACAGCAAGCCTTCACTGCCTTCCGGCACCTGTGAAGCAGCTGAATTGTACTGATTGAAAATATCTCCAGAACCCCTGGTTTGGTCTTCACTCCGGTCAAAGGTATTCTTGAACCATTCCAGCGATTCGCCGGCTGTTTGCATTATCCCCAGGGTTGCCCAACGGTCCCTCAAACAATAATGCCAGCACAG
>CAYWXS010000128.1:0-18448 GCA_964462245.1 uncultured Anaerolinea sp.
CCCAGGCGCAGGAGCCAGTGAGTAAGTACGAATAATTTAGATGCGATTGCCCTGCCCAAACGGGCGCGCCATCTCTGGTGCGCCCGTTTGTTATGGTAGAATTCTGCCCGGTAAATTATGATAATTATTTGATGGAGGCTTAAAATGGAACATTCTCTCGTTTTGGTAAAACCCGATGGAGTCCAACGCGGACTGGTCGGTGAGGTCATGGCCCGTCTGGAACGACGCGGTCTGCGCCTGGTCGGCGCTAAATTCATGCAGGTCAGCAAAGCGCTGGCCGAAGAACATTATGCCATTCATGCTGGCAAGCCCTTTTATGAGGGTCTGATCGCTTATATCATTTCTGCGCCAGTGATGGCCATGGTTTGGGAAGGCCCCAACGCGATTGCTGCCATTCGTCAGACCATGGGCGCCACCCGCCCGTGGGAAGCTGCGCCCGGCACCATCCGTCACGATTTTGCCCTGGAAGTGGGACGCAACATTACGCATGCTTCTGACAGTGCCGAAAACGGCGAGAAGGAAGCAGCCCTGTGGTTCAAGCCCGAGGAAATCGTTTCCTGGAGCCGCGACGTGGACAAATGGATTTTTGAAAAGTAGTTTTTTTGCAGGGCATGCGCAAGACGCTGGAAACTGTTTTTCGACAGAATCCTCTCGCTGAAAGCATGGCTGCCAATTAAAAACAAAAAGCCGTTCCGAGTGAAAACCCGGCACGGCTTTTTTGATTCAAATTGAGTTTTACTGGATGTGCAGCAGAACCTTGCCTTCGTGCCAAAGCTCTTCGAGCTTGTAGTAATCGCGTGATTCGGGGGCAAAGCAGTGCACAATCACAGAACCATAATCCACCAACACCCAGCCGCTGGCAGAATGTCCTTCGGGTTTGGATTTGATGTCATATTTATCATGGACTTTTTCGATCGCACCATCCGCCAGAGCATCCAACATGCGGTCAGACGTACCGGTGCAGATGACAAAGTAACTGGTAAACATGGCGACCTTCTGCAGGTCCATCAGAATGATATTTTCGGCTTTTTTGTCTTCAAGCGCTTCGACAATGGTATGAGCAAGTTCCAGTGTGTTCAATAGAATTCCTTTTCCTTCGTCCCGGAATGCCGGGGATTATCCGCCCAGGCGGGCGTTGAATAACGTTGTGTAAAGTGCCCCGGCGGGCCGGAGTTCACTTTTGAATAAGGTCACCGAACGAACGGTGAATTTTCCCAGCTCGGTCACCTGGGGCAGCGCAGTCAGGGCCATCTGCAGCGTTTGCTGCTGTTCTGGGCTGAGCAGTGGACGCACACGACCAATGGTCAGGTGCGGGGAAAAGGGTCTGTCTTCCGCTGCAATTCCAAGGCGGGCAGCACCTGCTTCGATGCGCTGCTGCAGCTGTGCCAGGTCTTGCGGGCTCTGCAGCCCAACCCAGATGATGCGCGCGCGCTGCGGGTTGGGAAAGCAGCCCGCCCGACTGACGCTGATCTCAAACGCAGGCTGTGACCGGCATTCAAGCTGCAGCATCTGCGCGATTGGATCAACCGCCGCGGGTGGGATTTCGCCGATAAACTTGAGGGTCAGGTGTGTGTTTGCTGGTGATACCCAACGCACAGTCTGGCCGGCAGCGGTCTGTAGACCGGCTGACAATTTGGCAATCGCTTCTTTGATCGCAGTGGGAATTTCGATGGCAATAAAAGCACGCAGATTGTTCATGAAATAATCAGGCCTACAGATTAAGACTTGGCTACTGAATAAAAATAGCATACTTATGCCGAAAAGGCAAGGGGCTATTACCTAAAAAAGAAAAAGACCGGGGCACGGCGTGTGCTTCCGATCTTCCAGTTATATGGTGGTCCCTGTGCGACTCGAACGCACGACCTCCACTGTGTGATAGTGGCGCTCTAACCAACTGAGCCAAGGGACCTTATACAGGTAAAGCCTGCCGTTCTTTTGTTTGCAATGCGTCGTAGATTTTACCATCCTATAAGGGGATAGGCAAGGAGAATAAAGGGCGTCTTTGAGAAATAGAGCCGTCCAACCTGGCACAAAAAATCCCCAAAGTTCGCCTATCTTTTCAGCGCCCCTCGTGCTGCCGGTCGGTTTCCATTTCTGTCCAGTTCTGGGTCGATTCCTGGTTGGGGTTGAAGTTGGGGTCATCGGTCAAAACGTATTCACCGCCGTTGTTGGCCCAGGCATGACCATAACCACTGGGCAGCTCAACCACGTCCTGACGGTTCGGGTCGTAGAAACCCTCCACATCCCGGATGGAACGGCTGCGGTCAACAGCCTGCCGGTCAAAAATTTCCTGCCGGCTGTACCAATCGTTCAGGTTCTGTTGCCGGGCCTGGCTGCCAGCCTGGGCCAGGATGCTGCCGATCTCGCCAATATGCCGGATGTGAGTGATCTGCATACGGGCCATATGTTGGGCGACCGTCTTGAAAGCCGCGTACCAGTTTGGGTTGAGCTGAAAAGATTGGATCATAACCGTAAACAGGTCCGCGGTGGCGTCCAGACGTCCCTCGGCAGCGCGGAAGGAAAACAAATAATCGATGAACCAGACACTCAGATCGGTTTGGGCGAACAGGCTGCCAATCTTGACGCGGAAATCCTCGACGACAGCATAGATTTCCTCTTCAAAAGCATAACCCTGCCAGTTGTAACTGATGCGCAGCTTGCCACCCTGGGCTGAACAACCGGGCGTGACGACCGCGTCAGATTTGACCAGACGCGGCAGGTCTGGCAAGGGCGTCAGGTTGCGCACCTGCAAATTTTGGACCTGCCCGCGGTTGCGCGGCAGGATGTAAGTGCGGAAAGCGTCCTGGATGTTGACCGGTGGGCGCACCTCGGCTCCGAAGTAACGTGAGCCAGGTTGGACCAGCAGTCGGTTAAATGGGTTGTTGTTCCAGGTGAAATTCATGTTGGGCAGCACTTCAAAGGCCTCTGCCCCCTGTGGGTTCCAGAGCGCGAAAGCCAGCACGGCGGGCATGCCCGGGTTATCCATCAACCAGTTACACCCGCCAGTAAAGTTCCAACCACTCGGGACGAGCATGCTGAAAACCTCCAGCCCGGTACCCTGCGTATCGGTGTAATGGAAGGGTTTCAGACGCATGCCGCGCACTACGGTTTCGGCAGTCTGCGCCGCGGCGGGCCGGTTAAAGATCAGACTGGAACCGCAATATGGGCAAAGCATGGTTTCCTGGTTGCCGGGCGTCAATCCCCCACCACACTGTGGGCATTTTAGAACCTGCGGACTTGCAGAAGCCTGGGGTTCCATACTCCTCCTTACGCTGGATGATATTTGAATAGAAGGACAGTTGTTTTAATTATAATGATTCGGGCGGGGTGGTTCAAGCATTTGCGCGGGGGAAAAAGGTGCAAAGCACTGAACTACCAGCCAGGCAAGAGTTGGTTATTGTTTTTGCAGAGTTTATTTCACAAGTCCTCTGTCATCGAGAAATTCAACCGGTTCTTTGTCTTTTCCATGTTCCCACATCAGCGAGAAAAACCAAATACCGCTCTCACCAATCCAAAATTCTGCCGGGGTAAAAGTCATTTTCGACTCGACAGGTTTACGCTGGCTTTCGGGGGAATATTCAGCACTCCAGCCAAATATTTCTGCCTGCCAATGTTTGTTGGTATTATGCAGATGCTTTGCAAACGAGCGCACTTCATCAAGGCTTGGAATCGAGAGTGGTAAAACCGGTGAATAGTCTGGCTGTGCTGGGATCCTTGCTCTAACCGTTAACATGTTTACTTTTCTCCTTTTCCCATGCGGTTATTAAAAACGCATGGTTTTCTCCAATAATTCGTTCAATCGCGCGTAAGTCAACCTACCGAAATTTGCCCGTTCGGGCGATTTTGATAGAATTCAGCCAAAACTTGGCTTCGTCGCCATCCTTGCCAACATGAACATGCGGTGGTTCTCCCAGATCAGATTCGTAGAACCAGAATTTATATAATGCCCGCGGTCACAAATTGCGCTTCCCTCCGTGTGGAAAAAAGCGCAATTTGTGACCGCGATGGGTATAACCTCTAATACGTAAAACAACAGGCATGAAATCTCCTCGGTCGAGTAATCAAAATTATTATAGCACCTGAGGCGGGAAATAAAATCTCCTGAGGCTTGACACTCCCTCTGATGAACGCGTGACTGTTAGCGCGAGATTCGTACATACCGCTGGGGCGGTACTTGAAGAGAGGATGACATTGCTTAAGGCGGCCCTCTCCTCGCTCAATGTAGGGCGATTACAACCACTTCTCTTGAAACCCTGGCATTTTTTCAAATTGATGGAACAGTTGTAAAAGATTCCGCCGGTGGGTGATGAATAAACTTATTAATTATCTATATATAAAACGATAAATATATCAATATAAATATTGACCAATAAATTGTTGCGATGTATACTACTAATTGAGAAATGATTAAATAATATGAGGTAAATGACTTATGATTCACAATCCATCCCTAAAAAGTGTTATGAATTCCATCGTGCCCATTACTCGATTTAACCGGGGTGAAGCCAGCAAAATTTTTGATGAAGTCAGCGAGATTGGGGTTAAAATTGTGTTGAAAAATAATGTTCCAGCCTGCGTTCTTGTTAATCCAGAACGCTATGAGGAAATGGTTGAAATGCTGGAAGATTATGCATTGTTTTTTGAAGCAGAAAAACGCATGAAAAATGCCGAAAGCGACGGGTTTATTTCGCAAGAACTGCTATTAAATGAGCTTGGAATCCGTGAATCCGACCTGGATGACGGTGTTGGTGTGGATCTCGAATAATGAAATGGGAGATTGAGTACACTCAAGAAGCCAAAAAAGATTTGATTGGTCTTGACAATTCCCAACGGATTCAAGTATTGAAGGCAATCAGAAAAGTATCTGACAATCCGCTGCCTGCAGCAGAAGGCGGTTATGGAAAGCCACTTGGAAACCGTGTGTCCAGTAATCTCGCGGGTTATTTAAAGATAAAACTGCTAAAAACAGGGCTGCGTGTGGTTTATGGCTTGGTCAGAAATGGCAATATCATGCGAATTATTATCATTTCGGTGCGTGATGATGAAACAGTTTATAAGTTGGCACAAAAAAGGATTCGATAAAAACGGGGTAATTCAATTAATAAACTCATAACCAAATGGCATACGAACAAGCTGCAAGCTCAGCGGAACCAAAGATCGCGCCGGGCTTGCAGCTTGTCGCAGAAAAGGACGAAAAAATCTTCGATTCTTTCACCAATCGGCTCCAGACCCTCCCACGGAACAGACCGGCTAGAAACCAGGCGTAACTACTTTGAGAATGTCATCGACCAACGGTGCTCCCCCGCTGGTGCTGCGATTTCCTGGCCAATTCGGACGCTACGCGTGCCACGCAGCAAAAAGCACCCACACATTAAGTGTCATTCCCGCAGGACATCGGGACGCTGTGCGAACCGTTGTCATTCCCGAAGGACATCGGGACGATGTGCGAACGAGCGCACTTTGCGAGAGTGGCAATCTTACGCCCATTGAGTAAATTGCCACGCAGCAAAAAGCACCCACACATTAAGTGTCATTCCCGCAGAACATCGGGACGCTGTGCGAACGAGCGCACTTTGCGAGAGTGGCAATCTACTCCCCATCGAGCAGATTGCCACGCCGCGGAGAGCACGCTCCTCGTAATGGTAACTACACAAAGTGTCATCTTCTCTGCGAGTAGCGCTCCAGCGCTATGTGCGGATTTCACAATGACAGCTACACATCCACGCGGTCACGGGCCGGTTTTGTACATCGTCCAGCTTGTGTTCATGATGTGATCCTCAACCTGCATCGAGGTGGAAGTGATGGGGGTCACAAAGTAGGTAAAACTGGCAACCCAGCTCATGGGTTTGCCCTGAAATTCGGTTGGCTCGTGATGGGTGACGGTGAAGTGGACAGCATTGCCGATAATATTGTATTCGCCTGTATCCAGAGTCATCAGGCCGTTCCAAACGACGGTCTGCGAAAATGTACCGGTATATTCAAGGATCAGGCGCGTGGAAACAGTGCCCTGGCTGGTTTCAACCTGGCTATCCCATATGCCCACGATATCAAAATCTTTAACGGCAGGTGGGTTGTCCTGGTTCTGGTCCGGATCGAAGTTCTGGTACGGATCGAGGTCCAGGTCCGGTTCGAGGTTCTGATCGGGAGGCTGTACCAAATCCTGGTGTTGTTGTTGGTTTTGCTGATCCTGGTCGTTGGGCTGGCGGTTTCCGGGGACGAGATTGGTGACAAACTGACACGAGAGACCGACAATCCCCAGGACAATTAACCCCCAAATCAAAGCGGCTGGCAAACGCTGAGTTTTTAACATGATTATTCCTCCCGGCTGGAGAAAAGATGTTTGAACAATTGAAACACAGGGAACAATAGCGCGAAAATGGCGCTGAACCCAATCAACCAATTCTCATCTTGAGTGTACTGCTTGCGGGCTGGAATTTCAATACACCCATTCTAGACGGGTGCTTTTCGCGGCGGGGCGTTTTGGTCGATGGGCGGTACGCTGCGCGTGCCACACTCCCACATCGTCCCGATGTCCTTTCGGGAAGGACTGCTACAGCACAATATGCCAGGCCGAATTAGAACAAACGCATCAGGGCAATCGCATCTAAATTATTCGTACTTACTCACTGGCTCCTGCGCCTGGGGCTTATCCATCAAGATTTTACTGTATAGGGCGAATAAAAATCGATTGGTTTGCCCCGCCCCGTGCTGTAACCGGGACTACCTCGCAAGTAGTGTTTTGAGCGGAAATTCCGCTCAAAACACTACAAAAAACCCCTTCTTTTTTTGTGGTGTTTTCCCGCTAAGCGGGAAAACACCACTTGCACGGAAAACCACCGATTAGCGCCCAATTGAGCGGAAAAAATCAGGCTGGATTAAACTAATAACAGGCTTTCAAGTACTAAGCCGGGACTTTAGCTGGTAGGCGAATCCGGAAAATTAGCCAAAATCTGAATTTAGATGCGATTGCCCTGCCCATAAGAGGAACAATATGGAATTACAAAAACTAAACGAATGCATCACAAAAACCATGGCCCTTTGGAATATTCCCGGCGCAGCCATAGCCATTATTCAGGGTGACGAATCTCTGATCCAGGGGTACGGTGTGCGTGAAGCGGGAAAGTCGGAGCCGGTCGATGTAGATACGATCTTTGCGATTGGTTCCACCACCAAGGCTTTCACCTCCGCCCTGATTGGAATGTTGGTTGATGAAGGGTTGTTGAAATGGGATGATCCAGTTATAAAGTATTTGCCGGATTTTGAGCTTTACGATGCGTGGGTGACGGAGCACGTAACAGTACGAGACCTACTATGTCATCGGCTGGGTTTGGAACGCGCCCAGCGGCTGTATTATCATAAAGGCTATTCTCAGCGGGACCTGATGCACCGAATGAAGTTTCTGCGACCGGCAGCCGGATTTCGCACCCAATTTATGTATGCCAATCAGCAATATGGGGTGGCTGGTCTGCTGATTGAAGCTGTAACGGGTTTGTCGTGGGCTGAATTCATCCGCACGCGCCTGTTCGAGGTGCTTGGAATGACCCGTTCGGTCAGTGGTTATGAGCATTTGGCGGATGTCGACAACCTGGCTTCTCCACATGCAATTCTGGATGAGACATATCCTGCCGGGGTACGCTTTTTGGGCGAGAATCAACCGATTGACTGGTTTGAATTGAGCCAGGAACCTTCCGGTTCCATCCATACCTCAGCCAACGACCTGGCGGCCTGGCTGAAGGTTCTGCTGGATAAGGGTGGCTCACTGCTGCAGCCGGCTACTTTTGGAGAAATCACTACCCCACAGATAGTGATGCAGGACATGCTTAATTCGGAGCTGGCCCCGCTCTACGTGCTGCAGCCTGCCACACATTTTTGGACTTATGCTTTGGGTTGGTGGGCGATGGATTATCATGGAGAAAAAGTGTTAATGCATGGTGGGCAAATGCCTGGATTTAATTCTGTGGTGGCTTTCTTCCCTGAAAGGAAAATGGGGCTGGCTCTGGCATTGAATGTGCATCAGACTCTGGCACACGCTTCGCTCTTTTATGCCATTTCTGATATTTTGCTGGGCAAAGAAGGGCGAGACTGGGCTTCCGAGTTCGAAATGGTATCGCAGGGTTATATGAGGCAGGTTAAGACGGAGGTTGACCAATTTCTTGCCACGCGGGATACGAGCCTGGAACCTTCCCTGGCACTATCAGCCTATATTGGTACCTTTTCGAATGCTGTTTTTGGAGAAATGCAAGTAACACTGTCTGACAGTGTTCTAAAGCTGGTTTATGGGAAACTATTTGCTGTTTTGGATCACTTTAAGGCGGAGACATTTATTGTCCATTGGAATCTTAAAGGACTGCAGGATGATTCGATCCTGACCTTTAGTCCAGATGGAAACAGACTGACAATGATCAATGACCGGGCGGAGTACCGGCGGCTATGAACCCAACAGAACGAATTCTTGAATGTTTTGAGAAGATCAGTGCCATTCCACGCGGCACAAAAAATGAAGCCGGGATACGTGTCTGGCTGCAGGCCTGGGCTGCTGCACGGGGTTTGGAATCGCGGACCGATGCAGCCGGTAACCTGGTTATCCTGGTCCCGGCTACGGAAGGCTATGAATTGCAGCCGACGCTCATTCTGCAGGGGCACATGGACATGGTCTGCCAAAAGACCTCAAACTCCAGTCATGATTTTTTCAAGGACCCGATCCGGTTGGTTCGTGATGGCGATTGGCTGCGGGCGTTGGATACCACGCTTGGCGCAGACAACGGTATAGCCATTGCGTTGATGATAGCGCTGGTGGAAGATGAAAGCACCAAACACCCTGTTTTGGAACTCCTTCTGACTGTGGAGGAGGAGCAGGGACTAACCGGAGCAGATAACCTGGATCCGCAAATGGTGAGCGGGAAGACACTCATCAATCTGGATTCTGAAGAGGATGGAATTTTTACAGTAGGTTGTGCCGGGGGTGGTAGTGTCGATATTACACTGCCTGTCAATTGGAAACAACCTGAGCAGTCGGAGACGGCTTTCGATCTGAGGGTTAGCGGATTGCTGGGTGGTCATTCCGGTGGAGATATCAATAAGCAGCGTGCCAATGCCAACAAACTTCTAGCACGAATCCTGGATGAAATTCAGCGTCAGTTTCCCCTACGGCTTTCAGCCTTGCAGGGTGGGACGGCGCGTAATGCCATTCCGCGTGAGGCCCAGGCGATTTTTACCTGTTCCAAGGAAAAAGCTGAGGTTTGCCAGCGAGTTTTTTCGAAATTGGCGGCTGATATTCAAAACGAGCTGGGTGGACTTAACAGTCCCGAACCTTCGGTTTCATTAACTTTGACCCCAGTAGCCGTTGATGGATTGCGTGTAATCGAAGTCGCGGAAACCGTCACTGCCTTGCGTCTGTTGGTATCGCTCCCGCAGGGTGTTTATGCCATGTCTGCAGCAATTCCTGGGTTTGTAGAAACTTCCAACAATATTGGCATTGTGGAATTAAAGGAAGACGGTCTCTTGATTGTCTCCAACCATCGAAGTGCGGTTTTTTCACGTCTGGAAGAAACCATCAGTCGAGTGGAGTCTTTGGCCTGGTTGGCGGGTGCGGTGACGGAGCGAACCAAGCTCTTTCCGCCATGGCAGCCGGATATGTCTTCAGTGCTTTTGGAAAAATGTATCGAAACTTACCAGGCTGTGTTAGGAGAAACCCCCAGTGTTCAGCTGGCTCATGGCGGTTTGGAATGTGGTGTGATTAGTGAGCGCTGTGGTGGAATGGATACACTTTCACTCGGTCCTACCGTTGAAAATCCACATTCCCCAGATGAATGCATGTTTATTCCTTCGCTGGCTCGAACCTGGTTATTTTTGACCGCACTACTCAGTGCTATTGACTGAGCCAGGCTGAAAGAGGAGAGAGCTTGTTATCAATTTTATTCGGCCTGACTTCTGCGCTGTCCTGGGGAGCAGGCGATTTTACCGGCGGGCTCGTCAGCCGCCGGGTTGGCGCCGTACGGACCACCTTATATGTCGAAGGAGTGGGTTTGCTGCCGCTATTTGTTGCGGCGGTCTTAAGTGGGCAAATCCTTGGATTAAGCCTGTTGGATTGGTTCTGGTGTGCTATGGCGGGAGCCATCGGTTCCCTGGGTGTGGTGGCTTTATATCGTGCTTTGTCAGATGGGCGAATGTCGGTGGCAGCGCCGGTGGCTGCGTTAACTTCTGCCAGTTTGCCGGTTATGGTGGGTGGGCTACGGGATGGGTTACCGCCTGCGCTGACGCTGGTGGGTTTTGGGCTGGCTTTACTGGCTACCTGGCTGATCTCGCAAAGTGGTCACAGCAGAGATTCTGATCCGGTGCGCTTCAAAGACCTGGGATTACCATTACTGGCGGGTTTGGGAATGGGCAGTTATTTTATTTTGGTTAACCAGGGTAGTCAGACCAGTATTTGGGCTCCACTGCTGGCTGTGCGTGCGGCTGGGACACTGACGCTTATCATCTTTTCTTCCTTTACTGGAGATTTGCGTTTTCCGGGTCGAGCAAACTGGCCTCTGGTTTTGATAAATACAACTTTCGATATTGGCGGCAGTGTGTTTTTTATCCTGGCAGGTCAAAATGGGCGAATGGATATTGCTGCCATTTTGGGGTCACTTTACGCCGGGGCAACTGTTTTATTGGCCTGGGCATTTTTGCATGAAAAAGTAAGTCAACGTCAGTGGGCAGGTGTCGTGATGACTTTGCTCGCAATTATCTGTATGAGTAATCCCGGTACCAGCACAGGATGAGTAATCCCGGTACCAGCACGGGATGAGGTAATCCCGGTTTAGGCACGGGATGAGGTAATCCCGGTTCAGGCACGGGATGAGGTAATCCCGGTTCAGGCACGGGATGAGGTAATCCCGGTTTACCAATGCAAACCGCAGGGCATGATGCTAAAATTGAATTTACTATGATGAATCTTCCGACCCCGCGCCTTGAAATATATCCGGAACGCATTTCGAGTAATGCCCGAACAGTGATCAATCTGTGCCATGCGCATAGAGCCCAAATTGCAGGTGTGGCCAAGGTGGTTAGTGCTCACCCGGCTGTGGTTAGCGCTTTGGCATCAGCCGGAGTGGATATGCTGGCTGATGCACGCCTATCCAATTTGCGTGCTATTTCAGAGCTTCGGTTGGGACTACCGCTGATGCTGCTGCGCATTCCGAGCCCGAGTGCTGCTGACGAGGTGGTACGCCTGGCAGAATATTCGTTAAATTCATCAGTTGAAACCATGCAGGCGCTTTCTGCCGCTGCGCGGGCAATAGGGGTGCAGCACCGGGTGATCGTGATGCTGGACCTGGGCGACCTGCGAGAAGGTGTCTGGCCCGACCGCGCCCTGGATGTGGTTAGCCAGGTTTCCAGATTTCCCAACCTGGAGATAAGCGGATTGGGAAGCAACCTGGCTTGTTTTGGGGGTGTGCTCCCGGATGCAAACAACATGCAGAGTTTGGTTGAACTTCGCGATGCCTGTCGACAGGTGACCGGTCTTGACTTGAATCTGATATCTGGGGGCAGCAGTGTTAATTTACCCTTGCTGGCAAAAGGTGATATTCCCTGTGAAGTCAATCACCTGCGGATTGGTGAAACTATTTTGCTGGGTTGCAACGTTATTGATCGCAGTCCCTGGCCTGGTACTCGCCAGGATGCTTTTCGGGTTGTAGCTGAGGTGATTGAGCTGGAGCGTAAGCCCTCGCTTCCGATTGGGCAGCGTGGGCCAGATGCTTTTGGTGGGTTTACGGAATTTGTTGAGCGTGGCATTCGCAAACGTGCCATCTGTAATATTGGCAGACAGGACGTAGTGGTGGATGGTCTTCAACCCGAAGATCCGGGCATCATTGTTTTGGGGGGCAGCAGTGATCACCTTGTTTTGGATGTACAGGATGCCCAAAGCGGGCTTCATCTGGGCAGCGAAATTGCATTTTCCCCAAATTACGGTGCTTTGCTGGCGGCTTCCACCTCGTCTTATGTGGAAAAGGTAGTCATGAAAGGTTAGTTTTCCGCTGGTTGGATCGCTGGAAACATTATTGAACCTGTGAGAATTATTGATCTGAAGTGGGGCTAATAAAACGCGATGGACCGTCAGCGTGTACAACACTGATGGTCCATCCTTTATTTTGATGGTTGGGTCAATGAAGCTAATAATCTTTAGATTGAAAATGGGCTGCTGTGAAAAATAATATAATTGGCGTGTGACCAGAGCAAGGGATCCGCGATCTGTCCCCAACGCGCGACCCATTCAGGATAATATGCCGGATTGTTCACTTGTTGTGGCACCTGTTCTGGCAACCAGCCATCTTTTTCAGCATGACCCGCCTGTTGTTTGATCCAAATTTCCAACTCCTCGGCTTTTTTAGCGGCCGATTCAGCCAGTGCCGGGTTGAGTTGGGCGAGTTGTTTGTAATACCATCCCAACCACGCACTTAGTAAAATCCAAGCACCACCACCATAATATGTATCTGCGGTGTAACGATGCAGTCCGCCGTCTCGTAAAATGGTTTGTTCAATTTGAGAAATCGTTGATAACATGAGTGGATCGTCCGGGGCGAAGACAGCATATGGCACCGAAAGACCCAACAGGCTCGCGTCCACATCCGGAGAACTGGAAAATTTAACAAAATGGCCTGTCTCACTTGCGTTTTGCAATAATTGTTTTTTGATTGCATCCAGTACAGTTTGATGATCTATACCACTCAGCTCTGTATGAGCCTTCAGTCCGGCATAGATTGCTGCCAGTGTGTGGGGATGAACTTTATCCGGGAATTCCTCCCAACAATCGTAACAGGGTAGAGGCCACAGCTCGCAAAGGTATTCTGCGACCAGGTCAGCGGCTTTGCGCCATTTGGGTGGCAGTATCTGGGAGCTTAATCGGCAGTGTTCGCGTAGTGCCCAAAGCCAGGTACCGAAGCCGTCCAGTTGAAAATTTGGCCATTCACCAGTTTCATCTGGTTGTCCATCCAATCTGTAGCGTGTATGTAAAAACTCACTCTGAAGCAGGGTCTCTCCTGCTCGGACCTTTTGAATACTGGTGAGGATTAATTGTTCCCTTGCATTGACCTGGCTGGCGGCCCAATCGTGAAACCGGCGAGAGCTTTCGTGTTGTCCAGCCAGATTCATGGAATAAGCGACAAAGGATGCATCCCGAAACCAACAAAAATGGTAAGTTGGAAAATTAGGACTAGCAATAAACGCACCGTTTGGTGATTGGTGTTGGAGGATAATTTCAATGCTACGTTGATAAAGGTCAGTCATGGATAAAAAATACCCCTAAAAGCTTAAGTTCGGGAATGGAAAAAATTACTTCTCCATCCTGATAAACGAAATCAATATTATCCGGACCAGTAAGAGACTGGCCGGGGTAAGCCCAATGAATACTTGTTGGCTTCCAAGAGAGGCGCAGGCGTATGGATAAGTTTTTATAGGGTTGAGGGGCAGTGTGAGCCTTGTCCCATTCCAAATTTAAGCCTAATGTATTGAAATTTACCAGATTTACCGTTATTCCTGATGAATGTTGGCGGACAATAGATAAGACCTGTCCATCGATTTGGACATAATCCGGTTGTGACGCTCCTTGTGCCCAGGTTTGGCGCTGGGTTAGAGAAAGATTGTAGCTTTGCAGCCATTCACCATACTGCACGAGGAAATCATAATATTCAAGCAATTCTGAATATAAATCAGCCGAAATTGACTGGTGTTTTGGAAAGTACGGATCAGTCAATAGACGGGAATTTTCCCCCAGTTCAATCCGTGATCCCCCGCAGGCAGCAATGACGGCATTTGCTTGCATCACGTTTGCAGTCTGGTCAGCGGGCAGGTAGAGCGCTATCACCACCGGTTTTCCTCCAGAAAGCTGGACTGCGTTGAGTACAATCCGGGCCACGTCCAGGTAATGCGTATCCGGTGGCCAGATTTCGATATACATAAAGTCCAACGGGGATGCAGCCAGAGCTTCAACCGGCCAATTCCCTACTGCATTAAATAAGATTGTCTGGTCCGGGTGGTTCTTCCGGGCTGCCTCGATGAAATCGGAAAAGGCTTCGGGCAGGTCGACTGGATGGCCCTGCGCATCCCAGGCTTGCTTGGGTTCGCCATATTGATCGATATGTAAACCAGCAAACGGGATGGCTCTCAGTACATTAGCGCCTTCATCCAGCAGGTGCTTCTGCCAGAATGTTCCTGCTGTTGGGTTCATTATGCCCAGGAAATCCTCGCCAAACGCGATGGGTTTGCCCGTAGCATCATATAGGGCAGATTCTGGGTGAGCCCGCCAGAAGGCAGCTGATGCTCCGTAAATTGCCAGGTAAGGCATAGCTGCCATGCCCTGACCGGCTGCTGCTTCCACCAGCCCGCTCACGGTTTCCAGTGACATAGCGCGTCCGAGAGGGTCGATATAATCTCGAGTGGGCGCCAGCAGATGATCATGGCGATACTGCCAATCGTAAAACTGAAGCCCGTTGATGTGGAATTTGGCCAATTCGGCGATGGTGGACTGCGGATCCAAACGGGTGGTGGAGAAATCAGTTAGAAAGCCATAGCGTGGGAAATCCGTCCAGTTTCCAAGCACATCAAAAACAAGACTGGTAAAACTTATCAACTCGCCATTTTGGTTATATAACTCGGCTAAAACCCTGTAGCCTGCCTTTTGGATGGGAGGTTGCCAAGCGATACTCACAGATTGCAAAGAGCTTTTTAACTGGAGTGGAAATGGCAATAGGATAGGTTGGTTGGAGAGGTGTTGGATTTTGATATATAGGTTAGCTGTGGTCTCTTGCTTGGATTCAATTTCAATCAGCAATTCGACACTTTCACCGGGATGATAATAACTTTTGGATGGACTAAACGATCGTATATGCATATTAACCTTTGATGCCTGTGGTTGAAATACCCTGCACAAAATAGCGCTGGAAAACAATGAAGATGATCACTACCGGAACCAGCGCAATCAAAGATGCAGCAAAAACCTGGCCCCATTCAGTGAGGTGTTCGCTTTGGAACAGTGCAATTCCGATGGGAAGAGTACGGCGCATTGAGTCACCAATGTTAACATTCGCCCAAGAGTATTCTTCCCACGAATAGAGGAATGAGTTTATGATGACCACGGCCAGGCCCGGTCCGGATAGAGGCAGATCGATGCGCCAAAAAATTGTCCAAGGGCTGCCCCCATCGATCAGGGCGGCTTCTTCGATATCGCGGGGGATGTTTTCGAAGACACCTCTCAATAAAAATGTTTGCATGGAGATATTCATGGTGACATATACCAGAATTAACCCCCATAAATTATTATATAGATTTAGCCAATGGGCAACAATAAATTGTGGAATGATCAGCATAACAGGAGGAACCATCATGCCAAGCAATAATACATAAAACCATTTTTCCTTGCCTGGGAAATTTAATTTGGCGAAGGCAAATGCCAGCATGGAACTGATCATGACCGTCAGGATGGTGCTTACCAATGCAACTTTTGTACTGTTCCAGAAGTAAAGCCCGAATTTATCTGTGGTGAGGGCTTTGGCGAAATTATTCAGAGTGGACGGAACAGGCCAGAGGGCTGGTGGTATATCGAAGATCATGGTTTGCGGTTTGAAAGCAGTGGAAACCATGTACCAGATTGGGATGGCAACCAGTCCAAGACCGAATAATAAGATAGAAAATGAAAGAAAATTGATGGATTTCTTTGATTGCTGCATTCTATTCGCCCTCGGGTTTACGTAACAGCTTGAGCTGCAGCAGACTTAGCAAAAATACAAAGAGAGTAAGCATGTAACTAATTGCTGCACCGCTTCCAAAGTCCAGCCTGGTAAATGTAGCCCGGACCATTAAAGTCAGAATGGAGTGAGTCTGATCCATTGGATTGCCACCATGGGTGATCAACTGAAAAGGTACATAAGCATTAAGGCCGCCCAGGATTAACACGACCAGCAAAAATACGATAGTGGCACGCATCATTGGGAGGGTGATATAGAATAGCTGCTGCCAGCGGTTGGCGCCATCCACGGCGGCTGCTTCGTTAAGGTCGACAGGTATGGATTGTAGACCTGCCAGAAAGATAACTGCTGCCCAGCCTACCCCTTTCCAGATATCCACCAGTACAACAGGGACAAGAGCCAGGACACCGTCGGCCAACCACATAATGTCATGATCAATGAAGTGTAGTACGTCGTTTAGAAAATAATTAACCAGGCCAGATTGTCCGCTGAACATATAGGTAAAGAGCAATGAAACGATCACCCAGCTGGTAATTACTGGCAAATAGTAAGACACCCGGAAAAACGTTCGTCCACGGATTTTCTGGTTTAGTAAAACGGCTACGAGGAACCCCAGGATTAATTTAACTATAACTGTGATCAGTGTGTAAATGCTTGTATTCAGTACAGCACGCCGGAAAATGGGGCTATTGAGTTGATCCAGGTAATTTGAAAGTCCGACCCAAACGGAGCGTTCGGTATGTGCAAAGTTCCAATGAAAAAAACTTATGCGCAAAGAGTAGAGCAGGGGACCCAGGAAAAATACGAAAAAGAGGAGAAATCCGGGTAATAGAAAGATGATGGCAGGCATGATCTGGTTGCGTGATCGTCTGGATATCATTGTTTTGCCTCCTTGCGCTCAAAACGGGGTAATACTTTTGATTTTATCAGCGGCCAGTGAGTTTTTATTAACTCATTGGCCGCTGATGGTTTTCAACTTAATAAATTTGGTTACTTCAGTAAAGCATTAATCTCTTCAGCGGCCTGGTCAAGGGCTGCCTGTACGGTCTGGTCACCCTTAAGCATGCGTTGGTAGGCATTACCGATAGCGCCATCCATATCGCCCCACTTGGGACTTGGAACGCGTGCTTGGGCTGTCTTGAGTTGTTCCATGAAGACGGCGAAATGGGCAGGCATGGAGGGATCACCTGTCAGGCTGGCGATAGTGGGCATAACACCGACTTCCGCCATGATCTTCTGGGCATCTATGCTCATCAGATACTCAACCCATTTACCAGCGGCTTCCTTGTTCTTGGAGCCATCCAGGACGACAACATCTTCGCCGCCAACCACTGAGCTTGTACCATTTTTGCCAGCGGGGACGGGTGCAAAATTAACTTTGAAATCCGGGTAGTTACCCTTGTAAATATCTACCATCCATGGGCCGTCGATAATCATGGAGTAGATACCTGTGGCATGACCTGCGTCTGTGGCGATACCACCACCGAGCAGGTTGGGGGACAGGCAGCCCTTATCGTATAAATCTTTGAGCATGGTAAAGGCAGCTACACTTTCGGGGCCATTAACATATCCGGTGGCAGTCGTGATGTTTTCATCGACAACTTTACCGCCCATGGCATAGAAGACCGGTGCGGGAGCCCAGAAATAGGTGCCGCCTTCGGCGTAACCGTAAGTCTTTTTGGCCTTGTCGGTCAGCTTGCAGGCATCAGCCGCAAATTCTTCCATGGTAGCTGGCGGGGCAGTGATACCAGCCTTGTCAAATAAATCTTTGTTGTAGAGCAGGACCTGGGTGTTGGTATCCTGCGGTAAGCCATAAAAATGGCCGTTAAATTTATTGGTAGCAAGAGGACCAGGGAAAACAGAAGCTGAAATTTTGTCAAAACCAGGAAGCGCGCCATCGAGCTGCATAAGCGCACCCTGGCTGGCAAATTCAGGGACCCAGACGATATCCAAACGGGCGGTGTCCGGAACATCACCACCGGCAATAGCGGTTAAGATGGCAGTCTTGAAGTCATTATAGGCGTAACGAGTAGCCTCGATGGTAACTCCGGGGTTTGCGGCCTGGAAAGCATCGATTACTTTCTGGAACTGGGCTGATTCTGGATCGCTCATGGTGTGCCAGTAACGAATGGTGATGGGTGCCACAGTTGGGACTGCTGTTGGTGGGACTGCTGTAGGCGGTACTTCAGTCGCTGGTACGGCGGTAGGCGCGGGTTGGGTCGGTTCTGCAGTTGGGGTTGCTGCTGGAGCACAGGCTGCAAGCAACATGGATACAGTAATTAGCAAGCTAATTAGGATTAAAAAATAGTTGCGGGATTTCATTGTTTCTCCTGAATAGAATATGGTTTTTTTCCTGGCGAGTGAAGAGTCTTGCAGAGTGTAATTTATTTTTGTGACTAATGCTCCTTATTTCGGTGAATGAAATAACTTTGAGTTAAAAAAATTTCTGGAGCTAGCCGATTATTCGTTTCGCATGGGCGATTCAAATAATTTGTGCAGTACGAATCCGGCTGCTCCGCGAGCCCAAGCATCATCCCCCCAGGGATCTACCTGGACGATGTCTTCTTTAAAAAGGCCTGGCATGGTATTTTGTTGGACAGAAGCGCGCATCGAGGCGAATAAAAATTCTCCAGCACGTGTGCCTTCTCCGCCAATGATGATGCGTTGTGGATTTAGAATATTTATGATGTTGGCAAGTGTTTGGCCAAGAATTTGGCCAGCAGTGG
>CAYWXS010000129.1:0-18411 GCA_964462245.1 uncultured Anaerolinea sp.
CAATCTCCGTGGAACTTTACCTTTAGCTGCCTGACAGCTTTTGCGTGCACACCTGGTAATGTTAATTACGTTATTTTTTCAAAATATATACTTTTTAAATTTGGCAATTTCATAAATTTGTCATATTTTGAGACTATAATGAACTTCATTATCAATCAAAATAGGAGCAGAAATGAATATAAAAAAACTTATACTTCCTGTTGTCGCGGTGGGACTGGTTTTATTTTTACTTATTCAGGTTATACCGGTAGATCGAACCAACCCACCTACAAGTGCTGAACCCAAATGGAGCAGTCCTGAGGCCCGCGCCCTGGCAAAGCAACACTGTTTTCAGTGTCATAGCAATGAAACAGATTGGCCGTGGTACAGCTATGTCGCCCCGGCTTCCTGGCTTATTCGCTGGGATGTAGCGAATGGTCGCCGGAAGTTTAACTTTTCGGAATGGGACAAACGTCCTGGCGAATTGGGGGAGATGGTTGAAAATATTCAGAGTGGTCGCATGCCGCCCCCGCAGTACACGATCGCCCATCCAGAATCTGTTATGAATGCTCAACAGAAGCAGACATTGATCGATGCGTTGAGTTCAAGCCTCGTTCGATAAGTATTATTCTGTAGCAAGATAGGTTATATGACAAAATGAAGACAGCACCTCTTTATGGGCTTGCAGTCTTCATTTTGTTTTCACAAGATAAAAACCAATTGAGATTGTGGTTTAGACGCAAAAGCGTATTATTTAAATAGGGTGAGCAGTAAAACTTGTCGGCTGGTATTTTCTCACAGGTGAGAAAATACGATTTATTTTCGCCCGCACGAGCACCGTGCGAGTATAAAGTTTGTGATAACCTGATTTTTATTTTTACGAGATAAAAACTGATTAATATGAATTATTTATAAAACCGGACTTGATTAGAACAAAAATTCGTATTACAATTGACAAATCGGTGTTATTTTATCAAAATAGTCTTTAGGAGGCTGAAATGAATTTTAGTTCGATTAATTGGTTGGCTGTTGTAGTTTGTGTTATTTTCAGTATGGTTAACGGCGCGTTCTGGTATAACCCAAAAACATTTTTTTCCATTTGGTGGAAAGGGATTGGTAAAACAGACAAAGATGTTCCAGGAACCGCCAACATGCCACTGACATGGACTTTGACCATTCTTTCTTCGGCAGTGCAAGCGGTAGCGATGGCATTCATGGTCAATGCCATGGGCGGTTTGATGAGCGGTGGAGTTAGCCTGGCATCTGGTGCGGGGACGGGTTTCATGCTCTGGTTGGGTTTTATTGCGCCAACTTACCTGGTCAATAAGTTATTTGCCGGGCAGAGTCTGAAGATCTGGGGAATTGAAGTTGGCAACCATTTGCTCAACTTTGTTGTTTTTGGTGCAATTTTAGGAGCCTGGCATTAAGCCTGGAATGAACATGCAAAAAATTAAACCTTTCTTATGGTACAACGGCGATGCTGAAGAGGCGATGAATTTATACGTCTCAACTTTTAAGAATTCAAAAGTAGATAATCTTTCCTATTATCCAGAAGGCAGCCCCATGCCAGCCGGGACACTTATGATAGCTTCATTCGTGCTCGAAGGACAAGAGTTCATGGTTTTGAATGGTGGGCCAGAATTTAAGTTCACCGAAGCTTTGTCATTATTTGTGACATGTGAGAATCAGGCTGAAGTGGACTGGTATTGGAGTCAGCTCTCAAGCGGTGGAGAAGAAGGTCAATGTGGCTGGTTGAAGGATAAATTTGGAGTATCCTGGCAAATTGTACCTACGGCGTTGGGTGAATTAATGGGTGATAGTGACCCAGCCAAGGCCCAGCGTGTGATGCAGGCTATGCTTCAGATGCGAAAAATTGATGTCGCGGGATTACAGCGTGCACATGACCAAGAATGAATTCCGATTAGTTATTTGTAATTAATAATTTTGTAAGCGGTCAAAAAAAAATAATATAGAGGTCAAAGAATGAACCTTATCGGTAATGCAATATTTAATTCAAAAGCGTGGGAAGAAGTAACGTATGTCGAACTGGATAGCCTTGGGCGAAAACTTACTCGTGTTCACGCTAGCTTTGGGTACGAGGGTGATTTGGAAGGCGAAGGTGTGGTGGATTATTTAATGGCCTATAGTCCGGATGGAACAGGGAGTTTTGTTGGGCTGGAATGTATTACAGGGCGAATTGGAGAGAAGGTAGGCAGTTTTGTGGCACAGCATACAGGTAACTTTAATCCGACCACTGTTTCGACACATTGGGAAATTGTTCCCGGGCTGGGGATGGAGGGGCTAATCGGACTTTTGGGTCGTGGGGAACTAAAACTGGAAGGATCTGGACCCTATCACTTTTCATTCGAATACGAATTTGAGCTTTGAGCGATGCTAAAAAAGATGAAATACGAGTTTTTTTGATTGTTATTTTTTAGGAGAACAATATGAGTACTGTCAGGGTTCTGGTAGGCACACGTAAAGGCGCTTTTATTTTGACATCCGATGGTGAGAGAAAACATTGGAAGGTTAATGCTCCGCTTTTCCCTGGTTGGGAGATTTATCATATCAATTCTTCACCGGCTGACCCCAACCGTTTGTATGCATCGTCATCAACGGGTTGGTTTGGTCAACAAATTCAACGTTCGGATGATGGTGGCACCACATGGAACCCGGTGGGTAATCAATTTGCTTACGAAGGGGTGCCCGGGACGCACCAATGGTTTGATGGTACGCAACACCCCTGGGAATTTAAGCGAGTATGGCGTTTGGAACCCTCGCTGACCGATCCGGATACAGTCTATGCCGGAGTGGAAGACGCAGCTCTTTTCCGATCAACTGATGGTGGCCAAAACTGGCAGGAACTTCCGGGTTTGCGTGAGGTAAAAGGTAATCTTTGGCAGCCTGGCGCAGGTGGAATGTGTTTGCACACCATCCTGCTCGATCCAGGCAACCCCTTGCGCATGTATGTTGCAATTTCGGCAGCAGGTGCTTTTCGAACTGATGACGGTGGCTTAACCTGGTTGCCAATCAACAATGGTTTACTTTCACCCTTTGAACTACCTGATCCAACTGCTGAAGTTGGGCATTGTGTCCATAATCTAGCGATGCACCCATCCCGTCCTGAAGTGCTCTTTATGCAAAAACATTGGGATGTGATGCGCAGCGATGACGCTGGTGGGTTTTGGCGGGAAGTTAGCGGGAACTTGCCAAGCGATTTTGGCTTCCCGATTGCGGTCCATGCACATGAACCTGAAACCATTTATGTCATTCCAATCAAAAGTGACTATGAACACTTCCCTCCAGATGGCAAGCTGAGGGTCTATCGCAGTCGGAGCGGTGGTAACGATTGGGAAGCTTTGACTGAAGGTTTGCCCCAGAGTGATTGTTATGTAAATATTCTGCGCAGTGCCATGGCAGTTGATACGCTGGATGCATGCGGAATCTACTTTGGGACGACTGGTGGGCAGGTTTACGCCTCGGCTGATTCTGGTGATACCTGGAATGCAATTGTGCATGATCTGCCAGCGGTCCTGTCGGTTGAGGTTCAAGTTATTCCATGATCCGAGTCTTGCTTCCAATCCATCTGCAGCGACTGGCAAATGTTAACCGGGAAGTAGAACTTGTGATAGAGACTCCGCTGGTTACGCAGTCTATCATCCTGGATGCACTCGAAATTCGCTATCCGATGTTACGTGGCACGATCCGAGACCATTTTACGAAAGAACGCCGGGCTTACGTCCGTTTTTTCGCCTGTGGGCAGGATATTTCTCTGGAATCTCCGAATAGACCTTTACCCGAATCAATCGCAAATGGCACAGACCGCTTCATGATCATTGGAGCGATTGCAGGTGGGTAAGCGACTTTTTATCTGAGCACTGATTGTAGAAGTGAAATTTACAGCATGGAAAAGAGGATGATTCTAATCGAATCCAAACGACTTATATTTCGCCATCAAGTAATTGAAGATCTGGATGCGCTCTGGTCGCTTTATTGTGATCCGGAAATAATAAAATATATTCCGGATGCGCCTCGTTCCCTGGAAGATGCAAAGTCGGAATTGGAATGGCACATGCATGGCCATCCGAAATATCCCAAGCTGGGTTTATGGGCTACTATATTCAAAGACACAGGCAAGTTGGTTGGTCGTTGCGGTTTGTTGCCATGGTATATTGATGGGCAGTTGGAAGTAGAAATAGCCTTTCTTATTCGAAGAGAATATTGGGGACAAGGATTGGCGAGTGAAGCCGCCAAATGCATCATGCAATATGGCTTTGATCAATTGCAAATTGGTAGACTTATTTGCTTAATCGATCCTGATAATTTTGCTTCACAAAGGGTTGCAGAGAAAATTGGTATGTTACTCGAAAAAAAAGTGGATGGAATCGATGGCGACAATTTCCCAACCTTGATCTATGCCATTCAGCGAGGTTTTTCATCCAGTATTTAGATGGTTTTGTTTATGTTTTTCATGTGAATATATATTTTGCAAGCTGCGAATGGTCGAAATATATGTTGCTCAAAGGAAAGCTGCCTGATTTGGTAAAATAGCCAGGCAGCTTTTTTTGTTATATCGGAATATGGATGACTGGTTTATTAGGCAACTTTTTTACTAAGAAATCAGATTTTTTCGTCGCTTGCCCGGGCTGGAAAAGTCACGTACAATCTATTTGTTGGGATTAATATTATTATTTGTAGCACTACAGATTGGATTATTTATTCAAGGATGAATTATGACTGATGTGAAATACTTCGGTGAACGTTTGTTTGAAAGTTTGGAAAAAGTAATGATCGGGAAGCACAATGCACTCGAGCTGGTTGTAATTGGATTGTTGTGCCAGGGTCATGTTTTGATAGAAGATGTGCCCGGTGTGGGAAAGACCGTCATGGCTCGCACCCTGGCAAAGTCACTCGGTTGTGCGTTTAACCGGGTGCAATTTACACCTGATATGCTGCCTTCGGATGTAACAGGGGTATCGATATTTAATCAGGAAAATCGTAGTTTCGAATTCCGACAGGGACCAATATTTGGGCAGGTTGTTTTGGCGGATGAGATTAATCGTGCCACCCCCAAGACACAGGCAGCCTTGCTCGAAGCCATGGATGAGCACCAGGTCACGGTGGATGGTATTACGCATCCGTTACCGCAGCCCTTTATTGTTTTAGCTACCCAAAATCCAATTGAATATGAAGGAACTTTCCCTTTACCGGAAGCACAGTTGGATCGCTTTTTATTACGCGTGCGACTTGGGTATCCGTCGATAGCTGACGAAGTTCAGGTGCTTGAGGATCAACAATTGCGGCATCCGATCGAAGCCATAAAATCAGTCTTTTCAGCTGAGGAAGTTCTGGCGGCAGCCGAAAGCGTTAAATCTGTGTATGTTGCGGCATCCATCAAGCGGTATATAGTCGAACTGACTCATCGAACTCGGGTAAACAGTGATGTATACCTGGGCGCAAGTCCGCGCGGTTCCCTGGCACTTTTCCGGGCTGGACAAGCACGGGCTGGATTAAATGGCCGTGACCACGTCCTGCCGGATGATATAAAGGCCCTGGCTCAGGCTATTTTGGGGCATCGAATTATTGTTAATCCGGCGGCTAGACTGCGGGAGGTAACGCCTGAACGAATTGTCCAGGAAATTCTGCTGGCAGTAGCGGTGCCTGGTGGAAATTTTTCAGTTTAACCCTGAGATGTGACTGGATTTTATGCGTAATACCGGTTGGGTTTTGTTTTTTTTGCTTTTTCTGGCTGGGGGGCTAGGAATGATTACGACTGGCGCTTCGATGTATATTCGCATGGTGTACATGGGAGCCTTGTTACTGGTCTCCACCTGGATTTGGACGCGCTTTTCATTAAGTAATTTGCGGATTGTACGGAAGGCACGTTCACTGCGTGCGAGCGTAGGTGATGTGTTTGAGGAAAGTTTTGAGATAATTAATCCAAGTCGAATTCCACGACTATTTGTAGAAGTTCAGAATGAAAGTACATTACCATTTGCTGCGGGTTCACGTGTAATAACCTGGGTCGGTGGAAGGGAAAATAGAACATATATTGCCAGGACCTGGCTGACCAGGCGCGGAGCTTTTGTTCTGGGACCGACCACACTGGAATCGGGTGATCCTTTTGGCTTTTTTACCAGGCAGCGTACTTTTGCATCCAACCTATCGCTGTTGGTGTTGCCACTGATTATTCCGATTGCAGATTTTCCAACACCGGCGGGTATGTTGCCGGGTGGGAAGGCTATCCAACGCAAAGCCTTTGAGGTAACACCACATGCCAGTGGTGTGCGTGAATATGTGCACGGTGACGCCATGAAGCGTATTCATTGGCCTTCAACTGCACGACGCGGTCGGCTGATGGTGAAGGAGTTTGAGCAGGACCCGCAGTCCGAATTCTGGATTTACCTGGATGCACAAAAAGGCGTACAGGCCCAAATTCCTTACGAGACGCCGAAAATACGCGATAATTGGATATTTAGTAATCGTCCCCTTCTTCATTTGCCACCCTCCACTTTGGAATATGGTGTCAGTTTGGCAGCTTCACTAGCGCATTATTTTATCCAACAACGGCGGGCGGTGGGATTTGTGACTGATGGACCTGTCTACACAGCCATCTCGGCAGAACGCAGCGAAAGACAAGAAAGTAAGGTTCTGGAGACTCTCGCATTTGTAACTGGTGATGGTAAATTGCCATTAGCCAGCTTGGTGGAGTTGCAATCTCCACAAATGCCGTCAGGCTCCAGTGCGTTATTGATAACTCCTTCGGTTAGTAACGAGGTTTTACTGGCGGTGGAACTTTTACAGCGGCGCAAGCTCCTGCCTATCGTATTGTTGTTAATGGCCGAAAGCTTTGGGGGGCGGGATGGTTCCGAAGAACTGGCGGCACGACTGGAAATACAGGGCGTGCCGGTATGTAAAGTTTATAACAACGCCAATTTAGGCGAAATATTATCCGGATTTGCATCATAGCACAGGCAGCAGGAGAATCGTACATGGCAAGCACACCCATCCGCACTCTAGATCTTAATTTCCAGGGACGTCCCCTGGCGATTTCCGCTTATATGCTGGAGCATAGCAGCGGCGTGGTTTTGGTAGAATCTGGCCCAGGGTCAACCGTAGAATCTCTGCGGGTCGGATTGAAAGAATACGGATATGGTTTGGAAGATATTACACACGTCCTTTTGACACATATTCATCTCGATCATTCGGGTGCGGCTGGCACACTGGCGGGATATGGCGCTCAGATAGGTGTTCATCCCAACGGGGCTGGTCACATGCTCAACCCTGCTAAGCTAATCAGCAGTGCCAGCCGAATCTATGGGGACAGAATGGAGCCCCTGTGGGGAGAATTTCTACCAGTTCCAGAAGATAAATTGATCGTATTAAAGGATGAAGAAGAATTGGTGGTGGGTGATTTGCGCTTCCGAGCGATAGATACGCCAGGACATGCTGAACACCATTACTGTTATCAATTTGAAGATGTGTGCTTCAGCGGAGATGTCGGTGCGGTGCGCATTCCGGGTTATCCTTATTTGCGCGTACCGATGCCGCCACCTGAATTCAATTTGGAAAAATGGCGCGAAACGATTATCAAGTTGCAAAAAATGAATTTTAAACGAATAGCCCCAACCCATTTTGGGATATTTGATGATTTGGATTGGCATTTTAATGCGATCAATACCTGCCTGGATGATGTCGAGATATGGTTGAAAAAAGTGATGCCTGCTGATCCGCCGGTGGAAATACTTAAAGAAAGCTTCCTGGTATGGATGGATGAACAGGCTGTAAGCCAGGGTTTGGACCCCAAGGTGATAGAGGCTTATCAGCTTTCCAACCCGATCGGGATGTCGGTGGATGGGCTGGTGCGTTACTGGAAAAAAATCCGACTTCAACAGAGTTGATTAGTTTTCTTGGTTCCACTAAATTGAAATTTTGTATAGCACCAATTGTCAGCTGGTGTTGTCTGTGTTTTATAAAATAGCCTTATGATACAATTTGTTGTATATTTTTAATATGAAGCCAATCCTTTGAGGAAGAACAGACCTTAAGCGGCTTCCATTTTTACTCAGGAGATTAAGAAGTCAATGAAACATTTTCTAGATGTATCGGATTATTCCCCTGCTGAAATTCAGGATATCCTGGATCTGGCTATCCGGTTGAAAAAAGAACACTTTGATGGTGGCAATAAACCACTCTTCAAAGGTAAGGTATTAGGTTTAATATTCCAGAAACCCAGTTTGCGGACCCGCGTTTCTTTCGAAATGGCCATGCGACATATGGGTGGAGATGCGTTATATCTATCGCCGGCTGAAATTGGGCTGGGAAAACGCGAATCGATTGCGGATGTTTCGCGCGTCCTTTCTGGTTATGTAGAGGCTATGATGGCACGTGTTTTTGAACATGAGCACGTGGTTGAACTTGCGAAATGGGCTTCGATCCCGGTTATTAATGGATTGAGTGATTTTAGTCATCCCTGCCAGGCGATGGCGGATGCACAGACTATTATAGAGAAATTCGGTTCGATGAAGGGTTTGACGGTCACTTACGTGGGGGATGGCAATAATGTGGCAGTATCGTTGATGCATATTTCTGTCATGTTGGGTGCAAATTTCACCATTGCCAACCCAGAAGGCTATGATATGCCGCTGGTCGCTTGCGAAACTGGCGAGAAGCTTGCCAAAGCCAGCGGTGCAAAGATATCCTATTTACGTGATCCACATGCCGCAGTTGCCGGTGCGCATGTAATTTACACTGACACATGGACCAGCATGGGACAGGAAGAAGAAACTGCCCGACGTGAAGCTGTTTTTCCGCCCTATCAGATTAATGCCCGGTTGGTTAGCGAAGCTGATAAGGATGTGATTGTGATGCATTGTTTACCTGCACATCGCAACCATGAACTAACGGATGAAGTCGCTGATGGGCCAAATTCGGTGATTTTCCCTCAGGCACATAACCGTTTACATGCCCAAAAGGCGGTGTTAGCTCGTTTGTTTGAAGTAGCATAATTACAACTGAAAACTACTGCCTCTCGACTGCGCGGCGCTCGGGGCGAAGATCGAATTTCACTCCAAAAGGTGCAGTCAATGAAAACTCAGGAATATATCCAGATTGAAGAACAGTTCGGTGCACATAACTATCATCCCCTGGATGTGGTTATCGAAAAAGCAGAAGGTGTATGGGTTTACGATGTGGAGGGTAATCGATATTTGGATTGCCTTTCAGCCTATTCAGCTGTAAATCAGGGTCATGTTCATCCAAAGATACTTGCAGCCATGGTTGAGCAGGCTGGTAAAGTAACCTTAACTTCACGTGCTTTTCGGAATGACCAACTGCCTATGTTTTACAAGGAAATTTCGGAAATTACGGGCTATGAGATGTCGCTTCCTATGAATTCCGGTGCCGAAGCAGTGGAAACAGCCTTAAAGCTGGCTCGCAAGTGGGCTTATACCGTCAAAGGAGTACCCCGACACCAGGCTGAGATTATCACTGCGGCAGGCAATTTTCATGGTCGCACGATTTCGATTATTTCTTTCTCGACTGAGCCTGCTTATCGGGATGATTTTGGTCCTTTTACACCTGGTTTTATTAATGTCGCATATGGTGATGCTGAGGCGATTGAAAAAGCAATTACCCCAAATACCGCAGCAGTCATGTTGGAACCAATTCAGGGAGAGTGTGGGGTGATTATCCCACCCGAAGGTTACCTTAAGCAGGTGGCCGAAATTTGCCGGAAAAACAATGTGTTATTTATTGCAGATGAGATCCAAACCGGGTTGTGCCGAACGGGTAAATTATTCGCCAGCGAGCATGAAGGTGTGCGACCGGATATGGTGATTATTGGCAAAGCGCTTTCGGGCGGCTTTTACCCTATTTCGGCTGTCCTGGCTGATAAGTCACTTCTGGGTCTTTTTAAACCAGGCGAACATGGTTCTACATTTGGCGGTAACCCACTTGCTGCTGCCATCGCACGGGCTGCACTAAAGGTTTTGATCGATGAAAAATTGGCCGAGCGCGCAACTGATCTTGGAAATTATTTTATGGAACAGTTGGCAGAAATCCCCAGCCGGCATGTTAAGGAAGTACGTGGGCGAGGGCTTTTGATTGGGGTAGAGTTAAATAAAGAATCAAATGGCGCACGCCGGTTTTGCGAAAGCCTGCAACAAAATGGAATTTTAGCGAAGGAAACACATGACTATGTCATTCGTTTTGCTCCCCCGCTTGTGATTGATAAAGAAACCATTGATTGGGCTCTGCCTCGTATCCGTGAAGTTTTACAAATGTCGTAGTTCTATTATTTATAAGGGCGACTCGTGTCAGAGTCGCCCTTTACCTTCCAGGAGGAATGATGAATATTGGAATTCCAAAAGAAAGACGCCCGTTTGAATTTCGTGTAGGTTTGTCGCCTGCTGGCGTTGAGATTCTTACACATCAGGGCCATGTGGTGTTTCTCGAGCATGGTGCGGGCCTGGGGGCCGGGTTTAGCGATCAGCAGTATGAACAGGCTGGCGCACGGATCGTTTACTCTCCACACGAGGCCTTTGGGCGGGCTGAACTAATTTTGAAATTGGCACGTCCCATGCAAGATGAAGTCGAATGGCTGAATCCGGGTACGACTATGATGGGATTTTTCCATCTGGCGTCTTCCCGGCAAGATAGAGTCCAAGCACTGCTGAACAATAAAATCAACGCAGTAGCTTATGAGCAAATTGAAAATGCTGATGGTTCCATGCCGGTGTTACGACCTTTGAGTCAAATTGGTGGCCAGCTAGCCGGGCAGATTGCTGCACGTTACTTGCAGACTAACTATGGCGGGAAGGGTATTCTTATCGGTGGGATTGCAGGAGTGCCACCGGCTGAAGTAGTGATTCTAGGTGGAGGAGTGGCTGGATCAAATGCTGCCAAGGTCTTTACGGGTATGGGTGCACATGTGACAGTCCTGGATAAGGATATCAATGTATTACAGCATATATGTGAACTCTATCCGCAGGTTGTTACGATGATATCAACACATCGAAACATAGAAAAAGCTTGTGCCTTTGCGGATGTTGTGGTTGGTGCTGTCATGGTTCATGGCGAACGTTCGCCGATCCTTGTCACTCGTGAGACGATGAAGAAGATGAAGCCGCGTTCGCTGCTGCTGGACTTGAGTATCGATCTGGGTGGTTGTTTTGAAACTTCAAGACCTACCACCCACGATCAGCCAACCTATGTGGAAGAGGGCATGATTCATTATTGTGTTCCAAACGTCCCAGCCATGGTAGCAAGGACAGCGACTTATGCTTTTGTAAATGCTGCCATCCCCTTCATTTCTGAAATTGCTGCGGTGGGGATTGATCAGGCGATGCAAAATAATGCGGCCATAGAATTGGGAGTGAATACGTATAAAGGTGAACTGATGCACCTTCAACAGTGGAATTCAGTAGAGGGAGACTGAAAATGAGTTGGAAAAGCATATACCAGTCTCGTGTAGTTTCGGCAGATGACGCTGTAAAGCACATCAAATCCGGAAATCGTTTATTTCTTACCGGGAATGTATCTGTTCCCAGGGTGCTATTGGCTGCATTGGTGCGACGGGCACCTGAGTTAACGGATGTAGAAATATGTCAGGCGCTGACCGTTGGGCCGGGTGATTTTGTGGCTCCGGAAATGGAAGGGCATTTACGTGTCAATACCATGTTTATCAGCGCCAATGTGCGGAAAGCAGTTCAGGAAGGGCGAGCGGATTTCACTCCGGTTCTTCTTTCTGAATTCACATTGCTATTCAAGAATAAAGTTTTGCCAATAGATGTAGCCATGATCCATGTGTCCCCGCCAGATGAACACGGTTTTTGTTCGCTGGGTGTGGAGGTGGGTTTGACAAAAACTCCGGCGGAATCAGCAGATATTGTTATTGCAGAAGTAAACGAACAAATGCCCAGGACGCTGGGTGATTCATTTATTCATGTCAGCCGCTTGAATTATGTCGTCCCTGTTAATTATCCAATCCCGGAAATGCCCATGTCTGAGGAAGGCGATGGCGAAAGGGTAAAGAAGATTGCTGAGAATATATCTGATTTAATACCAGATGGCGCCACGATGCAGATGGGTATTGGGGCTATTCCGGATGCCGTTTTGAGCTATTTGTTTCACAAAAAAGATCTGGGAGTTCACAGCGAATTATTCTCGGAAGGTGTGATTGATCTGGTAGAAGCCGGAGTTTTGACGAATGCCCGCAAGAGTCTTCATCCGGGTAAAATTGTAGCCGGTTTTATTTTGGGTACCAAGCGTCTTTATGATTGGGTCGATGACAACCCGTTGATAGAATTGCATCGTTCGGAATATGTTAATGATCCATTTGTGATTGCGCAAAATGATCGTATGGTTGCGATCAACTCTGCTATTGAGATTGATTTAACCGGTCAGGTTTGCGCTGATAGCATCGGCCCCAAATTTTACTCCGGCGTTGGCGGACAATTGGACTTTGTTTATGGGGCTTCCCGTTCCAAAGGTGGGGTTCCGATTATAGCGATGCCAAGTACTTCCACCATGCGTGATGGAACGGTCGTGAGTAAAATTGCTGTGATGCTCAAGCAAGGTGCTGGGGTTGTTACCAGCCGAAACCATGTTCGATTTGTGGTAACCGAGTATGGTGTGGCAGAGTTGTATGGAAAAACCATCCGGCAAAGAGCCCAGGCATTGATCAATATTGCTGATCCTCAGTTCCGGGATGAGTTGAAGGCAAAGGCACGTGAATTGAATTACCTCTAATGTTTGTGTAATAATACACAAACGGATTGATAAGTGTTTCTAATTTTGAATTTCGGGTGTAGAATTGGTAACAGGGGCGCAAACAAGCAAATTTGCGCCCCTGTATCTTCTAAAAAACAGGAATTATTATATGGAACGTAGAGCGAAAATAGTTGCGACGATCGGACCGTCTTGCATGAGTCCTGAAATGTTGGAAAAGTTGATTCTGGCGGGTATGAATGTTGCTCGTTTGAATTTTTCACATGGCACCCATGCTGAGCACGCTCAAATAATCAGCTGCCTTCGCGAATTATCCGAAAAGCTGGGCAAGCCGGTTGGAATATTACAGGATTTGCAAGGACCAAAGATCAGGGTTGGCAATTTGGATCATGCGCTGGATCTGGTTGCAGGTGAGACAGTTACGCTTTTTGCAGAGCTTTCAGAGGCGCCTGTTAGTCTGGAAAAAAACATACCAGTAGCTTTTGCTGAATTGTTTGATTGCGCCACCGTCGGTGACAAAATCCTGTTAGATGATGGACACCTGGCTTTGACCGTGGTCGAGACATCCAAGACATATTTGCGGGCACTGGTAAAGGTGGGCGGCAGGTTATCTTCCCACAAAGGTATCAATCTGCCCGGGGTTCACCTGACCATCCCTGGTTTTACTGATAAAGATCGCGCAGACCTGGTTTTTGGTCTCTCTCAAAATGTAGATTATGTCGCCATTTCTTTTGTGCGTTCTGCTGAGGACGTGATCAGCGTGCGTAACGCAATGGAAGCCATTGATGAAGAAGGCGATCACCCATTGGTGATTGCCAAGCTGGAAAAACCGGAAGCCCTGGATAACCTGGAAGAAATTTTCAAGGTGGCAGATGGGGTTATGGTGGCACGTGGTGACCTGGGTGTGGAGATGTCTCCGGAGCGAGTGCCGATTGCCCAAAAGAGGATCATCCAGGCTGCAAATCAACATGGGAAAATAGTGATCACGGCTACCCAAATGTTGGACTCGATGATCAATAATCCCCTCCCAACCCGTGCAGAAGCTTCGGATGTCGCTAATGCAATTTTTGATGGTACGGATGCGGTCATGTTGTCTGGCGAGACAGCCAGCGGTTCATTCCCACTCGACTCTGTTCAGATGATGGACCGGATAGTGCGGTCTGCTGAAGCGAGTTTTCAGGAATGGGGGCATTATACGACGCCGGTCAACGCCAGTGGCGACGATGCAGCCTCGATGACACGCGCTGCGCGTGAACTGGCACATGATTTAAATGTTGCAGCAATTGCAGTGTTTACTCATACTGGTCGAACTGCACTTTTGATGTCCAAGGCACGCGCGCGTGTCCCGATTCTGGCTTTTACGCCAACTCATAGTACATTTGCCAGGATGTCATTGTTATGGGGAGTGCTTCCCTATCTTGTTCCAATGTCTTCCACGCTGCGCGAAATGGTAAATCATGCTGATAACAAGTTGACAGCCTCTGGTTGGTTAGAAAAAGGCCAGCAGGTAGTTATCATTAGTGGGTTTCCGGTCAGCACGGTGCGACCTTCAAACATGGCACTACTGCATAATGTGGGTGAAAAACTGTAAATCACCTTTTTAATAACAGAGTTCGGGTTTTACTCCCGGCTCGATATCAGAATACCCAATCCGATTAAGACACCGCCCCCGATAAACAGGGCGGTGATTTTTTCGCCTAAAAAGAACCAACCAAGCAACGCTCCAACCACTGGTTGGGCGAAAAATGTGAGTGAAGCCACGGCTGCGGGTAGTTTGGCAAAAGCATAATTCCAGAGGAACATGGCGATCGCGGTTGAGATAATACCCAAAAAGAGGATCCCACCAATTATTCCTGGAGTGATTGAGCCAATGGTTTGTGAGCTGAGCTCCCATATGCTGATCGGGATGGTGATAGGCAGACCGCCCAGCAGCATGATTGCCGAAGCCTGTAAGAGGTCTGCATTTGATGAAACCTTGCGGACCAGCACCGAATACAAGGCCCAGGTAATAGCAGCGCCAAGCAGTGACATATTCCCAATGAACAGATCAGAGGAAAGCTGGGCACTGCGTGGATCGATCACAGCCAGTACGCCCAAACTGGCGAGTAAAATGGCCCAAAATCTACGCCTGGTTATGGGTTCTTTGAGTAGGAAGTATGCAAATGGGAGCACAAGGGCAGGGGTTGCCGATGTGACCAGAGACCCATTTGCGGCGGTTGAAAGTTTTGTGCCGACGAATTGAAATCCGAGTGAAAAACCATAACCGACCGCTCCAACACCAAAAAATTCCCAAAATTGGCGTGAGCGGATTGAAAAGCCGCCCCGGAAAAGGATCACAACGACCATTGCGAGAAAACCCAAAACCAGCCGGATGACCAACAGGGTGAAGGGAGGAATAACATTCAAGACGACCTTGCTAACAACATACATGCCGCCCCAGATGGCAGCTGCGGCGAGACCCGATAATAACCCTGTTAGTGAATGTTTTTGCATTGACTTATCCTTAACGAGAAGTGTGATTTATTGAAGATGGCCTGGTGATCCATAAACTGATCACAGCAATTGCATACCCACTAGCAGAGAAGGTATATAACCAACGCGCACCAATCAAGTCGAACAGGGCTCCGGCAATGGGAGAGGCAATCACGGTCACCCCGCTTGCCAGTGTTACCGTGAAGAGTGCCAAGACCGTGCTGGTTTCACCTGGATCGGTATGAAGACTAATCAGACCGATAAATGAAACCGTGTAAAAGCTGAAGGCGACTCCACCAATAAAGCGGACAATCATGATGGTCGGAATGGATGGCAAGATTAGAACTGTGGTGCGCTGGGCCAGGGTGAGCAGGAGCGCGATTAATAACATTCGATGTGGGCCGAAACGTCTTTGAATTTTGTCCGCGATTAGCATGAATGGTAGTTCGACGATGGCACTCAAAATACCAGCAAAACTGATCAGTTGTTTTGTGGCACCCAATTGAAACAGAAACACGTTTTCGAATTGCTGAACACCATTATTCAAGAATCCGGTTGCGATCAGGGCAATGGCAAAACCAAGTAATGTGCGATTATTGAAGGTATTTTTGGCTGTTACCCAAAGACCTGGTTTTTGAGCGGTAGTTTGAGTTACTGTATATCCAAAATTTTGGTTTGAAACAAGAAACAACATGCAAGCAGCACAAATCCAGCCAATGGTTACACCGTTAAAACCAGCTGTGTACCCATAACGTTCCAATAACCAGCCAGAAATGGGTACAATCATAATCCAACCCAGTGATCCCAAAACCCGAATACTTCCATAACCGGCATCAGAATTTTTTGCTGCTGTAACCGCCATTGAATCAGACAGGGGGCCGACACTGGAACTAACCAACGCTTGGAAAATGATTACTATGATGATGGCCAGGAATGTGGTCTGGTGGCTGATCAGGAAGTAACCAGTGGCTCCAAACACGAGAAGAAACTGAAGGTAGTTGCGCCCATTTGGTCTTTTTTTTATCTCATTGACCAGGATGGGGGCTGCCATCAATCCAATGACTGCACTGGTCGAGGCAATCAAACCAATCTGCTTTCCGTTAAATCCGAGGCTGGTGTAAAACAGGTTCATAAACGGTAGAATAAAACCATTGCTCCCCATGAATATGAAATAATACAGCCGGGCGAAGAGCAGATCGGGATATTTTATTTTAATTTTCTGTTTTATCATCGAAAATTCCTGATTACGAGTAAAAAAAATAAGGACAAGAAAAAAATCTTGTCCTGGAAAAATCCAGAAAGTTATTCCTCGATAACATGATTAATCTTCTGGGATGTTCCTTCTGAGGTTTTTGATTTGACCGCGTTTCTTTTTGGTTTGAATTCGTTTAGTTTTGGAAGCCAGGCTGGGACGAGTTGCATGCCGTATTTTTGGAACTTCCAGGGCCTTTTGAACCAGGAGGACCAGTCGTTGGATGGCATCTTCACGGTTTTGTTCCTGGGTGCGGAAGCGTTTGGCTTCAATCATCAGGATGCCTTCAGTGCTCAGGCGGTGGGCTGCAATTTTTCGGAGGCGATCCTTTACATCCAATGGCAGGGATTCTGTATGTTCCAGGTCAAAATGTAACTGGACTGCAGTAGCAACCTTGTTGACATTCTGACCGCCTGGACCACTGGCGCGAATGAAATCCAGGTTGATTTCCTTGTCGTCGAGACTGATGTTTGGGCTGATGAAAATCATAAATTTGGGGTGGTAAATTTTGGTTGAGTCAAGTTTTCGGGACGCAAAATTTCTTCCAATTGTTCACGGGTCAGCAGCCCCTTGGCGAGCACGATTTCGGCCACGCCTTTTCCGGTCGCGTAGGCTTCCTTGGCCACCATACTGGCGTTTTCATACCCGATATGCGGATTTAGCGCAGTGACAATACCAATCGATTGGCTGACAATATCTTGCAAATGATCGTGGTTGGCAGTGATCCCACGCACACAGCGCTCTGCCAATGTAAGGCAGCCCTGGCGCAAATAAATGAGACTGTTGAGCAGGTTATGGGCAATAATAGGTTCAAAAGCGTTTAACTGTAATTGTCCGGCTTCAGCAGCAAAAGTTACAGTGACGTCATTCCCAATTACTTCAAAGGCGATCTGGTTGACGACTTCCGGGATGACCGGGTTGACCTTGCCAGGCATGATGCTGGACCCAGCCTGTACTGGCGGTAAGTTGATCTCACCGAACCCGGCTCGAGGTCCGGACGACAACAGGCGCAAATCGTTGCAGACTTTGGATAATTTGACAGCAACTCTTTTCAGCACACCTGATAGTTGAACGAATGAGCCAGCATCCTGCGTAGCTTCAACTAAATTATCTGCAGTAATGTATTGGATGCCGGTTAATTCTGTGAGGGCTTTGCAGGCCAGGGGCGCGTATTCTGCGGGGGCGTTTATGCCGGTCCCGATGGCGGTCGCGCCCAGGTTGATTTCCTGAATGAGCAGGGCGGCTTCGCGCAGACGCTGCTGATCCTCCATTAGCATAACTGCGTAGGTGCTGAATTCTTGTCCCAGGGTCATGGGTACGGCATCCTGCAATTGAGTGCGTCCCATTTTTAATACGCTGGAAAATTCATTGGCTTTTTTGTCAAAATCCTTGCGCAGAACTTCCATGGCTTCCACCAGTCGTTCAATCTCAAAGCGAAGGGCAACCTTAACGGCAGTTGGATAGACATCATTGGTACTCTGGCTTAGATTGACGTGTTCAAGGGGATGCAATTCCGAATAGTTACCGAGTTCAAAACCTAAAATTTCAAGGGCGCGGTTGGCTATGACTTCATTTGCATTCATATTGGTGGAGGTCCCTGCGCCACCCTGAATAACATCTACGACAAAGTATTCATGAAGTTTTCCGGCTCGGATTTCCTGACAGGCCTGAATGATGGCGTTGCCACGTATCTGATCCAATAACCCAAGGGTGAGGTTGGCCCGGGCGCAGGCTTCTTTGACATAAGCCAGCCCCATGAGTAAGCCTGGATAAGAATTAATGGAAATGGAGCTTATTGGGAAGTTTTCCATGGCGCGCAGGGTGTGGATACCGTAATATTGTGCGGCAGGAACCTGGCGTTCGCCCAATAGATCATGTTCAGTTCGAAAGGTAGGATTAGTCATAGTGACATTGTAACAAATTTATGTATCTTCTCAATAAGTCATGGTTAGGCAGGCAAATATGACCAGCCCAAGTTG
>CAYWXS010000130.1:0-18266 GCA_964462245.1 uncultured Anaerolinea sp.
TGCTAATTTTGCCTCATTTTTGTCAAAACCACAAATTCAATTAGAACCAGAAAAATTCGCGCTGCTGGTAAGTCACTCACTGCGTGAAGATATTCTGGATCATAGTCCAGAACGCGTCCAGTCAGGGCAATATCCTGACTGCGGGCTGCTACATTCAACGGGTCCAACTGCAAGGCTTCCACTGCCCGCAACGCCTGGGACTTACCGGGCAAACCTGCCTGCCGGCCAAGGCCTGCGGCAAAGCGTCTGGCACTCAGTTCGGAAATTACGATTGGTTTCATGGATCTAAATGGGAATTTAAGGAATGAGAATGGTGGGCTTCAGGGGAAGGGTACATGCAAAGATAGGTTAACCACATCAGGCACTACCCAGGTTGGTGGACACCAGATTTTCACGAATATCTGCCTTCATAAATAAAAGAATATCAAGCATATTTGCGGCTGGACGGGAACCAATACGCTTTGCGAAACCGAGCAGTATTCCAATGGTACCATCCAGTCTATTTATTCCACTCAGGGAATCCGCTTTGCGAACACTAAACCAGCCAATACGCTTTGCGAGACCAGCAAGCACCAACATGGCAAACAACACCCGCATATTCCGGGTAATACGCTGATATACGGCTTCTTGGATATTTAATTTAACTACCATCCTCCAAGGATAATCCAAAAAAAGGAGTAAATTGTGCAGATCTAGAGTGATTTTTTAATACGCCTTAATTAAAACCCAACTCCTTTAGGATCGAAGCTTCGCTACGCCTGACACCCTTATCACCCAGCAGCTCACGCCAGAAAGTATCATCGTAACGACGAGACCTGACCGGCAGCGGCATGGGGACGCCCCAACCCAGCAATAAAACCTCTTCTTTAGGCTGTAAACGCGCCAGCATACCCTGAATTGCGTCACGCCCGGATAGACCCGAAAGAACTGCATGAATATCATCATCGTCACCCAGCCAACCGCTGATGCGCGTCCCCAACTGCGACATAACCTCATCGTAGATTTGCGAGGGTCTTTGATCAACAATCAAAAGCGTAACATAATATTTGCGAAGCTCACGCGCAATAGTGGCAAAGGTGGTCTGGGCGGCCATTTCCCGGTTTAGCAACTTGTGAGCTTCTTCTACCACGATCACCAGCGGGCGCGGTTCATGCATCCCATGCGCACGGAATGCATTTGTACGCTTCTCCCATGCGTCACGAATATGACGAGTCAACAGGTTTGAAACCAGCAAGTAATCCAAATCTTTTTCATGATCTCCAAAAGACAGCACGATATGTTGACCTGCCTCCAGCGCACGTATGATCTCAGCAATTCCATCTGTAGCAGGTTTCTCAACAATATAAGCTGTGCCAAACAGGCGTCGAAGTTTGTCATGCAGGGCTTCGGCTGCCATCACATTGACCCCGTTTTTTTCCGCCCAGGCGGCCACACTATCCGGATGTGGAACTTTCTTGACCTTGCTCTTCTCATCCTCAACTTCCACTTCTTCACGGTTCATGGCTTTGAAATGCGCAAACCAGTCATTTTTGAAGGATGTATACAGCGCGTTTAGTGTTGTGGGGGTGGTTTCCTTCAAATTCAGTTCGCGCGAGAGCATTTCCACATCGGCTGAGGAGATGTCATGCATGGCTATTTCGAGATTGAAATCCGGTACCTGGCTATTACGGATTTTTGCACCTGCACCCAATCCAACCACACGAACCTTGTTCTGGAATTTGGTCTTCAAGCCAACCACCGGCATCTTTGTATCTGAGGCGACATCGTCAAAACCGTATTCGTTGTGCATGTCCAATACCAAGACAGATGCCTTGTTGTAATTCATCAATCCAGCCAACACCAGCCGGGTAAGAAAAGATTTTCCTGAACCTGTGGCGCCAAAAACACCTGCAGAGCGCTGGATAAACTTATCCAGGTTGATACAGACAGGGTGACCCTGTTCGCGAGTATACCCAATCACAAAGTTGCCTTCCTTGTCCGGATCGCCAAAGATAGTGGCGATATCACCGGCATCGGCCAGCGAGACCGGCGCATGGTGCAAAGGAACAGTCTTGACGGGCATGGGACGCGGGTCTTCGTGATGTTCGGCACGCCACAGTTTATAGTCCGCAGATGCTGGATCTGGTCCGCGCTCCAACATCAAAGCGGGCAGGATTTCCAGGTTGGTATACAGGGTTTGCCCGTGCAGGGCTTTGGCTAGAACTGCGGGCAGGCGCGATTCAGACTGCTCATCTGCAAAACGCGGGTCGGTTGCACCCAACTTCAGATCTGTCGCCAGACCGTAAAATCGATAATTGCCGCTGTCTATGACTACAAAACCGCCTTCCTGCACATCCAGCGGATTAACCGTAAGCCGCGCAGAAAAAGACTCCTTCAAACCACCGCCCACAATATATCCGATTTTCTGATTATCTGTCATAGTAAACTCCGTAATAGAAGCCCATCAAGAAAATTTCCTTTTCTGCTCAATTTTTTAGAGCACTTCGCCAAGCGCTCCCAAAACACTCATCAGTGTTGGGTAATCGTCACGTAAGAGCGTGATCAACTCCTGTGTGGCAGCTTCCTTCCATGAAATAATCCCATCCCTAGCATGGGAGCGTGCGTTATCTTTTCCATCCCAATCCAGTACTGGGATTATTCCATGCGCAGCGCCAACCTGTTGAATATGAGCCGCGAGAATTTCTCCGATAGGCGTGTCCTTTGCTCGCAAAACATGCCGGAAATAGCCAAAACGTCCAGCATCTGAAAAACGCACCAATTCGGCATCATCACATAAAAAAATGCGATCCAGGCTGAGCGGTGGGCGGGGTGGTAGCAAATGTTGGATCCGACCAGACTGCTCATAACCAACCGAAAGCACCGACATTTCAACCGGTACGATCCGCCGCTCACGGTTGTCCTTCATAACCTCATCACTAACGTTATCCGAAGTAACCAGTTGTCGTACAAGACCATCATCATCGATATGAATATCATGGATCAAACCATAGACTGCATAATCTGGTCCAACGGGTGCCCGCACCAGCGCACCAAAAGCAGGCGCATCAAACTGGGAAACAGCACACCCTGCAATAAAACCGGTCGTTCCCGCACGTAACAAGCGTCCAATTTCAAATGATGGCATAAATTCTCCTGTCCTCGATATACTTCTGAAATCAATAACTGCTTCTACCGGATGAATCTTTCGCCGATTGCTTACCGGATAATTCACCCATCTCAATCCCAGTCCGTCGCAATTCCAAAGAGAGCATTTGGTCAATCTGATTTTTTTCCGGGAAAGAGACCACTGCACACTCATGTGCACGATGTAATAAATACGGAAATGGTTTTGCGCCCATGATTTGGCACTGCTGAATCAGCACAGCATGCAGAAGGCTGAGTTTCTGCGGCTCATCCACCACCCACCTGGGAATATCCACGCGCGCGATTATCGGATGCTTTTCGTCCGCGCTAATATTTAGATAGAAAAAATGCAAACCCAGCACACCTTTATAGATTTTTTCTGATTTTGACTGGAATCCGAAAACAGCCGAACGTTCACCCGGCTTTAGCAGCGAAGAATGCATTTCACCAAAAAGCCAGCGATCGCTGACCGCACGTAGAGGGTGATACTCGCGTAGTTTTTTCAGGTCTTCGCCCGTTGCCATAACCAATTCAAGCAAGCGTACAACGGGATCAGAGGATGGTTTGTCGATATAACCGGCAGCAATGGTACCAAGCTCCTGTGTTTTGGATAAAACCACGAGATAATTAGTCAGGCTTTCTTCATACTGGCTGGCTTCTTCGCCATCCGCTGCGCCCCATAATTCAATAGGGCCGTCAGTCAGGGTAACCACAGGGACACCATCCAGTCCAAATTCTTTGGCAAGTTCATAAAGTTTGGATCGTTCATCCATATCACGTTTGAGCGCTAGCATACCATCCGTTATGTGTCCACCGGTTGGCGTATAGAGCTGATCATCAAAAAGGATTTCACTTTTTGTACGGATTATTGGGGCTTCTCCAGAATTTAGCCGCATAATTATGGCCCCCACGTTGATGAGACCATACTGCACAGCATTGTGACGGTCTGGGAAAATTTGGGAACCGTCTGCGGCAATTACTGTTACAGACTGCGGCAGCTCGGGCGGCGGCGTATGAAAATCGAGGCGTTCAGTCAAGGGTAGCGCACAACGAATAGCCGGATCTACTTCTTTGGCAGTTTCCACCTTGTTTCGCAAAGCTTCCAGTTGACCGGCATTGTTCTCGAGCAGATGGCGGGCTAGCTCATGCCGTTCTTTAAGTGCTGCTTGACGCGCAGGAGCACTGACCCCTATATTTTTAATCAGTTCGTAAATTTGCTGGAAATCAATCGCCATTGTTGTTTGCCCAACCTGCCTGAATTATTTTCTGCCAAATATAATCACTACGAAATACTTCCCCGACCTGGATCAGTTCCGTATTGCATCCGTACCAGCTAAAGCGCCTGCCTATCCATACTCAACACTCCAATAAGTGATGAATTCAATATTTTCAAAGGCTCACACAAAAACGCAGTACGTTTCCTCTGATTTTATTGCAATAGAAAGAAAAGCTCACCCCAAAAATGGCATTCCAGAATTCGGTGCAGACGGCTGACGCAGTAACAGCAAAACCAAACCTGCACTAAAAATAAGAATAACACCATTCAAATAGAAGGGTGCACTGTTTCCAATACTGTCATATAACAATCCTCCCAGTAAAGGTCCGATAGCAAATCCTAAGTTTTCCACAAAATCATAAAGCCCGTAACCCATGCCCAGCCGGTCATGCCCTGTCAAATCAGCCACCAGAGCTACTTCGGCTGGCTCAGATAATCCCCACATGATAGCTGTTAGTGTATAGAGTACTGCCAACCAGGTCAACGAAGGTATGGTGGGCATAGCCAATGAGATAATTCCTGAACCAGCCAACCCAGCAGCCATCATAGGGGTACGTCCAAAACGATCACTCATTTCTCCCAGTCGGGTGGAAAGGAAAGCTGCGACCAATCCCGCTGGAAAAAAAGCCCAGGCAATAGTCATAATATCCGTTGTGAATTTATCCTGTAAATAGATCAAATAAATGGGGCTCAACATGGCTTCGGGAACCCCGGTAATAAAGACAATAAACAGCAGCTTTATAAATGGCCTGGATGCAATTGATTTACTCTGTCGTGGTTGTTGAATTGATTTTGTAGCAGGTACATGCTTCCATGCCAGCCAGGCCCCAGCCAAAGTCAATATTGCATAACCAGTAAAAATCACCTTCCAACCAATATCCTCCGGAAAAATGGACATTGGGATAATTGTAACTAAAATACCCAGTAATCCGCCGCGGGTGGTTGTTTCGGTCAACTGACCCATTGCCTTACCCCGTTCGCCAATTAGGGTAAGGTCGATAACAATCGTATTTACCGCTGACCACAAAAACGCTGAGCCAATTCCTTGGATACATCTTGCCATATATAGCCAGTTCAATGAGTCGGCAAAGGCAAAGATACCCATGGAAACTGAATAAATTAACAAAGCTACCACAAAAAACATTTTTCGCCCAAAGTGATCCAGCATCCAACCCACGATTGGACGCAACAATAACGTGGTTACTGTGAAAATGGTGAAGAGTCCACCAATCTCCAATGCAGTTGCGCCGAATGCTTTGCTAACGATGGGCAGTGTAAAGTATAAGAAAGTAAATGGCAATGACCACAAAAACAGTGGTCGTCGTAATGCTTCAATAGAATGATCTGGATTGGAATTTAGTGTCATCAAGGATGACCTTCCTATTCGAATTCTAAAAATTACAACCTTTACTTTCCTACTGACAGAAAAGACACAGCCTCTGATATATTAAATTGTACACATTACTTATTCTTTGGCAATCCCAATCCGATACTGGGATTATTCCATCACTAACGAGCACGCTCGGGCAACACCACTAGTCAACATTCGCCACACAGTAAAATTAGCTTAGCGAAACGTCAACCCGAATGCCCGTAAATAGATACTCCATGCAACTAGAACATTTGTCCTGTATTTTACAGGAGATTGGAATTAAATACAAGCGCGGGGAACTTTTTTATGGGTTGTTCGTCTGGTATATATAAACCCCGATAACTTGCGGCTCTACAACAAGACGGGACCATCACAAAATTACTGGAGTGTAAAATATGAAAACCAAATCTTTATTGTTCTCTCTCGTTATTCTTCTGGCTATCCTGCTCAGCGCCTGTGGACCAGCCTCCCTGCCAGCTGCATCAAGCTCCCAAACACCTCCCCGTACATTAACCATCAGTGGTGCGGGAAAAGTCTCATTGAAACCGGATATTGCTTATATTTATGTAGGTGTCCATACCGAAAAGCCAACTGCCGCTGAATCAGTCGCAGAAAACAATGCCAATACTCAAAAGTTGATCGAAGCGCTGAAAGCCGCAGGCGTAGATGCCAAAGACATACAGACCACAAATTTCAGTATCTGGCAAAACAACCAGTTCGGCCCGGATGGCAAGCCCAGTGGAACAAATTACGCCGTGGATAATACAGTCTACCTGACTGTTCGCAAACTGGAAAAGCTGGGTGACTTGCTGGATGCCGCTGTGAAAGCGGGCGCAAACAATATCAACAGTATCCAATTTGATGTAGCCGATAAGACCCAGGCCATGAGCGCTGCCCGCGCAGAAGCAGTAAAAAATGCCCGTGCCCAAGCTGAAGAACTGGCGACTGCTGCCGGTGTAAAACTTGGTGATGTCCAGAGTATCCAGTACTACGATGCCAGCCCTTCCCCTATTTTTCAGGGTAAAGGCATGGGCGGCGGCGGAGCGGTATCAGCTGATGTGGCAGTACCGATCAACCCAGGGCAAATGGAAATCACTGTAACAGTTACAATGGCCTACGACATCAAGTAATAGTTGCGAGTTTTTCAAAGAGGTACAGTTTTAAAATCTGGGAGCAGCGTAAAACTGCTCCCAGATTTATATTTAAATCACAAATTAATACCTGTCAATTTACTTCAGATATCCCAACCAGCGCTCCTGGTAGGAGATCATCGTATCCAGCATCTCTTCGATACCCTTGTAATTAGTCACGATCGGGTCTACCAACAAGGCCTGCAACGCTGCCGACCGTGATTTATTAAGCACTGCTTCAGCGGTCATATCGTGAACAGCCACCTGGTTGATCAGTAAACCAGCATATCCACCTGGTAAGCGCCCCATCGGGATTCCGTGGATGCCATCTTTGTCCACTGTCGCTGGGACTTCAACCACGATCCAATCGGGCAGGTTGTCAATCAGCCCCTTGTTAGGGATATTTACCGCTTCTTCAATATAACCCGAATCGGTCAGGATGCCTTCGATGATCGGAATAACGCGCTCGCTCAGGCGCAGTTCAATCTTGGGCTGCACCTGTGATAGGTATCCCTTATAGAACCGATAAAAATCAAGGATACCTTTATGGTCGGTGACATCATAAGCCCACTGGATATACTCACCAAAATGGCTGTCGCTGGTGATCGGCATCAGCCCAAATTTTTCGAGGATCACCTGAAAAACCCGGCGTTCCGGCCAGGCTTCCATTGCCATACCTGAAAAATCTTCGTCTTTCTCAGGCCACTGACCGGTCTCTTTAAAGTACTTGTGAATTTCATCCATTGACGGCATGTTGCCAAAGAAGAGTGGCGCCCTGGCGAGAATATCCGGGTAAGCATCCAGTCCGCTCTCCTTGTACTTGGCCGTCAATACCGCACTGAAGTGGTTCAACCCGGCAGCGCGCACTTCCAAGGCTTCGTAGGGCACGCCCAGAATACGCGGCAGGAATTCACGCAGTGAGCCAATTTCGTGGCACAGACCAATGAATTTCAAATCAGGAAAAGCACGCGTGACAGTGGTGCAAATACGACTCATCGGATTGCTGAAGTTGAAGACAAACGCTTCCGGGCAAATTTTCATCACATCGGCGCAGATCTCTAAAATAGGCGGGATGATTCGCAAAGAGTGGAATAATCCACCTGGCCCACCATTTTCGCCATACACTTGCTGGACGCCATACTGCTGTGGGATACGCCAGTCCTGCTCCCAGAGGTCGAACCGGTTACCAACTTCGATCGAGCTGACAATAAAATCCGCGTCCGACAAAGCTTCAGCCCGATTCGTAGTTGCCATGACAGTGAAAGGCAAATTGTGTTCCGTGATGAAATTGCGGGCGTGTTCCTCGGTAACAGCCAATGTGGTTGGGTTGATATCATGCAGGACAATTCGACTGCCCTCCAAAACCTTGCTTTGTAGGATATCGCCAATCGTGCCATAGCCAAACTGGGCGCTTCCCGCCCCAATCAAAACAATGTTTTTTCTCATTCAATGCCTCTGTTTTAATTTAATATTCACTGAACTTAAGTTTCTGCTAATTAATAGACGAGGAACCCATCCCCATGTGGAATCATACCATAACCAAATTAGCCACTGTTTGTCAATCTCTTCCAGTTGGAACCAACCAGGCAATGGTCCACTTTATATGTGGATGTTGATCAGTGCAGCGCAGTTGTCCAATTGGTGAGCCATTATGCCAGTATTGAAGTCGATTGGGCTGAGCGATGGGGAAGCACGGCACTCTTGGCCGCGTTTGGCAATGGTGTCTGGTGCATCGGCTCAGTGCGGAAGACCTCAATGGTTTTCCTCGGCTGGGTGCGCTGGGAACCTGATGTGGTTCCGGGTAATCATGGCGTGCGGACAGGGCTAAAGTGAAAAAAGCCTGCCATGCCTGTATTAGTTACGAAAGAGCGTCATTGATATCGAATTTGATCTGACCAATATCACTCGAAGTTGCTGTCACGTTGACTTTCTGCAGCCCGGGGGTGAGTTTTTCTCCGGCAACCGAAACCTTAATCAGTGTACCCACGCGGACGGGGACAGATGTTTGACGGGAAAGTTCTGCTGCATTGATAGTTTTGTCGCCAACTGTTATGTTGACAGATTCGCCTACATAGGTTTTATCACCCAGACCGATGGGACCTATCCCGATTAACATGGTCGAGTCAAGGTTGTTTTTCAACATGAACTCGAATCCGGAAGCAGTGTTCTTTAGTGAATCTTTAACGTACAGCTTTGCGAGCAGGAATGATGGGATCATTTTCGAGTCTTTCATTTTTACCGAAGGCGGTGGCTGAATATCTTGATATTCAGCCACCGCCACTGGCTTATATCTTGATATTTTTGAACTGCGGCAGGTAATCCTGATTTTGCGCAAACATCTCATTTACCATGTCTTTTATCTCTTTTAGTGAGAGTACTGCGGCGGTTAATGGATCGTGGCAGATGGCACGGTAAATCATGGTTGGGTCGCCGAGTTGGCTGGCAGTGATCGCCATTTCTTCAATTTGCGAGCTAACATTGGTCAGGATGGCGCATTCTGCCGGGAGAGAGCCGACATGGAGCGGGTGGAAGCCGGCTTTGTCCACCAGTACGGGGACTTCGACGCAGGCACCCTGCGGCAGATTTGTGACCAGATGGGTGTTGGGCACATTGCCATTGAATGTAAATGATTCACCACCCTTCAGTGCGTTAATGATATATGCGGCATATTCATGTCCACGCTCAATATCGATGGGTGTTTCTGCGGCAAACCAGTCTCGGGCCTGGTCTTTCCAGGTGGCTTCTTTACTTTGATATTCCTTTAAGATATAGGCATATTCACCAGGGTTCCAGCCGGTACCATGGATGCAATATTTTTCTATCAGGTCCGGGCGTTTGCGAAACCACCAGTTGTATTCTGAGTTGTGACCGCTTGACTCGGTCACATATTTTCCGAATGCCAGGAACATTTCGTTGCGGACAATTTCAGTGTTGTAGATTTCTTCATTTTCGGTGACTGCCTGAAAAATGCGGGGGTAGGCATCCACACCATTGACCTTGAAATCGAGGTACCAGGCTTGATGATTGATACCGGCGCAGGTGTAGGTAATTTCATTCATCTCTGCACCGATCCACCAGCCGAGCATTTGGGCTGTCCCCTGAACCGAATGGCACAGTCCGGTGGTTGGAATGAAGCTCTTGCGTTGGATTGCACCGCACAACATCGCCATAGGGTTAGTGTAGTTTAGCAGGATCGCTTTGGGGCAGTAGCGTTCCATGTCATTGACTATATCCATCATTGGGTTGATGGTGCGCAGGAAACGGAAAATTCCTGATGGGCCGCGTGTGTCACCTACATTGGTATCCACGCCATACTTTTTCGGGATTTCGATGTCGTGGCGCCACACGTCGGTGGCACCCGCCAAAATTGTGGTCAGAACCACATCAGCGTCGCGCAATGCTTCCACACGATCCAATGTTGCAGTTACTTTGGCGGGATACTTCCCCATTTCAATGATTTTTGCTACCGAGCGCCTGGAAAAGTCCAGCCGTTCCGCATTAATGTCCATTAAGGCCAGTTCGGCATCTGCCAGCAGTGGGAATGTCAGAATGTCACGAACCAGCTCACGGGTAAAGCCCAGGCTACCTGCACCGATGAATGCGATTTTTGTCATACTTCCTCCATAAATAATTTTTTATTCCGGTTGTAAGTATAAATTCAAAGTTGCCGTTTCGCGTATGTCGTTTGCTCAATTGCAAATGTAATGATATCGAAAATGTTTTGGTGTTCCAGGATGGTGTGGGGAATTTGTCCCTCGAGCGCAAGTGAAACAATACCGTGCACAGTTCCCCAGACGGAAAGGGCCACCATTTCTGGTGAGCCTGGACTCAAGATATTGGCTTGTTGGCAGGCTTGAACGACATCCACTACGCGTTCAAATGATTTTCGGGAAATTTCGACGAATGAAAGATACTCTTTTTCTTTTTCGAGAACACTGGAAAACATAATTTTGAAAATATCTTTGTGATCCAGTGCAAATTGGGCATAAGCCTTCGCGCCAGCTAATAGCTGCTGTTTTGGGGCATGTTGGTAGAGCAGGACGGCAGCATCCAATTCGGAATAGAGTTGGTGGAATCCTGCGGTGGAGATGGCTGCCACAAGGGATTGTTTGTCAGGAAAGTGAGCATACGGAGCGGAGTGACTTACGCCTGCATGCAGAGCCACCCTACGAAGACTTAATCCGCTGATCCCATCCTTGGCTAGAATTTCAACCCCGGCTGCGATCAGGGCGTTTTTTAAGTCACCGTGATGATAGTTTTTGGAGGACATGGTTCGATATTACGCGATTATCTTGACAGTGTCAAGATAAACATCTAAAATCTTAATGCTGTTCATTTTTAACCCGGAGGGAACATGGGAACGTTTGATTCTTTGAAGCAACAGGTAGTGGATGCCGCACAAAAACTTGTGCAAAAAGGATATTTGATGGCAACCGGGGGAAATTTATCCCTGCGCGTGCCTGGGGTGGATGCTTTTGTTGTCACCCCTTCAAACTATGATTATCTTAAAATGACTGCGGATGATATCTGCGTGCTGGATTATGGATTAAATGTCGTTGAGGGACATCTCAAGCCTTCGGTCGAATCGGCGATGCATGGCGCGATATATCAGGTACGGCCCGATGTAAATGCAGTGGTGCATACGCACCAGGTTTATGTGAGTGCTTTGAGCTTGATCAAGGCCCCCATCCCTGCCCTATTTGATGAGCAAGCACGTTTCCTCGGGCGAAGTGTGACGATCATTCCATATGCACCCTCCGGCACAGGGTTTTTGAAAAACACAGTCGCCAGGCATGTCAGGAATAATAATAATGCTTTCATGATGCAGAACCACGGTGCGCTGGTTTTTGGGCACGACATGGAACGTGCCATGCATAACGTGGAAATTCTGGAAAAATGTGCGCTGGCTTACCTGCTTGCACTATGTACAGAGCGTCGGGTAAGTAAAATCCCTTTGGCTGTACGTGAGATTGCATTCGCAAAATTGCGTGCTAATCAGAAAAAAGTTGAACAAGGCGAGCCTGTCAAAGGCGGAGAATAACATGAGTCAACAATATGCAATCAGTGAATATCACGATACAGGTGCCATTTATAAAAAACTGAATGCCCTGATACGCCAGCCACTGCGACCAGTGAAACCTGAAAAAATGCAGGAATTTTTGGGTTACTTCGACAGCCAGTGTAAAAAATCGAAAGCCTTGACTGATGAAGCCAAGAAATTTATTCCAGGCGGTGTTCAGCATAATTTGGCGTTCAATTATCCTTTTCCAATTGCGATTGAGAAAACGGAGGGAGGGTATTTGTGGGACGCAGATGGAAATCAGTACACTGATTTCCTACAGGCAGGTGGGGCAACACTGCTGGGCAGCAACTATGCGCCGGTGCGCGAAAAAGTGCTGGAAATGTTGCAGACCTGCGGCCCGGTCACTGGCTTGTTCCATGAATATGAACTGAAGCTGGCACAACTGGTTAATCGCTTGATGCCGTGCGTCGAGATGTTTCGTATGTTGGGTTCTGGAACTGAAAGTGTAATGGCAGCCATCAGAGCGGCCCGTGCCTTTACAAAAAAGAAATACGTGATCAAGGTTGGTGGCGCATACCATGGTTGGAGTGACCAGATGGTGTATGGGCTGCATATCCCCGGCACAGGCCGACATGAAGCCCAGGGTATTCCAGCTGGGGTGAGCTTGGCTACGGAAGAGTTTTTCCCGAACAGCTTGCGAGCATTGAAAACTCACTTGATGCTAAACCGGCTGAGAGGTGGTACGGCAGCTGTGATTGTTGAACCACTTGGGCCAGAATCTGGAACACGTCCTGTTCCGCTTGATTTCAACCAAAAAGTACGTGAATTATGCGATGAGTTTGGTGCGTTGTTAATCTTCGATGAAGTTGTGACTGGTTTTCGGATGGGGTTGGGTGGCGCACAAGGCTTCTTCAATATCAAGCCCGATTTAACTGTTTTTGGAAAGTGTATTTCAGGTGGATATCCGATGGCAGGTGGGGTAGGCGGACGGGCTGAGGTCATTATGCGTTTTGCAGCAGGCATTGGTGGCAATGGTGAACGGGCTTATATCGGGGGCACACTCTCGGCAAATCCGCTTTCATGTGTGGCAGGTTATTATTCACTGCTTGAAATGGAACGGACGAATGCTGCCGTGATTGCAGGGCGCGCAGGTGACCGACTGACACAGGGCTTGCAAGTTATTATTGATAAATATTCCCTGCCATTTGTAACGTATAACCAGGGCTCGATTGTTCACCTTGAAACTTCGGGTGTGATGCTTCTCGATTTGTATAATCCTTTAAGGCTGGCGCGTGAACTAAAGCCCCGCAAGCATATGATGGAGGAGATGGGTGCCGCGTATATGTCGCAGGGTCTGATTACGCTGGCAGGCTCGCGTATGTATACATCCATGGCTGATACAGATGAGTTGATTGATGATGCGCTTGGCCGGTTTGAAACTGTGCTGGCGGCATGTGTATAAGGGTAAACCATGAACAAAGAAAAGCTGATCCTGGCGGTTGACCTGGGTACTTCCGGTATGAAAGTTGCATTGATTACTGTTGATGGACGCGTGTTGGGTTGGGAAAGTGAACCTTTGCGGCTCATTATCACTCGCCAGGGTGGGGCGGAACAGTCACCTGATGAATGGTGGCAGGCCTTTCTTTTAGCGGCGGGACGGCTTATCAAGCGCGAACCGGAGGTGGGACGCCAGATCGTCGCCGTATGTTGCTCGACGCAAGGCGAGGGTACGGTTGCGGTCGATAAAGCAGGCAATGCGCTTGGGAATGCGATCTTGTGGATGGATATGCGCGGCGCACCACACCTGCGGCGGCAGATTGGGGGCGGAATTAATATCGACGGTGCAAATATCCTGAATGTCTTCCGGTTTATTCGTCTTACCGGAGGAATGCCTTCGATGACAGGAAAAGACCCGGCTGCGCACATGCTTTTCATCCGGGACACACAGCCAGAAATCTATGCATCCACCTATAAATTTCTAAATGTATTGGATTACTTAAACCTTCGCTTGACAGGGGAGTTTGTAGCCAGCTTCGATTCCATCGTGACTTCATGGGTGACTGATAATCGTGATCCGGATGCGCTGAGTTATGATGATGGGTTGATCCGTATGCTGGGTATTGAGCGTGACAAACTACCAGAGGTGGTTCCATGCACGCGAGTGATTGGAACCTTGCGCCCGGATGTTGCATCCGGACTGGGGCTGGCAGGGAGTGTGCAGGTGGTGGCAGGTGCGATTGATAATACTGCAGCGGCTATTGGGGCGGGAACTGTAGAGGATTACGCTCCGCACCTGTATATCGGCACTTCTTCGTGGATTGCAGCCCATGTGCCGTTCAAAAAGACGGATATTACCTCCAGCATGGCATCCATTCCCTGTGCTGTGCCGGGGCGATATTTGCTGACGGCGCTGCAAGCAACGGCGGGTGGTAATCTTACATTCTTGAGAGATAACATCATATATCACAAGGATGAATTATTGCAGGAAGCGGATGTGCCGGATATTTTCAAGGTGCTGGACCAGATCGCAGCACGCGTTCCAGCCGGGGCAAATGGGGTTTTTTACACCCCCTGGATCTGGGGTGAGCGCGCCCCGGTGGATGACCGAACCTTACGGGCAGGTCTGTACAATCTATCGCTTAACAATACCCGTGAAGACATCATCCGTGCTTTTTTGGAAGGAATTGCTTTCAACACACGCTGGTTGTTTGCACCTGTTCAAAAATTCCTCGGAAGGAACGTAGCCTCGATTAACATTGCAGGTGGTGGGGCACAATCGGATATATGGTGCCAGATTTTTGCGGATGTGATGAATGTTGAAATTAAACAGGTGACTGACCCGTTGTATGCCAATGCGCGTGGGGCAGCCTGGATCGCGGCGGTGGGATTGGGGGAAATTCAATTTGCAGATATTCCAGACTTGGTGCAGTTCAGGCATACTTATGTTCCCCAGGCAGTCAACCGAGCATTGTATGATGAGCGATTTGAGATTTTCAAGCAGACTTATGGAAAAATGAAAGGCATCTATCATCGCTTGAATCGTTGAAAAATTTTCAAGTTTGAGAAATCGATATTTTTCTGTAAAAATAGATTCTGTCAAAAAAGCTCCTTCAGCCAATTAATGTTTGAGGGAGTTCCAACTGTGATTCGTCTGCGTAAACCATTTAATTCGCGATGGGTTGAAGTGATCCGGGACCGGGTCTGGATTGTTGTATTGATCGCGCAATGATAAACTCAAATATCCCCAACTTTTTGAAGGAGATTCCAATCCATGAAACCCTCAGTTTCTGCTGTGCATTCCGATATGCAGCAAATTGCAAGCAAGATGCCGATGTTCTCCGTTAATGCAAAAAACCTCTGGCTTTTTCGGTTTTTGACCAGGATATTGGTCAAAAGAACCAAAATGCCTGCTGGTATAGAGGTTTGGAATACTTTCATTGATACCAGGGATCAGAACCAAAAAATACGTATTCGCATCTATCGACCTCGAACGGTTGGACCCACTGCTCCGGCTTTGCTGTGGATGCATGGCGGCGGGTATGTTGGGGGCGTACCCGAAACAGATGATTCTTATGTATTGCCTTTTATCCAGGAGGTTGGTGTGGTTGTCGTTTCAGTGGATTATCGCCTTGCGCCTGAGCATCCATTTCCAACCCCGCTTGAAGATTGCTATAGCGCTTTACAATGGCTGGCATCTCAGGCAGGAACGCTCGGTATCGATTCACAGCGTATTGCCGTGGGTGGTGAGAGTGCCGGAGCCGGGTTGGCAGCTGCCCTGGCTCAACTCGCCCTGGATCGTGATGAAGTCCGACCTGCCTTCCAACTCCTGGTTTACCCCATGCTCGATGACTATACTGCCGCACGGGCAGATATCGATCCGGGGGCTTATTTTGTCTGGAACAACAACAGCAATTATTATGGGTGGGAGTCTTATCTGAAACAACCGCCTGGTGCGATAACAGTGCCCACAGGTTCTGTACCGGGGCGCCAGTTAGACCTTTCTGGTCTGCCTCCGGCCTGGATCGGCGTTGGGAGTATTGATCTATTCCACGACGAAGATGTTGCTTATGCAAAACGGTTAAAAGAGGCGGGCGTCCCTTGTGAGCTGGTCGTTGTTCCGGGGGCTTTCCACGGTTTTGACGTGTTGTCCACAAGAATACCAGTGGTCGAAAATTTCCGTAATTCCCAGGTACGGGCTTTGAAAAAGGCTCTGGTGGGATGAAAATTACAGTGATTTTCTGGAGCGATCTGAATTGACTGGCAATAATAATGCTAGAATATTATCGTAAAGGAAAGCTATCTCATAAAAACACAGCTAGATTTGGAATTAATATGGCTATTAAACCATTACTTCCAAAGACACTCATCTTGTTTTTAATCTTACGTACATTTTATTTCTGTACCCTTCCCAGTATTTATTGATAAAAAGATCAGCCGGGTTTGAAAAAATTCTCAGTCCATAGGAGTCATAGATGAAAAGCATCGTCATTCAAAAACCAAATGAAATTTCACTGGTGGAACGGGACATACCGGAGCCCGGCCTTGGGGAATTACTGATCAAAGTGATGGCCAGCGGAATCTGTGGAACAGATTTGCATATTTTCCGAGGGGAATACCTGGGACAATACCCAGTCATTCCGGGGCATGAGTTTTCGGGTGTGGTTATGTCCACAGGTAGGTTGGTGGCGCGCTTCAGGCAGGGGGATCGGGTGGCAGTGGAGCCTAATATCGCCTGCGATAACTGTATTAACTGTCTGAACAACCGTCAGAACTTTTGCCTGAACTGGCAGGCAGTTGGTGTGACCCTGCCTGGCGGCATGGAACAGTATGTTGTCGTTCCTGAGAAAGCTGTCTTCAGCATTGGAGATTTACCGTTTGAGCATGGGGCTTTTGTAGAGCCGCTCTCCTGTGTGATACATGGGATTGAACGCGCACATATCGCACTGGCGGATCATGTCGCCATTCTGGGAGCCGGTCCGATTGGGAACCTGTTGCTTCAGATGGCCCGTCTTCAAGGCGCGGCATGTATTACTGTCCTTGAAAGTAACTCAGGGCGCGCGGAGCTTGCGCGCCAATTGGGTGCGGATCAGGTTGTTGCTCGTATGGAAGAACTGCAGATGGATACTTATGATGTAGTCATCGATGCAACCGGGGTTATCCCTGTTATGAATCGCTCGATTGATTTTGCCAGAAAGGGTGGCACCGTGCTGTTATTCGGGGTTCCACCCTCAGGTAAAAATATTGAAATGGAAGGTTTCAAAATCTTCCAAAAAGGACTGACATTGTTGTCTTCGTTCACATCTGTACGAAATTCTTATCAGGCGGTAGGTTTGCTGCAATCTGGTCAGGTTCAAGTGGAGCCATTGATCTCGCACCGCCTGCCTTTGAGCGAACTACCCAGGGCGTTTGAAATGATTGAAAGCCGCGACCCTACTGTCAAAAAAGTGATCATGCAGCCAAATATATAAATAAGATTGGCGCGATTTGGTTGTTTCATTCCTCGCTGTATCGGGAGATAGCTTCTTTTGGTACGTAATTTTTTGAGGAATGCGACATAATTAGTGTTGTTGAATTTTTCGTCAAAGCTTTTATGCACCAGTTTGCTACTGAAGTATTCGATCGCGCTGAACATCTTGCATCCTTTTTGTTTACTGCTGGTCGTGGATTTGGGTGAAGTCCAGGTGGATTGCTTCATTGCGGAAGAGTACCGCATTCGCAATGACTGGAGGAGTGTTGAAAGGTTAGCAAGTTATGTGGTACTACGAATTTTGTAAATCGACTCGAGTTATCATAAATAAATAATACAACGTAAATCCTCCTTCGAGACGAAGATTTAGGTCGCATTTTCGTGTCAGTAAAAAATTCCCCTCGCCAGGACAGCATGGCGAATTTGCTCAGTTCTTGTGAAGTTTATTTTGACATCAAGCCGCTTGTAGTTCATGTTATATTGATCTGAATTTATAACTGTATTCCAGAGTTGCAGCACGCAGGAATTATATTGAGCTTGTAGCAGACATATGCTGTTTGTCTCAATATTGCGACAATAACCTTGACAGAACGTTCATTTGCTTATAATATTAGAACAGAAGTTCTTATGAATACGAAACTCTCCACTACTGGACGTATCACTATTCTTTTGGGCAAACAGCAGGCCGAAACCGGTCAGCGTATCTCGCCGCGTAAATTGTCTGAGCGCGCGGGGGTGCCCAAGGATTTTGTTTACCGGCTCGACGCCGGTCAGGCGCGGCACATTGACCTGGATGCGCTGGCAAAACTTTGTACGGCGCTCAATTGTCAGCCACAGGATATTTTGATTTGGGAAACGAAGCATGTCGAATCCCT
>CAYWXS010000131.1:0-18134 GCA_964462245.1 uncultured Anaerolinea sp.
TTGCCACGCTTTTCGTAAGAAATGACCACTTTTTCGCAAGGTAATTCAGTATTGGTCACAAAGAAAAAGTATTGGTATTCGTCTTCTTCCAATAGAGATAATTGTGCTCTGTCTTTTTCTGGTTTCAATACACGGGAGATGATAAATCTTCTGTCTTTTTTCCACGTGTTTAATCTTGTTAAAAGCTCAGCCGTTTCCCTGCCCTCATCACCTGTCACGAATAAAATGGGTGGATCGGTTACTTGAGACACAAGGGTTGGATATTCTTTTGCTTTGATCAAATATTTGCATCCCAGTAATTCTATCGTTTCAATAATTTCTTCATCAAAATAGCCGCTGTCCATTCTGAACAGGATTTCTAAATCATCCGTTTTGATATTGGCAACGATTTCTTTGATCATTTCAGCTGCACCATTGGCTGTATAAGTGTTACCGCTTCTAACAAATCCAGTGATGTATGCTTTGAGTTCATCACAAAAAGCAAACTGGATGTTGTAACACAGGTTACCCAGCTTTATTGGATTATATCCTTTAGCTGCACCTTCTTGATGGCCTTCCACGTTGATCACACTGCTGTCTATATCGATGGTGATGGATGTTAGCTTGTGCTTTGAAAGTAGCTTTTTGAAGACTGTGAAATTAATATCTTTGAACATTTGAGTTGTTTTATAGCTGAAGTTTCCTAAAAATCTGGATACCGTTTCGGGTTCTTTCACCGAAATATCAAACTCGTTAACCAGTGGATCCCCTTGCAAAAGTTTGAGACGTTCCAATTTATCAATTCCGACAAAATGGCCGCAGAGCATCGTTTTGATATGATTCATCTTAATATTATTGGTTGATTCATTATCAAACACCAGGTCTGAGTCAATGAGTTCAAAAATACCATTGGCCTTTGCATATTCGAGCAGAAGAAATAAGCCTGCGTTTGACGTCAGATTCTTGGCTACAAAATCAATTTTGTTGATCACGATTAGGTCCCTCTTCGCTGCTGCTGTTTTATCTACTTCAATTTTAACATGCGAGAGATGTGAAAGTTAGATGAATTCAACCACTTTTTCTTTCACCCAATGGGTGAAAACCAGACTCGACAAAATCCTTGTGTTTTCAAACTGATAATACAGGGTATGATATTTTTATAAAAAAAGTGGGAGATATGGGCTTATTTTCCGCTTATATTTGGCATAATTCGTCATTGTTATACCATTTTCGCCATCTGAGTGGGAGAAATATTTATAGTGCGTTTATCCTGTCTGAAAAGGTTGTTTTTTGTGATTACATGACGTGGAATGCGGGTCATAGTTTTGCCTAATATACCCAAGAATCTTTCTTAACCAAGGAGATGGTATTTGATAACCTACTAATTGCGGAATCCAAGAATCACTTGTAGATGTATCTAAAATCATTGGTTTATTAGTGACAATATTGTTAAGATATTCAGCTGCAATAATCTCACCATATCCTGGAGTAAGCAATGGGGTCAAGTAAATAAAGCGACCTGAAATTTCCCGATTAGCGCTTAGAAGATAGGCTGTCTCGTTTCCCCACATAATAACACTTTGATTCAATGGAACTTGTTTGATAATATCAGAAACAGCTTGATTTAGTTTAGGGGAGGTTTTGTCATTTAATATAATCCCATAAAATTTTTCCAATGATGGCGACAATGATCCGATAACAGCAATCGTAATAATGAACCAAAGCATGACCATGGAAAAAGAAAATAGTCGCGATGCTGACGAATTCGTTTTTTCGAGAAAATAAATTGGGATAAATCCAGAAAGAATTGCAAGGGGGAATATCCAGGAAATATAATAATGAGCGTACAATCTTCCTGTAAGCACCGATAATGGTAAAGCCAGTGATAACCAAACCAACCCGAAAAAGAATAATTCCCGAGACTCAATTTTTGAAAACTGGAATTTTTCGCGTATCGCGATGAAAATTGATAATCCTGCGAATAGGATGGGGACAAAATGATAAAGTAATCCTACTCCGAACGCCATAAAAATTGATGTACCGCGCGTAATGTAGATCGAATTGAAAAAAATTGCTGCACTATAAAAATCATTCAGAGCCCCGTTATTCCAAAAGAAAGCTAATATAAGGAGTATTGGAATTAGCAGCCCGGTTGTAAGATATACGAATGATTTTGCGAAAAGGTTAAAGTTCCTTTTTCTAAAAATCTCCAGAAATATCAAAAAGAGAGCAGCTCCAGAAGATGAAAATTCATTTAAACGAAGCAAAACGCCGATACCGGTCAATAAACCAATAAGAAAAATGGATATTGGCGCATTCCGGTGTTTTTGGAAAATGAATATAATTGCCAGGCTGATTAGAACACTATATTCCGCATCAATATTGCCGCTGCTCACATTGCTAAAACCAACCAACCAAACCAATGATGCAAAAAGGGCAGATTTGGGGGACAAAATATCCCGTATCAGACAATAAAAACAAATTATGCTAAATAAAATAACAGTATACTCAAGCAACCAAACTCCCCAATAACTTCCATTGCCGAGTATCAAACCAAGCGCATCGAAATAATAAATCAATGGGGCTTTGTGATCCCACATATCTCGATATGGGATTTTTCCGTTTAATATTTGTCTGCCAATGTATAGGAAAACTCCAGAATCTCGATGGGGTACCGGATAAAAAAATGGTGAAGAGATAAATAATCTGATTGTTACCAACAAACTTAACAAAAATAAATGCCCATTTTGCTTTAGTTTCTGGAAATTCTTGAAACACATTAAATGTCGATTACTCGAACTAATGTTCAGTTCATAATTGTTCATAGATAATGCCCCAAAATTTATCCTTTTTTTGTTCAACCGGCGAAATATTTTGGAAGAATCTTCCACTTGAATGATATCCCTAATTAAAAGTCTTGCCTGACATTTATGGATGAGCGAAGCATACAACACCCCGTACACATCAGCGGTTTATCAAAAGTATATCCGAAACTGTGACCAATATTGCTAAAATCTATAATGGGAATTGCTGGCAAAATCTGGCATTGGTTGCCATATTTGCTCTTTATATCGTTGAAGTTGGCTTTGATCTTGTCTCGCGCAATATGTGCGGGAACCTGGCTGCCGATTATTGTGCCTACTGGAGCGTTGGGAAAGCTATCAGCGAAAGCGGTTATGCGAGTATTTATGCTTTGAATCTTTTGACATAATTCCAAAAAGCGATATATCCCAATAACTCGACCTTTCCTTTTGTAGTAGCAGTGCCAGTTCCATAATTACCAATTTTCGTTGTACCTTTCCAAGTTTTATCTTTATTAAGCCCGACAGTCAGTTTTTGGGTTTGGACATTTCTTAATTTAATAGGATTCGTTTTTTATCTACGTTTTTTCACGAAAGAAATGACCGGGCATACCATGCCGGCAAAATTGATCTTTATGATAATGCTTTCGTTGCCAGTTTTTCTGAACTTATTTTATGGGCAGGTAAACATCTGGCTGGGGATATGCGCGGGTGAGTTCATGCGGTCAATTTTCTTAGATAAACCTTTTCGGGCTGGATTATGGCTGGGCTGTTGGCTGCTCAAACCTCAATTACTGGTTTTAATTATCCCTGTATTATTCTTTTAACGTTCGATAAAAACGCTGGTTGGTTTTACTATCGCAACGCTTGGAGTAATGGGAGTTTCTTTTTACCTGGTCAATAAAAAAGGTTTTCTCAGTCTAGCGAATCTCTTATTTGGATATTCCAAGGGAATGGCAACCAATAACCCTGAAGGTATGATGAATTGGCGTATGTTGGGCTTGCATATTACATCATTATCTACTTCACCGATGATCGGTTGGGGAGTAACAATAATTGGGTCGATTTTGACAGTGTACGCAGTATTTGTCATTTCAAGAAAACCAATTCAATCAAATCCAATAAAGTCTGCGGTTGTACTACTTGGGATATTTGCCGCAACCGGGGCGGTTTCATGGCATTCGCATTTCTCGATGTTTATTATTCTTATCCCGCCTATGATTTATCTTTACATCCAGAAGCGCTTACCCTGGAAGCTGTTACTATTTTGGGCTTTTATGCCTATAATAATCTTTATACTTGTTTACATCCTGGTAGGTTTCAGGCAAGCAAAAGTTCTACCGGATGGCATCGCCGAAATGCTTGATTTGCTGAATGGATTACGGGGACTAATTTTGAATCTCATATTCCTTGTCTGGGCGGTAATAGAATATACTCATAACGATTTAGAAAAAGATAAATTTCATGCGAATTTGAATGCATCCTAAAACAGATGAAAAGCACATAATAAATGTACTTACAAAGGACTCGAACCTAGAATCGCTAGGTTCGAGTCCTTTGCTCCTAACAAGTGTATATTTGTAGCCGAACTGGAAAGTCCCCTAAAATCTCTTGTTCGCTGATCCCCGTTTGGGACATATCTCTTTAGGCTTGGTGGAAATCGCATCTGCCCGATGTGCAAGGTTCTAATGCGCAGGGTGCCAGCGGATATTAGTAATGGTACCTGGCTTGTAGGAAATCTATGCGTTCATCGCGGACCAGGTAAACAATACGGTGCTCCTGGGTTAACCTTCGCGACCACGTCCCAGGTGCCAGGAATTTTAACGGCTCTGGTTTGCCAATCCCTGTAAACGGGTCGCACAAAATCGCATCGATTAATTCCAATGTTTTTAACGCCATTTTACGGTCGGTTTCCACCCGGAAACGCAAGTCTTCAATGAATTCGGGTTGAAATACCGCCAGACGTTGTTTAGAGCTCAAGCTTTACCTCTCGCCGTAAAGCTTCAAGGCTTTGCGCTGAGCCTTCCCCTTTTAATGCGCGGCCCAACGCGGAAAGCAGTCGTTCAGCATTAGCGGGGGAGCGCAGCAGGTAGGCAGTTTCCATCAGGCTTTCCAGTTCTGATGCGGCAATCATGGCTACATCTTCTTCTCCGCGGCGTTGAATAACAACAACTTCGCGATCATGATTGACAAGGTCCAATAATTTTGCAAGCCCATCGCGAGCCTGGGTGTAGGTTGTATGAATAGTCATTTTGTCCTCCGATATGTACAGATATACTGTACAGTATCGGAGGGGTATTGTCAAGATGGAGCGGGGTTGACAGATGGAGCGGGTTGCGACTTTGTATAGGATCATGTGAAATCGGAGTAATATAGAAATAGAGAAACGAGGTCTTTTCTATGAGCGTCCATCCAATTACGCTAAGCTTGCCAAAAAGTATCTACAACCGTCTGCGCAAACGGGCGGAAATATCGCGCCGGACTGTCGAGATGGAACTGCTGGATGTGGTGGTAACTGCCATGCCAACCAGTGAAGAACTTCCAGATGCGTTGGCCTCGGCTGTTGCAAATATGGAATTGCTTGATGACGAGGCGCTATGGCGTGCAGCTCGTACCCGGCTGGAGCCGGATCAGAGTGTCCAAATGGAGGCGCTGCACATCAAGCGTCAGAGCGCAGGGTTGAGTGCATTTGAAGAACAAACGCTGGAGGGTCTGGTAGTGCGATATGAACGCAGCATGTTGGTACGTTCACGGGCTGCTGCATTGTTAAAAACGCGTGGACATGATGTTTCGAGCCTGCTGCAATCTGTATGAGTGAAGCGCGTATTTCAAAGTCATTGCGCCAAAAAAATCACTGAACAGGCAAAACATCGTTGTGGCTATTGCCTGACTTTTGAGTATGTAATTGGCGCGCCGATGGAAATGGATCACCTTATTCCAATATCTTTGGGCGGCCCTTCAGATGAAAGCAACCTATGGCTGGCTTGCCCGTTGTGCAACGAGCATAAATCGGATCGCATTGCTGGCCTTGATCCGCAAACCGGCGAGATAGTCCGCCTATTCAATCCTCAAATTGAAAACTGGAACGATCATTTTATCTGGAATGAGAGTGCAGACCGAATTATTGGATCCACCACAACGGGTCGCGCAACCGTGATTTCACTAAATCTTAATCGGCCTTCGTTGGTACGTGCCCGGCAGGGCTGGGTACTGGTTGGCTGGCATCCGCCTAAGGAATAGGATAGTTCAAATTTGCCTTGCACTTTGTTAAATGAGATTCGGTTTACGTAAACCTTCCTTGAAGACTTAGAACATCTGGCCTATGCTTGCGCAAAGAGAGTGGGTTCGGGCATAACGCCCGAACCCACTCTCTTCTTTGTGATTCCTTGACATTGAGCATCTCCTTCTATTTTGGGGCTGCTCAATTATCCCCTTATACCCTGCCGTCCATGCCAATTTTTGGCGTGGACGGCAGGGTATAATTCAGCCTATGTCTACACCTGCAAAACTAATTGGGTTCGTTGCGCTCGGGCTGCTGGCCGGGCTGGGTTTTTATCTCTTCAGTACGTTTCGCGGCTCGGCTGCGCGCAGCCCGGTTGTGATGAGCTATATCAATAGGCCGGCTGAAAATCAGCAGTACGTCATAGCCGCGGGCACACGCTGCGCGGATGCTCCTTTTATCTTTCCGACCACGGGCATGGTTGGGTACCTGTGGGATGACTCATTCAAGGTCGGGCACCGTCACCAGGGGATTGATGTTTTTGCCGGGACGGATGTGAATGTGACGCCGGTCATCTCGGCTTTTCCCGGTTTCTTATCGCGCCAATCGGATTGGAAATCTAGCCTGATTGTGCGCGTACCTTCCGACCCGCTCAACCCCGGGCGCCAGATCTGGCTGTATTACACTCACATGGCGGATGCAAGTGGGAATTCTTTTATCTCGGCGGATTTCCCGCCGGGTACATCTGAGCTGCCGGTTGAGGCGGGGACGCTGCTGGGCTACCAGGGGAATTATTCGGGTGACCCCAATAACCCGGTGGGGGTGCATCTGCACTTCTCGGTTGTGCGCGATGATGGCAGCGGACATTTCAAAAACGAGCTTGATATTAACAATACTTACGACCCATCACCATACCTGGGGCTGGCCCTGAACGCCAGGCAGAACCCGGATCAGATCCCGGTCTGCAAGTAGGTGATCGGGGCGCCTGGTTGTGATGGGGTTGTGATTTAAAACCATCGAATGCCAACAGAATGTGGTATACTTTTTCCCGCTCTCGCCTCGGCGGGAAGCAATTTTGCCTGGGACGGGCAACAAGCGTCCCTGAGCGGGTACCCTCCCGCTAAACTTATTCAGGACCAGTCACACCCAAAGTGCAGCTGGCACCCGGTAACAAGGAGAATCAAAAATGGCAGTAATTTCAATGAAAGCCCTCTTGGAAAGCGGCGTCCATTTCGGTCACCGCACCAACAAGTGGGATCCGCGCATGAAACCGTACATCTTTACAGAGCGTAACGGCATCCATATCATCGATCTGCAGCAGACGGTGAAAGCCCTCAATGTTGGCTACAACATGGTACGCGACTGTATTATGAATGGCGGAACGGTCCTGTTCGTCGGCACAAAACGCCAGGCTCAGGAAACCGTGCGCGAAGAAGCTGTTCGAGCTGGCATGCCTTATGTCACCGAACGCTGGTTGGGTGGTATGCTCACCAACTGGAACACCATGTTCGCCCGTATTCAGGAAATGGAACGTTTGGAACGCCTGCGCGACAGTGGTGAAATCAATCGCCTGACCAAAAAAGAAGGTTTGTTGATTAACCGCGAAATCACCCGCCTCAACACCCGCCTGGAAGGTGTGCGCTCCATGAAGCGTCTGCCCAGCCTGGTCTTCATTGTTGATGTTGGTCGTGAAGATTCGGCTGTACGTGAATGTAACCTGCTCAAAATTCCGGTGGTCGCACTGGTCGATACCAACTGCAACCCGCAGGATATTGATTATGTGATCCCCTCCAACGATGACGCCATTCGCGCCATCAAACTGCTGGTTGCCAAGATGGCCGATGCAGTGCTGGAAGGCAAAGCCATGCGCAAGGATGACGATCTGGCTGAAGAAAAGGCATCTGCACCTGTTTTTGCAGCTCCCGCTCCTTCCAAGCGCCCCAGCCGTACCATTGACACCGATGAAGAAGGTGATGATGAAGCTCTGTTGGGTGCTTCCACCCTCGCCAAGCTGGCCCGTCCGGGTGTCGATGTCGTTGTTGCTGGCGATGTCCAGGCTTAATCCAAAAATTGCAAGAGGACTTGAATGCAAATTACAACTGATATGATCAAGGAACTGCGCGGAGCCACTGGCGCAGGAATATTGGACTGCCGCAAGGCGCTGACCGAAGCGGATGGCGATTACAAAAAAGCGGTTGATTATCTGCGCGAAAAAGGCATTGCCACGGCTGCCAAGCGCGCTGATCGCCAGGCTTCCAATGGTGTGGTTGAGCTGTATAACCACGGTGGTGGTCGCGTGGGTGTGATTGTCGAAGTCAACTGCGAAACCGATTTTGTGGCTCGTTCGGATGCTTTCAAGCAGTTTGCTCACGAAATTGCCCTGCAAATCGCTGCTGCTGCCCCGCGCTATGTCTCTGATAAGGAAATTCCTGAATCCGAGCTGCTGCACGAAGGCGAAATTGCCAAGAATCGCGCAATCGAAGAAGGCAAGCCCGAAGCCGTGACCGGCAAAATTGTTGAAGGGCGTCTCAACAAGTTCAAAGATGAAGTCTGCCTTCTGCGCCAGGCTTACATCCGCGATGAAACCCTTACCATTGAAAAACTCCTCAATTCCACCGTTGCCAGCACCGGCGAAAATATTGTTATCCGCCGCTTCCAGCGCTGGGAGTTGGGCGAAGGTTTGAACGACTAATAAGACCAAAAGCCAACCGCAAGGTTGGCTTTTTTATACCGCACTGCCCGGCAACAATTGCCAGACCAGGCTGCCCGGCAGAACCCTCAAGGAGAAAAAAATGGCAGAACTGAAATATAAACGGATTTTACTCAAGCTGAGCGGGGAGGCAATGGGTGGCGAAAACGGTACTGGGATTAACATCTCAGAAGCTGAAGCGATTGCCGGTCGTGTGAAAGATGTTTATGAGATGGGTGTGGAAGTGGCGATCGTGATTGGGGCGGGCAATCTGTGGCGCGGTACGCAGGGTCTGGTACGTGGTATGGATCGCGCTACGGCGGATTACATGGGTATGCTGGGCACAATGATGAATGCTCTGGCGCTCATGGATGCTCTGGAACGTGCCAAGGTCTTTACACGGGTCATGTCTGCCATTGAAATGCGTGCGATTGCCGAGCCATACATCCGGCGGCGTGCCATCCGTCACCTTGAAAAGGGGCGAGTGGTTATTTTCGGAGCTGGTACTGGCAATCCGTTCTTTACAACCGATACGGCGGCCGCCTTGCGCGCGACCGAGATCGATGCGGATGTGGTCATCAAGGCGACCAAGGTGGATGGCGTCTATGATGATGATCCCAAGAAGAACCCGAATGCGGTTCGCTTTGATGAACTGACCTATATCGACGTGCTCAACCGTGGTCTGAAGGTGATGGATAGCACGGCCATTACGCACTGCATGGAACACAGTATCCCGATCCTGGTCCTGAATCTGTGGGATAAAGCCGCCCTGACAAGTGCGCTGTACGGCGAAAAAATCGGTACGATCGTTCACTAAATTGCTCAAAGGACGCCCCAAACAGGCGTTCTTTTGATTCCTGCCAGATTTTGAGAGTCTGTCTGCAAGTTTTTGCAAGTCAATCACCCGCAAAATTGGATTTATTGCACTTTTTCGATGTCGTTGTCCGAATGCAGGGACAGGGCGGAAATCGGCCTGTTCATCTAAAAAAACGGTCCTGACAGGCCGGGATGGGCAGTGAATTTGATGGATGTTAATCCTGACTGAGCGGCTTTCATCAGTAGCGCATTTTCAAATTTTAGGGTATCCTTATATTTAGTTTGATTAAATTTTAGGAGGTTACGGTGATTAAAGATCTTCTCAAGGACTGTGAGTCCCACATGCAGAAGTCCATCCAGGTTCTCCTTGAAGACCTGTCAACTATTCGCACAGGGCGTGCCAACCCAAGTTTGGTGGAAAAATTGCAAATAGAATATTATGGTTCACCCACGCCCCTGGTGCAGCTTGCCTCAACCAGTGTGCCCGAACCGAGGACCTTGCTGATTAAGCCCTTTGACAAGACCACGTTGAAGGCCATTGAAAAGGCAATTCTGGCTTCTGATTTGGGTTTGACCCCTAATAATGATGGAATAGTAATTCGTTTGAACCTGCCGCCCCTGACGGAAGAACGCCGTCGGGACCTGGTAAAGCGCGTGCATCACAAGACTGAGGAGACGCGTGTGGCCTTGCGCAACATTCGGCGCGATTCTATGAAGGATATCAAGGATTACGAAAACGAAAAGTTGATCTCTGAAGATGATCGCTCGCGCGGTGAAGAAGAATTACAAAAACTGACTGATCGCTTTATGCTTGAAATTGACAGAATCGGTCATCACAAAGAACAGGAGATCATGGAAGTCTAACGACTCCATGCGCCATGAGCCAATCCGAACCCTCTACCCCACCCAGAACAATTCCCAAACACATTGCCATCATCATGGATGGCAATGGTCGTTGGGCAAAAAAGCGCGGTCTGCCCCGTCTTGCCGGGCATAAAGCCGGCACCGAGAACCTGCGGCGCATTATCAGAGCGTGTGTCGAGTTCGGGATTGAGTATTTGACCATCTACGCATTTTCCACCGAAAACTGGGGTCGTCCACGGGAAGAAGTGGACGGTTTGATGCGGATTGTTGAAGATGTGATCGAGAAGGAATTAACTGAACTGGATGCGGAGGGTGTGCAGTTAAGGCACCTGGGTATGTTGGACCGGCTTTCGCCCAACCTGCAGCAGAAGGTTTTGGGTGCCGTCGAAAAAACGCGAAACAATTCCAGGTTGGTCCTGAATATTGCCTTTAATTATGGTGGGCGTGATGAAATTATGCGTGCTATTCGACAGATGCTGGTGGATGGTATCAATCCGGAAAATGTCAACCCCGAACTGGTCAGCTCCTATCTGTATACCTGCGGCTGTCCGGACCCGGATCTGATCATTCGTACCTCGGGTGAACTGCGCATCAGCAATTTTATGATCTGGCAGGCAGCCTATTCAGAATGGTATGTGACGCCTACTTTTTGGCCGGATTTCGGCAGGGATGAACTGCGCAAGGCTCTGGATGAATATGCCTGCCGTGACCGGCGTTTTGGCAAGGTCGAAGCCTCTGAGTATGAGGGGACGAATGTCTAAACGCACAGTCACCGCTCTGGTGCTGCTGCTGGTGGGATTCCCGACTTTGATATTTGGTGGTATCCCATATTTATTATTTATGGGATTTTTTATTGCGGCTTCGAGTTGGGAATATGCTGAGTTGTTCCGCGCCGCGGGTTCGCGGCCCGCGCGCTGGTTGGTACTGGCGGGTGTGATTGCGATTATCGTCAGCCGTTATTTTTTCCCAGCCGCCAGTCTGCCCATATTGACCTTCAGCGTCATGATCTTGATGGCTCATCATTTGTTGGATTATGAGCGTGGTGCGGAGCATGCCGGGTTGGATTTTAGCGTCAGTTTGGGTGCGCTGATGTATGTCGGCTGGGTGGGTGCGTATCTGCTTGAAATTCGTCAACTGGTCAATGGTGGTTGGTGGATTATGTTTGTTCTACCCTGTGTCTGGCTGGCTGATACGGGTGCATATACGCTGGGTGCGGCGTATGGTAAGCACCGGATGTCTCCACGGCTCAGTCCCAAGAAGAGTTGGGAAGGTTTTGCAGCTGGTGTTTTTTCGGCCATGTTGATGGGTGGGTTCCTGGCTTTTGCTTACTCCACCTGGGGACCGCTGCACCTGTCGATTTGGGTGGGGGCTGCCTTTGGGCTGGTGGTTGGGCTGCTGACCCCGCTGGGTGACCTGGGTGAGAGTATGATCAAACGCCAGGCAGGCTTGAAGGACTCGGGCAATTTCCTGCCGGGGCATGGAGGGGCTTTTGATCGGATTGACTCCTGGATCTGGGCGGCAGTCCTCGGTTATTACTTTATTATCTGGTTTATTCAGTGACGCCTGCGGGCGTCATTTTTATTATACGAATATTGTTTTGGTGAATTCCAAAGATGGTACCTGTTTTAGCTTGACATGCGGGGGTCTTGACTATATAATGTTGGTCGCGTTCCCGGCTAGCTCAATGGCAGAGCGGGCGGCTGTTAACCGCTAGGTTCGAGGTTCGAGTCCTCGGCTGGGAGCCTAAACAAAAAAACCTTCGCAGAAGTGCGGAGGTTTTTTTTGTTTGCTGTGCTTCACCTGCAATAAGGCACTGCGCTCTCGGCGGTAAGGCTTTTTATGGTTGACTCAGGTCCTGGAATCTAGAAAACCATCACGGTTTTGCCAACGTTATGTTGAGTGAGAATCTCGGAGAGTGCCTCACCGACCTCATCCAGGGCTATTTTTCTCGAAATTTGAACTTTGATTATTTCCTGCTCAACCAGTGCGGAGAAGGCTTTCCCAGCCGCAACCAGGGCTGCCTGCGCGCTCTTGCCATATCTATGACCCGAGCCCAGGCTGAACTGATGAAAGCTAAGCCCTCTCTGAAAAGCATCCTTGTATTCAGACGGTTTGATTGTATCAACGAGTTCTACCATCTGTCCTTCAAAGGCTAAGGCATTTGCCACGGTTATATCATTACCGGAACCAACTGTATCCAGCCCAAGTGTAACGCCTTGCAGCCCGGTTATCTGCATAACACGCTTCAAAACATCTTCTGACCGGTAATCAATAACATGTGTTGCACCCAATTTGCTGACATATTCACTATTTTGGGCTGAACAGGTGGCAATAATGGTTTGCAAACCCAGGTGTTTCGCAATTTGAATTGCAAAGCTACCGACAGCACCCGAACCGCCTGTGATGAGAATCGAATCATGCTCATCTGCTCTGAGCTTGTCATGCAGCACCCGCCAGGCAGTCCAACCTGCGCAAGGGGTCGCTGCGCCAATGGGTGCTTCCAGATTTGGATGCGGAGTGATGATTGACGCATCTTGCACTGTGAATTCTGCAAAGCCTCCATTTGGGCGCATCAAATTCCCGTGGCACAGCACGCGATCTCCCACACTCCAACCGTTAACTAACTTTCCGAGGTTCACAATTCGACCAGAAACATCCAGCCCCGGAATCCATAATTCGTTCACCCCAATTGAGCCGGGTTTACGGCGTGCATTTTTGGCATCCACCGGATTGAGTCCACATGCATCCACTTTCAGCACAACGTCATTTATACCAGGGGCAGGCACAGGCACATTTTTGACCTGATAACGATTATCTTGATAATCATAAGTAAGTGCCTTCATAAAATCTCCCAATTTTCTCTAACCATGACATGGATTTACTCAAGCTGCCAGGAACCATAATATTATCTATTCTAATCTACCTGATTCTGTTTTGGAGTGGCGCAGTCAGGGAAATCGCATCTAAATTCAGATTTTGGCTAATTTTCCGGATTCGCCTACCAGCTAAAGTCCCGGCTTAGTACTTGAAAGCCTGTTATTAGTTTAATCCAGCCTGATTTTTTCCGCTCAATTGGGCGCTAATCGGTGGTTTTCCGTGCAAGTGGTGTTTTCCCGCTTAGCGGGAAAACACCACAAAAAAAGAAGGGGTTTTTTGTAGTGTTTTGAGCGGAATTTCCGCTCAAAACACTACTTGCGAGGTAGCCCCGGTTACATCAGACGGTGTTTGATAAAGCCCCCAAGCCAGGAGTGCTATTAAACCAATCACTATCCAGAATCCCCAGGCAATATTTTGTTTCCATATCGTCACAGAGAAAATAAAACCTGCGAAAAGATACCCGACTACTCGCGCTTTTTTGGATGAAGTACACAATGAAAGTGCCCAAAGAAGAACAATTACAAGAGGGGCATAATCGTATTGGAGAGCATAAGGAGTTAAGAAGTAAGAGACCAAAAGAGCGACGCTGGTCACCTCCATTAACGATTTGGAATGCCTGACTATCCAATAGAGCAAAATAAATCCTAAAATTGCACAAATCCCATACGTAAACCAGCTAAGCGTATCTTTGATCCCTAAAATTGCCAGCCAATCAAAAATCGTTGTAAAAAAGCGGGTTGCCCCAAGCTTGTTGGGTCCATCCAAATCGATAGATAAACCCTGGCCAAACCCAGGTTCAAAAAATGGACGATACCAGGTGGGTGTTAATAATGTGGTTATTGTCAGAAGAATAACCAGCCAGGATCCAAATGCTTTAATTGGTTTCCATTGTTCATTCGATATCAGCCAAAGACAGATGGTTGCCACCACTACCAGTGTAATATTGGGTTTAATGAGTAAAAAAGAAAGTAAAAGACCAGATAGACCCCATTTTTGATTACGAATTGAAAATAATAATGCGACCAGTATTGCAAAAACTAAAATACTTGCCTGTTCGAATATCCATGTAATCCAGGCAAAGGTAAAAGTAGATAAGATAAAAAATAAATACTGCCGCCATCCTTTTTGTGGCCAATTGATTATTCTGCTTATTTTCCAAAGGCTGAAATTCCATGCCAACAAGTTTAACAGCATCCAAACAGCACGTGCAATTTGAAAAGGAAGCAAAGTAAGCGGAATAAAAAGCCAAACAAACCAGGGTGCATAGTAATAAGGATTGTTTCCCATCCTTCCTGTGACAGATAATAATACCTGGGCAACCTGATGATAATCGTATGGATTACCACCAGTAATAAATACCCTGGCAGCTGCATAATACCCACGAAAATCAGTGCCACCCCACATGTATGATATCGTCGCCAACCCTAAACTGATTAAAAGCCAACTAACCAAAGCCAGAAAGTCCAAACGATTCTTTCTCTTTTGTGAGTTATCAATCATTATTGATCCTTTTGTATTGGTCATAAAAAGCCTGAACAGAATCTCCGTTATTTTTGGTTAGCTTGCTGACCTGATTCCGGCGGGCTGAAGCCCTGCCTCATGTCATGGAAGTCGGCTGAAGCCGACTCAGCTACCAGCCCGTCAGGGCTTTCATGTTATAAGCAGGTGGCTTCAGCCCCGCGAATTATTAAGCGATACCTGCCAATGTGGAATATGGAACTGTTCATCCTTTTCTTGACTATTACACATTATTGATCCTTTTGTGTGTTCCAGCTTCGGGTTTGTTGGGTTTCGCTAACATTGTATAGATTATGGACGTAACTTAATATTTAAGCAAGATATCCATTGGGTGTCACGAAAAAGTTCAGAGTGGGCAAACTTTGTTTTTTTTATGTTCCTGCATAACTCGGACAAGCCTAACCGCTGCGCGATTCTTTCACCACGGAGCAGGAGAGACCACGGAGAAAATCTTTTTATTCTTTGTACTTTTTGTGGAAGCATTTAACTTTCAAGTTCCTAACTCGGACTAGCCGAAACGCTGCGACCGCATTGCGATTCTTTTACCACGGAGCACACAGAGTCCACTGAGAAAACCGTTTTTTGAAAAACACTCTGTCTTTGCTTAGTTTTATGAGGTGGAAGATTTCCTTGCTTTTTGTGTAAGAATCTCAATTAAAAAAGAGACTAAATATTCATGGATGAGCTTTGAACAAAGAGATTGCTTCCGGTGGGAGAGCATCGCCGCCCAATGACAATATAAAGTTAATGATTTGTACAACTGTTGCCTGACCATACCCATCGCGGTCACAAATTGCGCTTTTCCCACACGGAGGGAAGCGCAATTTGTGACCGCGGGCATTATAAAACAGTTTTTTGGGATAGCCACAACAAAAAATGTCCAGTCCCGCCTTTGGGATAAGACGATCAGTAGAATGACTAATAGTGTAAGAAAAAGTTGTATAGGTGTACAATAAATTCTGGGTGGGTATTGGAGCGCTATAGACCAACTTGAGGGGAGCGCTCTTTTGACATAGTATTCGCATCGCAGACAGTTGGTTTATTTGATTGTAACGTGTTGAATGCTGCAGGAGCAATTAGGTGGCTTTGAAGAATTTAACTCCAGAAAAACTAACGCAAAGCTCGCTCGACGATCGGGCATTTCTTCATTTATTTAAGTGCCATTCCGCGATCATGTTGTTAATCGAACCCCAGACGGGTGTCATTATTGAGGCCAACCTGGCTGCGGTGAAATTTTACGGATATCCCAAAACGAAGTTATGTGGCATGTCGATTGCTGATATTAATATTCTGCCTAGCGGACAGGTGGAAGCGGAGCGTCAAAAAGCAAAAAATGAGGGGCGAAATTATCTTGTCACGACGCAGCGCCTGTTCAATGGGCAAGAGCGAAAAGTCGAAGATTATTTTTCCAACTTTATTTATCAGCAAAAGCATCTGCTTTTCTCGATTGTTAATGACATTACTGGGCGTATGCAGGCGGAAGACACCTTACTCAGTCTCCAAAAATTTCGAGCGGCCGAGCTGGTGATCGCCAACCAGGAGCTTTCTTTCCAGAATGATGAGAAGGCCAAGCGAGCTGCCGAGTTGGTGATCGCCAACCATGAGCTTTCTTTCCAAAACCAAGAGAAAGAAAAACGAGCGGCCGAGCTGGTGATTGCCAACCAGGAGCTTTCCTTCCAGAACGATGAGAAGGAAAAACGAGCGGCCGAGCTGGTGATTACGAACGCCTATCTTGAAAATCTGATCAACTCTGCCAGTGCGCCCATTATCGTTTGGGATCCGCAACTTTGCATCACGCGTTTTAATCATGCCTTTGAATTCCTGACCGGGCGCAGTGAGGCCGAAATGCTCGGTCAGACATTGGAGGTATTGTTCCCGTCCGCCCTTGTTAACAAAACGATGGCGCAGATTCGTAAAAGTTTGCTTGTCGGGCGCGGGGAATCGGTCGAGATAAAAATCCTGCATCGTGATGCTTCAGTTCGAACGGTGTTGTGGAATTTTGCTACGTTGTATGAGCCAGATGGAAAAACAACGCTTGCCACGATTGCGCAAGGCCAGGATATCACCAGGCGCAAGCAAATGGAAGATGCACTGAAAGATGCAAATCTAGCGCTGGAAGAGGCAGCCTTAGAGCGAGAGGCTGCGATGGAAAAGCTTGAGAACTCCCAGGTTGAGCTGAAAGTGCAGAACCAGGATCTGTATAACCGGGAAATGGATATTGTAAGCCTTCAGGAACGCTATTTTAACCTATATGACCTGGCACCCGTCGGTTATTGTACGCTCAACGCAGAAGGATTGATTCTGGAAGCAAACCTGACCGCCGCCAATTTGCTGGGTGTAACCAGGGAATCGATGCGCAATTGCCTGTTGAGCAGGTTCATCGAAAGGAATTCCCAGGATCTGTATTACTTTCATCGAAAGAAGTTCATCAAAACAGGTATGCTGACAACAGGTATGCTGACAGTTGACGAACTGCAGATGGTAAAACAGGATGGGGCGATATTCTGGGCCCAGGTGGAGAGCAGTTTAATTCTGACAGACAAAAATGAGCTTCAAGCACGAATTTTGATCAGCGATATTTCCGAGCGCAAACGGATACAAAACCTGCTGCAGATCACCGAGAAGCGCCTGAGTGTTCTGGCAGAATACAGCCGGGTGCTCACCTGGGAGGTGGATGCCGAGGGGCTTATCAACTATATCAGTCCGAGTTGCCTGGCAATCCTGGGTTACACTGTAGATGAAATCAAAGACAAAAAGCACTTTTACGATCTGCATCCTGTTGAAGGACGCGCAGCTATGAAGGCGGCAGCTTTTGAAGTCTTCGAGCGTCAGATTCCTTTTCGTAATTTCGAAAACATGCTGCTAGCCAGGGATGGGCAAGTAATCTATGTCTCAACCAATGCGCTGCCCATTTTGGATGAAAGTGGAAAGCTGACCGGCTACAGTGGTGTGGATACCGACATCACTGAACGCAAGCAGGCCGAGGCGGCTGAGATGGAGCGTGAGGCAGGCAAATGTGAGCAAGCTGTGTTGGCGAAAGCCGATGCGGAACGGCGTTTGCTGTTGGATAATATTCAGACCCAGGTCTGGTATATGACCGACGACCATACCTATGGCATTGTCAACGCTGCGCATGCGGCCTTCGTTGGCGTGAGCAAAGAAAGCCTGGCTTTCAAAAGGTTGTACGACTTTATCCAAAAAGATAGGATGGATCATTTCACTCAGGATGTCAAACAGGTCTTTGCCACCGGGCAAGCCATCCGCAGCGAGTTCCGTTTGCCAAATGCAGATGCTGAATGGCGGCTGTTGAATATCCCTAGTTCTAATGTTTTTTGTGGTCATCGTTTACAGCCAGACATGGAGGTTGCAA
>CAYWXS010000132.1:0-18128 GCA_964462245.1 uncultured Anaerolinea sp.
TCCTCGCAATGACACTTACACGCAGTATGTTCTTTCCCATTGAACAACAGCTTTTCTCTGTTGTGGAATCACTCGCAATGACAATTGCCCAATGACACCTACGCGCAATGTGTTCTTTCCCATTGAACAACTGTGATTCTCTGTTGTGGAATCGCTTGCTATGACATCTACGCGCAATGACACTTTCGCGTGGGCAGAAATTAATCTAGCGCTGAGTGGACAGGGCAATTTCTGGTTTAATATTTTAGGGTGTGGCTAAAAAACAGGCGACAAAATGGTCGGGGTGCAGTTCGCGCAGTTCTGGCTGGCTCTGTGAGCATTGCGGTTGGGCAATTGGACAGCGGGTGTGAAAGCGGCAGCCCGAAGGTGGGTTGACGGGAGAAGGGATCTCGCCTTTCAAAATTGTCCGATTGCGCTGCTCCTCGATAAACGGATCCGGGATATTTACCGCCGACAGTAATGCGCGTGTGTAGGGATGTTGTGGATTGCGGTAGAACTCATTCTTTGGGGCAATTTCGACAATCACACCCAGGTACATCACCACCACACGGTCACAGATGTGCCGTACCATGGAGAGATCGTGTGAAATGAATAAATAAGTCAGTTTAAACTTCTGTTGCAGTTCCACAAGCAGGTTGACAATTTGAGCCTGAATCGAAACATCCAGAGCTGAAATAGGCTCATCACAGACAATGAGTTCGGGCTGTAAGGCCAGTGCCCGGGCAATTCCAATCCGCTGACGCTGCCCGCCGGAAAATTCATGTGGGTAACGGTTGATGTAATCCGGGTTTAGCTTCACCAAATCCAACAATTCCGCGACACGATCTTCTATCTCTTTGCGAGTTTTGTTTTCCTTATTTATCACCAGCGGGTCACTGATGATCTCACCGACGGTCATGCGCGAATTTAAGCTAGCATACGGATCCTGGAAGATCATTTGCATCCTGCGGCGAAATTTGCGCAGGTCAGTCGGTGAAAGCTGGACCAGGTCTGTCCCATCAAAAACCACTGAGCCTGAAGTTGGGCGATAAAGCTGTAAAATCGTCCGACCAGCGGTGGATTTTCCACAGCCGGATTCACCCACCAGCCCCAGGGTTTCGCCTTTGTACAGGTTGAAAGAAATCCCATCCACTGCGTGTACGAGGCTGGTTTTCCTGCGAAAAAAACCTGAATTGTCGTGAACTGGGAAATGTTTCACCAGGTTGTCAACTTGCAGTAAGACTTTTGAAGGAATGGTCATGCTTGTGCGCTCCGGAATTTGGGCTTGACCCAGCAAGCCACACGATGTCCAGGGGTAATTTCTTCCAGAATCGGGTTTGCCTGGCGGCATGCTTCGGTCACATAACTACAGCGCGGGGCAAAAGGGCAATACGATGGTTTTTGATGCAGTACGGGAGGGGCACCATCAATGGAAACCAGGGGCTCACGGAGATCATGGTCCAACCTGGGCAGGCTGCCCAACAAACCGAGCGTGTACGGATGCTGGGGATTGCGGAACAGTTCCTTGACAGGTGCTTCTTCAATGAAATAGCCCCCGTACATGACAATCACGCGGCGGGCGAGGTTGGCAATAATTCCAAGGTCGTGGGTAATCCAGATGATGGTCATCCCGAATTCATCGCGTAGGTTTTTCACCAGTTCCAGTATCTGGGCCTGGATGGTCACATCCAGCGCGGTGGTGGGTTCATCGGCGATCAAAATTTGCGGTTTGCAAGAGAGGGCCATGGCAATCATCGCGCGCTGGCGCATTCCTCCAGAGAACTGGTGCGGATAATCGTTCAGGCGGTCTTTTGCCTTGGGGATTCCGACCATCTCCAGCAGTTCTGCGGCACGCTGATTGGCCTGAGTGTGGTTCAGACCAAGGTGAACTTCGATAGTCTCGGTAATCTGCCGGCCAATGGTCAGCACGGGATTTAAGGAAGTCATCGGGTCCTGGAAGATCATGCCAATCTGTGCTCCGCGAATTTTCTGGAGCTGATCTTCGCTCATTTTCAGCAGGTCCTGCCCATGGAAGAGGGCTGTTCCGGCGGCAATCTTACCTGGCGGAGTCGGCACCAGGCCGAGGATCGAAAGCATGGTCATGCTTTTTCCACAGCCGCTTTCGCCAACAAGCCCGATGGTCTCGCCATTTTCCACGGTAAACGAAACGCCGTTGATGGCATAAATCGTCCCATCAGGGGTGATAAATTGGGTTTCCAAGCCTTTCACTTCCAGCAATACATTATCCATGGCAGCCCACTTCGTGATGATTATAAGAATGAGACGCAGGGGAGTGAAAAAGCTCCCCCCTGCGTCTGGTTCGCTGATTAAATCTTGCAGGTTGTCAGGCTATTTGCGTGAAGCCGGGATTTCATTTGAAACGTAAAGCGTGTACAACAACATGCCTACGGCTTCGGTATTGGGCCAGTGCCAGGCAGCCACACCTGTTTTGTCGGCGTCCAATTCGGCGCCCTTCATGTAGGGTTTGTAAATATTACCAGGGGTGACATGGTAGATGAAAACTCCACCTGCATCGTCCACAAGGATTTTCTCGGCATCCTTGAACATCTGGTCGCGCTTGGCGGTATCTCCGACCAAGGAGGTGGCGTCGATTACGAGCTTGTCGAATTCAGCATTCTTCCAGGCGTGTCGTCCACCGGAAGTCCAGATTCCAAGCATATTGGACGGATCGAGGTAATCGAAACCATAAGAAAGGAGGTAGAAAGGCAGCTTATGGGAGTTGAGTGTATCCATGAAGAGTTTGGTCTCTTTGTTGGAGACTTCAACGTTAATGCCAAGGTTCTCTTTGAGCATGGAACCGATAGCGGCTGCGATGGCCTTATTCAAATCGGATTCGTTACGAGTCCATAATTCGATACTCGGGAAGCCCTTGCCATCTGGATAACCGGCATCGGCCAATAATTGCTTGGCTGCGGCCACATCAAACTTGTTAATATCTTCGTTCTTCAAAATTTCGGATGTAGCAGCTGGGAAACCAGGCATTAAGAAGGAATAGGCTGCATTGCCCTGGCGCTTGACCACATTCTTGATGATGCTGTCACGATCAATGGCCTTGGCAATAGCCTGGCGGACCTTGAGATCACTAAAGGGTTTTTCAAAAGTGTTGAAGCCCAGGTAATAGGTGCGGAAGTCGCCGTAACCAGGATGATATTCTTTGTTGAGCTGTGGGTCGTTGGCGATCAGGTCATTATCAGCCGGGGAGAAAAACTGGGCCATGTCCACTTCGCCGTTCTGATAGGCACGGAATTCACCAGTGGTGTCACTGCTGAAGGTGAAATAGATATGTTCAATGAACGGTTTGAGGCTGCCAGTATATTTCAGGTTCGGTCCAAAGGTCATGCTTTTGCCCTTGGTCCAATCCGTTAGAATGTAAGGACCTGAAGAAACGGAGGTTTCTGGCGTGCTGTCATAATATTCGCCACTTTTCTCGAAAGCGATCTTGCTTAATGGGCGAATGTAAAGAGCCTTGGATGGGAAGTATGGAGATGCGGCCGTGGTGATAAATTGAACGGTGTAATCATCAACCTTCTTAACACCGATTTCGGTTGTGGCCACTTTGCCCGCAACGGCTTCATTAAAGTTCACGATATCACTCCAGAACCAGGCAAAGTCCCAGGCATGCTTGGGATCTGCTTGATATTGGAAGGTGAAGACGACATCATCTGCAATCACGGGGTTTCCATCGCTCCACTTAAGCGCGGGATCCATGTGGAAGGTCCAAGTCTTGCCATCTGGAGTAACTTCCCAACTTAACGCACCGGCAGGGAGAACTTCGAAGTTTTTGTTGAGCCGAACGAAAGGTGTAGTGAGGATATCGGAATAGGAGTTAACCGAGCGGCTGTAAACACTGACAGCAAAATCGGTGGTGGTCATTTCCGGACCTTGAAGACGGAGGAACTGCTGTTCGAGTGGGGCTGCATCCGCAGGGAGGGTTACACCCCATGCGTTAACGACTGCGCTGGGAGCGGCTGTCGCAACGGGCGCTTCAGTTGGGGGCACAGCTGTGGCGCCGACTGGAGCGGGGGTATAAGTTGCGGGAATGGGCATGGCCGTATTGGCTGGCGCAGGTGTTTCCTCCGCCGCGGGGGCACAAGCAGTGAGAAGCATGGTCGAAACGATCAAAACTGTTAGAACCGTCCAGAGCATCGATTTCAATTGGGTGGTCATTCTTTTCTCCTTTGGAAAATTTTGCAGAACACAAATGGACAAATAGCCTGGCCAAGGCCTGGAAATAGAGCCGTTCTTCTCCATCAAACCTTAATGGGTTGCATAGCATCAATATAAATAGATATGATACCTAAAAAGAAGGCTATTTGTTATACATGGTTGGGTCGAGCGCATCCCGCAGGCCATCACCCAAAAAATTGAAGCTAAGCATGGCCAAGGCAATGGTAAGTGTGGGGAAAACTCCCATGTACCAATAAACACGGATGTATCCGAGGCTTTCGCTGACCATCTTGCCCCAACTGGGGATGGGGTCATTGATGCCTACACCAAGAAAGCTAAGACCGGCTTCAGCGAAAATGGCGCTGGGAATCCCCAAAGCCAGCATAATGATCAACGGAGGGAGAGCATGCGGCAGCAAGTGGCGCAGGATCACGCGCCAATCATCTGCCCCGTAAGAACGGGCTGCCAGCACAAACTCGCGTTCGCGCAGAGCAAGGAACTGCCCGCGCGTCAGCCGGCAGACTTCGATCCAACTGGTGGCGCCAATCGCCAGGATCACGTTGGGAATTCCAGTGCCGAGCAGGCTCATGAGAAAAATCGCGAACAAGAAACCAGGGAAGGCGGTCATGACTTCGAGTAAACGGGTGATCGCAAAATCGACCCAGCCGCCGCGCAGCCCAGCCAATGCTCCCAGCGGTAATCCGATTCCAAAAGCAATCGCCTGAACCGAAAAGCCTACCAAAAGCGAGGTGCGTGCGCCGTAAATGATCAGGCTGAGTTCATCCCGCCCAATCGGATCTGTTCCGAGCGGATGGGCTAAGCTCGGAAATCGCAAGTTGGCAGCAAGATTGGAATGGAAATAGGAATAGGGTGCCAAAATGTCGGCAAAAACCGCCATGATGATGAAAATCCCGACGATGACCAATCCAATCGTCGCCAGGCGATTTTTCAAGAAAGAGCGCCGCGCATCCTGCCATAGGGTTCGTCTTTGAAGGGAAGCAACATCCGAAATCTTATTTATGGGAGCGCTCATCCATTACCTCGGCCAGTCAGGCGTACACGCGGATCAATAAATGTATAGAGAATATCGGTAATGATATACGTGACCCCCCACAGAAAAGCAGCCAAAAGCATGGTTGCCATGATCATTGGGTAATCGCGGTTCCAAGTGCTGGTGACGAAGTAGCGGCCAAGACCAGGGATGCGGAAAGTAGCTTCGATAAAAATCGACCCGGTGGCGATATCCGGGATTTTGGGTCCCAGGACTGTGATCATGGGGATCAAGGCATTTTTCAGGACATGACGGAAGATAATCGTATTACGCTTCAAGCCTTTGGCGCGCGCAGTGCGAACGTAATCGGCGTGCAAGGCTTCGAGGGTATTGACTCGGGTGTACCGCGCTACCATGGCCGTGGGTGCGAGGGAATAGACAAAGACCGGCATGATATAGTTTTCAGGCGCGCCCCACCCCCCCGTGGGTAACCAATGCAAACCGACCGCAAAAATCAGAATCATCCAGATAGCCACCACAAAGCTGGGCACCGCAAAGCCGATGGTCGCCAGGGCGGTCACCAAATGATCTATCCATGAATTTTGATTAATGGCCGCGATCACCCCAAGAATCAGGCCCATACTATAAGAGAGCAAAATCACCACCCCTGCCAGCTGCAAGGTGGGCGGCCAGACGCGCGCAATCAACCCGGTAACAGTTTCGGTGGGGCTCTGAAAGGGGATCCCAAAATCCAGATGCACGGCGTTCCACATGTAGCGTAAATACTGTTCCCCAATCGATTTATCGAGGCCATACTTGCGAAGAATGTTTGCTTTTGCCGCTGGAGGCAAGGGTTGCTTGGTTTCATCGAATGGCCCCCCTGGAACAGCATGCATCAACAAAAAGGTGATTAACGAAACAAGCACAAAAGCAATTAGCAACCCACCAATGCGTCCGAGAATATAACGACCCATATAACCTCTTTTCTTCTTTTAGCCAGTTGAGAAAATATCTGGTTTGAAATTATTTTTACTGGATTAGGTCGGAGGAAAAGCGACAAGTTGTATAAAACATCACCGCGTTTCCTGGCTTAAGTCACATACTGATATGGGTTTAAGTGATGTTTTTTCAAGCTGGTCAATCGTCTAGCTATTTTTTGTTTATTGATTGTATCAATAAACATATTACTTATATTTATGGCAACTGTCAAGTGTTAATAAATATTACGCTGATAGCTAAATTGGCCCAGGATAAGCATAGCTTATGTATTTCGCAAAAAACAACCTGCAACAGCTTGTCCGCCCCCAAACTGAATAAATTTATGCATAATTCGGAATTCGAAGCCTGGTAGGAACCCAGGCATTGCGCCTGGCAGGCATTGTTGTTATAGTCGGTATTGACAATTAACCGAGAGTTAGGTAGTATGTTTATTGAAACGATCAACATACTATGAGCGGATGAAAAGCATATTTGTTACTACTCAGCCATGTCACAATGTCCAGATGCACTGCTGGAATGCGAGTGCGTGTTCCGCTGCGCGGAGCCCTCACAAGAGCGATTTGCTAAGCGAATCGGGCCTGCCTCGGAAGAGCGGCGGCTACTAATGACATAATTGGCGGGGCTTGACATGAAGGATCGCTACGCGTGCCACGTCGGAAAGGCGCCCTCCTCCTAATGACAAGATGACTGTGCTAACATGATGGAAGATTGCCACGTACCCAAGTGCGGGCATGATATCGCGGAGGGCACGCTCCTCGCAATCCAGCAGTGCATCTGGATGCTATGACACTTACACGCAGTATGTTCTTTCCCATTGAACAACAGTGATTCTCTGTTGTGGAATCACTTGCAACGATAGCATGTGTCATCTTCTCTCCCGTGCAGAAATCGGGACCATGCGAGTACCGACTGACGGTATGTGAGAATTTCGCATAACATGTTTGGAGTATGGCTGAGTAGTTACAAAATTTTTATCAGGCTGATAGACAGCCTTCCCCCCCCATGATCATCTAACATTTACAATCGAAAACAGGAGATATTTGAAAATATGAACCACCTTAAAGAATATTTTTTACTTGATCCAAGCGTCATATTTTTAAATCACGGTTCTTTTGGGGCTACGCCCAAGCCTGTTTTTGAATCGTACCAGCGCTGGCAGTTGGAGCTGGAGCGCCAACCGGTGGAGTTTTTAGGCAGGCGCCACAGTGGATTAATGCAGGCATCACGCGCGGCTTTGGCAGCGTTTGTGGGCACGAGTGAGAACAATGTTGTGTATGTTACCAATGTGACTGTCGGGCTGAATATCATTGCCCGTTCACTTGAGATTGGACCAGGCGATGAAGTTTTAACCACCAATCATGAATATGGGGCGATGGATCGCACCTGGCGTTTCCTGGCAAAGGAAAAAGGCTTTACATACAAAAGTTACCCGGTCAGCATGCCACTTCCAACAGCGGATGAATTTGTGGAAAACCTTTGGAAAAATGTCACCCCACAGACACGGGTCATTTTTATGAGCCAGATCACCAGCCCGACTGCCATCATTTTCCCGATAGCGGAGGTTTGCGCGAGGGCCAGGGCAGAAGGAATTTTAACCGTGATCGACGGCGCACATGTAGCCGGCCAAATTCCTTTGTCTCTGGATGCGCTTGGCGTTGATTTTTGGTCGGGAAATTTACATAAATGGTTGATGGCTCCCAAAGGCGCTGGTTTCCTATACGCAAGGCCTGAAGTGCAACATCTGCTGAAGCCGCTGGTGGTTTCGTGGGGTTATGAAGCGGAAGTTCCCGGTCCATCGCATTTCATCGACTATAACGAATGGATCGGCACGCGCGATTCGGCGGCCTTTTTGGCCGTGCCAGATGCAATCCAGTTTCAGAAAGAACATGACTGGGAAAACGTTCAGGAAGAATGTTTTAAGCTGGCCGAATATGCCCAGGAAATTATCTGTGAGCTGACCGGGTTGTCCAGTCTGCACATCCCTGGCGCAGCAACCTTTCGCCAGGTTTTAGCCATTCAACTTCCAGTAAATACAGATGTGGTTACGCTCAAAACTCGTCTGTATGATAATTATCGGATTGAAGTTCCTGTTTTTGCATGGAATGAAAAAAAGCTAGTTCGGGTTTCCGTGCAAGGGTACAATTCCAAAGATGATATTGATGCGCTGCAGGCTGCCTTAAAAGTGCTGCTGCCACAGACAATTTGCTGAGCAAACAGGAAAACCCGATGCAGACAAATATCACAACCCTGGATGGCAATGAAGCTGTTGCCTACGTGGCTTATCGATTGAACGAAGTCATCGCAATCTATCCCATCACCCCCACCACCAGTATCGGTGAGTTTTCGGATGCATGGTCAAGTGAGGGTGTAAAAAATATCTGGGGGACGGTGCCAAGCGTGGTGGAAATGCAGTCTGAAGCCGGGGCGGCAGGAGCGGTGCATGGCGCGCTTCAAACCGGCGCGCTGGCAACCACCTTCACAGCCTCGCAGGGTCTGCTGTTGATGATCCCGAATATGTACCGTATCGCAGGCGAGCTAACTGCGACGGTCTTCCATGTGGCAGCGCGTGCGCTGGCTGCGGCCACGACGTCGATTTACGGAGACCATTCGGATGTAATGGCGGTACGGGCGACTGGTTTTGCGATGATGGCGTCCCGGTCTGTGCAAGAGGCGCACGATATGGCGCTGATTACACAGGCAGCGGCGCTGGCAGGGCGCATTCCCTTTGTCCATTTTTTCGATGGCATGCGCACCTCGCATGAGGTAGCTAAGATTGAATGTCTTAGCGCTGAACAGATGCTGGCCATGATTGCGCCGGCAACGGTACATGCGCACCGTCAGCGCGGACTCTCGCCAGAGAATCCCTTCATACGCGGCACAGTTCAAAACTCCGACGTGTGTTTTCAGGAACGGGAAGCGGTCAATCCTTTTTATATCAAATTTCCCGGCATCGTGCAGGACGCCATGGATCAGTTTGCCGGGATTACGGGCCGCGCGTACCATTTGTTCGACTACGCTGGCGCGCCGGATGCGGAACGGGTTATTGTTTGCATGGGCTCAGGCGCAGAGACGGTGGAAGAAAGCGTGGCCTGGCTCGCGCTAGAGGGTCAAAAAGTGGGGGTGGTTACGGTTCACCTTTACCGCCCCTTTGCGGTGGAACATTTTCTGGCAGCCCTTCCAGCTACAGTTAAACGTATCGCGGTACTCGATCGCACAAAAGAGCCCGGCAGTGCGGGAGAACCCTTGTACCTGGACATCGTTACAGCTTTAGCTGAAGGTTACCAGGCTGGTACGGCTCCGTTTACAGAATTGCCGCGGGTGATTGGCGGGCGCTACGGATTGGCGAGTAAGGAATTTTCGCCCGCCATGGTAAAAAGTATCTTTGAAGAATTGGAAAAACCACAACCCAAGAATCACTTCACGGTTGGAATTGTGGACGATGTCACCTTTACCAGTTTGAAATATGACCCGGCTTTTTCGATCGAAGCGGCTGAAACGGTGCGCTGCGTCTTCGTTGGACTGGGGGCAGATGGCACGGTGGGCGCAAATAAAAACTCTATAAAAATTATTGGCGAAGAGACTGATAATTACGCCCAGGGATATTTTGTCTACGATTCAAAGAAGTCGGGCTCCGTGACCATCTCACATCTGCGTTTCGGGCCGCATCCTTTGCGCGCACCTTACTTGATCGGCCAAGGGGATGCCAACTTCGTCGCCTGTCACCTTTTCTCATTTTTGGAACGGATCGAGATACTTCAATATGCCCGGTCTGGCGCTACATTCTTGCTAAACAGCATGTACGGGCCAGAAGATGTTTGGGATCACTTACCGCGCGAGGTGCAGCAGGAAATTCTGGATAAGAAGCTGCGCTTCTTCGTGGTGGACGCCAATGAGGTGGCGAAAAAGACCGGCATGGGCGGACGGATCAACAGCATCATGCAAACCTGTTTCTTTGCCCTTTCTGGGGTTTTGCCGCGCGACGAAGCGATCCAACATATCAAGAAATTTATTCGAAAGACCTATGGCAGACGCGGTGAGTCGGTTGTGCAGCAGAATTTTGCAGCGGTGGATGCTTCACTGGAAAACCTGTACGAAGTAGATCTTTCCGACAAGCAGGTTTCCAGCAGATTCACCCGGCGGCAAACCGTCTCGGCGGATGCGCCTGAGTTTGTGCAGCAAGTCCTGGCGCCGATCATGGCCTATAACGGCGACATCCTACCCGTCAGTGCCTTGCCGGTGGATGGAACCTTTCCATCAGGAACGGCACGCTGGGAAAAACGCAATGTTGCATTGGAAATTCCGACCTGGGAATCCGATCTGTGCATTCAATGCGGCAAGTGTGTCTTCGTCTGTCCGCACGCCGCCATTCGTCAAAAAGTATATGGGCTGGATCAACTTGAGAACGCGCCATCCACTTTTAAATCGAGCAAGGCGAAATTCGTTGAATTCCGTGACTCCGGATACACGATCCAGGTTGCGCCAGAAGATTGCACCGGCTGTGGCATGTGCGTTGAAGCCTGCCCGGCAAAAGATAAACTACAGATCGGGAAAAAAGCAATCAATATGCTGCCTCAAATTCCATTGCGCGAGCAAGAACGCGTCAACTGGGATTTTTTCCGTGATCTGCCCGAGGTTGAGCGTGAATTGATCAGTTTCAGCACGGTTAAACATTCACAACTTTTGCAGCCGCTATTTGAATTTTCTGGAGCCTGTGCCGGTTGCGGAGAAACCCCGTATATAAAATTGATTTCACAACTGTTTGGTGAGCATTTGATTGTGGCGAATGCCACGGGGTGTTCATTGATTTATGGCAGCAACCTACCGACGACACCATGGAGCATGAACAAAAATGGGCGCGGACCGGCCTGGTCCAATTCACTGTTTGAAGATAACGCTGAATTTGGGTATGGGATGCGCCTGACGGTTGAAAAGCATGGTCAATATGCGCGTGAGCTGGTGCAACTGATGGCTTCTGAATTGGGTGAAGAACTGGTGACAGGGTTGGTGAGTGCGGACCAGACCAATGAAACCGGGATCCGCATCCAGCGCGAACGTGTAGCGGTGCTCAAGCAAAAGCTGCAATTAATCAATACACAACAAGCCGCTGAGTTATCCAGCCTGGCAGATGCACTGATCCATAAATCGATCTGGTTGATAGGTGGAGATGGCTGGGCCTATGATATCGATTTTGGCGGGCTGGATCATGTGCTGGCATCTGGTGCAAATGTCAACGTACTGGTGATGGACACACAGGTTTATTCCAACACGGGCGGGCAGGCCTCAAAAGCCACGCCGCGAGCAGCCGTGGCCAAATTCGCTGCCAGTGGGAAAGGCAATGCCAAAAAAGATCTTGGGATGATCGCGATGGGCTACGGGAATATCTATGTGGCGCAGGTGGCAATGGGCGCCAGCGACCAGCAAACACTGCGTGCCATCATCGAAGCAGAAGCCTATAATGGGCCATCGCTAATTATTGCTTACACCCATTGCATTGCCCACGGATATGACATGCGAAATGGGTTGGAGCAGCAACGTCTGGCTGCCCAGGCCGGGGTCTGGCCGCTCTACCGCTATAACCCAGCATTGATCGCCCAGGGAAAGAACCCGTTGATGATTGACAGTAAAGAACCATCCATTCCCGTTGAGAAGTATGCTTATAATGAAGAACGTTATAGGGTCCTGGTTCAAAATAATGAAGCCCGTGCTGAAGTGCTGATGAAATTAGCCAATGAAGATGCAAGGAATAACTGGAAAAAGCTTAAACAAATTGCAGACGGTTGGGAGTAATTCCAACTAGCTTATAAATTCTTGCAGGATTAATTAGCTTCGGTTGAGGTTATTGTGAAAAATTACTACCGCATCATGCTTGAAAAAAGCAGCGTACATACCTCGAAATGAGCCTGGTTGCCGCCGCATCGACACTCCACGATCCTTCTCTCGACCAGTGGATAGTCTGGTACAAATCGCTTTATAATCTTTGAATACACACCTTGTCAAGCAGGGCATTATATGTCTTAACCGTGATTTCAAGGATTACAGAATTGGCATGATTTTAGATCGTGATGAATGGGATCGCTCTGGATGCCATGGTATTAATATCTCGGCAATTATGAAAATCACGTAAATCAAGGTTAAGACAGCAAGCTAATCATGTAAATCAGTCAAATCAAGATTTAGACAATAACCAGCAACCGTGTAAAATTAAACGAAATCTAGCAGTAAGTGGCGAAAATATGTTTCCAACCAAAATTGAACTTCTCGAAAAAATTCGTCTGGGCGAAGACAGCTATCTGAAGCTGAAAGATGTACGGTTCAGTGGCGAAAGGGTCAGTGCACCTGTCCGCGGCGACCTTGCCGACGAACTGGCTGGCTTTGCCAACAGTCACGGCGGCGTGTTAGTGCTGGGCGTGGACGATAAACATCGCGACATCCTGGGCATCCCGCAAGCGCGTCTGGACGCAGTCGAAAGTCTGGTACGCGAAGCCTGCAACGATTCGATCCACCCACCCGTGATGCCGGTGATCGAACGCCTGGAACTGCTCGACAGCGCCGGGACCCCGGTGGCCCTGCTGCGCGTGGATGTTCCGCGCAGTTTGTTTGTTCATCAAAGCCCTGGCGGATATTTTTACCGCGTGGGCAGCAGCAAACGCCAGATACCGCCCGAATACCTGGCGCGTCTGTTCCAGCAGCGCAGCCAGACCCGTATGATCCGCTTTGACGAGCAGGCCATCGCTGCTGCCAGCCTGGATGACATGGAACCAGCGCGTTGGGAGCGTTTCTCTACTCCGCGCACCCAGGATAAACCAGAAAATCTATTGCAAAAACTGGGCATGGTGCGCCTGGATGAAGATGGCAGCCTGCGTCCGACTGTGGCAGGGGTGCTGATGGGCACTGGCAGTCCGCAGCGTTTTCTGCCAAATGCATATATCCAGGCCGTGGCCTACCGTGGCATTTCCATTCAAGTTGGTCAAATTGGCCAAACCGCCCAAACCGGAGACAGCGCACTCTATCAGCGCGATGCACAGGACATCACCGGAACGCTCGACGAGCAGATTTTGGCGGCTACGGATTTTGTGCGCAAGAACATGTTTGTCATGGCGCGCAAGGGACAGGGCCGTGAAGACCTGCCGCAATACGACCTGGTTGCCATTTTTGAGGCCGTTACCAACGCCGTTGCCCATCGTGATTATTCGATTTATGGTGCGAAAATCCGCCTACGCATGTTCGATGACCGGCTCGAGCTGTATTCCCCCGGCGCGATCCCCAACACGCTGACTGTGGAAAGCCTACCCTATCGCCAGTTCGCGCGCAACGAAACCATTACCAGCCTGCTAGCGCGCTGCCCGGTGCGATCCAACCAGCCTGACATTCAGTCACATCGCACCCACATTATGGACAAAAGAGGTGAGGGAGTACCACTGATTTTAAGCCGCAGTGAGGCGCTTGCTAAGCGCCCGCCTGAATATCGTGTGTTGGACGAATCCGAATTGGTTCTGACCATTTACGCCACAAATCCGCAATGACAGATCTCGCATGAGGATGTGGAACCTAAATATAATGCATGCATGAACCGAACCAAACCCACATTTTTCATCTTGCCAAACCAGAAACACTCAAAATAGGATGGACCCGCCGTGAATGCGCCTCTCTTTTCTTCTGCAAAACCTTATACACGCTGGTGGTGGTTCTCAGGACCAATCAACCCGGCCGATATCCGCACCCAGTTGGATTGGGTGAAAGCCAATAACTTTGGCGGTGTTGAGATCGCCTGGCTCTATCCGTTGAACAATGGCCCGCTGGGGGCAGCCTGGCTCAGCCCGGAGTGGGCTGAATCGGTTATGGCAGCCGCTGAATACGCTGCCAAACTGGGCCTGGGCTGTGATTTCACAATGGGCAGCGCCTGGCCTTATGGCGGGTTTCATGTGACACCGGAAGACGCCAGCCAGCTCTTCAGCGGGCCATCCCCGCAACGCCTGGAGAAATCGTGGGAAACCCCGATGGGCGATGATGGCGGGCCAATTCTGAACCATTTGGATCGGAACGCGCTGATGCGTTATGGGCACAAGTTCGGTGCTGCCCTGCAGCTGCCTGAGCGTGCTGCCGGCCTGACTACACCTGGTTTCTTCTGCGACTCGTGGGAAGTGCTTTCTGAGGGGCTGTGGACCGCCGGTTTCGATGCGGCCTTCCAGGCACGCTTTGGCTACGATATCACGCCATTCATGCCCACGCTGAATGAGCACCCGGACGAGCGCTATGATTACAGGCGCCTACTGGCAGCTTATGCGCTGGATGAATTTTACGCGCCATACACAGCGCTATGCCATGAACTGGGCGGCTTTTCGCGGGTGCAGTGTCACGGTTCGCCGACCGACCTGGTGGCGGCTTACGCGCTGGTGGATGTGCCGGAGACAGAAGCCATCCTGTTTGATGTCGACTTCGCCTCTTTCGCCGCCGCCGCCGCAGCGCTGACCGGCAAACCGATCGTTTCAGTAGAGGCTTTCACCTGCATGTATGGCTGGAATGCCTATCCGGGCCCTGGTCCTTATCAAAAACAGGAAGTGCTGGCTGATTTGAAACTGGTGGCGGATGGGCTGATGGCGAATGGGGTCAACCAGTTCTTCTGGCATGGCATGCCCTACAACCCGCCGGGCGGGGATCAACGCTTTTATGCAACCACGCATGTTGGCCCGGACAGCGCATTCGCGCCCCAAATCCCCGAATTCAACATGTACATGGAAAGCATCTGCAACAGCATGCGCCAGGGAAAACCCTACACGGATGTGGCGGTCTACCTGCCGCTGGAAGATGTGCGGGTGGAGGATGAGCTGCCGCTCGACTTGCAGAAGGTGAGTTCCAAATACGTTTATGAACTGCAAGAGACCAAGCTGCCGCGCATTCTGAAAGGGCATCAGCCTGTGTGGGTTTCGACGCCTTTTCTGGAAGGCGCGCAGTTCACAGACGGACAATTACAGGTTGGACCGGCTGTATTCAATTGGCTTTACGTGGATAGCATCTGGCTGGACCTGGATAGCGTGAGTACGCTGCTGCGGTTGGCTCGCCAGGGTCTGCCGATCTGCATGGTGCGCAGTCCGCAGGAACCGGGTCACAACAAGCACAGCGCTTATGAACAGGAAGTGGCGGAGCTGATCAAGCTGCCGAATGTCGTCAGCGATTGGAGTAAATGTGTTAAGCAACCGGCGCTGGTAGCGGGAGATAACCTGCCCGACTTCTGGTGCACGGTGAATGGTGACGAACACAGCCTGTTTTTTGCAAACCCGGCATCTCAAGCTCTGCGCTATCCGATCCGTTACGGACAGGCGCTGGAGACCACAGCCTGTGAGCGGCCCATCAAGCTGAACATAGGCAGCCAATCTTTTGAGCTGACACTTAAATTTGCGCCACAGCAGTCAGTGCTGCTCCAGGTTTCAGCTGCGGGCGTTAAGCAGATGCCTGTTGATTTTGACCCCATCCCGACCGGAAGCATTTAAAAGGAAGAATACTTATGAATTCAAAAGAGCGCGTAAACATGGCCCTGCGCCGCAGCGGGATTCCAGACAGGGTGCCGGTGCAGTTCGACCTGTGTCGCCCACTACTGCAGGGCTTCAGCGAAAAGCACCACATTCCGGTCAATATGAGTCCTTCGTATTACGAAGATTTGATGTATCGAACTTCGGCGAATGACTTACGCACGGCGATGGGCAGCGACTGCGTAATCGTGGGGGGTGGGCTGCCCTCCGGATATAGTCATCCGACGACTGCCGATGGCTGTATCATCAACGAGTTCGGTATGAAAATGCGGCAGGGTCTGTATTATATGGATGTGGTCGAGAGTCCTTTTGCCGAGATCAGTTCGCCGAACGAGATAGAGGCATTCCAATTCCCAGACGCAAGCGCGCCGGGGCGTTTCGTGACAGCGGCACGTGATATTGAAACGTATAAAAATGATTATTTCATTATCGGTGACGTGGAATTGACCATGTTTGAAATGGCCTGGCATATGGTAGGGATGGAAAAATTTATGCTGGACATGGCTGCGCGTGAAGCGTATATTGAGCCGCTGCTGGATAAAACCATGGAGTTTAGCATTGGAATTGCCAAGCAGTTGGCGGGACTGGGCGTGGATGGGCTTTGGTTTGGGGATGATTTCGGCGCACAGAACGGGATGATGATCTCTCCAAAGATGTGGCGCGCTATTTTCAAACCACGTTTTGCTGAGGTGTTCCAGGAAGTACGCTCGGTCAACCCGAATGTGCTGGTGATGTATCACTGTGACGGTGCGATCTCGCCCATTCTAAATGATCTGATCGAGATCGGATTGGATGTATTCAACCCTGTGCAGCCAAATGTCCCCGGGCATGAGCCACAGGATCTTAAGTCAAAATTTGGAGACCGGCTGTCCTTTTGGGGCGCTATTGATCAGCAGCATGTTTTACCGCTAGGCACTGCAAATGAAATTGAGCAAGATGTGGCGCAGAAAATTCAGATACTGGGGGCAGGCGGCGGTTACATGTGCAGTCCGGCGCATATCCTTCAGGCTGATACGCCGCTGGAAAATATTGAGACTTTCCTGTGTGCAGTGTTCAAACATGGAGTTTATTAAATGGAAAAAATGAATCGGATCGGGTTCCAATTTAAAATCAAACCAGAGCATCTCGCTGAGTACAAAGAACAGCATCAGCATGTGTGGCCTGAAATGCTGGATGCACTGCGCGAAGCTGGCTGGCATAATTACTCTTTATTTATGCGACCGGATGGGTTAATTTTTGGCTATTTTGAAAGCGAGGAGAGCCTGGCGGTTGCTCTGGCAAAAATGGCTGCGACTGATGTCAACGCGCGATGGCAGGAGTTTATGACGCCTTTCTCGGACACTAATAACCGACCTGATGAAGGTTTTACCGAGCTGGAAGGCTATTTTCACCTGGATTGATATTTTTTTTAGCACTGTTGAGTTTGGCTAATTTAAAGAGCCTGGCCTTGTTAATGTTCTTGTGGGCCAAGACTTGCTTTGGGTATTTAGACCTATCCCCCCGGCCCCCTATCCCGAAAAACGGGAAGGGGGAGAAAACCAACCTCTCTTACCAAAAAACGGGAAGGGGGAGCAAGATAACCTCTATAACAGGTTTTTTGTTTCAAATTGAGAAACCAGGTGTAAGCGAAATTACCTTCGGTCCAGAAGGTAATTTTCTTGTTGTCACGTTCGGGCAGTGCGTCCTAATTACAGGAAATTTAAGGGGTATCCACAGCAAAAAATTAGGAATGTTGGGAAAATAATGCTATTATTTAGATATAGCTGTTTTTACTGGCAGTTTTAGCAAATTTTGGCCCTGAGAATTAAGAAGGCCTCTGAATGTCTAAAAAAAGGTTTCCAGCTGGTTTATCAATTCTGTCACCCTCTCCCAAAAGTTGAATCGTTGAACATTAAAACAACAAATTCGCAGTGGCGCATAACGAACTTGCTATTGGCGTTTAGACCTATCCCCCCCAGCCCCCAGCCCGAAAAAACGGGAAGAGGGAGCAAAACAAACCCTTTAGCAGGTTTTTTGTTTCAATTGGGAAGAAAATATGCATGGGAGACAATGGTTGTTTGAGTGGCATGGTGTCCCAGGATGGTTAAGTTGTCCAAGAAGATGGCTCGGACTTCAGGGAAGAGCAGTATCCAGCCAAAATGACGCATGGTTCTTAATAATCAGGATGGGATTATCGCAAACATTTATTTGCGATAAAATTAGATGAGAGGTATTCCATGAATAAAAATTTATTGCTACTCGGCCATTCCCTAAATCTGTCATTGCAAGCGAGCGTTCTCAGCGAGCGTGGCACGCATAGCTTCCTCGACAAATTTAGGATTGCTCCGCCGCCCGCTGCGCGGAACAAGTAGGGCAGCTCTAATGAGACGGCTGAGTAGTTACAAAATTTGGCACGGTTCAAAACTAAGAAATCGCACCTTTACAAATTTCTGAGAGACAGGTAG
>CAYWXS010000133.1:0-17627 GCA_964462245.1 uncultured Anaerolinea sp.
CTGTCCCGTGCAGTGATCGGGACCATCCCGAAAAACGGGAAGGGGGTGCAATACAAACTTAAGAGCAGGTTAGATGGTAATGCGAAAATTACATTCTTTTCAAGCTTCAAATTTTACTGGTTTGAACAGGCTTTGATCAAAGGATGAAACCCGTTGCGGGCCCAGGCGGGTGAGGGTTTCTACTACGCGGGCCAGGTCTGTGCGCAGACCGGCGATATCGATCCCGCGGCAGGTGTCTGGCCATTGCTCCAGCTTGGTGCGCGCCCGTTCGGCTAGCTGCAACGCGCCTTCATAATTTTCGCGCTGAATGTGCAAATAAGTCACAGCTACCTGGATTATGGCCTGGTAAAGCACCCGGACCGGTCCGCGCTCGGCGCGCCAGGCATCTTCCAGGGCTTCGTGGGCCTCAAAGAAATCGCCGGCATTGAAAAGCTGCAGCCCATGCAAGGCAGAGGGGTGCAAGGGGGCGGCGCAATCATCTGGCTGCATAGGGCTGCTCCTGGTATCTTTTTTTAGGGGCTTTCGGGTACAATAGCAACATTCTATGAAGAAACTCCTCGATCCAAAATTCAGGATTTTACTGCTTTCCGGTGCAGGGCTGGCTGCCCTGGCGTTACTTTCGGCTGCCCTGCGGAATTTGAAATTTCGTCCGCCGGAGCCGTTTTCATTTAATCTCGGTCAGCTTCCAGTTCTCTCTCCTTCTATTATATCTGCTGGGACTGAAATCCCGCTCTGGAGATACCTGCTCTTTGGGATTTTACTGCTGATCATTGCCTCAATCCTCATTATTTTGATGGACGCGGAAATGCGCAAGCGATTTTTGCGACGTATGTTTCGCTTCACAATGACGATGGTGGCGATCTGGTGGGCACTGACTTACGCTTATGAGCGTGGGGCACTCAAACAGCTCTTACCCCCGACGGCAATGGAGGGCGGCCTGGCTGCTGCCGAAGCTGCTGCTCCGGTTCCGCCTCCTGTTTACGTACCGCCCCAGATCAATCCCTGGTTGGTGTTTGCCATCAGCTTTGTGATCGGTTTGGGTTTGGTCCTGCTGGCCTGGTTTATCTATACGCGCAGGCAGACTAACACTGGTCACCTGGGGTTGGTGAAAGTGGCGGATATTGCGCGGGATGCATTGGAAGACCTGCAGGATGGTCACAACTGGGATGATGCCATTCTGCGTGCTTATATTCGTATGAATGAAGTGGTCATTGCCGAGCGTGGATTATTGCGCCAACCCTCCACCACACCGCGCGAATTTGCCAAGCATATGGAACGCATGGGTCTACCCGGCGAAGCGGTGCGCAGTCTGACCAGTCTGTTTGAGGGTGTGCGTTATGGCGGCAAGAGCTCCACTCAGGCTGAGCGTGACCTGGCTGCGGCGGCATTAAGTGCCATTCTACATTCCTGTGGGCGCAACCTGTGAAGCTAAATTTACGTTTGCTGGGTTTGTTGGGCCTGGCTGCCCTGATCATCGCTTTTTTCCTGCGCGACGTGGTTGAGCAGGTGATTGTTCGCCCGGCTGCTTATTTGTTCTGGCTGCTGGGGCTAATCTATCGCTATATTCCACAGCCTGTGCTGTGGTTTATTTTTGTGATCGTCATGTTTTACCTGGTGGTGGGGCGGCTGGTCAGCCAGCTGCGGCCGCGTGGCAGCCAGAACACCAGGGTTTATCACGTCCAGGGTCCGGTCGAAGAGGTCGCCATGCAGATCGAACGCAAGGAAGGCGGCATTTACTTCAAATGGCAGATTGCGCGATCCATGGCGCGTATTGCCATGGATATGCAGGAAATGCGCCTGCACCAGCGTACCCGCCGCCTGGATTTTGAGGAACAAAAGGTTAATCCGGAAGTACGCCGCTATCTGGATGCTGGTTTTAATAACAGTTTTTCTGATTATTCCCTGCCGCGGATTGGCCCCCTGCCGGGTGGGATTTATTTACCAACCTGGGTGAATTTTGACTGGATTTTAAAAATCACAGGTTCAAAAACAGATTCCAGCCGCTCATCCACGCCATTTGATATCAACATTGGCCCGGTGATCGACTATCTTGAGTCCGAAATGGAGAATAACGATGATCTCAGACGTTCGTGATGTGGCTGCGCTTGGTAAAAAAGTAATTGCCGAGGTGGAGCGCGCGGTGATTGGCAAGCATGACTTGCTGGAAACGGTCACCTGTTCCATCCTGGCTGCCGGGCACATCCTGTTTGAAGACTTTCCGGGCCTGGGCAAGACTCTGACTGCCCGCAGTTTTGCAACTGCGCTCGGTTTGGATTTTAAGCGTATCCAGTTCACCCCGGACTTGTTACCCGGGGATATCACCGGTGGCTATATCTTTAACCGTAACGAAAACCGCTTCGAGCTGCGCAAAGGTCCCATTTTCGCCAATCTAATTCTGGCGGATGAGATCAACCGCGCTTCCCCCAAGACCCAATCCGCACTGCTGGAAGCCATGCAGGAGGCGCGTGTCACCCTGGAGGGTGAGACTATCTCACTGCTGGAACCGTTCCTGGTGCTTGCCACCCAGAACCCGATCGAATACGAAGGTACCTTCCCCCTGCCAGAGGCCCAACTGGATCGCTTTATGATTAAACTGAGTGTGGGCTATCCCTCGCTGGATGAAGAAAGAGAAATCCTGCAGCGCCGCCGTACCCGCCAGGTGGAGGAAGTGACCCTTTTGCCGGTTAGTTCGGCCGCCGAAGTGTTGGAGATGCGGGCAGTGGTGGAAACCATCCATGTCGATGGGGACCTGGAGTTGTATATTGCCCAGCTTGTGCACGAAACACGTGTTGACCGGCGCGTGGCGGTGGGTGCCTCTCCGCGTGCCTCGCTGGCTTTTCTCAAACTGGCTCGCGCCCGGGCCGCCCTGCAGGGCCGCACCTATATCGTACCGGATGACATCAAGGTTTTTGCCGTGCCGGTCCTCAGCCATCGTATGATCATGCAGCCCGAATATTGGATGGGCCGCCGTGTGGCCGAGGATGTCATTGCGGATGTGCTCAAAAAAGTCCCGGTGCCGGTGGTCAGAGGTGTCTGAGTTCCATTTGCCGCAACTTCGCGGGCTCTGACCAAAAGCAGGCACTCTTCTTATGTCGCGTATCCTTCTGATTGGTTTTCTGCTCTTTGTTCTGCTGCTCGGCGGGCTGGCTTCGTTCAGCTCCGGGTGGTTGGAGCTGGCAATTCCGCTGGCGGTTTATCTGCTGGCTGGTTTTCTTTTTGCGCCCGAGCGCCTCGACCTGTTGGTGGAGCGTGAACTTTCAGACGAACGCGCCGCCCCCGGGCAGCCTGTCAGTGTAACGCTCACCATCACTAATCACGGTTCCAGTGTGCACCAGCTCGTTTTGAATGATCCCCTGCCCGAAAATACAAAGATCACCCTGGGCTCGTCGCGGCGCATGCTCTCGCTGAAAAAAGGGGAGACATTGCATTGGGCTTACACCTTCACCGGCAAGCGCGGTTTCCATGCCTTCAGCCATCTGGAAGCCAGTGCCAGTGACTTGTTTGGCCTGCTGAGCATCCATCAAAATATTCCAACCAGCGGTCAACTGCTGGTCCTGCCGTCTGCGCCCAAGGTGCGCCGGATTGCGATCCGCACGCGGGCGACCAATGTCTATTCGGGCACCATCCCTGCCCATCAGGGCGGCTCGGGTGTGGATTTCTACGGTGTGCGCGAGTACCAACCCGGCGACTCGCTGCATGCCGTCAACTGGCATGTCTCGGCCCGCCATCCGCAAACCCTGTATGCCAATGAGTATGAGCAGGAGCGTGTGGCGGATGTCGGCATTATCCTGGACGCCCGGCGCAAGGTCAATCAACTGGGTGCCAACCTGACCATTTTTGACGAATCCATCCTGGCGGCCGCCTCGCTTTCGGATGCTTTTCTTTCGGCGGGCAACCGGGTTGGGCTGCTGATTTATGGGCAGTATATCAATTGGACGTTACCCGGTTATGGCAAAGGTCAGCGTGAGCGTATCCTGCATTCGTTGGCGCGGGCTTTGCCGGGTGACAACCAGGCCTTTGCTGGTATTTATATCCCGCGTAAGTTGTTCCCGGTCAATTCTCAGGTGGTCTTTATCAGCCCTTTGATCGATGATGATGTGCAGCCGTTGGTCAACCTGCGCGCGCAAGGTTATGCGGTGATCGTCGTCAGTCCGAATGCCATCCGCTATGAAGCCGCCCAGCTGCCGCAAACCGAAGCCGTTCGCCAGGCGGCACGCATCCTGAGTATGCGCCGGCGGGTGACGCTGCAGCGTCTGCGGCATGCCGCGGTGCAGGTGGTGGATTGGGATATCAGCCAGCCTTTTGAGCAGGTTGTGGAAAGCTCGCTCTCGCGTCCGCCTGCGTTTATCCGTGCCATCAGCAGCGGTGGGGGCCGGTAAAAAACATGACAAAAATTTCCTTTTACGTCTTGCTGGTTTTGGGTCTGGGTGCCCTCTCGGCGGGTTGGATGGCTGCCGGATATGTGCCCTTCGGATTGCTGATCCTGCTCTTGCTGCCCCTGACGCTATTTTTTATGCGCCGCAAGTTTTTACCCACCCTGGGTTTATTACTGATCGTGGTGGTCGTCCTGGCAGCTGTTGGCGTGTGGGCCCGGCTCAGCTTTTGGCTGATGCTGGCGGCGCTGATGTGCACGCTGGCAGCCTGGGACCTGGACGAATTCTCGCGCCGGTTGGTGTTGGCGCCCGTTGAAGATAATCCGTTGCTATTGGAAAGACAGCATCTGTTAAGACTGGGGTTGGTGCTGGGCTTGGGGCTGGGTCTCAACCTGGTTTCGCAGCTCATTCAGATTGAATCCGGTTTTGAGTGGTCCCTGGTACTGGCTGTTCTGGCATTTGTTGGGATTAGTACGCTTGTGATGGGGTTAAAGAACAGGGAAGAATAAAGTTTTTGCACTGCTTCGCAAAGCAAAAATATATCCATCACCACACAGGGTGGACGCCAGGACCTCGCACGTAGGCCGTCCGGATTACGCCCGGTAAATCGGGCTAAAGCGGATTTATCCGCTGTCGCGTTAGCGTCCAGATTTATCTGGATGCGTGGACGCTGAGCTTCCCCTTCCAGTCAATGTTGGGATAAAATGACATGCACACACAATAAATGCAGAGGTGCAGCCCATGAACATTCAACCCGTGCAGAGCAGACGTGAGCTTGATGAGTTCATCGATTTGCCGTATCGCCTTTACAAGCAAGACCCGCTCTGGGTGCCGCCTTTGCGGGATGAGCAAAATGGGCAGTTTGATGCCGGGCGCAATCCGCTGCTGAAGCACTGCGAATGGCAGTTGTTCCTGCTGGAGCAGGATGGGAAAATCATTGGGCGGATCGCGGCCTTTATCGATCTGCTGGCGAATGAGTTTTGGAAAGAGCCGGTCGGTTTGTTTGGCTACTTTGAGGTGCTGGACAATTCGGGAGGCGGGCGCCTGTTGCTGCAGGCGGCCAGGGATTGGCTGAAGGCAAAAGGTATGCGCTCGATGCGCGGCCCGTGGACCTTTGTTTCGCAGGAATGGGGCATGGTGCTGGAAGGCTTTGAGCCTTCGGCGGTGGTCATGGCGCCGTATAACCCGCCGTTTTATAATGAAATCCTGGTCCAATTCGGTCTTGAGAAAGCAAAGGATTTGTTGTGCTGGGAAGTGGATGCCAAGAAGGGGTACCAGATCCCGCCGCGCATTTTGGAGCTGACCGATGCGGTGGCGCAACGCTACAAGGTGCGGGTGCGCCGTCTGGACATGGCGAAATTCCCGGCGGAAGTGCAGCTGATTGAACAACTCTCCAATGCAACCATCATCAATAACTGGGGCTATTCACCGGTGACTGCCGAGGAAGTGCAGGCTACGGCGCGCGACCTGAAACCGGTCATTCAGCCGAAAGGGGTTTTGTTTGCGGAAACGGAAGATGGCACGCCGATTGGCTTCGCGATTGCCATTCCGGATGTGAATTCGCTTTTGAAGGGGCTGGGCGGATCGCTGCTGCCGTTTGGGTGGGTCAAGCTGCTATGGGGGATTCCGCGCCTGAAGCGCTACCGCATGTTCGCGCTGGGGGTGATCCCTGAATATCATGGCAAAGCTGTGGACAGCCTGCTTTACCGCGCGCTGTATGAATCGCTGTATTCGCCGGAGCTCTGGATGGAAATTAATTATGTGCTGGAGGATAACTGGCCCATGATCAATGCGATCAAGAAGCTGGGGGCCAGCCCTTCGCGGCGCTACCGGGTCTATGAGATGGAAATCTGAATGGGCTGCGTATAGCAGTCCAGGCACAGGCGGATTTATTCCAATCTCTATCTCGATGTCCAGATCACTCTACTCGGTATCTACTTTGACAATGTCATTTTTCCGTGCAGCTGTCTGTCATTCCCGAAGGATATCGGGACGATGTGTGAGGCGCCGTGCTTATTTTTGGCGGCGTGGTAATCTCCGAATTGGCGGGAAGATTGCCACACCAGCGGGAGAGCACCGCTGGTTCGCAATGACAGATTAAAGTAAGGTTCAGAGAGCATCTGTTCAATGTGACATTGTCATAGTAGTTACTCGACCCGTACCAGCATCGCCCGAACAACGTACCGGTATAAATAACTGTTCGTGCTCGCATCGAAGCCTGCGCATGTCACCAATGTGATCCATGCGCCTTCGCGGTGTTCGGTCACATTGTCCAACCGGTCCGCTGGCAGCCGTGGGGACACTTCTCGAACCTGGTACACGTACCTGGATCCCTGGTAGAGGATGACTACCTCATCATTCCAACTTAAGTCAGATAACCCGGCAAAGGTGCCTGGCAGCCCTTCTGGATTGGTATTATGACCTGTGATCACACTGTTACCATTCCATGTTGGAAAGGCTGTGCCCTGCAACCAGCCGACTGAATTTCCCAGCCAGTCAACTTCCCAGGTGTCGCCATTTTTCGGCACACCAACGATCTCCGTGTCCAAGCCTAGTTTGGCAATGCTTATCCGTAGACCGCTTGCTTGCTGGAAAGCCTGCCACGCTGCTTGTTTGGGCAGCTCGGTCTTCTGGTTTGGTGAAAAACCTGTCTCTGGGATGAAAGGCGCTTGTACATCGATCCGCAAGGTTGCCATAACACAATAGCGCAGATTGTCGCAGGCACGGTAGGTCAGGTAATCCTTTCCGATAAATTGTTTGTTTGACTGGTAGAAAATGCTGCCGACCCAGGCCTTACCGTTTTGTGGATATTGAACGATCTCATGGCTGATCCAGCGGTTCGCATGGCTGCCAAGGACATCATTCGCCAATACATCAATTTCCACCTTGCCACCCCGAACGACCTTGCCCCTGTCATCCACGCCCAGGTCGCCTACCTTCAAGCCATCCCGCATGACTTCGATCACCGTATCCAGGGTCCGAGAGCTGCCATCCGGCGCCACTACCAATATCCGAATCGGGTAATAGGGTTCGGTAGCATCATCGGCAGTACCTACGAAGGTAATCGTCCCCGTTGGGCTGATTTTGAATAAAGCCCCAAACGGGAAATGTGCCAGATCTGTTATTTCAAAACGTGCATTTTCAATGCTGGATGTTGCCTGGCCCACCACGGTGCCTGGCCCATCGCCATTGATCAGTTTGCTGCTGCTGACCTGCGCGACCCATTCTGGATTGCCGCCAGTATCAGCGCTAACGCTGATCTCAAAATCCTGTTGGATGCTCCCGCCGTTCGCATCGGTCGATTGCAAACAAATGGAATACTTTCCAGCCGGGGTTTCAGGCTGCCGCAATAAGCCGTTCCCCAAAACCCTGAAGCTCAGGTTGTCGCCGCCGTTATCCGCATTGCACACGTTACCGCTGTTGGCCAACTTATAGTCAAACAAACGCTGCCCGTCTACCGTGCCCAGGGTTCCCACCAGGCTTTGCGCAACCGTTAAGCTGGTATTGCTCAACGTCAGCGCAGATGGCGGTTCGGTAACATAGATACTGAAGTCTTGTTGCAGGACAGTATTGTTGACATCTGTAGACTGCACGCAGATGCTGCGAACACCCGCCGCGGAGCCTGGGTTCAGTTGCAATTGGTCATTCAGCGTATTAAAATCGCCGTTATCCGCAGCATTGGTGTCATTGCACACTTTCCCGCTATCGGCCAGGGCATAGAGGATTGGTTCCTGACCATCCGCCATGCTGAGTGTGCCAACCACCGTTTGATTGGTCGAAACCTTGTTATGGCTCAGATTCACACCCTCTGGCGCTGCTGTTACGCTGATGGTCGCGGTTTTTTGGGCCTTCTCGCCTTCAAGGTCCGTCACCTCAAAACAGATCGGGTACGTGCCAACCGCGGTGCCGGGCACAATATTCAACTGATTCCCGACCACGGCAAAATACTGGTTGCCGCTGGAATTATCGCTTTTGCAGACAGCCCCGCTGTTTTGCAGGCCAAACACATACGGTTTCTGCCCGCCCTGAGCCTGGAACTTGCCCACTTCGGTCTGTTTCGTATTTACGCTATTATGGTCTAAGCCCGCACCAACCATACTGGGTGGTTCCGTGATAATGATCGAGAAGACAGCCTGTATCAGGCCGGCGTTGGCATCTGTGCTCTGGACACAGATGGTATAGGTTCCTGCCTTAGCAGCGCTCGCACGTTGGAGCGTATTGCCAGTCACGCTAAAACTGTCGTTGTCGGCTCCATTTACTGCGCTGCAAACGCGGCCGCTGGTTTCAAGTGTATAGGTAAAGGGGGCCGTGTCTGCGTGATTGTCAAACTGGCCAATAGCGCTGAATGAGGTACTTGTCTTGTTATCATCCAGGCTAATCCGGTCCACATAGTGCATCAGGCTCTGACTGACTGAAGTGGCATAATCCTTTGAACCGAGATAAGTGGCCACAAGGTTATGGTTGCCCAGGGACAACTCAGGTACAGAGCAGCTTGCCTCGCCGCCTGCCAGCGTTGCCTCGCACATCAGCCTGCCGTCTGCCTTGATCTGCACCGTGCCGCCAGGCTGTCCGCTGCCACCACCCGCCGGGTCCACCCTGGCGGTAAAGGTCACACCCTCGCCTGGGAGAGATGGGGCTGGCGTGTGATTGGTAATTTGGGTGAGTGAGGCAGATGCCACAACGGTATGCCCTTTGATGTTGCTGCTGCTGTTATAGTTGTCATCGCCAGCATAACTGGCCTGAATCAGGTTGCTGCCAACTGTAAAGCTTGTCAACGTGCATTTCCCCGTGCCAGCGGTCAGGGTCGCTTCGCATTTGTTACCATTCCCGTCATCCAGGACGACTACACCGCCAGGTGAGCCAGCGCCAGGTGACAGGGCCGAGACCTGCACTTCAATTTCAAATTCCTGACCGGTTTGGGATGGGTTCGGCACATCGTCCAGGAGCGTAATCTCAGTCTCAGCCTTTAGTACTTCGTGCGGGGTGTTTGCACTAGCTACCTCAAAAGCACTATCCCCAGCGTAACTGCCATTCAGATTCTTTAAACCCGCTGTAGCCGTGGAAAGGCTGCAGAAGCCCGCACCTGCCAGCAGGCTGCCATTGCAGCTGCCGCCCAGGCCATCGCTGATCGTCACTATACCAGTTGGGGTGCCGTTGCTGGCATACGAGACGGTAAAGTCCACCCTGTATGCCTGTCCCACAAGCGATGGGTTGGTCCTGGTAGAGCTAATCGTAACCGTCGGCGCGGTCTTCTCGACTGTGGTTTCTCTACCCGTACTTTCCGATCCATTGAACTGAGTATCGCCCGCGTAGGTTGCGGTAATCGTCTTGCTTCCGGAGCTCGAAGAGCTCAGATCGCAATATCCCTGACCTGCTGTCAGGGTGATCTCACAGTTATTTCCGACGGAGCCATCGTCCACTGTGACAGTTCCACCCGGTAACCCGCTGCCCGGCGCAACCGCAGCCACAAGTACTTTCACCGTATAAGGCATGTTCACTTTGGATGGATCAGGGTTGACAGACTCGATGGTGGTTAGGCTATCGGCTTTGTTCACCACATGCTTCAGTGTGGTTTCAGCGGGGTCAAAGACCAGATCGCCATTGTAGGTGGCCGAAATATCCTTCGTTCCCGGAATCTGCGATGTAAGGACGCAGCTGCCTTCGCCTGCCCCATCCAGGTTGCCAGTACACTGGTCGTCCTGCACGCCGCTGCCTTCCAGGATGGTGACGGGGCCGCCTGGTATGCCCTTGGCATGCGCAACCCGGTACGACACCGTGTATTCTTCACCCACCACAGTTTCATTTGGGCTAATGCCTGTAATGCTGATGGTTGGGGTCAAGTTCACCACTTTATGGCTTTCCGTATCGGATGATTGATTAAAATCATTATCACCGACATAGCTGGCAACGATATTATTTGTCGCCACCACATCCGCTGAAAGGTCGCAACTGCCTTGGCCGTTGACTAAGACCGCCGAGCAGGTACTATTGCCATTGGCTATCTCCACAATCCCGCTGGGCGTGCCGCTGCCCGGTGCGTTGGCTGCAACCTTGACAGACACGGTATACAGACTGCCCACCTCGGTCGGGTCTGCCTGATCGGTCAGGATGCTGGTGGACGATTCGGCTTTATCAACGCTGTGTAACTCGCTCACTGAGGTGGATGCGTAAAAATCAACATCGCCCTTATAGTTTGCGAAAAGGGTCTTGCTTCCCGCTGAGGTTGAGGTTAATTCACAAGAGCCCAGGCCCGCGCTAAGCGCAGCCGTACAGCTCTGTGACCCGTCGTCCACCAGCACCTCGCCCAGCGGCGTGCCGATGCCCGGTGTGACCGTCTCCACTTTTACTGCAATGCTATAGGCCTGTCCAGTCACGCTGGGGTCTGTATCGTCCGTGGTAATGCTAACGCTTGTAGAAGCTGGCAGTACCGTGTGCGCCAAAGTTGTTTCAGACTCATTGAAACTGCTATTTCCGGCAAATTTCGCGCTCAATGTCAGTTCAGCGGCTGCCGTTGAAGGTAAATTACACGAACCAAGCCCGCTGGCCAGATCCACCTCACAAGTGTGTCCGGCATCATCGCTCACGGCGACCTTGCCGGTTGGCACGCCTATCCCAGGTGCTAGCGCTTCCACGCTCACACTCACGGCATATTCTTCGCCTACCACGCTGCTCAAGGGTGTTGCACTGACAATGCTGGTTTGCGAGTCAGCCAAATTAATATCATGGTTGACGGCGGTTGCCACGCTGGCTTCGTAATTATCATCTCCGGCGTAATCAGCCTGAATGGCCAAAGTTCTGGGTGTGCTGCCTTCCAGGAAGCAAGAGCCAGCGCCGTTCGCCAGGGTTGCACTGCAGGTTCGGGTTCCATCGCTTACAGTCACGCTGCCCGCAGGGTTACCGCTGCCAGGTGCCTCGGCGACCACTTTCACACTCACCGCATAATTTTCGCCAGTTACGGATGGCTCTGCCGCGATTGCGGTGATAGCCAAAGAGGTATTGGCCTTGTTGATGGCGTGTTTGGCACTGGCGCTGGAGCTTTGGTAGTTTTGATCTCCCTGATATTCGCTCGAAATGGAGATCTCCCCAAGCGGGTCTACCACAAAGGTGCCCAATGTACACGAGCCTTTCCCGTCTACCAATGTGATCGAACAACTGCTGCCTTCGCCGTCGCTGACTGCGACTTCCCCGGTTGGGGTGCCCGTAGCTGGGGAGACCGAGACCACCTCGGCAAACACAGCGTATTCCTGCCCGGTCTTGACGGTTGTATCCGGGACCATCTTGACAATGGTGGTAGCCGTAGCGCCTTTTTGGACAGTATGGATGATGGTAGCCCTGCCCGAGGAAAAATTAACATCCCCAGCATAAAAAGCAGTAAGCTTATGAGCCCCCGCGCTGCTGGTGGTGAGCAAGCAGCTGCCCTCGCTGACAGCATTCGGAGTGAGGAAATACATCTCTGTCAAAACGCCGGAACAGGTAGCCCCATTTGGATCGGTGATCGTTATAGATCCAGCTGGCAGCTCTGAAGATTCAGGCAGTGTGGCCCTGGCGGAGAAATGCACAGTGTAGCTTTCCCCAGGCAGGCTTGGTTCAGGCTCAATCAGATCGATACTGAGATGCGGGACAAGATTTGCGTAGGTGTGGGGCTCTTTCTCGGCGGTGACAATACCATCATAGTTTTCGTCACCGCTGTAGGTCACGCTCAGGATCCCATCAAATGGGCGCTGCGCTAGTTCCTCACTATCCGGCATATTACATATGGCAGAGCCATTGTTCAGGGGCAGGTCAGTACAGCCGTTCTTTCCATCACTTACGCTAACGCTGCCGGTTGGGGTGCCGCCGCCTGTTGCAGCGGCTTTTACAGTTACCGTAACAGCAAAACCTGTGTTTATTTCTGATGGATCCGGGTTATCCAGTATCTCCAGCGTGCTGCCGGCTTTGTTGACCACATGAATCGCGTTGCCGCTGGAAGTGCTGAAATTATCGGCCCCTGAGTAGGTTGCAGTCAGATCTTTCGTACCAATACTGAGCGAGGCCAAGACGCAATCGCCACTCCCAGCGGTCAGGCTGCCAGTGCAACTCTGACTGCCGTCGCTCACAGTAACGCTGCCGGTTGGGGTGCCAGCGGCTAACTGAGCGGCCGCCACGCTAAAACTCACGCTGTAGCCTTCACCGGTCACAGTTGGGTCCGTTCCCTGTGCGGTAATGGTCGTTGTAGTGACTTCCTGGCTGACGGTATGACTGGCGCTTGCGGATGTAGAACCCGTAAAATAGGCATCCCCGATATAAGTTGCCGTTAACGTTTTACTGCCAGCATTGCCAGATGCCAAATTACACGAACCCAGCCCCCCTGAAAGTGTGGCCACGCAGGTTTGCGTGCCGTTGCTGACTGTCACCGTAGCCGTTGGGATGCCAATACCCGGTGCCACTGCGGCAACGCGTACACTGACGTTATAAGTTTGCGCAAAAACGGATGGGTTTGGCGTATGTGCTGTAATGCTGGTGCTGCTGGCTGCCTTGTTTACGCTGTGGCTAATACTGCTGGCTGCTGAAGCTGAATAGCTGGAGTTGCCCAGGTAACTGGCAGTAATGGTTTTGGTCCCCACACTTGTGGAGGGCAGGTTACAACTGCCACTCCCACTGGTAAGGGTAATCTGGCAAGTGTTGCCCCCATCGCTGACATTGACGGTCCCAGCCGGAGCGCCGCCGCCCGGGCTCACGGCCGAGACGGTGACACTCACCGTGTAATTCTGGCCGATCACGCTTGGATTTGGCAGGTCTGAGTTGATTTTGGTACTGGTGCTGGCCAGGTTGACGGTATGGCTTGCCGCGGTAGCCGTGGAAGTGGAGTAGTTCGCATCTCCCACATAGTTGGCAGTGATGGTTTTGTTCCCGGCACTGGTACTGGTCAGGTTGCAGCTGCCTGCCCCGCTGGTGAGGGCTGCCGAACAACTGGCGCTGCCATCGCTGACGGTTACGCTGCCGGTTGGTATGCCACTGCCCGGCGTTAGCGTTGATACGGTCACACTAACGCTATAGGGCTGCCCGGTCAGGCTTGGGTCCGGAGTATCAGATATGATCCTGGTACTGGTACTGGCTTTGTTAACGGTATGGGTTGCTGCCGTGGCATTGGAGCTGGCAAAGTTGGCATCACCCACATAACTGGCGCTGATGGACTTAGTGCCAATCGTGCTGCTGCTCAGGCTGCAACTGCCAGCGCCATTGGTCAGCGTTGCCGTACAGGTACTGGCACCATTGCCAATGGTTACCGATCCGGTTGGCGTTCCACTGCCAGGACTTAATGTCGAAACACTGACATTAACAAGATAGCTTTGGCCGGTCACGCTCGGGTCCGGTAAGTCGCTTGTGATGCTTGTGCTGGTGCTGGCCGCATTGACGGTGTGTGTCGCGGCGCTCGCAACCGAGGTGGCAAAGTTGCCATCGCCGTTGTAGCTGGCCGAGATACTTTTACTGCCAGCAGTAGTACTGGTCAGGTTGCAGCTGCCTGCGCCGCTGGCAAGTGTAACCGTACAGCTGGCACTGCCATCGCTGACGGTTACATTGCCGCTGGGCGTGCCGCTGCCAGGGCTGGCGGCGGCAACATTTACACTGACTGTATAAGCTTGCCCGGTCAGACTGGGGTTTGGCGTATGGCCAGAGATGGTCGTGCTGGTACCGGACTTGTTAACGGTATGCGTGGTGGTACTGCTGCTGCCAAGGTAATAGGTGCTGCCGCCATAAGTTGCGGTCAGGGTCTTGCTGCCAGCCGTGGCACTCGTCAGGCTGCAGCTGCCCGCAGCGTTGGTCAGGCTACCGCTGCAGCTGGTTGTGCCGTCGCTGACCGTTACGCTGCCGCTGGGAATTCCACTGCCGGGCGATGTGGCCGCCACGCTAAAGCCAATGCTATAAGCTTGCCCGGCAACGCTCGGGTCGGGCAGGTCGCTGTTGATGCTGGTACTGGTGTTGGCGGCGTTGACCGTGTGGGCCGCGCTGGTTGCGCTGGAGGTATTCCACGAGCTGGTTCCGGCATAGGCGGCGCTAATGGTCTTGCTGCCGGTGGTTGTGCTGGTAAGGGTGCAGCTGCCGCTGCCGGCGCTCAGGGTAGCGCTGCAGGTCGTGGCGCCATCCCCAACAGTCACGCTGCCGGTGGGCGTACCTGCCCCGGCTGCCGCGGCCACACCTACGGAGACAACATAAGCCTGCCCGGTAATACTAGGGTCAGGCAGGTCGCTGCTGATGGTGGTGAGTGTGTTTTCCTTGAGGTCGGTCACGCTGACCGTCAGGGCCTTTTCGTAATACAGTCCGCCCTGGTCGGTACTGCGCACACGGATGGCGTAACTGCTTTTGGCTTCATAATCAAAAGCAGCCGAGGTGCGCAGGTTGGCGCCCAGAATATTAAAGGAAGCGTTATCGGTGCTGCCGGTCCCGGCAACCAGTGCGTAGGTAAAGGTGTTGCTCGCGTCTGGGTCGGTGGAGGAGAGCACCCCGACCGTGGTGTTGGCGGCGGCGTTCTCGTTGACGTTGGAAGGCGAAAGGCTGATATTACTGGGTACTTCATTTACGTTCGTAATGCTGATGTCGTAGCTCACGTCCGTAGAGAGTTTAGAGGGGTCCGTTACCCGTAATATGACCGCCTTGGAAGTGCCAGCTTCGTAATTAAAGACTGCGTTGGTATAGAGTGCCCCGCTGGAGATGGAGAAGTCACTCATATTGGCCCCGCCAGAAATGCTGAGCGTGTAAGGCGTGCTAGTGTCACCCTCAACGATATCCGGATCGTCCCAGGTAATGTTGCCGATCTTGGTTCCAACCGGCATGTTCTCACTGACAGTTGCTGCTGAAAGTTTCAGCGTTGGGTATTCATTCACGGCATAGATGTCAAGTGTGAAGTAAGACCATATATCAACTTTATTTTTAATATCCCAGGTTACCGACCCGGTACATTTGCCAGGCTTGGTAGACTTACCCTGTACCCGATAATAACCATTGCCGCCCGAGACCGAATACGACACGCTCATCCCAAACAGGTTGCAGTCCGAAACTGCGTCTTTATAACTGCGCAGGTTGCCATCATTGAGAACATATATCGAGCCAGAATCATAGTCGGTATGCTCATTCGTGGAAATTAAGTTTAACAGTGCAGGGTTCTGTTTTGCCGCGGCTGGACCAGGCGGGAAAAAACCAACCAGCAACGCTGCAAACACCAAAACTGTTACCCAAATCGGTTGTCCATGTTTCATAGATTCACCATTTCCACAGCAAAAATTTATCAGTTTAGTTAAAACGATAACATTTACACTCTTTGGCGTAAATTAGTTAATGCAAACAGGTACTATGGTAACAAATACAATTATATGGAGCACATGGGCCTAATGTAAGTGACAAATTACCCCTCTTGCATAGACGTGCCGTCGATTTTTTCACGCTTGCCATAGACAGGATGTCTAAGGCGTGCTCGCTATTTGTTATGAAGCGCGTACACCACTGCCTGGGAGCGGCTCTGCAAACCAAGCTTTTTTAAGATGTGTTGGAAATGGGTGCGCAGGGTGCTTTCGCTGATCTGCAGTGCCGCCGCGATCTGGCTATTGTTGGCCCCGCTTGCCAGATGACGCATGATTTCCTGCTCGCGTGCGCTCAACGCTGGCAAGGCTGGTTTCTTCGGTTCTGCTAACGGGGGCTGTCTCATTTGTTTTAATAAAATAATGGTCGCGCCCGGGGATAGAAAATTCTTACCGGAGAGTACATTTCGCGTCGCACGGATCAACTGCTCCGGCGAGCTATCCTTCATTATATAGCTATCGGCACCGGCTTGCAGGGCAGTCAGCAGGTCTTTCTCAGAATTACTACTGGTTACCACCAAAATCCGCATTTCTGGCAGGTGCTTGTTGCGGTAATGGATCATTTCCATGCCGTTTCCATCCGGCAGGTACAGGTCCAGCATCAGCAGGTCCGGGCGCAATTCTTCAGCCAGTTGGCGCGCCTCCAATATACTGCCGGCCTCACCCACCACTATCAGGTCGGTGTTATCTTCTACCGCTATCCGCAAGGCCGTGCGCATCAAGGGGTGATCATCCACGATCAAGATCTTTTGCACGTCCATAATGTTCCTCTCATCCATGTGTTGTCACTCGCATGCCAGACCTCTTGCGACTATTTCCCGCAAGCCCAACCCCGGCGGTGGGGTTGGGGTACACCACAACACCAGTCTTATCGAACATCAATATGCCGTCCTGCAGCTGTGTACAATAAGTGCGTCCTTGCGGCGTGTGGAACTTGCATACCAACATGGCTGAAATGTTCAGCTAAGCCAGTGAGAACAGGAACAAAATCGCTGAAATATTCCAACCAATTAAAAGCTGACTGTTTAGCATGGAATAATTGTAAATCAAATTTCGAACCTTACGAAGCGATCAAAGGGCAATTTTGGCTGGATTTACCAAATAGCTATATTTGTCAGGCTTCGGTTGGATAAATCATCAACTTCAAAATGTTATTTCCGAAGGATATCGGGACGATGTGTACCGGTGATCCACTTTCGCTCGGAAGCAATCTGCTCTTCATTTACTTCCCAGGCCCTTCCAACCACATTTTTGCTTGTGTGGGTGTGTGCAGGTGAAAGATATGCAGGTGTGCATAGGCCGGGTTGGCTAACTCCATTGGAATCTCCCGTTTTCGACGCCAATAGGTTTTGAACAACCAGCCAAAAATCGAATCATTTGGCGACCAGAGCTTAAACTGGACCCAGATTCGCTCGTAATTGCTGCCCCACAACAATTCATGCGTCCACCAGCGGCGCCAGGTGCGGTTCCACAACTGCCAGAAGATTGTCCAGAATGGGTAATCCAGCCAGACGATGGCCTCGGCCCTGGCCCAGGTGATGTCTCGGACCGAACTGTAATTTCCGGCCAGGACCCAGCCGCTGCCTTGCGTGATTTCATCCAGAATTGCCCGGAATTCCAGCGTAGGGCGTTCATTCCAATCTGGCAGCCAGTGCAGTTCGTCCATGTCCACCCAGCGCAGCCCCAGCTGCTGTCCCAACTTTTCTGTCAGGGTGGATTTACCCGAGCCTGTTGTACCGATCACAACCAGGCGTTGATAGGGGAATTTTTGTGTGTCCATCAGCCTCCACGGGGAATCGGTGCGGCAGGTTTAATCGAAAAACGCAATTGAGCATACTGGACCTATCCCCCCGCCCCCTTCCCGAAAAGCGGGAAGGGGGAGCAAACCTGAAGCGGGAAGGGGGAGCAAACCTGAAGCGGG
>CAYWXS010000134.1:0-17493 GCA_964462245.1 uncultured Anaerolinea sp.
CTGTTGGTCCGAAAGGTTCAGAGTCTGACCCAGATGGTTAAGCGCCCAGGCTTCTCCCATCTGATCACCCAATTCCCGGAACAGGCGCAAACTTTCCTGAAGGTATACGCTGGCTGCTGGCTGGTCCCCTTGGACGGAGATCAATAAGCCGGCACCATTGAGTACCTGTGCGCGCACACGCATCAGCAGTGAAGGTGTGGAATAATCCTGGTTCTTGCTTAGGATTGTGCCGGAGCGTTGCAAAATATCCGTCAGCCACGCCCGCCCCTCGCTAAAGTAACCACGCGATAGCCAGTACTCCCATAATACGGCCGCCATCCGTAACGCTATTTCGATGTCGTAGGCGCAACTCCAGGTAAGAGCGGCTCGGATGTTATCATAATCCGCGTCCAAACGCTTTAAAGCAAATTCTTGTTCTGCCCCGCTCAGCTTTGGCTCTATTGCATCTACCAATCGCAGAAAGTAGACTGCATGCTGATGGCGCATCAGTTCCAATTCATTGCGGGTGATCAGGCATTCAAACGCATACTCACGCAATATTTCCAGCATGAAAAAACGTGGTTCGCCATCCAACCCTTCCATCTGGCGTAATAAGCTCTGATCCACCAAGGCAACCGCCGAATCTAAAGCCGAAATGGATGGTGCCGAACGGAAGCGCAGCTGAGATTCCTCTTTCAGCCTGTTACACACATCTTCAATGGTATCCAGAGTGCAGCCACCAACAAAGACACCCAATCGTCTGAATAAAGTTTGCTCGCGCTCACTCAGCAGGTTGTAACTCCAATCAATGGTTTGGCGAATGGTTTGTTGGCGCGCAGGCAAATCCTGTGCACCGCCAGTCAGCAAACCCAGAGCGCTACCCAGCGCGCCTGTCAGACGCGCCAGAATAGCCTGAGGGGAAAGCACCTTGCAACGCGCCGCGGCTAGCATGAGCGCCAACGGCAAACCATCAAGGTGCGCACAAATTTCCGCTACACTGTGGGCATTTTCCGCAGTTAGCACAAAATCGGAGCGAACGGCTTGTGCGTATTGCACAAAAAGATGAACTGCTGGTGAGAGCGCTATTGAGGTAGGGGCCGTAGCCATGTTCAGGTCCGGCACATCCAGAGGCGGGACGACAAATTCACGTTCGCCGCTGATCCGCAAGACGGCTCGGCTGGTGACAAGTACTTTAAGGTAAACAGTGAATGTCAAAAGCTCGGCGATGGCTTTGGTGGCGGGTAAGGCCTGCTCGAAATTATCCAGGATTAGTAAGGCTGCTTTTTCACGCAAATGCGTGACGAGTAACTCATCATCACGCTGATCGCCCATCGATTTAAGCCCTAAAGCCTGAACGATTGTGGAAAGTACTAATGCCGGAGTGCGAACCGGCGCCAGCGAAACGAAGTAGACCCCATCGGCAAATTTATCATTCAGCTCTTCGGCGACCTGTAATGCCAGGCGGGTCTTGCCGATGCCGCCAGGGCCGGTTAAGGTGAGTAGTCGAATTCCGGTTTGTTGCAGGGATGAACACACAGCCGCCACATCCCGTTCGCGTCCAACCAATGGGGTCAGCGGAATCGGGTAAGCTTTACCGGGTATCGGCAAGGTTTTAACGGTGTTTGAGTTACCTTTTTGTGAAAAATCACCTGGCTCAACCAATAATTGTGGTTGAGCCAGGTGAACGAAGCTGGCGAAATCTGCAGGGGAAATTTTGAGATGTAGCGCCAGCAGCTCGATCATTGGTTTGGCCGGGCTGCGCAGGTCGCTTTCTATTTTGTTAATCATGGACTTGGAACAAGACACACGCTGTGCCAGACTGGTTTGGGTTAAACCGAGCGCTTTGCGTTGATGCTTAACCCATTGTCCAAAAGTACGCGTGCTTTCTGTAAGAGCAGTCTGCTCAATCATTTCTCCTATTGTACTTCAATTCGATTTGTACGAAAACAAGCCTGACCTGGCCTGAAAACGGTTTTACACTGCGCCAGCATGTGTCAATGTCGCGTAAAAGGTGTTTCAAACGTTTATTCCATGCCATTTCACTTGTTTGGTGATTAATTCATAGGTATTGTGCAAACTAAAACCCATTCGGGCGTGATAATGGTTATAACCAATTTCCCATGTCTCATATAAATTGGTAGAGTTGAGGTTATTAACGCAAGTTCCTTGCATCCGATCAGTTAGCAGTTGGGTGGCTATCAGCTCCAGGGTGACAACTAATCGATTGGTGCGATCTGCATAAAGATCCACCCCGTGATTCCATGCAACTTTCGGCAACATGCAATGCAGAAGCCATCCCTTACTGCGCATGATGATTGTTATCCTGGTAAGTTTTCTGGGTTAACCCATCCACCCATTGGATAGGATTGCTCCAAAATTTATTAGGATCGCCGCCATCCGACTTAAGATAGAAACCGACAGGAAAGCGGGTGGTAATGCGCTTCAAACCTAAATTGAACTCTGCTTGGTCATCATTGAAGACAGGGATGCTCATTCTGGATTCGATCTGGGTTAAGTCAACAATCCCGTTCCAGATAATCATTTTGCTTTTTCCGCATATTGCGCCATGCCGGCATAATACCAAGCAGGGCATTTGCAAATGCTTTTGTGCGAATCCGTTTACTGATTGTTTTCGGTGGTTGGGGGGCTGGTTCTTTTGCCGGCAATTACAAGCGTTTTTAATTCATTGAATGAGCTTGCTCAGGGTTCCTAGCCTCTGTGAACTTTCCTTTGACAAACTCCAGTTCTGCCTTGTTATTGAACGCACCTGGATGAACAAACGGATCCCCGGCCACTTGCTTATGGAGAGTTCCCCCATTCGAGCTGGCTGGCGACGGGTCGGAGATTGCCCTGCTTGTGGTGGTTAAATCAGGACTGGTTGCGGCGGAGCCGCAACCAGTCCGAACAAATAACATCGCCAGTATTAAGAGGGCAACAATGTGCTTGTTGTAAAACCTCAGCGTAACCGAACTTTGCTGTCAGATAATCTGTGCAAATGACTTCGAATTTCAGTGCGTTAACGCTCCAGATCCTTGTATTCCTGAGCGCCATAAAAACGTCCGGTCGGGCCATCGCTTCCCAGCAGGGCGGGTATGAGCGCGCCTGGCAGAACGGATTCGACATTACCCGGTGCATTCGGCCCGCCGAGATCAGTTTGCAACCAACCCGGGTCGAGGAAGTTGACGAGTACGTTTTCACCTTTGAACTCTGCTGCTAAATCACGTGAAAATTTATCCACCGCGGCTTTGGAGACGCTGTAGACAGCCAGGTTGGGTTGGTCGGCAATGCCAGATGTGAGGTTGATGATGCGGCCATAGCCCCGTTCGCGCATACCTGGAGCGAAAGCCTGGCAAAGGGCGATCAGAGCCCAGACGTTGATCTGAAAAACGCGGTTCCATTCCGCCTGATCGATAGTGAAAATCGATTCATATTTGCTCATTACAGCAGCATTATTGTAGAGGATATCCACTGGCCCCGGTGCGGCCATCGCTTGCTTAATGATCTGGGCAACGCCGGCGGCTGTGGACAGTTCACCTGTGGCAATATGGGTTTGGACATTGAATGTTTTCAATTTTTCGAGGGTTGCCTGGAGGTTTTGGGGTTCGCGGCCATGCACGATGATATTGCAGCCTCGTTCCGCCAAGCCCCAGGCAATTTGCTGACCAATCCCACGGCTGGAACCGGTGACGAGCGCCCATTTGTTTTCCAATAGTTTCATTTTTCTATCGTCCTTTTGAAATTAATTAGGGAAGTTTGTTTCCGGCAGCCAGGTAAATGTCGTACCAATCCTGTCGGGAAAGCTTGATATCGGATGCCTTGCAGATATCCCGGACCCGGCTCGGATTGGTTGTTCCAACGATGGGCTGCATGTGCGCAGGATGTCGCAGCAACCAGGCAATCGCAATCGCTGTATTGGTCACACCCCAGGATGCGGCAATCTCGTTGATTTTCCGGTTCAGCTCAGGGAATTTGACATTATCCAGGAACGCGCCCTCAAAAAAGCCATATTGGAACGGAGACCAGGGTTGAATCGTGATCTCCCTCAGACGGCAGTAGTCCAGGATGCTGCCATCCCGGTTGACTGAGGCATCAATCTGCATGTTTACATTCAGCCCCGCATCAATCATGCCGGTGTTGGTGATGCTCAGTTGGAGCTGGTTAATGACCAGAGGTTGCTTTACGAATTTGACCAACAATTCAATCTGCATGGGGTTTTGGTTGCTGACGCCAAAATACCGGACCTTGCCACTGTCTTGCAGGATTGTAAAAGCCTCGGCCACGTCTTCTGGCTCGATCAGTGCATCCGGGCGGTGTAGCAAAAGCACATCCAAATAGTCAGTCTGTAAGCGCTTTAAGATGCCGTCCACAGATTCTAAAATATGTTCCTTCGAGAAATCGAAAGAACCCCGGCGGATACCACATTTGCTCTGCAGGATCATATTTTCTCGCAGGTGCGGCGACATGTTCAGCGCCTCTGCGAATTTTGATTCCGATTGCCCACCCCCGTAAATATCGGCGTGATCAAAAAAATTAATCCCTTCGTCCAGGGCCGTGTGCACCAGCGTGGAGATTTCCTGATTCGTCAGATCTGCGATGCGCATGCAGCCCAGCGATATTTCTGATGCGTCGAGATCACACCTTGCGATTTTCACCTTATTCATGACAAAAAGCTCCTTTTGGACTACGCCCTTCCCTTGCGATGACCGAAATTAAAACGCAGGTTCAAAATCCAGGTAGGCATAATTCATACCGCCATTTGAAACAGTATGCAATGTCAGAACCTGAATCCCCTGCTCCAGCTTGATTTTGGCGATGCCATTCAGCTGATTCCAATGATGCCACTGCCGCCAATCCAGCGGGTCATCATCGCGATAAGTGGTTTGGATTTGAATGGGCCCCGTGACATCCTGGTCATTTACCGAAAGCGCGATGTCACCACCCCGGTTGGATGTATAAAAAAGATTGACCGTGTACAGCCCGGTTTGTTTTACTTCCACCGTGTATTTGATCCATTCACCCGGCTCGGTCCAGCCAACATAGAGCATTCCCAACGGAGGCTCGACATAGTTATAGGGATGGTTGTCGTATTCGCCATCCTTCGTATACGTTGTATCCACTGCCTCATTGATGCGAAACTCATGAAGGTAGCTTCCATCGGCAGGATTCAATCCGCCGCTGCCATGATTCACCGGATCGGAGTCGTGATAGGCAACTCCTTCTCCGCCGAAATCATAATACGCACATCGGATCCGCCCCGGAATAACTTGTGGGCCACCCGAATAAACCGAGTCCATAAATGGTTTTCCTTGATATTCCATCTCTACCTACCTTTTCGTTGTATTATAGACCATCGCCCCCCTTTCACTGGTCAGCCATAAAGGACAATGTGAGCACAAAAATTGACAGGGGAAATGGAAATTGAAGGAGGGTGACTAATGCAAAATGATGACCATGATACCAAGCAACCAATTATGCCATTACCAGCATCACGACCAGTAGACTATCACTTCTGCCAAGCTTTCGTATTGAATAATTCATTTCTAAAGATAATCATCGATGAAGTTTTCCAAGTCCAGTGTTCGAATCCGTAACATGTGCTTTTTGTACCCGAACTGAACCGACGATAGCAATTGAGTTTGGAACCATCCGTATACCAAGCCAACCTTGGTCTCCAAACCAATTGCTACTTACGCATTCGTTAAAAGCTGCATCGAAGGTGGTAATTTTGGAATAAGTTTTGACCGGGGATAATTCTTTACCGTCAATGACATATAATCTCCCTCGAGGTGATATTCCTCGTCAATTGCGAAGCTTCCAACCTAATTCAATCCTATCGTGCCTGAAATCGCGACCGCCCAATATCAGTACCTATCAATTCCGCGATCGACAATTTTGACCAGAATTAGTGCATGAAATGGCTGGTAAGGACTTTAAAAACAAAAAGTGCCCAACGCATGGCACCCTTAAATATTGAAAAATAACAAAAGTCAAAAAAACAAGAAAACCCGAGATGACTAAAGTCATCTCGGGTTTTCTTGTGCCACCTGAATTACTTCTGGCGGCCCCGACGGGGATGGGGTGGGTACCGAAGTAAATTTGGGGGGACAGGATTACCCTGGAACTTAGTTGTAAAAGAACGAAACTTTCGGGGCTATTTTACTTCACGAGAAGTAATTAAACAAGCACGGAACCTACTTTACAGCCAATTGCTATCTTTGATCCAATTTATGTGATGGCAGCAATGCGTGAAACTTGCCGCTTTGGTTTGGACCGTAGAAGATCATAATTCGATTGCAGGTTGAGCCAGAATTCCGGGCTGGTACCGAAAGCTTCGGCAAACAGCCAGGCGCTTTCCGGCGTGATTCCACGTTTGCCACGTACGATTTCATTGACGCGCTGAACAGGCACGCCAATATGCCGATTTGCTTAGCAAATCGCAAAAGCCACCTGCGATAGACCGAGCGGGTTCAGGAATTTTTCCAGCAAGATTTCGCCGGGATGGGTGGGGATGCGGTTTTCGGGAAGCATGGTACCTATCTAGTGGTACTCTACCAATGAAACATCTTGTACGCCGTCATTCCAGCGGAAAGTAATTCGCCAAAGTCCCCGAACCGCAACGGAGCGGGATTGATCATTCACACGAATACTGTGGAAACCTTCCAGGTTTCCCTTCAGAGCTTCTAATCGATTTCCTGGTGGTGAACGCAAATCATCAAGTTTGTGGGCGGCGTTCAGCACATCCAATTTCCGAAGAGCAGTGCTTACAATATTCTGCGGAAATCGTCTGACGCGGGACGTATTTTTGCCGTGATACAAATCTGCGGTGGCGGTGTCGCCGCAGGATCGAATGGCCATTGAAATAGTTATAATGTTTTCGGGGTATCCATGCAAGAACTTTGATCACTCAACATATGGTGTTCTCAAGACAATCGAGTTTACAGAAACAAGTAAGGAAAAGCATCCTGGAGATGGCCGTCAAACAGTCTGACACCTGCTAAGAAATCCAAATTGTATCCATTAACCAAAGAGCAAAAAGCGAACAATCGCGAAATATCCAAAGATCGCATCTTTGTCGAAAATGTCATTCGCAGGTTATAAATCTTTTGTATTTTGTGCGAACGCTATCGGAACCGGTATAAGCGATTTGCGTTGCACTTCAACTGGATTGCTGTCATCTACAATCTCGAACTCAAAAATGCCACTTGATCGATTTTTGCAAAAAGTCTAATAATGAATTGAAATTACGCCGGCTGCCACGGTAAAGAAACTGTAAAGCGGCTGCCCTGGTCAACCACACTCTGCACCGAGATGCTGCCGCCGTGCAGCTCGGTTAGCCTGAGCGCCAGCGCCAGCCCCAGCCCGGTACCCTCAAACTGGCGCGCCAACCGTGCGTCCAACTGCACGAATGGCTGAAACAGGCGCGGAAGATCTTCTTCTTTTATACCGATGCCGTCATCCCAGACGGTGATATGCACCTGGCCCGTAGTCCGGTCGCCCCGCGTTTCGATACCAAAGCCACCACCTTTTGGCGTGAACTTGACCGCGTTGCTGAGCAAGCTGACCAGGATCTTCTGCAGGCGGCGCGCATCTGCATTGATCAGGATGCTGTCCGGGGTTATTAAGAAGCTGGACTGCAAGCCTTTGGCTGCGGCCTGGCTCTCTATCAGTTGCAAGCTGGACTGGCAGATTTCTTTCAGTGAGCAGGGCGTCAGATTCATGGCAAACTTGCCAGCCTCTATTATGGAAAAATCGAGCATGTCATTGATAATTTCCTGTAGACGTTGCCCGCTGTTGTGGATGTGACCCAGGTAGGTGCTTTGTTTCTCGGTCAGTGGATCATGCCCCGGCATCTGCATCACTTCCGAAAGGCCCAGAATGCCAGTAAGCGGGGTGCGCAGTTCGTGGCTCATACTGGCCAGGAATTCATCCTTTATGCGTGCGGCTTTTTCGAGCGCCAGGTTGGCAGCGCTCAACTCGGCGGTGCGTTCGGTAACACGTTGTTCCAGCGTATCATGTGCCTCCCGTAGGGCTTCCTCTACCTGTTTGAGCTCACTGATGTCAACAATGATTCCCCGCAATCCCGCTGGTTTGTTTTCTTTAATAATCGAAGCCGAGTAGACCAACGCCTGAAAAGTGGAGCCATCCTTGCGCCTCATTGTATATTCATTGCTGCCCATCGGCTGTCCTGCTATTCTACGTTGTATATTTTCAATGGCTCTTGCTCTGCTTTCAGGGGTATAAAAGCTGAGTGTATTTACGCCAATCATATTTTCGTCTTCAGAATATCCCAGGATTGGGTAGGCTTGCTTGTTCACATATGTAAGGTTGCCAATAGGGTCGGTTTCAAACACGATTTGCGGCAACAGATCCGCCATCGTTCTGAATTTTTCCTCGCTCTCTCGCAGCGCATCCTCGGCTTGCTTGCGTTCGCTTATATCGCGAGTCACACTGATAATGTAAGGCGCACCCTGCAATGCAATCAGCCTGGCAGAAACCATTCCGATAAGTTCGCTGCCGTCCTTGCGATTAAAAATGACCTCCAAATTTTCGCAAATACCCGCATCTTTCAAAGCATTCAGCACCTTTTGCCGATCTGCCGGGTTTTTCCACATATTAATATCGACGGTGGATTTGCCAATTACATCAGCACGCGTGAAACCAGTCAACCTGAAAAATCCTTCATTCATATCCACGAATAAGCCATCCGCCAGGCGCGTGATTAAGACTGCATCGGGACTCGTATTGAATATCATCTCCGAGTTTTCTTTTGCTTCGCGGAATTCAGCGTTCAAACGCTGGTTGACAAGAATAATGAATCCAAAAGTCCATGAGGTGCTGAGAATAAATCCATCTATATAAGTGGCGACAAGTGTGAAAGATGAACTGAACAGGTTGGGCAATCGTTCGCCAACAAGCGGGGAAAACATGAGCGCCAGGAGAAAAACAGCGCTGATCAAGAATATGAATGCAAGAATTTTGGCAATGGGTTGGAACGCTTGTTTGCGGTTGATCCACAAACCATGGGCAATCAACAGCGACATGACGGCAGCTCCTGCCCAGAAGTTGACCCGCCTGATATCAAAATTATTATCAATCAAAGTAAAATAAGCGGCTACAAGGACAAATCCCCCACTTACTGCGTAAAGTGGCACACGCCGTTCCCGTTGATCAAAAAAACGCAAAACACCAACATAGATGAATGCAAAACCGAATATAAAGCAAAAATTATTGGCAACGATCGCGAGCAATCCCCAAATCGGATGCTCTCGAACCGCGTTAAATAAAAAAGCCAGTCCCCATATCGCGGTACCCAGAGTCCACCAGCCAAGACCAGCATGTGTCCTGTTCAGCCGGTATTGGGTGAATAGCGCGATGACCTGCATTAAATTGGTGAGGCTGATAAAAATAGCCAGAGTGCGAAGATCGATGTTCATGGATTCTCCTCTGTTTGCTGGCTTTGTTCAGATTTTCGACACGGTTAAAACTAAATAATTGTACTTTTGCAAATTGCTGGATACAACCATAATTCGTGGGCTCTTTGGAAATCTACCTGGTACCCGCCGTATATGGTGGTGATTTTTCGAATATTCGGCCAAAATGCCCACCGCAAGTGGGGGGCTTCACGCTAAAACCTAAAGAGCAAATTTGTGGAGGGATAACCTGGAGTGATGAGATGTGGTAACATGGCGCTCCTGAAGCCTAAAAACTACGGCCCCGTTTTCTGCACGGGAAGGGAATTACCAATTGAAAGAAGAACACCCTGCTTATTTTACTCTTGATCCGGTTTGAATAACCATCTACGAAGGTATATATCGATGAATTTTTCCAGGTCCTATGTTCGAATCCGCAGCGTGTGTTGTTCGCTACTGAATTGAACCGCTGTCAGCAAGCCTTCCTGAATTCATTCGTGAACCAAGCCAACCTTGGTCTCCAAAATAATTGCTGCTTCCGCAATCGTATAAAACTGCATGGAAGTCGGCAATCCTGGAAGAAGTTTTGAACGGGGATAATTATTATCTGCAAAGGCAAATATTATTCATCGATGTGCTTTTCCGGGTAATTTAAAGCTTCCTGACGAATTCAATCCTATCATGCCTGAAATCGCGGCCGCCAAAAGGTGTGTACCTATCAAGGCCGCGATCACCTTTTTTGACCAAAATATGTGCTCGAAATGCTTAAAAATCAAAAAGTGCCCGGCGCAGGGCACTCTTTTTGGTACGAAAATAACGAAAAGACACATAAAACAAGAAATCCCGAGATGATTTTAGTCATCTCGGGATTTCAGTGCTACCAGAATTACGTCTGGCGGCCCCGACGGGAAAAGAACCCGCAGAGCGTAACATTTTGAGTGGTTTTCGATGAACCTGATGTAGAGTGGTCACCGGATTATTTATTACCCAGTGACCACAAGATTTTATAACGACTTGCAAAGCAAGTCAAGCAGTTTTGGGGGATTGGGGGAAAGTCGAGACAATTGTCCACAACTGTTCAACATTTCCGAATCAAAATTTCATACAGTTACAAATTGTAGTGAGTGGAGACTTGGCACTTCGTAAGGAAACTATTTTATCCGTCGATATGGTGGTTTTCGCACGTTGTTGTCGCCACACATATTTATTAACCAACCACAAGGCTAATTGCTGCGCTTTTCTCTCGTTGAATTTACCATGATCGTGACCGTCAAAGGGTATGCCCAAAAGGAAGTTCTGAGATACCAGCGGTACAATCAGCGCGCTACTGGGATTGCCGCCCCACGGCACATACGGATTGGTCTGATCCGGTTTGGCATTGCGGTTGAGGAAGCGCCCGGTTTGGGGATCGTAGTACTGGCCGTTGCCTACATAGAGCAGGCCAGAGGCAGTGTCCATGATACCGCCAAAATAGCCGGTTGAGAAGTTACCACTACCGCTCGTGGCCAGTGTATCTCCCCATGGGGTATAGGATGTTGTCAATGTCACCGCCCCGCTGGCGTCCGTCATCTGGCGCGGAGTGTTGCCGCCGTCAGGAAGGGAGTAGGCCCAGGCATTGGTCAGCTCGGCGATCGGGCCGAGACCATAGAGATATGTTGTCGCCAAATCCCCGGCATTGGCAGCCAGTACTCGTCCATTATCCATTTCATACTGCGTGGTCACACTCTGCCCGTCCGCGTACCCAGTCATCTCCAGGCGGTCGCCCAGACCATCGTAGACCATCTCGGCTTGTGGTTGCCAGGCATTGGTGTATGTCTCGACCTTTATCAGGAAACTGGCCGTGTTGTAGGTATAGCGCTTTGCCCCGTTGGCAAGGCTATCCCCCGGCGTGGCCTGCACCAGACTGCCATTGTTATCGTACACATAATGCCAGACCACGCCGCCCTGTGTGGCGGTCAATAATTCATTGGCAGAATCGTAGATGTACGAGATGGTCGTCACCTGTCCGCTGACGGTAAACGTATATTCCAGCACGTTGCCCGCCGGATCATAAGTGTAGTGGAAGGATGTGCCACTGCTGTACGTGGCGCTGGTCAGGCGATGAATGGCATCGTATTCATACCGAATGGTGACTTCCGCCTGTCCGTTGCCGCCCGGCAGCGTCACAGCCGCCGTTTCGCAGCCCGGGAGTGCGCAAGCGTCCGTAGCGCCGCTCCAGAACTGCACACCGTCATAATCAGCGCGGAAACGGTAGCTGCCCTGTGGCAGGGTGAGCGTCGCCTTGCCACTTGCATCTGTCGTGCCGTGATAGCCCGTATACGTCGAGCCGCTGAAAGCATACACCGGCAGGTTGGGATAAGGCGCGCCGGTCTTGCCCACCACCGTGATGGTGACGGGTTTGGTCACCGTAATCGCGGCTGTTGCGCAGCCCGGCAGAGCGCAGTTATTTTCTGCGCTGCTCCAGAACTGGGTGCCGTTCAGATCCGCGCGGAAGCGGTAGCTGCCCTGCGGTAGTGTGAAGACTGCCTGCCCGCTGGCATCTGTGGCGGCTGAATAATTGGTGTAGGCTGCCGGATTGAAGGCATAAACCTTCAATCCGGCCTTGGCCGTACCGTCTGTATCCAGCACAGAGACCGTCACAGGCAGGGTTACGCTGATATTGGCGCTGGTGCAGCCCGGAAGAGCGCAGTGGTTTTGCGCTTCACTCCAGAACTGCGTGCCATTCAAGTCTGCGCGGAAGCGGTAGCTGCCTTGTGGCAGGGTAAAGCTTGCATTCCCACTGGCATCGCTTGTGGCGCTGTAATTGGTGTAAGTCGCGCCATCGAAGGCGTAGACTTTCAGCCCGGCTTTCGCATCGCCGTTCGTATCCCGGACAGCAAACGTGACCGGGATCGTCACGCTGACGCTGGCGCAATCTGGAACTGTGCAGTGGTTCTGCGCCCCGCTCCAGAACTGCGTGCCATTCAAATCAATCCGGAAGCGGTAGCTGCCACCCGGAAGGGTCAGGATTGCCTGTCCTACGGTATTTGTTGTGGCGCTGAAACCGGTATAGGTTGTCCCATCAAAGGCATATACCTTCAATCCGGTCTTCGCGCTGCCGTTCGTGTCCGCCACGCTGACCGTCACCTGGTTGGTCTGCGCCTGCTGTGCCTTCGGATGATAGGCAGCCAGGTGGAAACCGGTTTCATTACCGGGCTGGTAGGCGACAGGCGTGGCCGTGTCAGCCGGGGTTTCGGTCGCGGTTGGAATGAGAGTCTCTGTCGCCGCGGGCAGCGGGGTAGCTGTTCCGGTTGGCGCAGGCGTGACCGTCGGAGTTGCGCTTGGCGGCAGGGCGGTGGAAGTAAATGTGGCGGTGGGCGTGAATGTGGCCGTCATCTGCGGGCCAACCGTCATGGTCAGCGCCAGGCAGCCCGGGATCGCGCAGTGGTTGACTGCCCCGCTCCAATATTGAATATTGCTATAGTCCGCGCGGAAGCGGTAACTACCCAACGGCAAGGTAAAGATCGCATTGCCGCTGGCATCGCTCGTGGCGCTGTAATTGGTGTAGGTCGCGCCGTTGAAGGCATACAGCTTCACACCTGTTTTTGGCGCGCCCACTGCATCCTGCACGGTCACGGTCAGCGGAATGCTGACAATCACGTCAGCGTTCTCACAACCGGGCAGCGCGCAGTGATTGGCAGCCGCACTCCAGAATTGGATGCCATTCAGATCGGCGCGGAAGCGGTAGTTACCAATTGGCAAGGTAAAGGCTGCCTGCCCGCTGGCGTTGGTTGTCCCGCTGTAGTTGGTGTAAGTCGCGCCATCGAAGGCGTAGACCTTCAAACCAGATTTCAGCGTTCCATCTGTATCCTTGACCGTCACGATCATTGGCTTGGTTACGGTTACGCTGGCGTTGTTGTGATAAATGACACAATTTTTGTAAAGAACCAATGATATTACGGCAAAATAACCGGGAACTTATCTGACCAACCAAGAACTATTCCATGTTGGGCAAACTGATAGACTTTTCCATCCATTACACTTGTTATTAAAATGGGCGAATCAATATCTGATATTGCAATATAAGAACCATCAGGAGACCAAATTAAGGGTGGCAATACGCCTTTGGCGCTCGCTATAGGACACTGACTTACATATTTCCTTAAGATTTTATTATAAATTAACAGCTCTATCTTTTCGCCACCCCGACCTACCAAAGCTAAATATTGACCATTGGGCGACCAACTAATGTCGAGTATTTTAAATCCTGGCAACGGAAAAGTTTTGTTTATAATTGGTATTATTTCTCCATCCCGAGTGATTAACAATACTGTCTGGTTGTCCGAGTCATTGTATAGATTAGCATAAGCCACTTCAGAACTATCGGAACTCCATTTAATTAACGCTCGAAATGGGCTTATAAGAGATTCGTCATGCCAAATTCGAATTTTTCGATCATAATCCCATAAGGACAAACCTGTCTCTTGGTACAGAGCTCTACTTTTATCTGGTGATATTCCAACTTCCCCTGATAGAAAACGTCCCGGCAAATCAAGGAATTGGTTATTCCATTCTCCAGCGAAAGGATCCAAAATCTTTGAGTTCTCATCAATAGTGCCAGATTTGTGTATATCCGGGTTTTGTGAGAGCAAAGTTATATAAATCATTTGCTGATTGATCCAATAATAATATCCAGAAATACCAACCAGTTGATTATCAGTCTGAAGTTCTGCTTCAAATTCTTTTGTGCTCAGAACTCTTTCTATTTTCTTGCCTTCAGCTGACATTAATATTACTTTCAACGCTTTGTATTTTACGCCGCTGCTTGTATCGAAGGGTGAATAAACCAACCATTGCCCATCTGGCGAAAACCCAAAAACATGGTTTTGGGTTTCGTCAGATAGGAGTTGTGATTGAATTAGTGGTATTCCTCCCATGGAATAAAGACCTGTATTATCGTCGTTTTGATAAATAATTGTTCCAGAAATCCCGAAATCATTTGAAACTAAAATATGTCTTCCACTGCCGTTGCAAATCGGAATAATATCCTCATTTGAGGGAGTAATCGTTAACGGGAATGTACTTGGAATGACTGGTGCCAATGTATTAACAGCTTGGTGCTCAGTTAATTGAGGCATGGGTAATTCAAGATTTTCCGGCTTTGAACAACCCAACAAAATTATCAGGAGCACAATACTTAATAAATATTTAAACAGATTTCTTGTTTTCATAAGATTTTCCAAATTTATCCTTTCTGTAAATCACGTGTAAATACTTAAGGGGTAGCTGTTCCGGTTGGCACACATGTTTTCCAACCACGATGAACAATAAAATATGGTTTGTCGGGATATAAATTTGGCCAATACACACTCTTCACAACGCTATATTTACACTTCTCTTCCTGAGTAACATTTCCCCAAAACCAAGAAGAATTTTCTTCCCCTACAGAATAGCCATTTAAGGCCGAAATCGCGTCATCAGCGAATGTTTTCCATTCTTTTCCCTGTATTATGGTTGGGATAAACTTGTTTGAACGGACTCCTTCCATATCATAAAGCCACTCTATTTGTGTTTCTATCGTACATGAACCAAAACACCGCATATTTCCTGGATTACTAAACTTAATCCTTCCAACATCATATTGATTCGACAAGGCTTCTAATGCTTCATTATACGCATCCGGATACGGGCTTTTGAACACGCCAAATTCAGCGTCAATAATTGACGCCATTAAAACTTCATCCTTTATTTTCCCGGTCACAATATCAACATTTTTTGAGTCCTGATCATAAAGAGATTTTCTCAATTTCTGGTAATTCTCAATTGTTTTTTGTTTTATATTTTGAGGTGTACTTTCCTTATCAGGGATAAGATTGATATCTGGCATGGGCCAATCTGTTGGTGTTGGTGTTGGTGTTGGGGTTGGTGGAGTAGGGCATGTAGGTGCAAGGTTTGGTGTTGGTGATCCCGCAGGTGTAGCAATATAAGTAGCAGAAATCCCTGGAGTAGTGACTGTTATTATAAAGGTGGGCTTAGGCGAATCTGGAGTAGGAATAGCAGTAACTGTTACTTGTGGTACGGTTCCACACCCTGCCAGACTCATCCCCACGGACAGACACAACACCGCTATGATAATAAGGTTATCCCACCGACTGCGCTTCTTCTTCCTCCCAAACACCAGCGCCAACAACGCCAGCGGCCCGATCAGCGCGCTGCTGGGATTGCCGCCCCAAGGGATATATGGGTTTGTCTGGTCGGGTTTGGCATAGGTACATTCTTGGGAATTTTATATTCAGTGCATGTTGAGAGTGATCGCGCAGGGTTAGCATTTACCGAAATGCAAAAACTGGGATTATCTGTTCAGATTCAAAAATATGGCCAGCTTTTAGGTTGACGAAGATGAGCCATTTTTCTGTCAAATCTTTTGGGTGCGTTTCATTTGAGTTGAAAACCGATGACATCTCTGGTAAAGTCAGTTTTGGCAAAAAAACTTTTAGGAGAAACTTCATGACTTTCAACTTACAAGAGATTATGCAAGATGTGCGCGGAGAATTCGAGAAATTATTGGATTTTGTCACAGGTGAAAAGGCGCGCATGGTGAAGGCAGACAATATTGAGCGCGGCTTTTCAAAATGCTATTGAGGCTGGGTGCAAAACTATTACAATTCTATTTTGTACCGCCAAATACTGCAAAAATGCTGTACTTGTAGAAACAATCCACATCCCAGAACCCGCATTTGCTTAAAGTCTGTAACTGGTCCCAAAGGCTGCTTGGTCTGTCTTCAAGATTGTTCTTGTATACAGAGGGGATATTGGCATAGTTCCCAAGTTCGCTTTCTTTCCCATTTTTTTCTAATGTTTCATTTATCCAGTTTTGCCACATTGCAAATTGTATTTCTTCACTATGGGCTGAGCTTGGTTGCACTACGTCGATGTTTAGGAATAGGCCACCAGGCTTCAATTCTTTATAGATTTTAGTGAACAATGCTGTTTTTTGCATAAAATCAAGATGATGAATGGCATTTGAAGAAATTACCAAGTTATATTTCCAGTCTTCTGACTGTGATGCGGAATAATCTTCAAATGTTAGATGGTGGAAAGATATATTGCTATTGCTGCTGCCTAAATTTGCTTTTGCCCTGTTTAGCATTTCCTCGGAAGCGTCAACGAGGTAGAAATTGTTATTGGGCGATTTATCGTAAATTTTTTTTGTGATAAGTCCTTCTCCGCACCCTAGGTCTAGAATGTGAAGATCGGATAGGCTCGGAAAATGGAATGCTACAATTTCAAGCAGAATTCGGATGGATCTTTGTCTTTCTAACACGATGAAATTTGCTGAATTGGTATAGAAATCAACAAAATCTTTGTCATCCCATTTGAATGTTGCATCTTTCTTCATTTTTTCTCCTGCTTAGGCTAACTATAATTAGATTGATCCGCTTGAATATACCTTACGATTTGGGTGCGTTTAATTTGAGTTGAGAATTGAGTTGAAAGCCGATGATATCTCTGGTAAAGTGAGCTTGCACAAACCCCTTCAGAAGAAACCTTATGACATTCAACTCACAAGAGATTATACAAGAAGTACGCACAGAATTTGAGCATCTATTGAAGCCCAAGCCATAAATTCTCAGCCTGTTCTCAAAGGATTTGTCTCAACTGGTTGCGCTTAAGTATTGCCAGTAACCTTTGGCTGTTTGATCGTCTCATAACTCAAATCAAACGCACCTAAAAATTTTTAACATTACTATTAGGCAATTTAGCGACTTATTCCGTCCTTAGCTTGACCCCTGCGCCAAATCATAGTAAATTAAACGAAATCGCCCCTGCTGTAACAGGAGCGACTTCGTCGTAAAACTTTTGCACCTTACTATAACTCTGGACAGAGTATTTTTTTATGCCTCAGCATCTCTGCTAAGACAAGCGCCAAAGTTTTACCATTGGCGGCCCCGACGGGGAAAGAAACCGCGGAGCGTAACATTTAGAGTAGTTTTCGATGAACCTGATTTAAGGTGCTGTTTGAGCTATTTTTACTTCAACAACGGCCGGATTTTATAACGACTTGCACAGCAAGTCAAGCAATTTGGGGGAATTTGGCAAAAGTCGAGACTTATGTCCACAACTG
>CAYWXS010000135.1:0-17044 GCA_964462245.1 uncultured Anaerolinea sp.
CGGACTGCTGGAACCATCCAGCGGCAGCGCCGAAGTGTTGGGCTTCAACACCCGCACCCAGTCCGACCAGATCCGCACACGCTGCGGAGCACTCCTCGAACACAACGGTCTGTACGAACGCCTGAGCGCGTCCGACAATCTCGATTTTTACGGGCGCGTCTGGCACCTTTCCAAACAGGAACGCGCAGCCCGCATCCAGGAACTGCTCACCAACCTGGGCTTATGGGAGCGGCGCCATGAAACAGCCGGAAGCTGGAGCCGCGGCATGAAACAAAAACTGGCCGTCGCGCGCACGCTGCTGCACCGTCCGGCACTGGTTTTCCTGGATGAGCCCACCGCCGGGCTGGACCCACTGGCCTCCGCCGCCCTGCGCGAAGACCTGACCAACCTGGCCCGCAGCGAAGGCGTGACCATCTTCCTGACGACCCACAACCTGGCCGAAGCCGAAAAATTATGCCAGCAAGTGGCAGTCATCCGCCAGGGCAAACTGCTGGCCCAGGGCAGCCCGGATGAACTGCGCCGAACCAGTGGCAAACCCCGCCTGGAGATTCGCGGCAGCAGCTTCAGCCCGCTCATCCTGGAAACCCTCAAGAACCATCCGCAGGTCTCCGGATTGACGCTGGAAGCCGATCGCCTGGTGATTGATTTCAAACAAGACTGCGCCTCGGCCCCTTTTGTCAGCCTGCTGGTGCAGTCCGGTGCCCAAATTGAAGAAGTCCATAAGGGCAAAATCGATCTGGAAGACGCTTTTCTCTCACTGCTGGAAGAGGAACAGGTGCCATAATGCTCTACGATATACTCTGTGTCTTGCAAAAAGAATTCAAGGAATTGCTCTTCCAGCGCGGACAGGTACGCGGCAACAGCCTGCGCATCCTGATCTTTGTAGGTGTCTTTGGGATTTTGATGCCGCTCCAAAACGGACCCACCGCCCTGACCCCCAATGCTGGCCTCGTCTTTTGGGCCTGGATCCCCTATATCCTGATTAGCAGCATCACCGCTGATAGCTTTGCCGGGGAGCGCGAACGCCACACGCTGGAAACGCTGCTCGCCAGCCGCCTCTCCGACCGCGCCATCCTCTTTGGCAAATTAGCGGCAGTCATCGGCTATGGCTGGGGACTGACGATCCTCACCCTGATGGTCAGCGCCCTCACCATCAACCTCGCCAACTGGCAGGGCCATATCCTCTTTTTCCCGGCCCTGCTCTTTGGAGTCATTTTGCTCATCAGCCTCGAAGTATCAGTATTCACAGCCGGGCTCGGAATATTGGTCTCGATGCACTCCAGCACCACGCGTGCCGCCCAGCAGACCATGAGCATCCTGATCTTTGTACTGCTCGTACCGCTCTTCTTGCTCAGCCTGCTGCCGCAAAAACTGCTGATTCAATTAAACGGACTGGCCGCCGGCATCAACGCCGCCCAAGTCACCGGCGGGCTCGTCACCATCCTCTTCCTGCTGGACGCCGCGCTGATCGCCTACAGCCTGGCCCGCTTCCAACGCTCCAAACTAATCCTGGATTAGACACAACCTACTCCACCCTCTCATCGCCACCTCTCCACGCCGCCTGTCATTGCGAGGCCGCGCCCCTGCACTTCCGAGGTAGGCCCCGGAAATTGTGGGGGCGGCCGTGGCAATCTTCCGCCAACCCCCAACACACTACTTGACGATCAGACGACGCTCATCAATCCGTTCCACCCTCCCCACACCTCCTGTCATTGCGAGGCCGCGCCCCTGCTCTTCGCGGCCGTGGCAATCTTCCGTCCAACCCCCAACACACTACTTGACGATCAGACGACGCTCATCAATCTGGTCCACCCCCCCCCACGCCACGGCCGCGAGGCCTCGCCCTTGCTCCTCGCAGCCATAACAACCTTCCGTCCAAACCCACCCACGTCACTCAAAATAAATTACAAATACCCACCAGCCGTCAACATTATCTTACTCGTTCCTTGATATAATCAACAAACAGTTTTTTCATTTTCCAACGCCTATAATACCCAAAGCCCGCTTCCCCCCAATCTGTAAATGGATTGCGCAAAAAAAAATTTAGAAATTCTCCTGGTGCAGCCCAGGTCAAGACGCTCACCAGGTCATGACCATGACCCGGCCAGGCAACAGGTTTTCCTGTTGCGACCCAACCAACCTCGAGGTCTTCTCATGACAAACACCGCACGCATCCTGTTATTGATCGTGCTGCTCAGCCTGGTTTTAAGTGGATGGGACCTCACCCCGGCCCGGGCTGCCAGCCTGACCGATCCGTGCCTGAGCGCCATCACCGTCACCAGCAACGCTGATAACGGTGCCGCAAGCTTGCGCCAGGCCGTCGCGGATGCCTGTTCAGGCGGGACCATCAACTTTGCCTTCGCCGCCCCAATCACCATCACCCTCTTCTCTACCATCGAACTGAACAAGGACCTGACCATTTCGGGTCCCGGCGCAGATCATCTCTCCATCTCTGGCGGCGATGTGATTGAGCCTTTTAAGGTTGCCAGCGGCGTAACTGTCGATATTGAAGGATTGACCATCCAGAATGGCAATGTACTGGTTGCCAACGTTATCCAGGAGGTATCTGGGTTTTCTTTATATTATAAATACGGGGGAGCCATCCTCAATCAGGGCAACCTGACAGTCAGAGAAAGCGCTTTTTACGGTAATACCGCAGACAATGCAGGCGGAGCCATTATGAACTACAACGGCACGCTCTCAATTGTGGACAGCACCTTCATCGGAAACTCAAGCCCTGCCGCGACATTCGGGTACGGCGGTGCGGTGGGGAGTGTGGGCACGCTGACCGTCCAAAACAGCACCTTTTCTGGAAATTCAGCAGGTACTGGCGGTGGAATTTTTGCCCAGACCACTGTATCCATCCAGAACAGCACCATAACCGGCAATACTGCCAACTCGGCGGGTGGCATTTATTACGCAGCCACCGACGCAATTATCACCAATACCATTATTGCCCATTCAGTCAGCGGCAATGATTGTGATGGTCTCGGGACCGTTCTCACCAACAGCCACAACCTGGTGCAGGACGGTAGTTGTTCCTCCACATATAGCGGCGATCCAGATCTGGGTCTTCCCGGTTTGTATGGTGGGCACACCGTCACCATTCCACTCCTAAGCGGATCACCCGCCATCGGCCAGGGCAGCAGCTGCCTGGAGTCCGACCAGCGCGGCCTGACCCGCGGCAGTACCTGCGACATTGGTGCCTACCAGACCACAGGTTTCCTGGCCCGCACCCGGCCCGCCTCGGACCCAACCGGAGACAGCACTACCCTGAACGGCACAGTCAACGCCAACAATGCCAGCGCCACCGTCACCTTTGAATATGGTCCGACCATCACCTACGGCAGTTCGCTCGACGCAACCCCTCACACGCTCTCCACAGCCGGCGACACACCCGTCAAAGCCACGCTCTCCGGGCTGACAGCCAATACCATCTACCACTACCGCATTGTGATCAGCGCCAGCTCAGGCCCAACCTACGGCCAGGACCTGACCTTTAACACCGGCAGCGTGCTGCCCGGCGCAACCACCCTGCCCGCCGCCGATGTTACCGGCCAGTTTGCGCATCTAAATGGCACGGTCAACGCGGCCGGACAGGCTGCCGCCGTCATGTTTGAGATTGGCACCACCACCGCCTACGGATTTTCTATCCCAGCCGTTCCCGCGACTGTCAGTGGCTCAAGCGATACGCCTGTCAGCGCCGCGGCCCATGGACTGGCGGCCAACACCACCTACCATTACCGCGCAGTCATCAACAACGGGGACTGGGTCACCAACGGGGCAGATCTCACTTTTACGACCAACACCACCATCACCACAGCCACGACTGGTTCGGCCAGTATCAGTGGCGCAGCTGCCACGTTCAATGCTGCGGTCAGCGCCGGCAACCTCGAAACGATTGTCACCTTTGAGTATGGGCCAACCATTGCGTATGGGTTTTCTGCCAGCGCCACACCAGGCACACTGACCGGGACGACATCCACGGCCGTCAGTTTGCAATTACCAGAGATTCAACCCAATTCCACCTATCATTACCGCGTGGTAGCCCAAAACCTGGCCGGCTACACCTATGGCGCCGATCAGAGCCTCAACGTCCCATGCGCATCCACGCTTGAAGTCAAGAATTCCAACAACAGTGGGCTCGCCTCCCTGCGCGGAGCCGTCGCGGGGGCGTGTACCGGGGGCACCATCAACTTTGATCCCAATGTTTTTAACAGTGCCAGCTCACAGGTCATCAACCTCGCCAGCAACCTCACGCTCGCTAAAAACCTGACCATCAACGGCCCCGGCGCAGATGCCCTCACCCTTACAAACGACAGTTCCATTCAACAACCCGCCATTCAGCCCCTCACCATTAACAGCGGGGTCACCCTCACGCTCAAGGCCGTGACCATCCGTCATTCCAGTGATGATTTTTTTACCTCAGCAACTTGCAACAGCGGGATTGTCAACGCAGGCAACCTCACCTTAATCAACAGCAACCTGAGCAATAACGAGTGTAACATGGGGGATGGTGCTGCAATTTACAATACCGGCACCCTGCTGGTGCAGGGCAGCAGCTTCTCCAACAACCGCACAAACTATGGCTATGGCGGCGGCGCGATTTACAACAATGGCACACTGACCGTGCAAGATAGCCTGTTTGATCAGAACTACTCGGAAATGTCTGGAGCGGCAATCCACAGCCAGGGCGGCAGCGTTATCATTTCGAACACAACCTTTTCCAAAAATATAGGCAACATTGGTGCCGCAATCAGTAAGGCGTCGGGCAGCCTGACGGTCACAGACAGCACCTTCAATGAAAACCAGGCAAATACCGACGCATCTATCCTCTATGGCGGCGGGGGCGGTATTTATAATGTAGCGGATGACTTGACTGTCAAACATAGCACTTTCTCCAGAAATAAAGCCGGGAATTCGTTAGGCGGGGCAATTTATATCGAAAAGGGTAACTTCACCCTGGAAGACAGCACCCTGGATAGCAACCAGGCCGGAACTGGGGGCGGCGCTATTTTTAACCAGGATGGATATTCGACCATCAAGACCAGCACCATTTCCAACAACAATGCCGGAACCGGCGGCGCCATCATGAATTTGCAAGGTGCCGTAACCCTGCTAAGCAGCACGCTCTCCGGCAACTCATCTACCTCTTACGGCGGCGCGATTTACAGCGGAAATTTTTCCAATGTGGCGGTGAACACCCTGACCCTGATCGACAGCACCATTTCCGGCACCACCACCGGCAGTAATGGGGCTGCCGTTATTCTGTTCATCGGCACCCTTAACTACACCAATACAATTATTGCCAACACCACCGGCGGTCGTGATTGTTGGCTTTACGCCCCGGTCGGTTACTCTTCAATGGCTGTCATGGGCACTAACAGCAACAACCTGGTGGAAGATGGAGGCTGCACCGCAGCCAAAAGCGGCGATCCTCTACTGGGAGTGCTTAGCGATAACGGCGGTCACACCCAAACCCTGCCACTCCTGCCCGGGTCAGCCGCCATTAACACGGGAGGCGGCTGCCAGGCGTTAGACCAGCGCGGAATAACCCGTCCGCAGGCCAGCACCTGCGACATCGGCGCCTTTGAATCACGTGGCTACACCCTCACCAAATCTGCTGGAGACAACCAATCCGCCGCTGTAAACACGGCCTTTGCCAATCCGCTTGCAGTCAGCTTGCTGGAAACCGGCGGCAGCCCAATCAGCGGCGCAACCATCACTTTCACTGGCCCCGCCAGCGGCGCCAGCACCAACCCGTCCAACACATCCGCCAGCACCGCTCAGGATGGAATTGCCAGCCCCACAATCAGCGCCAATGGCACACCCGGCAGCTATAACGTCATCGCCAGCACCAATGGCACCGGCAATATCAGCTTTTCACTCTCAAATTATGCCGTTCCCAGCGCCACCACCGGGGCGGCCGCCTCCATCACCAGCAGCGCTTCAACCTTGAGCGGCACCGTCAACGCCAACAACGCCATTACAACTGTCACTTTTGAGTACGGGACAACCACTGCTTACGGATCAAGCGCTACAGCATCGCCGGGCACGGCATCTGGCACAGGCAGCACGGCGGTCAGCGCAACGCTCACAGGCCTGGCGCCCAACACCACCTATCACTACCGCGTAGTGGGCACGAACAGCGCCGGGACGACCAATGGCGCCGATGCGACTTTCACAACCAGTACACTGGTTCCGTCCGTAACAATCAACTCTCCCAGCAACATCACCGGCACCAGTGTGACGCTCAACGGCGCCGTCAACGCCAACAACGCCAGTACAACCGTCTCTTTTGAGTACGGGACAACCATTGGTTACGGAACAAGCAAGGCAGCATCGCCGAGCACGGCAACTGGCACAAGTGCTACCACGGTCAGCACAACACTTACAGGCTTAACACCAAGCACTATCTATCACTACCGCCTGGGGGGCACGAACAGCGCCGGGACGACCAACAGCGCTGATGTGACCTTCACAACCAGTGCAGTGCTTCCTACCGTAACAACAGGCTCTGCCAGCAATATCTCCGGCAGCAGTGCGACCCTGCATGGCACCGTCACCGCCAACAACGCCAGTACAACCGTCACGTTTGATTACGGGGAAACCTCTGCTTACGGAACAATCGCGACAGCCTCGCCAAGCACGGCAACTGGCACGAGCGCTACCTCGGTCAGCGCAACGCTCACAGGCTTAACGCCCAATACCACCTATCACTACCGCCTGGTCGGCACAAACAGCGCTGGGACGGCCAATGGTCTGGATCAAACCTTCACAACCAGTGCAGTGCTTTCTTCTGTTACAACCGGCACTGCCAGCAGTATCACCGGCACCAGCGCCACCCTGAATGGCACCATCACCGCCAACAACGCCAGCACAACCGTCACTTTTGAGTACGGGGCAACCACTGCTTACGATACCTCGTCGACCGCTGATCAAAGCCCGGTAACAGGCATGAGCCCCATTGCGATCAGCGCAACGCTGACAAGCTTAACGCCCAACACTGTCTATCACTTCCGCGTAGTTGCAACCAACAGCGCCGGGACGACCGAAGGCGCTGATGCGACTTTCACAACCAGCAAGCTGGCACCGACAGCCACGACAGATGCAGCGACAAGTATCACCAGCACCAGTGCAACCCTGAACGGGACAGTCAATGCCAATAACGATGACGCGACCGTAAATTTTGAGTATGGTCCGACTGACAGTTACGGCACCACTCTGACAGCCGCACCCGGTACAGCTACTGGCACAAGCGACACGGCAGTCAACCTGGACCTGACAGGTCTGACGCTGAACAGCACCTATCACTACCGCGTGGTCGGTACCAACAGCGCCGGGACGACCGAAGGCGCTGATGCGACCTTCACAACCGGCAGGCTGGCTCCTACCGCCACGACAGATGCAGCGATAAGTATCACAAGCACAGGCGCAACCCTGAACGGGACAGTCAATGCCGGGAACGATGACACGTCCATAACGTTTGAGTATGGTCCAACCACAGCATACGGCACCACTCTGACAGCCACGCCCGACACGGCAACCGGCACAAGCGACACGCCCGTCAGCGCAGTGCTAACGGGACTTGCACTGAACAGCACCTATCACTACCGCGTGGTTGCATCCAACAGCGCCGGGACGACTGAAGGTGAGGATGCGACCTTGACGACCGCCAGCGTCACGATCACCAGCGAAATCCACGATGCAAAACACAACCTGCTCCTGAGTGCCGCGATCGGTGACAGCCTGCATGCCTCGGCTACAGTGACTGGCAATACGACAGCCACCCCTACCGGCACGCTGCGTTTTACCACCTTTGATAACACCTCCTGCACCGGCAGCAGCCTCAGCGCCGGGACGATCACACTGGACGGCAGCGGCCAGGCTCACCCGAGTGCAATCCAGACTCTCTCCGCGAATGGACGATCGTTCAAAGCACACTACAACGGTGACGCCACCTACTCGGCCGCGGAAGGAGCCTGCCAGGCGATCTCGAACAGTCCCTACCCGTCGGTGCTATTCCAGGCTTCCAGCACCGTGCCCGCGGGTGGATCCGAATTGAAGATTGGACCAACCCAGCTTTCGATCCAATTTAATGAAGACATGTGGCACGGCAGCACCGCGGACCCACATGCGGTCCAGAACCCGCAGAATTACCTGCTGGTGGAAGCTGGATTGAACCAGGTCTTTGACACGCTGGCTTGCGGACCCGTGGGCGTGGGCGGCGTGAAGCCGGATGATAAAACGATCACCGTGGATGCGGTCACTTACGATGCAGAAACATTCAAGGCGATACTGAAGATTAATGGCGGACAAAAGCTGCCCAATGGCAGGTACCGCTTGTTTGTCTGCGGCACAACCTCAATTGCAGATGCAGCCGGCCAGGTCTTCCTGAACAATCATCTGAAAGACTCGCCCGTCAGCTTTTCAGTTGTCCCGGCGGCGTCTTCCGGTAGAAAGAAATTGCCCAAAACCGGTTTTGCACCAGGAGTGCCGAGCCGCATACCCGAGCGTCCGGCGGGCATTGAGTACAGACAGAGCGGCATGTGGCTGGAGATTCGCAAGTTGGGTGTACAGCTGCCGATAGTGGGCGTGCCACAAAAATCCGGCTGGGACGTGACCTGGCTGGGCAACCAGGCAGGCTACCTGGAAGGCACAGCCTTCCCAACCTGGAACGGCAACTCGGTCATCACCGGGCATGTCACCGGCGCGGATGGCCAGCCGGGACCATTTGCCGGGCTGAGCAATCTGGCCTGGGGCGACGAAGTAGTCATCCATGCCTGGGGTCAGCGCTATATCTTCGCGGTGCGCAGCGTGGACGACACAGTCAATCCCGAGGATACGCGCCTGTTGGATAAACACGAAGCCCTGCCCTGGATCACGCTCCTGACCTGCCGCGGCTACGACGAGCAAACCGATACCTACCGCTGGCGCACAGCCGTGCGCGCAGTGCTGGTCAGTGTGTTGAACGAGGATAGCCGCTAAAAAGTTTATTGTGTGGGCTGCATATTTAAATGAAGCGACACACCCAATCTCGTTCACGTAAGGCACCTACACGCTTTGTCATTCCCAAAAAGACATTGGGACGATGTGCGACGAGGGTGCTCCCCCCGATATCATGCCCGCACTTGGGTAGGTGGCAATCTACCCGCCTACCAGCAAGACCAATCATGCTATTAATCGAAGCGTGCTCGCCGAAACCGCGATATCATGATCAACTTTTAGGCATGTGGGGGATCCAAGCATGCCCCTGTAACACTTTTACTTCAGTCAGTGGTAAATTTTCTCGTAGTACAAAGCAGTTTGTACTTACCCATATCTAGACAAAACAGAATGGTTGTATTTAAGATAATTATGGTTATAATTATCTTATTCTGCATCAAGGGGAATCAGCAAGCAGATCAATTATCAACTGTTCAGTCGAATTAGATAAGGACTAAAAATGCTGCGTTCATTGATTTCCAAATTCTTTTTTTCAGCGCTTATCCTGGTATTGGTTTTTACCCCAATCAGCGTGGCGCAAGCCTCCGGCAGCCCGAACCGCACTCCGCAAGAAAACGGACCAGCGCTGCCCACACCCACCTCCAACACCAGCGACGGCGGCCTGATCTACACTTTTCCATCCAACTCTGCCACACCCAACCAACAACCCGATCCAAACGACCCGAACCTGACTGCCTCTGGAACCGGTCAACCCCCGTCCCTCTCCGCCACGAGCAGCCTCAGTTACGATGATCGCGATAATTCCATCCCGGTTGCCTGGTATGTCTACGAACATCAAAATCTCAGCCAGGTAATGAGTACCGCCGCCACCTACAACCTGCGCATTGTGGATCTATTTGTAGAAGACCCTGCCGATCCCTATCAATTCTCAACCATCTATGTCGCCAACAGCGGCGCCTATTCCAAACCCTGGTGGCTGCTTGTAAATGTGAACCCCACCGATCTCTTCAACTTTACTGTGTCCAACCAGGCGCGCATCATCAGCCAAAAAGCCTTTAACGATCCTGCCCCCGGCGGCAGCGTGCGCTTTTTTGCAGTAATGATCGCCAATACCGGCGCCGATGCCAAAAGCTGGTGGTTTTACCAGGGCAAAACGGTCAGCGAAATCACCAGCTTATGGATAGCCAATAATGCCCGGCTGGTACAGGTCAACAGTTATCAGAAAAACACGACCACGCTTTATGACGTAGTCATGATCAGCAACACCGGAAGTGATCAGCGCAGTTGGTGGTGGTACGTCAATGCCAGCCCGGCCGATATCAGCAACAATCTGAATGCCAATAGCGCCCGCCTGGTTGATCTGGATCTCGACCCCGCCACTGGCAATTTCAACGCCATCATGAACTCCTGTCCGGCCACTTGCCCGGCCTGGAGCTGGTATTACAACGTGCCCACCTCCAACCTGCTCAACACAGCGCTCCAAAGCGGCTCGCGCATCATCGACGCAAACTCTACCGCCGGCTGCGGAGATCGCTGTTGGAGTATCGTCCTGATTGACAATGCCCACCTGAATATTACCGGCAATGCCGGAATCGCTTTCGCAAGCTTGGGCTATACAGACGGCACGCCAAAAACAGCCACTGCCGATGCCAGCGGAAACTTTTTTATTAAAGTTCCAGCCAACTGGACCGGCAAAATCACGCCTTCCAAACCTGGCGTACCGTCCTTCCGACCAGCCTATCGCACGGTTACCAACCTGAGCACTAACCTGGCCGCCCAAAATTTCAAGCCCAACAGTAAGGCCATCTTCACCTCCATCGCCGCGCAGGATGGCTATATCCGCGAATCATCTGAAACCAGCAGCCTGGGCGGTGCGCTCAACCTCAATTCAATTATCCTGAGCATCGGGGATGATACCCTAAAGCGCCAGCTACGCGGATTTCTATCCTTCAACACCGCCGGTTTACCTGATACGGCTGTCATTCTTTCCGCAAAGTTAGCGCTCACAAAACAAAGTATCACGGCCATCAGCCCATTTGGCAGCCTGGGTTCGTTAACCATCGACCTGCGCAAGCCTAATTTTGGAGCATCCGCTGCGCTGCAACTCGATGATTTTAATGCCACAGCCGGTTTGACGGCTGCTGGAGTGGTCGGCTCAACCCCGGTCAGCGGAATCTATTATTCAAACCTGACCGGACTCGCCCTGCCCTATTTCAACCGAAGCGGGCTGACACAACTGCGCCTGCGCTTCGCTTTGGATGACAATAACAATAGCGTGGCAAACTACCTCTCCCTCTACAGCGCCGACGTAACCAACGCAGCCCTCAGACCCCATCTGGAGATCATCTACTACGTACCCTAGAAACTGTCATCGCGAGTAGAGCGCTCGGCGCAGCCCCGCCGTGGCGCTCTGCTCCAACACGCAGTGTCATTCCCAAAAAGACATTGGGACAATGTGCGACGAGGGCGCCCTCCCCAAGGTGGCAATCTGCTCGCCCGTGTGTCATTGCGACGAGGGCGCCCTCCCCGAGGTGGCAATCTTCCTTCGTGTCAGCACAGCCAATTATGTAATTAGTAGAAGGGTGCTCGGCGAAGCCGGGCAATGTCAATCTGCTCCATGGTTTGGAACGCTACGCGTGCCACACTCGCACATCGTCCCGATGTTCTTCGGGAATGACTTCTTCCCCCAAAATACAAAACTGCCTACCCCGTTCGTTCACACGGGATAGGCAGTTCAACAATATACTCAACACCAAACCGGCATCAAGCCTTATTTACACATCGTCACGCTGACCGCTGCCATCGTCTTCGAAAGACCGACCGAATCATAGGCCTGGATCACATAAGTATACACATAGGGCGTACGCGAACCGGGCGTATCGTGATCAATATAATAATCACCATACACCCCGGCAATGTTTTTACCATTCCGGATGACATAATAACCCGTACCACTGACGGTCGGAGACCAGCGTACCACAATCGCACCCTTGCGATTTACACCACAAACACCCTCACTGACACTGGCCCGCGAAGGCCCAATCGGCAGGGGTGGCGGGTAGGCAACGATCAGATTGCTGACCTCACCAAAAGGCTTGACCCCACTGACGGGAATCCAGCAAGTATGGTTTTTATTGGGTGTTTCGCTCAAAACCATCAACCAGGTGCTGTCCTCAGTTCGCGCCTGGACATTGACTTCCTGTCCGGAAACAAAGTCAACCACACGATAGTAGTGCGCATCCGGTCCCATGCGGCAGATCATGTTTTGCGCGAGAGTCACTGTCGGAAAGAGCGTCACATCCGCGGTCGGACTGGCAGTTGGCGCCGGGGTCAGGCTGGGCGGAAGTTGCGTGGGCGTCGGGCTTGGGCGTTGTGTGGCAGTCGCCGGGACCTGGGTGGCAGCCAACGGAATAATGATCTGTGCGGTCGGAGTAGCTGCACTGCAGGCAGTCAGGACTAGTGCCACCAGCGCCAGCAGAATGATTATTTTTTTCATATCGTTTCCCTTATAAAAAGATGATAATGCTTTCAATTTTTATTCTACTGCTAAAGTGTGGAGATTCTATCGAGATAATCCATCAAATACCCGCTGCCACGCTTTGCGGCCCTTACACACCCATCCGCCCTTACGCAGCACCCATCTGCCCTTACACACCCATGCATCCATGCACGCTAACGATAGACGCGTGGTTGGCACCAGCCTGGCCAGAAGAAGGTCGCGATTCGATGGCCTGCCAGATTAGAAGAAACCCAATTTTACAATGCCTCTTTTCTTATAAAAAATGTCATAATTTTGTCATATTATGGTGGTAAAATTCATTACAAATATGATATAAATTACCTATTTCTAGATTATCCACCACTGACATTTGTTGGCGGTTTTTTCGGAGGAGCTGTATGTCCAAAATAATTTCAGTCCATTCGTTTCGTGGCGGCACGGGTAAATCCAACACCAGCGCTAATCTAACTTACCTTTGCGCCGTGCAGGGGTTAAGAGTCGGCGTGGTCGATACCGATATCCAATCCCCCGGCATTCATGTACTCTTCGGGCTGGACGACCAGGATGTGGGTCGCTCACTGAACGACTACCTGTGGGGTAAATGCCGGATCGAAGAGACCGCCCACGATGTCACCGCCTCACTCGGACCGGCAGTCAAAGGCAAGGTTTTCCTGGTCCCATCCAGCATCAAAGCTGGCGAAATTGCGCGCGTATTGCGCGAAGGCTATGATGTTGGGCTGCTAAACGACGGCTTTGAAGCCCTCATTAAAAATCTCAATCTCGATATGCTCATCATCGACACACACCCTGGTTTAAATGAAGAGACCCTGCTCTCGATAGCTATTTCTGATACCCTGGTACTGATCCTGCGTCCAGACCAACAGGACTACCAGGGCACCAGTGTGACAGTCGAGGTAGCCCGCAAACTGGGCATCCCGCAGATGCTCTTAATGGTCAACAAAGTCCCGATCATGTTGATGAACGAAGTAAAGCAGCGTATCGAAAAGCTGTATAACTGCGAAGTCTCGGTGGTAGTACCCCATACCGACGAATTGATGACCCTCGCCTCCGCGGGCATCTTCTCCATGCGTTATCCAGATCACCCCGTCACCAAACTGTATAAACAGCTGGCTGACCGCATCATGGAATAAAAGCCTGCTAAGTTAAGAGATATGGAATTTATCGTAATGGACAGAATTACCACCTGATGAGAAATTTTGCTGACTGACCCATAGAGCGTACAGGTCATCAGCCCGCAGGGCTTTCATGTCATCAGCAGGGGCTTCAGCCCCGCGCCCTCTGTCTCAGCCCCGCGCCCTCTGTCTCAGCCCCGCGAACCTGTGAACTGCTCAACCTTGCTCAGCTGATTACAAGATTTTGAATTTATCGTTTTTTTTTGGAGAACTACAAATGAAGCAAACCGCCCTGCCAATCGTTCCACAAGTTTCTGATGACTTGCTGGAACAATATGCGTTGCAGATAATGAAACTACAGGAAAAAGACAGCCCCCTGCAACAAGTCCTGCACGAAATCGAAATAATCGCCGAACAGGAAAAAGTTCCGATCATCGGCGCACTGGAAGGTAAAATCCTGGCTGGACTGATCGCGATGCATCACCCGCGCGCACTCAAGGTGCTGGATATCGGCACGGCGATCGGATATTCAGCCATCTGGCTCACGCGCGTGATCGGTCCGCAAGGACACATCACCTCGATCGAGATCGACCCGATTCGCGCAGAGCGAGCTCGCGAGTTTGTGCGCCGCGCCGGTGTGGAAAACCAGGTGGAAATCATCACCGGCGATGTTTTTGATTTGCTGCATGCAGACCAACAGCAGCCCCCCGAGCAGCAATATGATGTCATTTTCCAGGATGTCATGAAACATGTTTATTTTTCCCAAGACCCTGGTCTGGCGTTAAAACTGCTTGATCTAAGCGTGGCGCATCTGGCCCCGGGTGGGTTTTTGTTAACCGATAATGCCTTTTGCCAGGGCAAGGTCATGCAACCCAGTGAATACAACCAGGTCACGGGCATCCAGGCCTATAACGAAGCCGTTGCCACCCACCCCAGCCTCGACAGCATGCTGCTTCCTTTCCGGGATGGGCTGTGGTTTTCCCGTCGCCAGTTATAAACCTTATAAAAGCTGCTTCAGCCGTCATTTCGACTGTTGCAGCAGATTAAGTTCTCTCATAAAAACAGGTTGGATGCTTTATGTTCTTTTATTTTAACCCCAGAAATTGGCCCATCATGATCAAGATTGCCGCAGCCTTATTGCTGGCATCTTTAATCCCGGTTATCGCCACAGCCTTCTATGGCCTGGCAGTCAGTCGTGGCACCATCGAAAATTCAGAATACCGCAACCTGGAATTACTGGCTGCCGCCACGGCTGAACGCCTCGACCAGTTAATGCTCGATAACGTCATTTCTGCATCGCAGCTGGGCAGTGACAATGAAATCATCGACCTGCTCACCAATTCAAGCAATCCCTCGCCTGCAACCCGCGCTTCGGTTTCGGCATCACTTCAACGTATCCTGGAAACCAACCTACAATACGAATACGTTTACCTGTTGGATGCCAAAGGAAAAGTTGTCCTCTCCAAGCAGCTCGGCTCCGTACCCAGCGTTGAGGGCCAAACCTTTGCCAACCGGGCCTATTACCTTCAAACGATGACGGGCAAGACTTATATTGATGTCCTGGTGGGACGCACCAGCAAGAAATTAGGCTTCTATTTTTCTGCGCCGGTCATGGGTACCAGCAATAAACCCGTCGGCGTCGCAATCATCAAGCTCAAGGGCGAAGCCATCACCGATATTATCAATAAGTTCAAAGCCGGCAAGACCGGTTACGCCTTCCTGGTGGATCAGGATGGTGTGGTCGTCTCGCACCCCAACCCCAATTGGTATTACCACAGCCTGATTCCACTTTCCGATGAAACCCAACTCAAGGTCGGGCAGCGCTTCATGATCAGCGGCTGCGAAGACCCCAAGAACCTGGTCGATTGCAAAGTCAAAAGCTTGAACCTGGCCCCACTGGCCTCCATCATCGGAGAATCTAATATTGTCCGGCATGCCACCTACAAACTGCCCTCCGATGGCAGTGAGCGCATCGTGGGGATTGCAAACACCAAACAATTAAATTGGAGCGTGGGCGTGGACGAGGCCAAGAATGAGTTCAGCGCACCGCTGGATCTACTGGCACAGCGCATCCTGATCAGCGTTTTTGTGATCGGTATCCTGGCCATCATTATCGCCATCATCCTGGCGCGCGTCATCACCCAGCCCCTGGGTCAATTATCACTGGCCGCCCAATCTGTCGAAAGGGGCGAAACCCTGGACCCGACCGGGTTCGCTACGGTCATGAAGCAAGGTGACGAAGTTGGCCACCTGGCGCTGGTTTTCAGCAACATGGTCAAGGCCTTGCACGCGCGTGTTGCCGAACTGCGCACCATTAACACCGTCTCGCGCACCATCTCATCCAGCTTCAACATCGGCAACACTCTCACCCTGGTGCTCAATTCGCTGCGCAAGGTGGTGCCCTACGACCGCGCCCTGGTCCTCTTATACGATCCCCAAAAAGATGAACTGTACACCCGTGCTACTGCGGATGGGCGCGGCTTCCATCTCAACCGTGTCTGGGATTTGGCCGACCGGCCTTCGCTCCACACCCGCGCCGAAGCGCACATCCAGCAGTACTTTGACAAACGTGATTCAAACCAGCTTTCTCCGGATAACAGCCGCGAAAGCACTGGTGTCCTGATCCCGGACCTGAACAACCTGCTGGATATTGAAATGGATTACTCACGCGAGTGGGAAGACTTCCAACCCAGGGCTTACCTGGGCGTGCCCCTGCTCTTCAAGGATGAAATTATCGGCCTGATCGAACTCGTCAGCGCCACGCCGGGCAGCTTCACCCCCGACCATGAACGCGTTCTGGAGTTGATCGCCGGGCAGGCAGCCATCGCCGTGCGCAATGCCCTGGATGTTGAGCTGCGCGAAACTGAACTTCGCAAGCAAATTGACGAACTGCAAATCGTGATCGATGAAGGCAAGAAACAAAAAAATGTAGCCGAAATTGTCGAAAGCGACTTCTTCCAGGAACTGACTTCCAAAGCAAAGCAGATCCGCAAAAAACGCCAGGAAAATTCTGACAACACCCCGACTCCAGGTTCCAGCTCGAGCACGTAGGGCAAAGGGAGTAGGAAGTTGGCAGTAGGCGGTAGGCTCTGGTGATAAGGCTTCAGCCCCCAGCCGGGCCAGTCTTCAAAACCAAATCATCGCGAGATTCGCACATTCCGCCGGGGCAGTACTCGCAGAGGAGATGACCCTCCCCGCTGTCATTGCGACACTCCTCCTGTCATGCGAGTGATTCCACAACAGAGAATCACTGTTGTTCAATGGGAAAGAACATACTGCGCGTAAGTGTCTTTGCGAGGAGCGTGCCCTCCGCGACGTGGCAATCTTCCTTCGCGTCAGCACTAAAATTGTGTCATTAGGAGGAGCGTGCCCTCCGCGATATCATGCCCGCATTTGGGTATATCATGCCCGCACTTGGGTATATCATGCCCGCTCCTGGGTACGTGGCACGCGCAGCGTGTTCTAT
>CAYWXS010000136.1:0-16745 GCA_964462245.1 uncultured Anaerolinea sp.
CGGGGCACAGGCCGGGCGGTGCGACTGGGCGCTAGGGAAGGGGTACCGCTGATGTAGGATAATGCGGTGCCGATTAAGAGGATCAGAGTCAACAGGCCGCCGCCGTACTGTAACCGGCGCAGGGTTGCGGCGGAAAATACATCGAGTGTGGAAGTTAGCCCCTGGGCGGTTATGAAGGAGCGCCCAATTTCAGTCTGTCCAGCAAAAATACCCAGGACAAGTGAACTAATCCATAGCATGACGATTAGGGCAAGAGTCAGGCCAAAGCCTATTTCGATTTGCTTAGCAAATCGGGATGGGCGATTTGCTAAGCAAATCGTGCGGGCTAGCGAGGCGAGAAATAGGAAAAGGGGGACAAATAATGTGGCAAACATAACCCATAGATGGGCGCCACGGGTGGGGAAGATTATATTGGGTAAAATGCCGCCCGCCTGGGAGGAAAAGCTCAGGTAGAAGGGCAGGTACAAGACAACACTGAAGCCTGCCAGGGGAATGGAAAATTTCAGGAATTCTTCAAGCAGGTTCCAACTCCAACCGCGTTCGTTGACCTGTGAAAGCAGCAAGGCACCGCTTACAATTGCCAGGTAAATGGGAAAATCCCAGGTATTTAAGAATGCCAAACCACCTAAAACAACCGCCATGAGGGCCAGGGCTTGTTTACGAATCGGTATTTTCCACCCAAAAAAATTCGTTATTCCCTGTGCGCCGCCCAGGTAAAGATTAAGGGCCAAGGCCGCCGCCAATAAACCAAAGGGCATGGCCAGGACATGCGGATGCAGGTCTCCCAGTAAATACGAAAAGAAGGGGAATTCGTCGATAATTTCAAGAAAATTTCCACGCAGATCAAAATCCTGGACGACACGCGAGGCGCTCCACCAAAACCAATAGCGAGGTGCCCAGGTGTACGGTAACGCTGGTGCGACATTCAGTTCTTTCAGGTTCAGCCAGGTCCAGAAATTTGTTGTGCCAGACCATCCAATGCCATAGGAATGCAGAAGTTCCAAAAAACCTTCTACGTTGCTGATTAAGAGCAGCATGAGTGGGGCGAGAAAGGCGGAAAGTAGGGAGGAGGGAGTGGGAGGAGGTGCAACGCACTTGCTTGCCTGAGGGGGTTCGGATGGGGGGATGCGCTGCGCGTGGCTGGAAAGGGCTTCGGGGGGGGAAGTGCGATGCACCGAGTGGGGGGGGGGGCGCCAATAGGCGGCCAGGAGGTTGTAGAGCAGGCCGTATGCGCCTATGGCACTCATGGCGAAGATCAGGGATAGCATGAGGTTATGAGCAATACTACCAGGTGTGGCGGTCAGCATGGCGAGCATGGACGTGAGCACATATCCAAAGTAATAATAAGAGATGCCGTAGCCGCTCAACCAGGGATCATGCGGTGGGAAGGTGGGCGAATGCAAAATGGCATTGATGAATGCCACTTCCATCCACTTTTCACCCCCGGCGCTGGTCATTTCGGGGTTGTTAGCCCGGACAAAGGCCCAGGCTGCAAAAGCGACCAAAAACAGCGCTTCAACCGTCAGCACCAGGCGTAGATTTGTTTTTATCCAGTCCAGGCAGCTGTTGAACTCAGCGCGAGACGCTTCGCGCAGGGCAAGGATTGAAAGCGAAACAAGCAGTGCCAGTGTAAAGAGCAAACCACCAACCTCGTTTCGAATCACTCCTACCGAGACTAACAACCAGAACGCATATCCCCAGAGCAGCAGACCCAGCGCACGGCTGAGGCTATAGCCTCGATCCGCGAGTGCCGGAAAGAGATGATAAGCCAGAGGAAAACTTATCAAGCCGAGCAAACCAAGCATGAGATACCATAGGATAAAGTAGATCATAGGAACGCTGCGCGAAAAGTTCCGTCGGGGTTCGCAGGCAGCGCTACGATATCAACGACGGCATCAAAATTCAGGGGACCGTAGAGGTGGGGGAAGAGTTCGGGATGGGGAGTGGGACCCCCCTCGGTCCCCCCGAAGTGGGGGGAAGTGGAGGGCAAGGATGAGGAGGGGGTGGGATGGACAGGGGCTTCGTATTTTAATTCGGACTTGAGCAAGGTTTCATCCACGACAAGTATTACCAGGTCGGTTTGGCCTTTGTAGAAAGAATTTGCGACACCTGAGACCTGATGACGCTGTGACAGGTGAATAAAGCCTTCTTTTTCAAGGCTTTCTGGGCGATATTCGTGGCTTAGACGGGCAGCGTCTGCGGCAGTGCGGGATGTGATATGGTAAATCAGGCTCATGGGATTACCTCATATATGATAATATCATTATCCTTGTAAATGGATTTCCACAAGGTGCCATCTCCATTTTCGAATTTGGCAATTCCGGCTGGCGCATATAAAACATGCTCCAGTTGTCCAACGATAATATATTTAACCGAATATTTTTTCAGGAAATCTCTGGCGAAAACGGAATCAGCGGAATTATAGAAATCTGTGATTTCATCCACACGGCCGCTCACCCAGTCTCCAGGGAATAAGGCGCGCTGCTGTCTTTGATGCCAGTTCCAACCAACCACGCCTGGCAAACCAGTATAAATGGTGTAGCGAGTGCCCCAACGATATTCGGGGGTGTTGGCCTCGACGATGACCGGTGAACCCTGGATGTTATCCTGCATCCAGCGGATGGCACGGTAATCCTTGCTCAAATCCAATTCCTGTTGATCCCAATAGGTTGAGTAATTCATATAGGTTATGCTGTCAAAAGTAAAGGGAATATCGGCTGCGATTCGATCGCGGATTTTATCCATACTGGCGGTGAAAGTAAACAGTAAGCCACCTGCCAGGAGCAATGCGCCACCGATCTGGAAGATCTTTCGCCCAGCCTGACCCCATTCACCAAACTCGGTCAGGATCCAGCCCAAAGCGGCTGCGGCACTGACGGCAAATAGCACCCAGACCTGTAGATAGAATTTAAAGACTGTGTTCATGCGGCCAATGTCGCCTGAAAGGACAATAAACTCAACTATGAGAGTCAGAACCAAGCCGGTACCAATCATGAAGAGCACCAAGCGCTTGACATCCGGTTGACCTGGCCGCAGGATCAGAATCAGAGCCCAGACCGCCAGGGGGAATGCAAACCAGGCGATAGGCACATTCAGGTAAAACTGCAAGAGTAAGAGTAAGCCAAAAGCACCCACCAAAGCCAATTCAATCAGGCCCAGATATGGCTTAAGTTTTCCGAGTGCGGAGAGTGGGGTCTTTGACAGCCATTGCCGGGTTTCCCAAACCATCCAAGAGACAATTACAAACAGGAAAATACCCCAGTGAGTCCAGTAAGACCAGATGGGCGTTTTTTCATTGACCCACTGGCTTACTTCTGAATAAGCCAATCCATACCAGTGTGCAAAAGGCTGGAAAAGCAGCACAGCAAAGCCTGCGAGTAATCCCATGCCAGCGACAGCCAATAGTGCGCGTTGAACCAGCGGAGACAACCCAAAACGCGAGTCCGTGCCAACATCTGAGTAGCCGCTACGCGAAATGGCGTAACCAGTGACTATCACACCCAAAGCAAGGTAAGTTGGGAAATCCCAGGTGTTGGTGGGACGTAGGGCGCCAATCACAAGGCCGCCAAAAGCCAGGGTTATCAACCAGGACCAACGGCTGAGGTTGCGTGCCAGCAGGGTAGAGAGCGTCCAGGCAATCGCCAACAGGGTGAGAGGCAGGGCAATCATATGCGCGTGTAGATCGCTGTATAGAAAAGTAAATAATGGGAATTCGGTAATGGCCAGATCACCCAACGGCATGACACGGCTGGGAGCCCAGTAATATTCACCCCAGCCAATCGGCATGGACGTTCCGCTCAGGACTTTCCCAAGCCCCTGGATGGCCCAAATCCAACGCTGGAAGATCAAGACATTCTGGGCATCCACCAATTCATTGGCAACGGTCATCTTTTGCAAAGTGTGATAAATCAACTGAATAGTGCCCAGATTACCTAGCAGCACCAATCCCAGCGCAGCTGCAAGACCAGCAATCAAAGGCATTGAGAAATTGCTAAAAGGCTCATCCTCCTCTGCGCGTGCGCTGCGCGAAGCTGACAACATATTCCATACCACCGAAAAGCCACCCATTCCAAGCATGGCAAATAGTGTGGGTAGTACAAAATTATAGGCAATGGATGGCACAATTCCCAATAATTTGATGGGTGTGCCAACCAGAACAAAACCCCAATAGTAATAATTGATGTAACCCCCAGCATACCAGGGATCATAAGGTGGAAAGCTTGTGCTTTTCAAGATTGCATTCAGATACGAAAAATCCATTGGGCGCTCACCACCTCTGGCAGGGTGCCAGAGATCAGGATTACCCAGGCGAATGGCCAGGTCAATCAGGAAAAGGGTCAGGAAGATGACCTCAATCAATAAATAATATTTGCCCTTTGAACGCAACTCTTGCAGGATTTCCTTGCGTTGGACAAAGAAGGCGGCGGCGCCAGCAATCAGCAGGGCGGCGTAGACCAAAGCAATGGTCAGGCGTGAATATTGTCCGCCGAGCGAGGCGACCATCCAGACGATATAGGCCAGCAGCAAAAGGCCAACCAGGCGCGCGAGTGGATAACCTTTGTCAGAAAGACCCGGTAACAAAAAGCGCAGCAAGGGCCAGGTGAAGAGACCGAGCAATCCCAGTGCAAGATACCAGATAAAGAGCCCGAGCAAGGGATATTTGTTTTGAAGTGATTCGTAAGAATATAGCTCGCTCCAGGTTCCACCTGCCCGATCTGCTGCCAGTCGATCGGGAGGCAGCATCAGGTCGCCAGGAACCCGTCCGGCCTGGCGCGGGGTAAGATGAACAACATGAGTCAGGTCCACCGCGCGCAAAATTTTGCTGACCGAGGCGGAGCTGTAAGCATCTGTTTTCTTAAAAACGAGAACCTTGGGAGCATCATAAACAGTAAAAGCTTCTTCGGCAAATTGAGTATTGATCTGTGTGCCGAAAATATCAGGATATGAGGTAAAGGTCTGGACCAGTTCAAATCCTAATTTGCCGGAAAACATGGCGGGGGTGGCGACGTTGTAACACCAAATAATATCCTTGTCATCCGGGCAGCCAATTAGATTGCGATAATAGGCAATTGTGAGGGGATAACGCTCTGGGATACGCGTGGTGGTAGCCCACTGCCGGTTGGAAGTGATAAAAATATAATCAGCAGCGTTCAGGTTGGTCTCAAAACGGGTGAGCTTTTCGGCGTTGTCATCCCAGTACAGCTCAAGGTTTAGCTCACCTTTGTAGATGCCACTATAAGCGTCGTATCCATCCATGCGCAGGGGTAATCCATCGTCCCAGGATGTCTCATGCAAGGGTGCGGTACCAACCAACGAGAGCATCCCATTAGTAGTTATATGCAGGAAATAAGTTTTATCTTTTTCAAGTGCAAGCGGTTTATCAAATTTAAAACTGTAAGCTTCGCCACGCGGGTCTTTGATCACCGCAAATTCAGATGTCAGGCTGGCATTGGCGAGGGCCTGGTCGGGTAGTAATCCAGGTGCGTCTGCCAGAGAAATATTCAATGTTTGGGGGACAGGGTTACCGACATTTACGGCGTTCGCGATGGTAATACCGGTCAGGGTGCCTGAACGAAAAGCGTTAAATTGAACATCATATGGTTCAGCCGGGTTGAAGACGAAGCCGTCGGGCAGGGACATGGGCTGGGTATAGGTTGTGCCGTCGGACTGTTTGATCTGGAGGTTATACGGGCCGGGAACATTTTGGTAAATCCAACGCGTAGCCTGAACTCGACTGTGATCACGGGTGTAAATTCTCGAAAAGGCGTAGGCCCAGGCGGCTGTTGTAGATAGAACAATGACGGCGAGGAGGAAATAGGCAAGGCCGGGCAGGAAGGAGACCACCCTCGGTCCCCTCGAAACGGGGGGAAGGGAGTTGGAGTGGGGCTGCGCCTCACAAGTTTGAGCCTGCTTTAAAAAGCGGGGGCCGTTGAAGATGAACCAGGCTGCCAGTAATGCTAATAGCGGGTAAATTGGCAGTTGATAACGCATGGTTGGGTTCCACTGAGTAGATTGCCAGACAAAGTAGGCGACTGTCCAGCCCCAAAGTAATATGTGTTCTTTCCATTCACCTTTGATGATGCGCCAACCCATATAGAGCAGGCCAAGAATGGATAGAATTCCAAGCGGCCAACCGAGACCCCAGGCGATCAGGTTATATCCGGAAAACCAGAAGGATCGCCGCGCCCATTGCAATGCGGGCGGGAAGTCTACATCACCCCCGGCTTGGGAGCGTTGTTCTGTAATATTTGCGACCCATTTCGGATTGGGGGTAACGCCCAAAAAGCCAGGTCCGCTGAAGGCGTAGGGCATGAAGATGCGGAAGGCGAGTGCGGAGATGAAGGCGCCGAGTACGAGGAGGAAGACGAGGGATTCGAAAGATAGGGGTTGGGTGGGAGGTGCAACGCACTCGCTTGCCTGAGGGGGTTCTGATGGGGGGGTATCCTGGCTGGCAAGGGCTTCGAGAGAGGAGGAAGTGCGATGCACCGCGGGGAGGGGGGGGTGCTCTCGGAAGTAGCGGATTAGGAGGGCGGCGGGGAGTAATACTGCGAGGGGGGCGGCGTTGAGTTTGGAGGCTACTGAGGCTCCCAGCGCCAGACCAAAGCCGATTACATTCCAGACCAGGGGGTTTTTACTATTTTCAAGTATGAGTTCTTTTAAGCGAAGCCCAAGGCTCGCGCTTGAGTCTGATAAAGCAATAAACGGATCTGTTCCGATGCCCGGTTCGCGCACCACTTCGACGGCAAAATAAGTCGCCAGACACATAAAGAAATTGGCAAACATATCCACGGTAAAGAAATGCGATTCTTGGATCTGCATGACTGCCAGTGCGGAAAAAGCGGCTGCAAGTACGGCAACTTTTCGGCCATACAGGCGCAGTCCAATCAGATACAACAGAAAAATGGAACCCAGGTCGGATAGGGCAGAGAAGACCCGGCCGACAAGCGTGACTTCATCGTAGCCAGCCCAGGTGGTTGTCTTTCCCATCCAGGCCAGGAGTGGCCCAAACCAACCGCCAGCACCATTGGCTTGTACCGCATTGGCAGCCCAGGTGGAAATTCCAGACATCCACTCGGCCGCATAACGGACAATCGTAACCGGCAGATCACCATAAACATAAAAAGTGTAGCCACGGTTATGCGGGTTTAGTGAGGATGTCTCTGTGTTGAAATAATCCGATATACTTTTAACCGGTTCCACGGCCGATTCCACCATGGTCATAAAACGTTCATCCGGATGCAAATGTTGACTCTGATCCCAATCGAGGCCAACCAGGCGGAAATAAGCCGCGACAAACAGGATCAAAATAAACAGAACATCGTAAAACCAGCGTTGGATTCGGGAGGGATTCATAATTCAAACACCATTCAGGGAGCTACTGTGGTTATATTTTCAGGGACGGTATAGATCCAGAAATTCTTGCCTTCAAACTGGTTGACAAAATGGCCTAACATTCCGGATGGATACATTTGTTTTAAAACTGTCAGGGTATCCTGATCTTCTTCCTTGACGATGAAGAGCTTGTTGCCTGCCAGGGTCTGCGTCTTAGAGAGATCATCACGCCAGACTGCAAAATCCTTGATGGGATAACCCGCCTGGATACCTACAAGCCGCGTATCAACCCAATAAGGATAAGGGACGACAAAGGCATTATCCGGGCTATTGCCTGCGGTTACAAACGATCGGATGACCTTGCCCATATCAGAAGTATTCCAGGCGCCCTGCATAAACTGCTGCGAGAATTGATCAAAAACCAGGTTGTAGTTTTGAAGACTGGAAAGCAGGATCAGGATTGTGACCAAGACCGGCGCCCATTTGTATCCGGCTTTCTTGCTGCGCAGGGTGGTATAGAACCCATCCAAGGCCAGGGCTGCAACCACAAACACCATAACGGCAGCACCACCCGTCCGGTTGAGGGATGGGTTTTCATTCGGGAAAGCCAGGGAAAGGATCGAGGGCATCAACAACATGGGTATGGACAGGAAAATGAAAAGATCAAGCCAATCGCGTTTTCGTATATAGCGTAACAGCAGGATGATGTATCCGAGCGCAAACAAAACAGCACTGACTATATCTAGGGCAGGGCGATGTGTAACCGAATGGACCCAGATCTCACCATCATCATAGTTAAACATGGTCATGGCTCGGAATGTGTTATTCATAAAAATTTGCCAGACCGGAGCGGATAGGGATTGCTCCTCGCCTGTCAGACGCGTTAAGGCCCGGTAGGAGAACATTTCAGGATTTTCCAGGGCGTAGCGCAGCAAGGGGAGAAATACCAGGAAAGACGCCAGCACCAGGATAGAAAGCATCACCAGGGTCTGCTTACGGCTGCCTTGCGATTGTTTATGGAGCAAATACAAGCCCACACCCAGCAAGACCACAAAAGGCACAAAACGATAGGGACTGTAACCATGCAGCCCCAGCCCCAAAAACAAACCCGAAAGAATAAAGTCATTTCGATGCTGACGGCGCAGACCGCGAATTAGATAATAAAGGGCGGGCGCGGCTAAGGCCGGGTAAAGCGGGAAACGCAAACCGATGCGACTGATGGTATTTAACCAGTATGAAGTTCCGGCCAGGATGAGCGCGAACAAAGCCACGCGCTTTCCGCCAACTTCCTGGCCAATCAGGTAGACATACGGCAGAGTGAAAAGCCCAATTAAGACCGTGCCAATTTTCAGGCTGATGAAGGAAAGACCCGTCCCCAGCAAGGATGCGATGAGGGCGGTCCAATAAAACTGGATAAACTCACGTCCGGTATTGCGAGGGAAAAAGATGTGCGTCTGGCCCTGGGTGATATCGTAGACATCCAATAACTTTTCAGCATGATCGCTGAATGGCTCACCGGGGATACCGTCCAGGCGGTAAAAGCGGAAAAAGAGGATGGCGGCAGTAACCACCACCAAGAGTACAGCCCAGCGAGTGATCGAGACGCCCCAGGCATCTTGTCTGAAAAAATTGGTAATTTTTTTGAATGCTGAAGGCTGTCCGGGAGCAGTTGTTTCGGGCAACCACAACGAGCGCAAGAACATGGCAAGGGCTGCCAACCAGATGCTGACATTCAGCGTGGTAAAGGTATTATCTGAAAACGCAATAAAAGCGGACATGGTAAGAAATGCCGCAATCAACAAACTATTGCGATGGTAGGTAAGGGGGTCAACAGGCTTCGTAGCGCTTGGCGAAACACTATCCATAGCAGGCTTCGCGAAGATAAATTCCCGATCAAAATAAGCCCAGGCCAATAAGAGCAGCGCAAATAAATACAAACCCAGCGCAAGCGGCATGGAATCTGCGGGTGGCTCAAGCAGTCGTTGGGCAAAAAGCCCTACAAACAAGGCCAGCACAGTGCGCCAGGGTACATGCATGGGCATGCGCAGTTTGATCGTAATTTCCCGCGTCTCATCATCAATCGGTTGAGAATCCCATTCAGATAAATCTGGACGCTTTTCACTTTGTGTAACAGCTTCAGCCGTAACATGTGTTGTTTCAGATTGGGGAGTTGCAGCCTGTGTGCTGACGGATTCTTCGACCACGGAGGACTGAGGGGATGGCTGCGCGTCCGAGTCGGATTCGTCGACTGTGGGACTTTCGCTCTGCCGGAATTCTTTTACATAATCCTGGATTTCAATCTTTTCTTTTTGCCAGGGGTTGAGCCTGGATTTTAAATAGTCAAGGATACTGGGCTCTTTCATACGCGTGACTTTCTCCTCTGAAGTGCTGGGCGCACGCCACGATTTGCTTAGCAAATCGCCCCTACAGGTGGGCGCGTGCGTGGCGTTATTTTATATCCGGTGAGTAATGTAGAAGGTATATGCTCCCTTTTCCTGGGGAACGGGTTCTTCGTAATACTTGCGCAATAATGCCATAGTAGGTGCAAAATTCCAATAGGCGGATGAAAGATGCCAGCGACGGGTAAAAAAGTGAATGATCAGGGATGGTAATCCAAAATAATGCCCCCATTCAAGGGTTGCCAAGGCCGCAGGTGAAAAGTAATGCCAGTATTTGTCCACCTTGAAACCGGCAGTTTCCAGGCGCTTGGCCCATTGTTCGGGATCTTCGCAAGTAACGTGCCGCGAAATTTTGTTGAAGAAGGCTCGATAAGAACGCGCCAATGTCTTAAGACCAATTGCATCAAAAAAACGGGCTATAGAAAGATTGGGCAGGAAATTATGGTTGGGCACACAAAAAACAAAGACAGCCCCCGGTTTAAGTACGCGGGCTGTTTCGCTTAATACGGCATCCAGATACGGGATGTGCTCCAAAACCGAATTGCTGATCGCGCTGGAAAAGGATGCATCCGGGTAAGGCATGTGCGCGCCATCGGCTTCGGTCAACAAATGATAGACATTTCGCGTGCCTGCTTCATGGATGGGCCCTGTCCACGGGTCAAGACCAACATCCAGCTTGCGGTCGAAAGTGAGCTGTGTAAAATGTCCATCACCACAACCTACGTCCAGGGTTGGAGAGGGTAGGTCAATGTCCTGATAAAAGCGAGACTCAACTGCGCGCAGAAAAGCACGAAAATAAGGTAGATCACGTGTGTGCAAAAAAAGGAAGTCTTTTCCGGCAGGCTTACCAGGGTTGTTGGATTGAGTTTCAGACATTTTTTTTACCAACTTTCTCAAACAATTTTTCGTACTCTAGCACGACTGAATCCGGGTCATAGGTACGGGCGATCTCAGCCGGATCACGGCGGTATTTCTGCGGTTCAGCCAGGATTTGAAGAATTCCATCAGCCAGGGCTGCGACATCACCGATGGGTGTAACCAGTCCCATCCCGGTCATTTGCACCGGTCGACGCACACCAGGCAGGGCAGAGGCGATGCATGGAACATTATTCATCATCGCTTCAATTTGCACCAGGCCAAAAGCCTCGGTCGAATTCAGGCTGGAGACAACCAGCAGGTCCAGGTTGGGATAGTACGCCGCCATCTGGGTTGGGTTTAGATTGCCTAAAAACTTCCAATGCCCACTGGCCTCATACTTGCGAATGGTGGGAATCAGACGGTTGTAGTAATCCTGCTCACCCATCACATTAAGATGCTGCCCCGCAAAAAGAACCTGGGCGTTGGGGTACTTCTCCAACACTTTTGGAAGGGCTTCGAGTAGTATCTCGACCCCCTTCTCGGATGCCAGGCGAGTCGCCATGCCAATTACCGGACGGCGTCCGGCAGGTGCGATTCCATTTTCTGCGGCAAAAGCCGCTACAGCACCTTTCGGTGCGGAAGGTAATTGTACCGGCGGCAGGATGGGTGTCAGTTTATTTTTATAACGTGAAAGGAATGACGAGTGATCTGCATAATCCTGGGTATAAGTAACAATATGATTGGAAAAAAGTGCCGCAAGCGAATTTTGAACATTGACAACCGTATTCACCATGCGGTTAAATAAACCAGAAGGCAGCAATAAATCGCAATGATAGGTCAAAATGGACCGTTTTCCTAACAACCAGGCTCGAAAAGCAAAGCCTGGGGCATCAAATTGTGGCAGATGCAGTTGCACCACATCATTTTCAGCAACATATTTCCAGGCCAACCAACCAAAGGTAGGCATGATGACGCCTTTGCTGATACGTAAGGCTACTGGCGCGCGTATAATCCGGACACCATTGCGGACTTCTTCTGCCGGTGTGGAAGGGTCAAAACGCGAGGTTAGAACAGTGACGGTGTGACCACGCCGGGCGAAAGCTTCTGCCAGGCGTTCAGCGTAAATAGTCAAACCGGATGTATGCGGACGATAATAAGTAAGAACTGTCAGTATTTTCATTTGTCATGTCGGTGTTTGATTATTCAAGCAAAGATCGGGGGTCGGCGCGTGCCGTCGCGATTCGCGCAGCATCCAGATTAGCAAAGCCAGGGGCAAAACCCACGCAAAACGCATTGCGTCGGAACTTAGCCAGGGTGAAGCCAGTATCCATGTATACGAAAGAGGCACAGCCCACCAGGGTAAAACAAAAATCAAAAAAATGACATAAGAATACACACCAAAAAACGGTGTAGCTACCGCTGAAATAAGTAAACTCGCCACAAGTCGCTGGCGGGGATCTTTGAAAAGCAAGGGCAGCCAGATAAAGAAGATACCCACACGCCAGGTATCCAGGCCCGCCAGTCGCCAATGATGGACAGGTACGGCTGCAGCAGAAATTGTCAGCCACTCGAGCGGCCAGCGCCACCCATATACCCATAATGAAAGCACAAACCCCGCCAGAGGTAAAAGACTAATCCTGATAATGCTGCGCGGTTTCTCCTGCAAGAGGATATATAGAATCGCCAGGGCACTCAACTGAGGTTTAATCAACGCCAGCAAGATCCCCAACCCTCGCAAATCAGGTCGTTTTGCCGCGAGGAAAAGTACCAGACCACAAGCAACCAGCCAATCGATCTGTCCCAGCCAGAGCTGCCCCCAAAGCGGGAATGATAGCATTAGCAACAGCGGATTTACTCTGGTCCAACATGTCAAAATTAACCAGATGCTGACAGACATCAAGGTCCACAAAGGCCAGGTCAGTGGGTAGGTTGGTAAAACCGTCAGCAGCCAGAGAAACCAGCGTGCATAAGGTGGAACAAACCCACAAGAGACACAGCCCTTTTGAAAAGGCTGATAATAACGATAAAGATCATCCCCACCCGGCAGAACGAAGGCCAGGCAGACCCATAGCACAGCTACTTCCAGCGCAAGGACTTGCTGTGTTTGCTGTTGCATCAACCTGGCTTTAATACGGCGCAAGGATCGGGTTATCGCTGATATCACTTTGAACCTTAGTATAGGTGCAACGCACTCTCTTGCCTGAGGGGGTTCTTTTGGGGACGCGGCGCGCGGCTGGCAAGGGCTTAGAGCGAGGGGGGAGTGCGATGCACCGCGAGGGGGGGGTTAGAACAGTTCTCTATTGGCGCTGACCCAGTCAAACAGGGCTTTTACACCCATTTCTACGGAATATTTTGGTTTCCAATCCAGCATCTGCTGTGCTTTACGGATGTCGGCAACAAAAACTTTTTGATCACCAGGGCGCCAATCACCATGAGAAACTGAAATAGGTTTACCCAGTAATTTTTCAAGCCTGGGACCGAATTCAGTCCAGATGGACATGGTATTTTCCGAGCCACCACCCAGGTTAAAGACCTGACCCTGAATGCGATCAATATTCTGTATGGCAGCATCATACGCATCCAACAAATCCTGTACATATAGCAAATCACGGATTTGCTTGCCATCGCCATAGATACTGATCGGCTTGCCCGTCTGAGCTGCAATGATCATCCAGGCGACCCAACCCTGGTCTTCCACGCCAAACTGACGGGGACCATAAATACAGCTCTGACGCAGAACCACAGAACGCAAACCGTAAATTCGATGATAGTCGCGCACGTACTGATCACCAGTACCTTTTGAACAGCCGTAGGGTGAATGGAAATCCAATGGTTGGGTTTCGGGGGCGCCATAAGGCAGCCCTTCGTATTCCCAACGCAGGCCGTTTTCCACAACCTTTACATCGTCCATGCCACCATAAACCTTATTAGTGGATGAGTACAGGAAAACCGGATTACGCTCATTCAGGCGGGCAGCCTCCAGCACATTAAAGGTACCAAAAGCATTAATCTCAAAATCTTCACGCGGTTTCACAACCGAAGTCGTCACCGCCACCTGCCCAGCCAGATGCACGATCACATCCGCCTGACGCGCAGAGACCACCAGTTGACCAGGATCACGGACATCTCCGACCACCAGGTTGAACGCATGGGCGCCAAAACGATCCTGCAGCCACTTCAAATTGCGCGGAGCACCCGCGCGACTCAGATTGTCATAGATGGTTACTTTTTCACCACGTTCAAGCAAACGGTAAACAAAATTAGAACCAATAAAACCAGCCCCACCCGTCACAAAATAATTACCAGAATTGTGTTGCACCATGTAATTACTCCTGAGATGAAAATTTCATCAACTGCTTATAGATCCCGGAAATTGTCTGACCTTCCCGCGATAACCCATACAAACCAAAGACAGCGCTGTAAAAATAATTAAGCACACGGCTCGTCAGTGCCACAGCCAATGCTGTGGATTGGTTACCAGAGAGCAAGGTTACGGCACCTGCCATCGCCCCTTCCAACGTGCCAACACCACCCGGCAGAGATGGGATGGCACCGCCAAAGGCAGCGGCTCCCAGAACGAACATGCCCCAGATCAGGGTTGCCTGCGGGAAAAAAGCACGCGTAATCAGGGAATATTGGATAATGGCAATCCCCCAATCCAGACTCATCAAAAGGATAAAGCGTAAAAACAAACCCGGATCGGTCAGTACTTCCAGTCCGGTAAAAAAAGCTTCCAAGATAGTTGCAGCCCGGGCAAGGATCGGCCAACGCTGACAGATGCGATGGAATAAGTCCAGAGCCCATAAGCGATAGCGCGCCAACAAGAATAAAACAACCAATCCCAGCACGACAATCCCGCCAATTAAAAAACCAATCCGGTCTGCGCCGCCTGCCCCAACTACAAAAGGCACCGCCGCGACAAGAATCGCGGCGGAAAAGGCCAGATCTGTGACACGCTCAATAATAATTGTGGGCAGAATCTCCACAAATTTCAGATCAGATTTGCGGCTCAGTAAAAAAGCACGTCCAATTTCGCCCAAACGAAAAGGTAAAAAGCTGTTTAGCAAATACCCTTCCATTAAGGTCAGAAAAACATCACGATAAGAAACGCGGTTGCGTAGCAATGTACGCCATACCAGACCGCGCACCAGCAACCAGACTAACCCCAGAACCAATACTATCAGCAGTAAACCATAATCAGCCGCCCGGATGGCAGCAAAGGTCACCTTTAGGTCAACAAAATATAAAATCAAACCCACCAGAATAAGACTGATGATAAGACCTGGCAGTAAACGGCGAAAATCTTTCCAAAAACGGGACATGGTTTATTGGCGTATTTTTAGGTAGGAGGAAACTGGAGTTATTCTGAATCCAGCTTGAGCACAGCCATAAAGGCTTCCTGGGGTATTTCAACATTTCCAACCATCTTGAGGCGGCGCTTACCCTTCTTCTGCTTCTCAAGTAATTTCTTTTTACGAGAAATATCTCCACCATAACATTTTGCAAGCACATCTTTACGCATGGCTTTGACATTGGCACGGCTGATAATACGTCCACCGGATGAAGCCTGAATAGCAACATCAAACATTTGGCGTGGAATGATTTCCTTTAGCTTGGTGATGAGAGCCTGCCCTTTATGGTAAGCATCCTTTTCATGCACAATCGCAGCCAATGCATCGACCGCATCACCATTAACCAGGATTTCCAATTTTTGAAGCTTATCGGCCCGATATTCAGCAAAATGATAATCGAGCGATGCATAACCCTTTGTCCGTGATTTCAATACATCGAAAAAGTTAACGATCAGTTCAGCCAATGGAATCTCGAAGTTAAGCTGCACCCGGTGGGGGGCAGGATATTCCTGACCCTTATAAATACCACGCCGGTTGATGACCAGGTCCATGATGGTCCCATAGTAATCCGTGGGGGTGATAATCTCAATATTCATCCAGGGTTCACGGATCTCGGTCACCATGCCATCATCAGAGAGCTGAGCAGGAGAATCGATTAATAAGACTTCACCAGCGCCCAATACCACTTCATATTCCACCGAAGGTGCCGTAAAAAGCACATCCAGATCATACTCACGCTCAATACGTTCCTGGATAATTTCCATATGGAACAAACCCAGGAACCCGGCACGGAACCCAAAACCGATCGCTTGGGATGTTTCGGGGGCAAATGTTAATGACGCATCATTTAATTGCAGCTTTTCGAGCGCGTCACGCAGATCGGTATAGTTATCCGCATCGACCGGGTAAATACCGGCAAAAACCATGGGCTTGGGGTGAAAGTAGCCGGGTAAGGGTTCTTGGGCAGGGTTGGCAGCACTGGTAATGGTATCGCCGACGCGGGCCTCGTGAACCGTTTTCAGACCGGTGGCGATATAGCCGACTTCACCGGCGCTAAGGCGTGCGACCGGTTTCATGGTCGGGGCAAAAATACCGACTTCAATCGGCTTGACATTGATGCGGGTGGCCATGAGGCGCACGGTTTCGGTGGCAGAGAAGGAGCCTTCGACGACGCGCACATAGCAAATGACACCTTTATAGGCGTCGTAATGCGAATCAAAAACGAGGGCGCGGGGGCAGTCGGCGTCCAGTCCTTTGGGAGGGGGGACGCGCTGGACGATGGTTTCCAGGACTTTTTCGATATTTATGCCAGCCTTGGCCGAGATACGAATAACGTCTTCCGGTTTTCCTCCGATGAGTGCGGCTACATCTTCAGCCACATCATCTGGATGGGCGGAGGGGAGGTCAATTTTATTTATGACCGGAATAATTTCCAGATCCGCGTTGAGGGCGGAATACAAATTCGCCAACGTCTGGGCTTCAATACCTTGCGTGGCGTCTACCACCAGGATGGCGCCTTCGCAGGCGTTGAGGGCACGGCTGACTTCGTAGCCAAAGTCGACATGGCCGGGGGTGTCGATCAGGTTCAACTCATAGTCTTTGCCGTCCAGGGCTGTATATTTCATACGGACTGCAGAGGCTTTGATAGTGACGCCTTTTTCGCGTTCCAGGTCCATGCTGTCCAGGACTTGCTCGGTCATATCGCGGTCTGAGATGGTGCCGGTGAATTGGAGCAAACGGTCAGCCAGGGTGGATTTGCCATGGTCAACGTGGGCGATAATACAAAAATTGCGGATATTTTCTG
>CAYWXS010000137.1:0-16331 GCA_964462245.1 uncultured Anaerolinea sp.
CTGGTCAACCTTTTTTTCCTATCTTCATTATCATTTACGCCGAAGTGTACTAGTCCAGTGGCGAGGACTGGTGGATACATTGGATATGTTACTTTCCACACTGGAAGAAGTGCATGTAACTAGAAAAACTCATGAACTTCACGCCGCCATTCTTGCTTTACGTGAAAATACTATCGAGCTGGACAAGGCTGCTTCTTCTAATTACGTAGGGATGGTCAATGTTTTCCGAGAAAAACAATCAAAAATCGAAATACTGTTACTCAAGCTGATAGAAACTTCAACTATAGATATGGATCAGGAAATAATCAATCGCCTCTCCACCTGGGTGGATCGCACTCGCAGTCAATTAAACAGTATTGAATACGACTTACAAACCTTAATTCCATGGCATAGCAATTTCTCAGAAGCTGATATTCTTCAACAAACTCAAAATAATCCAGATTTTGTCTCAAGTTGGAGCGAAATAGAGTCTTTATTTACAAGTCACCCCGTGCTGGCGAATACTCCCTCCCTCTGCTCACGATGTCTCGAAATTTTAGACCGGCTACGAAGCCAACTCACTTCATCAAATTTGAGTTTTCTTGACTCATGCAACGCCTTTGCGAATCAGCTTAGCCAGGTACAAAATAATACGCAAACGATTAGCCGTGAAATTATTACAATTGAAAACATTATTGAAAAAATATTCCACGAAATGAATTTTGAACCACTATTTGATCGACAGCGGCAAGTCTTCCATATCGGTTTTAATGTGGAAATAAACCGGCTTGACCCCAATTATTACGATTTACTAGCCTCCGAAGCACGTATCGCCAGCCTGATAGCTATTAGTAAGGGCGAAGTGCCACAAAGTCACTGGTCGCACTTATCACGCCCTCTTACAATGATAAAAAATATGCGTACACTGCTTTCCTGGTCTGGAACCATGTTCGAATATTTAATGCCCACGCTTTTTCTCAAAAGCTATCCCAATACTTTGCTCGAGCAAAGTTGCCAAATAGCGGTTAATTACCAGATTTCCTATGCAGGCGCTAAAAAAGTTCCATGGGGCATATCGGAATCGAGCTATTACTATTTCGATTCTTCTCAAATCTATCAATACCGGGCTTTTGGAGCCCCAGCACTGGGATACAAACGTGACCTGGATGAAGACATGGTCATTACTCCGTATGCATCCATATTAGCCCTGCCTTTTGCCACTCAAGCAACAATGCGGAATATTGAAGTTTTAAAAAAGCTTAACATGTGTGGTTTATTTGGACTATACGAAGCCCTTGATTTTACTTCCAGCCGTTTAAGTGTTGGGCAGGAATATGCCCGGATACGTTCATACATGGCTCATCATCAGGGAATGATTTTAATGGCGCTCGATAACTACCTTTTGGGAAACATACTTGTAAATCGATTCCACGCCGATCCGCGGATAAAAAATATCGAATTATTATTACAAGAAAAAACACCACTTCATGTTGAAGCTGAACAGCCAGATCAAGGGAGTAACAGCTTTGCTCTCCCTACAAATACAATGGTCGCACTTGATCCCTGGTCTACAAATCCATCTGCACCATACCCGCAAATCCACAGTCTATCCAATGGAAACTATAGCCTTCTCATCAGCGCGAGCGGAAGTGGATATAGCCGTTGGGGCAACATTGATTTGACCCGATGGCGCTCCGATAGCACCTTGGACAACTGGGGAACATGGCTCTATATTCGTGATGATGAAAATGGTCAATTATGGTCAGCCACCAGCCAACCAACAGCTATACAACCCGAGAGTCAGAAAGTAACCTATTATCCACATAAAGTTGAATTTGAACGACGAGATGGGGACATTTCCATCAATTTAAATCTTACAATCGCTGCAGATGAAGACGTTGAGGTTCGTCGCCTAACGCTTACGAATCATGGCGATACACCACGCATACTCTCAATGACCAGCTACGCAGAAGTCATTCTCACACTTCAGGAAAACGATCGGCGACATCCTGCCTTCAATCGGATGTTTATCGAAAGTGAATACATAAAAAGCGGACAAATACTACTTTTCCATCGAAGACCGCGTTCGTCCAATGAAAAAGCTATTTACCTGGCCCACTTTGTTACATTTAACGACGAAAATTCCCGTATTACTGGTTACGAGACTGACCGGGCAAGCTTTCTTGGTCAGGGCAATACTCCATTCGCACCAATATCTCTTCTTAAATCACATAACCTATCCGGATCAACTGGGGCGACTCTTGACCCGATATTCGCATTGCAAACACAGATTAATTTACAACCTTATGAAAGCATCCAGCTTGCCTATGTCACATTGGCAGCATCCTCTCGCAAAGAAGCGCTCCAGTTGGCATTACAGTATAAGCAATGGCGAAAACTGGAAAATGCGTTCGTCAAATCTGCCTTTGAAGCTGAAAATGAGATGGCGCAATACAAACTAACCTCGCGACAAATCGAACTCTTTCAAAAGCTACTTTCAGCAGTGCTCTACCCCGCTTCAGCTCTACGTGCCGACCCAGTTTCACTATCTGCTAATATTCTCGGACAATCAGGTTTGTGGCCATTTTCTATTTCTGGAGACTGCCCCATCCTTCTAGCTCGAATCACGACAGAATCGGGGTTTCAGCTCCTTACTGAACTATTTCGAGCTCATACATATTGGCGCAGACACGGTTTAATGATTGACCTGGTAATTTTAAACAGACAGGAAACCAGCTATCAGGATGACTATACGGGAAAATTTCAGCACCTATTATCTCAAACCAGCAGTGAACCTTGGATAAATAAACGGGGAGGTATCTTCATTCTTCGTGAAGACCAGATCAATCCTGCTGAAAATATACTGCTGATAACGGCGGCTCGGGTGGTTTTAGATGATGCCAACGGATCATGTTAGCGGCCTGAATAAATGGTGGAGAAAGTCCCGAATAAATTGTGGCACGGGGTAAGAGAAAGCGGGCTTCTAATTGAAGCCCGCTAAGGTTTGGGAATTAGTTTGCTTCGAGATCGGCGATGACTTTGCGGATGGTGCTGAGATCCAGGGTGGAAAGTTTGTCAGCCATACCAGCCATGAGGGCGAAATGGCAGACGAGATTAATCTGGCGAGGAATACCTTTGGTGTAACTGAAGATATGGTGCTGGGCATCATCGGTAAAAATATTGGGGCCCTTGTAGCCTGAGATAGCAAACTGGTGTTGGATGTAAGCCAGGGTGGCTTGCAGGTCGAGCGGGCCGAGGTGGTAACGGGTGGAGATGCGCTGGGAAAAGGATTGGTGAATGGAAAGGTGCAGGGTGTTGCGCAGCTCAGGATGGCCCACCAGGAGCAACGCTCCCAAGGATTGGCTGTCCATTTCAGCGGAAAACAGCAGGCGGAGCTGTTCAAAAGCTTCGGGAGGCAGATGATGGGCTTCGTCAATGATGATTACCGGGCAGCGGTGTTTGTTGTGGAGTAAATCCTGAAAGGCGGAGCGGATGCGCGCCACCATTTTGGGGCGGCTGAACAAGGGTTCGTAAGCCAGGGCGGTCAGTAAATCGCGGTAAAGACCGGAAATGCCGATGGTGGGGTTAGGAAGGTAGACAACGATAAACTGGTTGGGGTCAAGCGATGCAACGAAACGGCGCACGGCAGTGGATTTTCCAGAACCAATATCACCGGTGAGCAGCCCCAGGCCGCGTTCGCGGGTCAGGAAAGTGAGACGGCTGGCAAGTTCTTGGAGAGTATTGGAAGCGAACAGATCGGTGGGTGGCAGATCTTTGGTAAAGGGCATATGAGTAAAGCCGTAATGGGTCTGGTACATGTTATTTCTCCGCAGGTTCAAGTTCTGGGTCGTTGTTGAGCTGTTGGTTGCGCAGCAGGCGTGCAAACTGAAGCTGTCCGGCTTCCTTACGCAGGTTTTGCTGGTGTTCGGCGCGCAGCAGAGCCAGGTAATTCATAGAAGGTGTGGCTTGTTCTGGCTTGGGTGCCTGGGTGACAAGCCTTTCCACAGCGATGTGCTTTTCGCGGCCTTGCTGGGTGACGGTGGCTTTGCCGAGATTTTTGCCATCGAACCACAGTTCGAGATTGGACAGGTCGAAAGGGTCGAAGCGCAGCTCTATTTTCTGTCCGGACAGGTGAGTTGGAACCTGGTAGGTATTGCCTTGTAGCTCGATGCGGCCATCGCGGCGCACCTTGCGGATCTCGCGCCACAGGAAAGCCTTGCGCAGTTGTTCGGGATCGGCGCTGCGCACTTCATTCAACGCAGCCTGAAACCGTTCGAGCGGAGTTTGGCCGGTTTCGGAGTGCCGGGTGGTATGGTAAATGAGCTCCAGCCAGGCCCAGAAAGACTCGTTCAACTCCGCCAGGGTGGCAATCTCGGAGATTTCCACCTCAGGCATGAACTGAAGGCGAACTGTGTGAAAAAATCTTTCCTGTTTTCCCTTCGATTCTGGACTATAGGGGGCCGCGTGGGTTTTCCGGATACCTAGGCTGGCGCAGGCCGCCTCAAACTGGTGGGCGGCGTAGACTTTGCCGTTGTCCACATACAGCCCTTTGGGCAAGCCACGGCGCAGGATGCCCACTTTCAGCACTCGCTCCAGGCGTGGCAAAGCTTCGTCGAAGAAAAACTCGGCGTATGGTACCAGGCGACTGTGGTCATCCAGGAAACAGAACAGATGGGCGCGTCGTTTCTTTCCTGGCGCGCCTGGGTCCGGCAGCCAGGGACCCACCATCGAGTCCCCTTGCCAGAGCGAATTGGTATGCTCACGCTCAAAGCGTTTGTAATTACGCGAGGCTTGCGCCAGCAGACGACGCGTTTTGCCCTGTTGACGCAGGTGGGTTGTGAGCGTATGGATGTTCAAGGTCTCAAGCTCCTGGTCTTTCAGCTCCGGATCACGCTTGAGCAGGTTTACGATCATGGCGGTGGTGCGCTCGGGCTGCTCTTCGCGCAGGGCAATCGCTTTTTGCAGCAGTTCCATGGGGAAAGCGCGCGGAGTGTGCCGGTCCGCGCGCACATCTGGGCGGAGCGCATCGAAACCATGCTGCTGATAGAGATTCAAATAGCGTCGCAAGGTGGAGATACCCACTTTTGTTCGGCTGGAATACGGGATTCGGTAAGTTTTGGCAGCGATTTCGCGCAAGTTGTGCTCCAATTCACCGGCGGCAAGCGTGCCAAATAACAAAGTTGAGATAAGCCCATAGCGGAACAACGCAATTTCCGTGTTCCGCTCGTGTTTATCCGGGGTTGGGACTGTTTTCGGGGACATTTGGGGTTCCTTTCGTCTGATGGAACTACCACTTTGTGTGGGAGTAGGATGCCCAGATGGTATCCCAGCCATCCCCGCTTGAACATTCGTCCAATTGTGTTGGTGCGGACCGGCTTAGACCAGCCTGCCCAGGCCCTGTCCCGCTCCCCAAAACCACAGAAATTGCATCCGTTTTCCCAGGCCGTAGCTGGCCAGTTGTTGCGCCCACCGTGTTTTGGCCCAACTCAGCAAATGTTCGCTGGCCACCAGCAAAGCCTGCTTAGCGCTCTGCGCTTGCGGCGACTCCCCATGGGCATCCAACCAAGTTGAAAGGCTGTCTTGAGTCGCCAGCGCGCTTTGCACTGCTCCCAGCCAGCGTCCCGCTTGAACGCTATAGGCTTCGCACCATCGTTGCCTCGTCCGTTTAGTTGGAAATTCTTCGGGTGTACCTCCTGACATCGCCTTTGCCCAAGATGCCTGCTGCTCAAAACGCAGCGCCAACACTTTTGCAATCACATCTAGCAAATAATGACGGTAACGCAGCAAAAAACTTGGCAGCACCGAGACCGTCTTGCCGCAAGCTTTGCACCTCCAACGCTTGATCCGTATCGTCCAGCTTTTTTTGCAATCCTGTGGCTGGCGATCATAATATCCGTGCCCGATCATTTGCCCAACCGCCAGACATTGATGGCAATGATCCAGACGAATGCAGATTTTCTCTAATTCCCCTTGCATGTACTCTTGTATTTCAGCATCGAATTCGGCTACAATCTCAATCACTATGACTTATTTAGTTCCTTTCTCCCTCGCCTTACCACCTGACGAGAAGGCTACGTCCTTGGGTTTCATTCTAAAGGATGAGCTGGACATTCCCGATGATACCTACCAGTTTCAAGAATGGTATTGCCCCAATCCAGACTGCGACTGTTATGAAGGTTTGCTGAAAGTCTTTGCCCACCAGCAAAAGAGTATCACAGCCCATGTCTTTGTCCCGCTTGATCCTGCCCAGTCTCCCTATCTGAATCCTGATTACCCCCTTACCCCCACCGCCTTAGCCTTGCTAAATTTGATCGCCCAGTACGTGAAGAAAGATTCCGCCTTCCTCAAGCGCCTGCGTGACCACTACCGGTTCATTCGCACCGTGGCCATGGATCCGAAGCACCCAGCGCACCCCGCCCTGATCCAGTGGGCTACCAATGGAACCGTGGCTCCAGCCAGCAAGCCCAGGCGCAACAACCACTGATAGTCTTCACATGTGCAAAAAGGCCGGGCTCTTTGGCTCGACCTTCGCTGTCTCCCTTGCGGGCTAACTCCATTTATTCAGGCTGTAAAACCTTAAATCCCACTATTTAATCTGTCCCCGGACAGGATCATTCGAAGAACAACTTCGAAAAATGGATAGACGACCGGTTCGATTACCGCATTTTATCGCTGTTAGAGAACCCATTTCAGGCTCTTTTACAGCACCAGAAATAGAACGTCCCGGGAATTTGCTCTTTGACAATGGACTGGGCGGATTTAGCTCTAATGGGTATGAGTATGTGATTTACCTCAAAGCGAGTCAATGGACTCCCGCCCCATGGATCAACGTTATCGCTAATCCTGATTTCGGTTTTATAGTTTCCAACAATGGGTTGGGATGCACATGGTCACAAAATAGCGGAGAAAACCGACTGACACCATGGCACAACGATCCGGTTTGCGACACACCTTCCGAAGCCATTTACCTGCGCGATGAAGATACTGGTCAGGTATGGTCACCCACTCCACTCCCAAGCCGCGATGACTCCCCCTATTTAATTCGTCATGGTGCTGGATATTCAATTTTCGAGCATGCCAGTCATGGGCTGATCCAAACATTAAGGGTCTTTGCAGTCGTTGATAAACCAGTCAAGATTATTCAGCTAAAATTGGAAAATAAAACACCCCTAACCCGCCGAATTAATATTACCTATTATGCCGAATGGGTACTTGGCAATAGTCGTGATACGACCGCTCAATACATCATTCCGGAATTTGACTCACGCCATTTTGTCCTGCTTGCACGCAACCCTTATAATGAAGAATTTTCCAAAAATGTAGCTTTTTTGGCTTCCACCCGCGAGTTAAACTGGGTAACCTCTGACCGTTGTGAATTTTTAGGAATACAAGGTAACTACACTCATCCAGCAGCACTGGAACGAGTTGGTTTAACTGCGAGCGTTCAAGCAGGTACAGATCCTTGTGCCGCATTACAAACTTTATTATGGCTTGCACCTGGTGAGAGCAAAGAAGTTACATATTTACTCGGTGAAGGATCCGATCGGGAAGAAGCAGAAAAATTGATCACCCACTATCAAGAGGTTGCAAATATCCAGTCTTCCTGGGAAGCAGTGGGACCCTTCTGGGACAAGATATTGAATGTGATAAAAGTAGAAACACCCGAACCAGCAATGAACATTCTACTCAATCGTTGGCTATTGTATGAAGCAATTTCTTGTCGCCTATGGGGACGGACGGCACTTTACCAATCAAGTGGTGCTTTTGGCTTCCGTGACCAACTCCAGGATGTCCTTGCCGCCCTTCACTGTCGCCCTGAACTGGCTCGCACCCAAATTCTGAATGCAGCGCAAAGACAGTTCAAATCCGGGGATGTTCTTCATTGGTGGCACCCACCATCAGGACGTGGAATTCGCACTCGAATATCCGATAACTTGCTGTGGTTACCTTACTGCGTAGCTCAATATGTCCATTCTACAGGTGATACAGGCGTTTTAAAAGAAATAATTCCATTCCTCAATGGCGAACCACTTAAAAGCGATGAAGATGAACGCTATGGACATTATTTTTCATCCGGGGAGGTGGGAACACTCTATGATCATTGTCTTCGAGCAATGAGCATAGGAGTAACTGCTGGTCCGCACGGATTGCCACTAATGGGCTCTGGCGATTGGAACGACGGAATGAACCATGTTGGTATTAAGGGGAAGGGGGAAAGCATATGGCTGGGTTGGTTTGCTTATACCACACTGACCGATTTCGCCAATTTATGTAAAACAATTGGAGAGCATTCACAAGCTGAACTAATTTTAAAACAAGCCGAAACACTCCGCTGTGCCTTGGAACTTTCTGGCTGGGATGGAAAATGGTATCGACGCGCATATTTCGACGATGGAACAGCGCTTGGTTCGTCAGATCGTAATGAATGTACAATCGACTCCATCAGCCAGTCATGGGCTGTCCTTTCTGGAGCATCTAGCATGGAGCGGTCTACCTTGGCAATGAACTCTCTTTTTGAGCATCTGGTCAACCAAAGCGCTGGGTTGATCCAATTACTTGATCCGCCTTTTAACCTAACATTACGTGATCCTGGCTATATCAAAGGTTACCCACAAGGGATCCGCGAAAATGGCGGGCAATATACCCATGCTGCTACCTGGGTCATCTGGGCATTTGCTGCACTTGGCGATGGTGATCGGGCGACAAGTCTCTTCCAAATGATCAACCCCATTCTGCATGCCAATACCCCAGATAAAGTCTCGATCTATAAAGTGGAACCGTACGTCATTGCTGCAGATGTATACAGCATGCCACCTCATGTGGGGCGAGGTGGTTGGACTTGGTATACAGGATCGGCCAGTTGGATGGTTCGATTAGGGATTGAAGCAATTCTTGGAATAAAGCGGGAAGGGCAATTTTTAAAAATATCCCCATGCATTCCCAAACATTGGCCAGGATTTTCAATAAAATATCGCTTTGGCGATTCACTCTATAATATCCAGGTTTATAACCACCAAAAAGTCAATTCAGGGGTAATCGAAATAAGTCTGGACGGATTTATTCTGAGTAATCCCAATATTTTACTTGTCGATGATAAAAAAGACCATTTCATTGTCGTAAAAATGGGTCAAAATATTGCAACAGAAGATTGATTCCGCCAGAATTTATCAGTGAATATGAAATATTAACTGTCCATCACTGGCAAAGGATTATTTATTTTATTGGGCTACGCCAAGCTTGACCAGATCATAATCAAAAAATCCTACCTTCATCCCGTATAACTTAGGAGAGCAAGAAGAACAAACCCCATTAGTATGATGCCCGAAATTCTATTGACCCATTGCATTCCGTGCTGGCACAATACGCCAATAGGTCCAACGGATGCTGCAATGGAGAAGTCGATAATAAGAACCCTGAGCAAGAAACTAATATCCATTTATTCCCCAATCAATGAGTTGATGACAGGTACGAACGGATAATCAAGAAATATTTTGAGGATTTGACGAATTTATTATGTGATTTTGGAGCGATTTTAAATTATTTATTATCAATGCCCCTCGGATATAATGTCTCTGACAGCTTTAATATAACCGATATTACAAGTAATCCGTTTTTTTTGCAATAGAACTACACCATCACTCATTTTATTTAAGTAGCATTTCTGATGGCAAAAAATCAATTATGGAGACAACCATGGATTCACTTGCCGAAGACTTAATCGAATATAAAAAACAACTGAAGACAGGAAAAATTAATAGGGCATATAAAGGATTGATGGAATATATCCTGAGCTTGAGAACACATTTAAAAAACAAATATCCTGATTATTGTGGTTCTGGTAATCTTTACCAAGGCTACATGGATATGACATATTTCTCATTCTTCCCAAAAACTATTGAGGTTAGGGATTTAAAAATTGCAATTGTTTTTCTTCATGCACCATTTAGATTCGAAGTTTGGTTGGCTGGAAGGAATAAACAAATCCAAACAAAATACTGGAATATATTTTCAGAAAACAAATGGAATCTGTACAACATTGTTGCGACAACAAAAGGCGCCGATTCGATAATCGAATTTGTTTTAGTTGACAATCCAGATTTTAGTGACTTAATTGCATTAACAAGTCAAATCGAGAACAAAATCCTGAAATTTATAAATGATATTGATAACTTCTTATCTGCACTTAGCACCTGACCCTCAAATATTTTTAGAAAAGAGCTCTCGCATGGGAAGGATTATCGAAGGTTGGGAACAACAGGCCAGTTTATTAAAGTTGGAAATATTTGCACTTTATTTTGCATACAAAGATCCACGAGTCCCACTAATTGCCAGAATTTTTGCAGGATTTGTTGTGGGTTATGCTTTCAGTCCAATTGACTTAATTCCCGATTTAATACCGTTCTTTGGCTACCTGGACGACCTTGTATTAATTCCATTTGGAATAAACATTGCAATTTCAATGATTCCAGAAATTGTAATGGTTGAAAGCCGCGAAAAAGCACACCAGATGATAAAGAAAAATCGTATTGTGAATAAATTAGCCGCTCCTATCATCATTTTGATATGGCTAGTTATTGCTGCTCTCATATTTATTTTAATTTTAAAATTTACTAATCTGTTACCCAGGATTTTTTTTAGCAAGTATGGCAAATAAACTCCCGGTAAATTTCCTTTGAAGGAAGATTACCGGGAGTTTTTCCGCATTCATCTTTGAGCAAAATCAGAGTGAAAAATTATTTCGCGGTTTGAATTTCCGCGTCTGTATTAATCAGGCTCATGGGGCTGGACTTGGAACGAACGATAGCCCAAGTAGTGGCTCCCAACAAAGCAACTGCAAGAATTACAACTATAAAATTGACGGAACCATCGGTACGGAACATCGGATATTTGACAATGATTGGGGCAGCCAGAAGTGAAACCAGGTTGGCAACCTTGATCATCGGGTTAAGTGCAGGACCAGCGGTATCCTTCATCGGATCACCAACGGTATCACCCACCACGCTGGCCTTATGCCGTTCTGAGCCTTTGCCGGTGTTTTTAATTAAATCGCGGGGTTCATCTTCAATCGACTTCTTGGCATTATCCCAGGCTCCACCTGCATTAGACAGGAAAACCGCCAGTAATTGCCCGGAAAGAATGATACCCACCAGGAAACCACCCAAGGCTTCAACCTGCAACACCAGGCCAACTACCAGAGGCATAAGGACTGAAATGGTCGCCAGCGGAATTAATTCTTTTTGGGCTGATGCAGTCGAAATACCTACCACACGGGCATAATCGGGGGTGCGGGTACCTTCCATAATGCCGGGAAGTCTGAATTGACGACGAACTTCCTCGACAATCTGACCGGCTGCACGACTGACTGCTCGGATGGAAAGTGAGGAGAATAGCCAGGGCAGTGCGCCACCCAAGAGCAGACCAACAAACACACGGGTATCCGAGACTCGGATCGAGTCCATGACCGGCAGCCCAAGCTGAATCTGAACACGTCCAACATCGGTTATGTAAGAAGCAAACAGCGACACAGCCGCGATAACCGCCGAAGCGATTGCCACACCTTTTGTGATTGCTTTAGTGGTATTTCCAACCGCATCCAGGTCGGCCATGATCTGGCGCGCTTTCACAGTTGTCTTATCTTTCATATTTTGCCACGCCATCTCACCAATACCATTGGCATTATCAGAGATTGGGCCATAAGAGTCCATGGCTACATTATTACCCGTGTGGCTGAGCATACCAATACCGATCATAGCAATTGCATAAAGCACATACAAAGCACCATCGCCATTGAAAAGCAAAAGCCCACAGATAAAGCTTATCACAACCACAACCAAAGCCCAGACACTGGATTCCATGCCGACTGAAAGGCCGGAAAGAATTGTTGTTGCGGCACCAGTCTTGGTGGATTCCACAATTTCTTTAACAGGAGCTTTTTTAGTTGAAGTAAAGTAAGAAGTAAGTGGGTTGAATGCAACTGCCATACCAACGCCTACTGCAGTCAAAGCTGCAAAGCGCCAATCGTGGGCATATGTCTGCGCGAGGAAGATGGCTACGAGCACGGTAAAGACACTCGAAACTTCATAAGAACGGAACATCGACTCTTCGGCATCATGGGATCGTAAGAACTTGATCGGGAATTTTTCCCAGATCGGAACTGTGAACGTACCTATGATCGATGAAACCACCCCGACTGCACGAATGATCAGCGGATAAACGATCCATTTTAAATCATGAGTGATGGCAACCAGCGCCAAGCCGAGGATCAACCCGGAAACAATTGTAACTTCGTAGGACTCAAAGATGTCCGCAGCCATACCAGCGCAGTCACCAACATTATCGCCCACAAGATCAGCGATCACGGCCGCGTTGCGAGGATCATCTTCCGGAATATCTTTTTCAACTTTACCAACCAGGTCAGCACCAACATCTGCAGCCTTGGTATAGATACCACCACCAACGCGCATAAAGAGTGCCAGTAATGTTCCGCCAAAGCCAAATCCCAGGAGAGTATCCGGGGCTGCCTTTCCGAAAATGATAAAAATAATGGTACCACCCAGTAATCCCAACCCATCGGTCAACATACCAGTATAAGTACCAGCGTAATAAGCAATCGAAAGCGCTTCGTTAAAGCCACGACGGGCAGCGGAGGCAACACGTACATTGGCCTGAACTGCCATACGCATACCCCACTGGCCAACGATCAGCGAAAAAGAAGCACCCATGATGAAAGCGATGGTGCGGCCAATGGCAATAATGAGAGTAACGCCTTGCTCACCAAAATTCTTAAATTCTTCACGTGCTTCCATGCTGGGTGGAATAACATAAACACTTAAAAACATTACAACAGTCAAAATGCCGATTAATGGAAAAATTGTCTTGAACTGTTGGCTTAGATAAGAATCTGCACCAACTCGGATCGCGTTCCAAACCTCTTGCATTTTTTCAGTACCCTTGTCTTTTTTCAAGACAGTGCTGCGCAGCCACCAAGCATATACTAAACTTAGTACTGCTGCACTCAGGACGAATACCAAGGCAATCTGTTCGAAAGAATTTAAGCCATGTCGGCTGCCCAACCAAAGTATATCCATACAACCTCCGAGAAATTTTAGAATTCTTTTCACTTCATCCGCTGGTTATTTTTAGGACAACCAACGATAAGTTATCGAAATACGGCATTCTTCCAACGGAATTTCTGGTATTTTGCCTATACGAAAAAACAATTGTGACTGCCAGACAATCAAAACCAACCCATCGCGCCATGCATATTAATTTCTGGTACGGAAGGTAAAAATATTTCAACTACGGTGGTTTATGTGGAATTTTTGATAAACCTGGAAAAATGATAAACCCAACCTGGTAAATAATATTTCGGTTGATCTTTTTCCAAAAGACCTGCAGTCACACTAAACGAAAAGGCAACATCGCGGGCAAGTATACCTGTCATGTGAATGCAAGTCAAACACCGTAACCTTATTATTCTTATTATTATTATAAGCAAAAGTAATAAACGTCTGGCTCTTCTCCGGTCGGGACCGACGATTGCCAGGCGTTTCAAAATAATCACCTCAGATTGGGTTAGCCCATCGATACTGCCATTACATCGTAATAGGTGCCAGCACCGAAACCATCAAACATTACATGGTCTCCAGGTTTGATATTCGGAAGCTGTCGCAGAAAGGCAATCATACATGAGGCAGCGCTAACATTTCCAAAATCATTCAACAGCCAGGGCATCGGGTATACAATGCCTTCCTTGGCAAGCTGCTTGGCTTTTAATAAATTTATTTTGTAATTGGCATGGTGCACAATACCAATGTCAATTTTACGATCTGGTGTTCCAAGCTTTTCCATCAGAGCAGAATACTCCTTATAAACTTCGCTCACAACTTGCACTCCGGAACGCACAAAGAGCTTAACCATACCCATCAAACCAGCCATCACAATTGGTAACCCATCTGCGGGCTCGTGCATCAGCCCTGCGACTCGCAACTGATTGGGGGCACTCTGTTCTATTTCAAGCATGGTTTTTCCCGCAGAAATTTTTCGGGAATGGGGGTAAAACATACGCACCTGAAGCAAACCCTCTTCGTCGTAGTTTTCAAAACTTTTTCCTACCATTAACTTCATGGTTACACCCGGAATCACGCCAATTACACCAGCACCATTTCCAAATAACTGAAGTGCATTTTTGTCTTTTGCATGGAAGGTAAACCGACTCAACCCTTCTATGCCCCCTACCAAAACCTTCTTACCGGCCAATTGTTTGGCTACATTCAACTGACCGGGCTCGGATATAGCCGGGTTAAGTGCAAGCTGCAAAGCACCCATTGATCCGTCACAGGCCTTATGAACGCTAACCATCAGTGCATCTGAGCGAATGCCCGCTCGACGAGAAATTTCCTGCACATAATCGGGGCTGACAGGCGCACTCATCCCAATCAGAACACCTTCCACCTCAGTCGCATCCCAGCCATTTGCCAATATAGCCTGTTTAAGTAACCGTGTGCCTACTTCCAATTCCACTTCGACGTGTTCTGCATCGCTCAAATTGTCAATGTGATGACGACTTAAAAAACCAAGTTCGCTTAAATTCATTATGTCCGAATCGGGAAGATTCTCGCCAAGGCGCTTACTAACCAATGCTGGAAGCTCTTGATTGTTATAACTTGCACCCCAGGCGCAATATGCTCCGCTTATTCCCAACTCCCCATTGCTCACACTTTCCATTCCAAAAGGTATGCCACCAGCGACAGGAATAGCTTCCATTTTTACATTGGGACGGGCAAAAAATGACATACCACTAGTTTTTTCATCTTCACTCATAATAATAAAATCTCCTGGTTATGTTTATGATTATAACCCTCTAGTTTCCATTCCGCTTCTAATTTCAGACAAAACAATATCAGAACAAGAAGAATTACACAAATAAGTATTGAAGAATTATAATTTAATTTATGATTATTAGTAATAATGAATGGCTGCTTGAAGGCGATCCATCCATCCGTTGGCAAGTGCTTCGAGACCTGCTTAACGAAATGCCTGAGGTCGTTGCCCAGGAGCGGACCAGAGTGGCGTCATCCGGTTGGGGAGCAGATATCCTTGCATGTCAGGCTGAGGATGGAAATTGGGGCAAGGGTATTTATAGTCCTAAATGGACAAGCACCACTTACACACTACTGTTGCTGCGCCAACTCGGCCTGGCCCCAGGTCATCCCCAAGCGCTTCGAGGTTGTGAATTATTCTTTTTTCGTGGGCTGGCATCAGATGGTGGCATTAATTTATTTAAAAATTTCTCTTACAGTGAAACTTGTATCAATGGCATGATCCTATGCCTGTTAAGTTATTTTCGGTTCCCGGATGAGCGCATTCACAGTCTAACCAAGTTTTTATTGAACGTTCAAATGCTGGATGGAGGTTGGAATTGCGAACGGCCTAAAGGTGCAATTCATTCTTCCTTCCATACTACCATAAACGCATTGGAAGGGTTGGCTGAGTACAGCCAGGCTTATCCACAAGCCCAAGAATTGATAAAACCTGCTATAGCGCATGCGCATGAGTTTTTATGGCAGCATTACCTGTATAAATCTCATCACACGGGACAAACTGTTCACCTCGACATGACTCGCTTTCATTTTCCCCCTCGCTGGCATTATGATTTTCTTCGTGCGTTAGATTATTTTCAATCTATACATGCACCACGCGATCCACGTATGCAACCAGCCATCGATCTATTATTGAAGAAAAAATCCAAAAACGATCGCTGGGTCTTGAACGCCCCCTGGCCTGGTAAAGTATTTTTTCCGCTCGAAGTCACTGGAGCCCCCAGTCGCTGGAACACCTTGCGAGCCCTGCGTGTGCTAAAGTGGTGGAACCAATAACTTTGGGTAATTTGTACTCATCCAAAAAAAATAAATCTTCAAAAGGAACCAACACATGCGCCCTGATTGGGACTCTTACTTTATGAAAATAGCATACGCTGTCTCAGAACGCTCCACCTGCGACCGTGCCCAGGTTGGTTGCGTTTTTGTCCTGGAAAAACGTATCCTTACAACCGGTTTTAATGGATCACCAGCCGGGCAGTCGCACTGTGACGAAGTTGGTCACTTAATGGTCGAGGGTCACTGCGTACGCACTATTCATGCTGAAACAAACGCCATCATACAGGCAGCCCTGCACGGAGTCTCATCCCGTGGCGCAACCTGTTATGTAACCCACCTACCCTGTATCAACTGTACCAAAGCACTCATAAATGCCGGTATTACACGCATTGTATACAATATAGCCTATAGAACAGATGAAAATTCCTAGTTCTAATGTTTTTTGTGGTCATCGTTTACAGCCAGACATGGAGG
>CAYWXS010000138.1:0-16281 GCA_964462245.1 uncultured Anaerolinea sp.
ACGCAATATCTTTTCGGGAATATGAGATAAATACATCCGGCATGAAAAAGCCTCCCAAATACTATATTTTATAGATTTGAAAACCCGCCCGCATCAAGGTTTCCGGTAAGCGGCTGACCATCTGGCAGGTCCGCTCCAACACACCAAATGCCCGCAGGTTGGAATATCTACCTTCAGCGCTGCGAACATTTCGCAGCAGGTTTGCCAATCCAGAATCTTCATATAAACGCAACATGATCTGCACTTTTTGAGAACGCACCTGCAACGATAAAGCCAGGCCTGCGCTGATACCAATGGCCGAGTCATCCGTACAAATATAGATCTAAGAAATTGGAGTCTGTCTTCCAGCCTGGGACAAAAAACTGGCTTTGTGAAATTCAGACCATTTCCCGACCGGCGTCTGGATCAACCACCGTCAGACGAAGCTTGAGATGATTACTCTTATAAATCTGGCACCCATTCTGTGCCAGGTGGACGATCAGGCTCTCAGCGAGCCAGCCCCAGCAAAAGGACCAATGGCCATTCAAAATCCTTCCAGAATGATCGTAACGGGTTTCTCTTGGTGGGCAGGTTCGAATCGGGCATATGCATCTATCCTGAAAAAATAGTTTTACTTCGCATCTGGGAACCGCTCAAAAGCGATCCTTCCCAGTTTCTTATCATGCTCTGAACCAGACTCAAGCGAGTCGGCACGCTTCCCGGAGTGGATCCAGGCCAGAGGCAGCCCGCGCTTGCGTGCCAATTGCACAATCTGACCAGTACCGCCCACCCCTCGTGCCGATTCCCCATCCCACACGGCCAGTAAGACCTCGCAATGCTCCACCACATAATATCCTGCCGCCAGGTAAGCCTGCTCGCGAGTCTCACAAGCAGGGAGTTGAATGACCTGCCCGGCTGCCTTCATCAGCGTTTTAAATTCTTCTCTCGCCAACGCGCCTGAAAAATCTTCAATATATTCATTTAAAGGCAGCGGCAGACAGACAACCAGGCTGGCTCCCAGGTATTCAATTGCCTGGCGTGCAAAAAGACAGTCGCTACCCTCTGCCAGCGGCGAAACAGCCACAAACGGCGGTGCAAAAGACACGCGTATGCGCTCAAATGCAAGCTTGATACCCTCTGTTATTTTATTTTTATCGGTCAGGGCACGATGCCCGGTAATCCCAATCAATGTCATTATTTTATAGTTGAACTGCGAAATAGGAGGAATAGTCAGGTAAAGGTTGAACAATTCCATCTTCCACATCGGCGGACATCGCTGAATGATTTGCGGGGCTCAAGCCCCTGCTCAGTACGTGAAAGCCCTCCGGGCTGCCGACTGAGTCGGCTCGCGACTTGTGCGCTCTATGAGTAAGCCCGCAGAAATCCTGCCAGAAAATGCTTAATCCGGCGATGATTCCGTCCAAGATATTGCTGACCATTACATGAACTGCACAAATAAGGAAAAAGCAAGCATATCTCTCACCACGTCGGCACAAGCCCACGTAGATTAAAAAAAAAGGTTTTCTCCGTGATCTCAGCGTGCTGCGTGGTAAAAATTCACGAAGCGTTCGCAGCCTTTCGGCTTATCCGAGTCAGGGTGTTTGCAATTCTTTTTTATACTTTTTCAGAATCGAATTAACCGTACTCAAGGCAATTCCCTTGCAATCGTTTACCACAATAAAATAATTTCCGCTGCTCACTCCCTGGATGATCCCACTGGCGCATTTGGCCGAATTTTTCACTTTATTGGCTTCCTTCAGCACCTGGTACGAATCATCCCCTTCCATATAATTGACAAGCGCATCCAATTTTTCAACATTCGAAGCGCTGCCGGCATCCCCGCTGCAACCCCGGTTGATCGAATAAGTAACTGCCACCGGGTCGTAGGATGGCTGCTCGAGATAATCAATCACACAGGTGTGGTGCCCGTTGCCACGTACATCAAAGGTCAGGATCACGGTTTCTTTCCAATACCACTTATCAGTCAAATCAATAGTTTTTTCGTAATCGCCTGTCGTTTTCCATTTTGACCAGACACCGTTCTGATTGATCCCCTCAATCTTCAAATTAGAAAATTTTATTCCACCTTCAACTTTAAATACAATCTGGCGACCTTCAGCACCCGATTGAGACATGCTGCTCTGTGTGTTTTTTAGATCGAATGGATGCAGAAAATACAGAAATGCAGCCGTCAAACCGGCAGCCAAAAAAAGTCCAAAAACTACAACGATTGGAATAACCAGCTTCAATAAATCTGATTTTTTCTCCATCTTTCCCGTCCTTTTTTTGTAAGAATCATTATTTTTTACAAATCAGAATTCGCTCACGCACAATCTCTGGCCTATCCTATAAAACAGGAATTGCAGAGAAACATCTATTAAACAATAGTTATTTTACTCCTCTTTCCATTCATCAATAACGACTGCTATTCTGAATGGCATATAACCGATGCCCATATTTCTAATGTACAGGCATTGCCCGGCTGGGTCCAACTTGGTATACTCCATCTTGAAATTGTTGGATATTCAACTTATCTGATAATAAAGAGGCGAAATGAATTCATCAGGCAATAATCAACCCAGATTTCCCCGATATATTATTTTATCCATCGCCGGAATGCTCATTCTGCTCATAGGCGTTTTCATTGGCGTGATGCTGGTTTCGGTATTGGCTGCAATCATGCCCGGCGCCCTGGGCGGCGATCTTCCCGTCAGCGGCGCATTTTTCAGCAGCCCATCTGCCTCCGTCGTACCCACATTCTGGAAGCCTGTCCTGGGTGCGGATGCTTTTGCCATCGATGGGGTCTATTTATCGCTTGGTTCAAAATCGCATACAGGCGTGGATGAATTCGCCATCGACTACTCTTACAGGACCGAAGGCATGGATATTTACCCCGCCCTGCCAGGACGGGTAGTATATTCCGGCTGCCACTATGAAGATTATGGCTGCGCCGTTGTCATCCGGCATTGGGATGAGAAAAAATGGGATACGATATATTATTCCATCTACGCCCACGTAAAAGAAGAAGGCTTGTCTCCGTTAGGCACACTCGTGGATGGCACCCGACCAATTGCGCGTATGGGAAAAACCGGAAAAGGATCGAATGGAAATATCCACCTCCATTTTGCCGTCCGCACCTGTGATAAAGTCTACGATGGCGAAATCGCCCTCTATGGGAAAATAGGCCAAACACCGGTGATGAATTCCTTTAAAGTGCAGTCCTACCTGCGCTAATATTTTTATCGCCGCTCAAAGAACTCTCTCCTTGGTCATGCGACGCCTATCAAAACCGTAAAAGAATTTCTTCCAGCCATAAATCTTCCTCCAAATTAACCGGACCCAACCCCAGATCCCGGCTGTTATTTCACACCTGTACCCATTATGACTGATGTTTTTGTTTCCTACTCCCGTAAAGACATAGCTTTTGCCAGGTTAATTGTCGAACAACTCCAATCGCAGGGGTTGGAACTCTGGATAGATTGGCAGGATATTCCACCCAGCGCAGATTGGTTGGCGGAAATTTACGCGGCAATTGAGGCATCCAATACCTTTGTCTGGGTTATCAGCCACACATCCATCGAATCACAAGTTTGTAATAAAGAAGTAGTTCACGCCCTCCAGAACGGCAAACGCGTCATTCCGCTTGTCCTGGAAAACGTGGATCCCAAAAACGTACCGCCGGGGGTAGCTGCCATCAATTGGATTTTCTGCCGTGAACAGGCAGAATTTCAAAATGCTTTCAATGCACTGGTCAGCGCTGTCCAGACTGACCTGGATTGGCTGAAAATGCACACGCGCTTGCAAGTGCGAGCGCTGGAATGGCAAAGAAAAGAGCGTGATGCCAGCTTCCTGCTGCGCGGCAAGGATCTTCAAGATGCGGAGCAGTGGCTCGGAGAAAATCGCCCAGACCGCAGCCCGCAGCCCACCCAGCTTCAGAATCAATACTTGATCTCCAGCCGAAAGGATGCCGCTAACCGTAACCGCCTGACCATCGCCCTCATGGCCCTGGCATTGGTCATCACCCTCGTTTTGGCAACCACAGCCCTCGTCCAGCGCAACACAGCCATCCGCTCCGAAAATCTGCGCGCAACTGACCAGCAAGCCGCCATCCTTTCTGCCTCCACCGCCGTGGCAGAGAGTCAGCTGCGCGCCACCGCGCAAGTCAACGCGGAACAGCAGCGCCAGCAGGCTGAGACACAGCGCACCATTTCCCAGGCAAAACAGTTTGCCATCCAGGCCGATTACCTGCGCATCGAGACGGGCAGCCTGATGCCTGGCGTGCTAATTGCAGCAGAATCTCTGCAGCGTTCCCCCAATCCAAAAGCCGAGCAGGTCCTCATGGAAACCCTGGATCAGTTACCGAAGTCGATTGCGACTCTCGAGCTGGCTGATCCTGTCCAAAATGTTGTTTTTCATCCAGACGGAAACATTTTATACGTGGTAACCACCAAACAGGAATTAATTGCTTTCGATTGGAAGCAGGGCAAAAGAATTTTCCAAACCCCTTTTACACAAGAAGTCAGGCAGGTTGTCTTGAGTAATGACAGCCAGATCTTGTCTGTTTTTTGGGGTACCCAAATTGCCCAGATGAATTCCAGCAGCGGTGAAAAACTTGTCGACTGTGCTATCAACCCATTCTCCACCGGTGAACAGGTAAACAGCACAGCTAATTGGGCTGCCATAACCGCATTTGCCAACCCTGGCGACCTGGATCTTGTGCCCCTGCCCGCTTGCGAAGCCGTGATCCATTTGTCAGGTGCTTCTCCCATCACTGCGACAGCTTTTAGCCCAGACGGGCTCTGGGCTGCCGTTGGTCGGAAAGATGGCAGCCTGACGCTTTATGACCTTGCGAAACGCCTTGAAATCCATCCGCTGAATCTCAAAGCGGGCATCACTGGCATCGTCTTCAGCCCGGATAGTGCTCAGATTGCAGCCTTCAATGGGATGTCAGATAAAAATGTTCTGGCCATCTGGCAGACTGCCTCGCAAAAATTGCTCTACCAACTGACAGACCCCCATCTAACAATCAGAAAACCTGTTTTGTTTTCGCCAAATGGGCAGCAGTTATTCTTTGGTTCAAATAGCTATAGAATATCGAATGGGTTTGCCCAGGGTGGCACGGTAACAGATGGCAATGAAGTCAATGTTAGCGTCTTGAATATCAAGAACGCTGGAATTCGGACCGTGTCCATGGTCTGGGACAACCCGGTTTTCAACGCGGACAGCCGGTTATTGGCTGCCAACGATAATCACGGCTGGGTATATATTTTAGATACACTCACACTTGAAGTCTTGCTTCAATTTAAAAGCCTCGGATCAGACCAAATCGTCTGGGATACGGATAAAAACAACCGCTGGTTAGCGACCATCCCACAGGTCTGGAAATTAACCGGCAATACCCCCCAATTAGTTGCCGAATTCACCAAAGACCAGAGCGCAATCAACAACAAACAGAGTTTAATTGCCCAATGGGAAACCGGCTCCACAAAAGTGCGGGTCTGGCCTTTATACTCAGATCGCGAAATAAAAATCACCGATGATTATTTTTCCTTTTCCGGGCATGGCGGCCGCCTCGATTACAGCCCCAATGGGAAATACCTGGCCGTTCAAGACTCAGAGAGAGCGACAAATATTTACCAGGTATTTGCAGGTGCGCAGCCTGGCAAGGTCAAACCCTTGTGCAAAATTGAAGAGTCTGCCTTGCGCTTCTGGCAAAATGATGCAACTTTGTGGGTGACTTCTGGCACAGATCCAAATAATAATACTGTCGAACGCTGGGATCCGCTCAGTTGCAAAATAATTTCCAGCAAAGTGCTTCCACCCGGATCAGATCTGGTAGCAGTAAGTCCCTCCGGTCATCAACTGACAGTCAGTGACTCTTCAGGCACTGTCCTCATCCTCGATACCTACTCCCACAAGCCGGACAGCCGCTTTGTATGCCCTGAGCTGACCAATATCTCATTCAGCTCAAACGACCAATTGTTTTCCTGCGGCCAAAGTGTCTGGGACACCACCAACGGCACAGCGCTAACCCTTTCGACAAAAATAATTTCATCCATCGGGTTCAGTCCGGATAACCGCTGGATTGCGTACACCCTGGCAGATGGCTTCCTGGGTTTGTGGGATGTCCAACGCGCTCAGCTTGTTAACGAAATCCCAATTCCCACCATCGAAAAACTGCATGGCTTCAGCGCAGACAGCACCTCACTGGTTGTATCCACCGCCCGCGGAATAGAAGTTTTTAGCACTCCCTCCCTGAAGCTAAAGCGCCAAATACTTCTCGACCCGATCTCGCATTCATATCTCACCCCGGACGGGAAATATGTCATCGTCACCAGGGGGTTTACCAGCGTCCAGGCCTGGGATGTACAGACCGGGTCCCTCGTGTTGGACAAGGTATCCACTATTTCGCAATTTACCGACACCATCTTCATGGATGCCGCCTTGAGTGCCGACGGCCGGCAGATTTCCCTCTTATTAAATTCGGAACAACGCGGCTACACGATTCTGCAGATGGAATTATGGCAGCCAGCCGACCTGCTGGCCCAGGTTTGCCAACGTGTGGTACAAAATTTGAGCACAATCGAATGGCAGGCATATATCGGGAGCGAAGCCTACCACGCTACCTGCCCCAATTTACCCATACCGCAGCAATAATCCCTCTCAAAAGATTCCCCCAAAAGCGTCCGCCCACCATTACTGCGGCTATACGCAACATCCCCCCAGCCAAAGATTACCGCCTGGCCTGCAAAGATGGCCCGGTTTTCACATTATACTAACTCACAGTAACTCAACCCGATTTCGGCCCATGCGCTTGGCATGGTACAACGCCTGGTCCGCCCTTTTGATGATCCTTTGCGAATCGTCATTTTCATCCAATACTTGTGTAACGCCAATACTGACCGTCACCCTGGGGAAATCACGTCCCTCAGCCGGAAGCACAATCAAGGCACACACAGCGCAGATCCGATTGCCCAGCTCCAGCGCTTCGGCCGCCAGCGTAGCCGGGCATAAAATGGCAAACTCCTCGCCCCCCACCCTGCTGAATATATCCGCACCCCGGCTGTCCTTCCTCAGCAACGCAGAAAATTGTCTGAGAACCTCATCACCGGCATCATGTCCAAATTGATCGTTGATTGCTTTGAAATAATCCAAATCCAACATCAGCAGGCAAAATTTTTCCTTATGACGCTGGTAGCGACTCAGTTCCAGACCCAAATGTTCCATAAAACGCCGGCGGTTATACAAACCGGTCAAATCATCCGTGGATGCCAATTTCTCCAATTCCTGATGTGCCAGAACTTCCTCTTTTTTAGATAAAAACTGCTTCTGCCGATAGGACAAAAATCGCCGCGACAAAATGATGCCAATCAAATGGGTCATAATCATCAAAGCGATCAGCATGCTCATACCCTGGATCGTCATTGGATCTTTCCAGAATAATAAAACGATAATGTTCGCAATCGAAAGACAAATCGCCGGGAAAAACTGATTCCAAAGTTTGGTGGGGGTCAGCGTGTAATTGCAAAATATCACCATAATATACAGCGCTGAATTTTGGGTATACCAGGCAGGTCTGGATATATCCACTGCCAGGATAATCCCATTCAGCAAAAACAACCAGACCAGGAGCAGACGGTCCATAATTGCCGAAAGTTTTCCCGCCTCCCGATTTTTCAATAACCACACAAATCGAAGTGAAATCGCAGAAAATACCACCCGCATCAACAATAAGATAAAAAATTTTGGCGTAAATTTAAAAAACAGATAATCGATAAAACATAATAATAGTACCGCTGCAATGCCAATCTGGAACAACAAAACCACCTGTTCCACATCATCCTGCAAAAAATAACGCCGGAATTTAATTTCATCGGCTATTATTTCTTCCTTATTTTTTGATTGTTTACGCCAACCCAGATTCATGGTATTGTCTCTCTGATCTTCATCCACCAGGAATATAACAATAATAACAATTATAAGAAATTTTCAAAAATTAAGGTGACACAAGCCCATTAGTTTCAAACAGCGTCTTTCAAAAAACCTTTCAGCACCTTAGCCCAGGTACCCATGCTCAATGAAAAAGATCTATTGATTTTTCTGGACCAACACGCGCTGCCTTATGAACGCATCGAACACCCGGCAGTCTTCACCTGTGCCGAAGCCGAGCAGCACCGCCCTCAGCAGCCAACCGTCAGCACCAAGAACCTGTTTTTGTGTGACAATAAAGCCAGGCGTTTCATCCTGGTAGTCACAGCTTGCGAAAAAACGATGGACCTGGCAAAACTGGGCGAACAAACCGGCATCCCAAAAATTCGGTTTGCATCCGAAGAAAATCTGGAACGGATGCTCGGGGTAACCCGCGGCTCGGTCACCATGCTTGGACTGGCAAATGACACCACCAATCAGGTCGAATTATGGTTGGATGCAGAAATTTGGAAGGAACCGCTTTTCCAGAGTCATCCACTCGTCAATACTGCCACCCTCTTGCTGACACGTGAAACCCTGCTGCGCTTCTTTGAAATTACGGGGCACGAACCACACATGCTGCAGATTTGATCGCTGCAAAACATCTACTTTTTTCAATAATTTCAAAGACTTGTTCTTAAATATCTGATCAGATTCACATACCCCCGTTTGTTCTTGCAACTTGCCCTACTCCCAAATTCGGAAAGAAGTCGAATTATTGGCAGTCAGACCTAAAAACATCACTTCCGCCTCTACGATAATCAAACTACCGTGCGTCTGCCCACTGACAGCTAATGGCAGGATCACCACCCCTTTTTCATTCGTATTCTGAGAAAAGCTTTCCTTTTCCCCGTCTGACCAGGTGATACTAACAACAGTAGTGGCACCAGGCACAGGGTTCAAAGTCTGATCCTGCACCACGACATAAATCGCCTGTTGGTCATTGGCCTGGGTTAACGTCTTCCAGGCAAAGACACGCGCCTGGATCGACTCGATATTACTCAATTGGTTATCCGACCGGACGGGTTGCAACCGATTGGCATCCTCCGGCACAATGTCAAAAACCATGCGTCCCAATTGTGCCAGCACAACCTTCTGCCCTTCCGGGTACTCTGGATACCAGTCAAACCTTGCGCGCTCAAAATACTGCACTATGCGTTCATTCGAAAAAACAAAGGCCGAAATTGGTTTCCCAAATACGGCCTCACCACCATTGCGATCAAAAAATTCCAAAAAAGCATAACATAGCGAAAAGCCAGTCTCGCTATAAAAACGACAACCAAGCGGAGTCGAACTGTTCACCCCGCCCACCGGTGCCACATGCTGAAAGACAGTGGTACCCAGGTCAGAGATGACAACCCGCTCTGCCTGTACATTTTCCGGATAAAATTCAAAACGTGAACGCTGGAAATACTGAATCAACCGCCCGCTCTGCGCGTCGGTAAACTGCTCGGTGATTGGAGAACCAAAAACAAACCCAGCATTTGGGATGCTCTGGTAAAAACTCCAAAAATCGCCACTTAAATTATGACCGGTATCCGGGAAATAATGCCACGACTCGCCGGCTTGCGCCTCTACTTGCGCACCACTGCCAGCAAAAAGTAAACAAACAACTATAAAAACCACACCTGCAAGTCGTAAATACTTGTCCACAAGGATATTATACAACATTAACGAATCGTAATTGAAATGAATTTTCATCGGGGATTTCGAAGCAGTAGAAAGGCACCAGTCTCCATCAGTCGGCTAATCGTACCCCCTTTCCATGACGGATAGCACCTGTTTTAGGATGAGTTTGCGGCTTGCCGGTTTCACCTGTTTCAGTAATTTTCCAACTAGTCAAGTTTTTATCAGAAAGGATATTGGGAATAACAACATTTATCCAGTCCTTTTATATTTTCCAACCCATCCCAACCTTTTTTGCCTCATCTGATACTAGCATAACAAGTTTCATAAAGCTCAGAGTGTGATTGACCTTGCCAACAAAAAAGCAGTATAATTATCTTACTATTTTCTGTTCGATAAGGAGAAGTAAGATATGGATACCGTAACGATTTCATCTAAATATCAAATGGTCATACCACGCGCGATCCGGGAAAAATGGAATGTAAAGCCAGGGCAAAAGGTACGTTTGATTATCACTGGCAACCGCCTGGAAGTGGTACCCGTGCGCGATATCAAGGAAGCACGCGGGTTTTTGAAAGGCATGAGTAGTGATATTGAACGCGATGAAGAGGACCGTGTATGAATGTGGTCGATTCTTCCGGTTGGTTGGAATATTTTAATGATAGAGAAAATGCGGGCTTTTTTGTAGCCGCGATTGAGGCAGTTGATGAATTAATTATTCCCAGCATCAGCTTGTTCGAAGTTTTTAAACGGATACTTATTGAGAGAAATCGGGATGACGCGCTTGAGGCGATTGCACTGATGAAAGCAGGTAAGGTGGTGGACCTGGATGATAACCTGGCTCTGGTTGCAGCCGAGCTCTCTTTCGAATTGAAATTGCCTATGGCTGACAGCATTATCCTGGCCACCGCCCGTGCGTATGCTGCAACACTTTGGACCCAGGATGCACATTTTAAAGATATTGATGGCGTGCGTTTTATTGAAAAACAGCCATAAGGTTAATTCTGGAGGCAACCGGATGAATCTAAGACTTACATCACGAAGCGTCCTGCGTGGTTCAATCTTTACCTGGATAAATCGCCATGCAAAGTCACAGGTGAACCGACAACAACCTGCGCATATTCCAAACTGTGCGTAACCTCAGCGCTCTCGATTCGAGTATAATTATTATAAGAACTGACAAGAGCAAACCCGGTGAAAACCAGGGACGCAAAGCCAATGGGTCTACGGCCACAACAGTGGCAATGATAGCCAGGCCGCCGAAGGTAGTTGTAAGCAGAGGGTATTTATCTTTGGCAAACCCTATTCCAAGGGTTTGTTTTTTTATTTGATCATTAACAGGTTCAAATCCATAAGGAAAATTCTGCATGCTGACATCCATCAAAAAAAGGCTTGCGCCTCCCGTTTTTGAAGGTGATGAAGAAAAAACGCGCCGCGCAAGTTTCCTAAATTTAACGATTTTGATTATTCTATCGTTTTTGGGACTCACCACGCCTGTATATTTATTGGATGGCATAACCCGCACGGGAATAGGCTTCACCTTATTAATCATGTTTTGTGTCGTTTTGCTTTTATACTACTTGCTGCATCAGGGTAAAGTTGCGCTTGCAGGCAGTGGGACGCTGATCATTGTGTTTCTCGCAGTCATTTTGGTTGAAATCATCAATGGGACGGTTCGCGTTCCGGCCACATTGGCTTACCTGTTTGTGATCATTACGGCGGGGATGTTGTTTGAATGGCGCGGCACACTGCTTTCCGTCAGCATCTGCTCGTTGGCTTTGCTGGGAATGATCCTGGCAGAAAACACGGGGATGCTGCCCCAGCCTGTTCATTTTGTTACGCTGATAAACTGGATTACCTACACGGGGCTGTTTGGGGTCATAGGAGCCGTATCTTTTTGGGGACAACAGACCACAAAACAAGCGCTCGGCCGTGCAGAACAGGAAATTAAAACACGTGAGCGCGTCGAGCTGGAACTGCGTAAACTTACACAAGCAGTCGAACAAAGTTCAGCGTCCGTTATGATTACAGATCTGGGTGGAAATATCGAATATGTAAATCCCCGCTTTACGCAGGTCACAGGTTACACATCTAAGGAAGTCCTTGGGAAAACCCCGCGCATCCTGAAAACTGATCTCACCCCGCCAGAGACGCACATTCAACTATGGCAGACAATTACGCAAGGAAAAGAATGGCGTGGAGAATTTGTAAACCGTAAAAAAGACGGCACTTCCTATTACGAAGCTGCCACTATTTCACAGATCACCGACTTGCACGGCAGCGCCACGCATTACCTGGCAATCAAGGAAGACATCACCGAACACAAGCAGGTGGAAGAGGCGCTGCGCGAGAGCGAAGAAAGATTCCGGCTGATGTTCGAGAACCATCAGGCTGTCATGCTGCTGATTGAGCCTGGCACCGGCCAAATTTTGGATGCGAACCAAGCTGCAGCTGAGTTTTATGGGTATGCTCGCACGACACTAAAAAGCATGTTCATTACTGAAATTAATGTCTTACCACCTGATAAAGTCAAAAAAGAAATGCTAAGAGCGGAACAAGGGGTAGTAAATTACTTTGTTTTTCCTCACCAGTTGGAAAGTGGAGATACTCGGATGGTTGAAGTTTATTCATCTCCGCTAAAACTAAATGAGAAGACTGCTTTGTTTTCAATTATGCATGACATCACAGCACGCAAGCGAAGTGAGGAGGCGCTGGAAAAAACAAACCTGGAATTGAAGCTTGCGTTTACCGAGCGCGACAACCTGGTGGGGGATCTGCGCAGATATCAAATTGAACTGGAATTCCAAAATGGTGAGCTGCGCAGCATGCAAACTGAACTCGAATCTGTTCGAAATCGTTATGTCGATCTGTATGATTTGGCACCCATCGGCTATTGCACCGTTAACGAAACAGGAATGATCCTGGAAACCAACCTGACAACTGTAGCAATGCTGGGGGTTACTCGCAGCCAGCTGCTTAATCTGCCTTTGAACCGTTTTATATTCAAAGAACATCAGGACAATTTCTATTTAGCGCAAAGGAAACTGATTCGAACGCGCAATCCCCAGGCTATCGATCTGCAGATGCTAAAAAAAGGTGGCTCGTTGTTTTGGGCGCACCTGCAAATAACCTTCGAGCATCTCTACGATGCGTCTCCATTATTTCGGGTTGTGATCGTCGACATTACCGAACGCAAGCTGATGGAAGAGGCGCTGCGCGAGAATGAGGCGCGCTTCCGCTCGCTGTTTGAGCAAACCCATGACGCAGTTTTTCTGCTTGATCTGAATGGAAAATACCTGACTGCCAACCAGCGCGCCGCAGATATGTTTGGCGCATCAATGGAAGAACTCAGGGCCGATGTCTTGCAAGGCAATGCGATATTACGCCAGTACCTGGCTCGTATGTTGGCAGGCGAAGAAATCCCAGCCTATGAAATACTAATTCAGAAAAGAGACGGGCAACTTCTTCCTGTAGAAATGACCCTGGAACTTGTCAGAGACGCAAACGGGAAGCCAATGCACATCCAGGCTTTAGTCCGAGATATCAGTGCACGGAAACAAGCCGAGGATCAACTAAAAACTGCGAATGAACAACTGCAGCTGCGTGTGACCGAAGTGGAAAATCTCCAGCAAGAACTGCTGGAACAAGCCACCCGCGATCCGCTGACCGGGTTGTACAATCGACGTTATCTGAACGAAAGCATCGAGCGTGAAATTATGCGCGCCAGGCGCGAGCACGACGTATTTAGCATTATCATGTCAGACATTGACCATTTCAAAATGATCAACGACACCTTCGGTCATCCAGCCGGTGATAAATTTCTTGTAGCAATTGCCAGCTTGCAGGAAAAACATACGCGCGGTTCGGACATTGCCTGCCGTTTTGGCGGCGAAGAATTTCTGCTGGTATTACCTGGCATAGGCCAGGACAGCGCTGTCAAACGCGCAGAAGAAATTCGGCAAAGGTGCACGGAATTAGTCATTGATCATGCGGGACAAGCGCTAAGCGTAACGATGTCCTTTGGAGTGGCTTGCTATCCTGATCACGGGCAAACAGCCGATGAAATTATTATCAATGCCGATAAAGCCATGTACCAGTCCAAACAAATGGGGCGCAACAAGGTCACGGCCTGGGCGAAAGAAGATAATTCAGAGACGCTAAAAATGTAGCTATAAAAAGCTGGATGTTATTTGGGGATGAAAATTAATGGCGTGGCGAAGTCCCGCCCTGCCCGGGAGCGTAACTTCCCGGCTTTACAAACCTTCCAATTTGACAAGATCATCGAAAGGCAGGAAAGAACCATCCTGCCGTGCTGAAAAGGTTTCGTGCAGCATTCCAGTTTGTCCAGATTAGGTCCACTATTTATGCTGATTTTAGATCGTGAACAATTACACGCAAGGACGCTCAGTGTAGGGTCGAGCACCCAGGTCAATTATCAGACGGGTCGAGAAAGTCTCTCACTTCAAAAACCTTATCATAAATAGTCAACAATGCCTTGGCTTTAAGGCTAAATTCGATATCAGCCTGCTCTTGCCGGGCGGATTGTTGCAGGGCTTCAATCTGGGCTACCACCCGTTCGCGGAAATTCTTACTTGAAGAAATGGGCAGGAGCAATTCCAATTCACTGATCTTTTCTTTTATTTGCCCAATGACTGTCAACGCATTGGGTAAGGATGTTTCATCATTAAGCAATTCTTTGAGAAGTTTGCACTTATAGGCACGGCAAACATGCGGGTAGTGGGGAGTTGCATAGATCGTACACTGACCCTGCCAGAGCGGGCAGGGTTGGCTAAACCTGCGATGGCTGGGATCGGATCGAAATACCTGCAGGCCTAATGCCTCGGCGGAATCCAGTTCGGAAGGTCTGAGTTTTGCCCAGATAAATAAATAGCCGGTGCAGCATAACCCGCACGCCTTGCACAGAATATTAGCGTTAGAATTGTTGGTATCTTCAATATCGGTCATACCGAAAATCATAACCTGGCGTAAAAGCAATGGACATTTTGGATTGGACAGTTACGGGGCACGACTGAATAATCAATAATCACGCTTCGCAGAAACCAATCTTTTTTTTTCAAACCAAGCACTGATCACCTGCCTACACCTGATTATTAATAATTTCGATGGCCGCTTTACCTGTCATGTGTTCAATCAAAACTTCTGCCACACTGACTAATTTCCAGTCACGCTCGATTTCAGATTGTCCTTCTTTCTGATAATCGGGAGAATATTTCTGCACCAGGCATTCCAGCGCATATTTTTTCTGACTGTCCTCGGTCAGAATTCTTGCCCTGCCAAACACAATCACGCTGCAGAAATGCGTTGTAAACGTTTTTTGGATAACATCATCTGTTTTAATCACGCAAAACGAGACCTTGTTATTTCTTTCGATCCCATCCAATTTATGCCCAGCTTTTGCGAAGTGAAAAAACAGTTTTCCATCTTTATAAACGTAACTCAACGGCACCGTGTAGGGATAATCATTGTCGCCGCTGACAGCCAAAACTCCCGAAGTGCACGATTGTAATATCTCAATCGTTTCGGCTTCGGATAATAATTGCTTCTTTCTGCGCATTTCTCTGAACATAATTATTTTCCAATTGTTGAATTGAAAATGACGAGGCCAAAAACAGGCTTTACCAGGTCTATTCGACTGAACGTAACAGTACCAACGGAATTTCGCGGGTTGTCTTCTGCTCATACTCGGCATAGGCTGGCGCAGTCGCAATCACTTGCTGCCACATTTGCCGGCGAGCTTCGCCAGAAAGAATTTCAGCGGTGCTGGACAGGTTCTTATCAAACACCTGCAGCGTAACTTGGGGATTGCTTTTCAAATTGAAATACCAGGCCGGGTGAGTAGGTCGTCCGCCATTGGATGCGACAATCACATAGCCGTCCGGATGTTCAAAAAAGCCGAGTGGTGTTGTAAATGACTTGCCACTTCTGCGTCCTTGCGTTGTGAGCAAAATCACCGTAAACCCACGCATTTCGCCGCCCAACTTGCCACCCGATAGACGATAGAGTGCGACGTGCAAAGCCATAAATAACCTGGTGAGATATTTCATTGATGAATTTCCCTTTTTTTAAGAGAATAATCTCGCGAATACAACTCAGTCCGACGTGACCGTGGCGAGCGACAACCTGGCGGGAGGGACCTGAGTCACAGTTGGTCACAGTTTTAGGCATGTTATTTTTTTATTCAGCAATCAGTCAGAAAAGATGAGTGCTTATTATCCGAGTCTACCAGAAAAAAGCGCTTTTATTGTTTTTGGATGCTAGAAAATCGTGACGTTAACTTATTTATTAACGTGCCATGTAAATTATCTTTGCGTACGGCCAGCCGCATCCAGATAAATCTGGACGCTGAGGAGACAGCGGATGAATCCGCTTTGCCCGATTTATTGGGTACTATAAATCGGGCTGGTGATTTATGGCTGTGTGGTCCAATGCAAAGAAACGGAAATTTTGTCGATTTATCACATCGACCAGTTGCGGATGTTACTGTGCTATCAATTTGTGAAAGAATCCAGGTTTTCACGCGCAGCGGCCCCGATCTCTGCGGCGCGCAGCGGCCCCGATCTCTGCACGGGGTGGCTTAGATGCGATTGCCCAGTATGGGCTGCCTTTTTTTTCTCTTTATCAGAGTGCAAATATACAAGGGTAACTACTGAATTTCCTCCCCTAAATCGGTGCCCTCCCGATTTGGGG
>CAYWXS010000139.1:0-13784 GCA_964462245.1 uncultured Anaerolinea sp.
GGGGGAGCAAAACAGCCATAAATTATGGGTTTTACCTTTCATCCGCTTCGCGAAAGCTGGGAAGATTCCACACAGGCAGGTTTCGTTCCTTTGGGAAGCGATTGAGACAAAGGGTGCTTGAGAGTAGCAAGCGTGTCCTGGCGTTGAAAGAATAGCAAGGGATGCGTTAGTGCAGTTATTGTGTTTGAATTTGATTTAGCGTGGTTTGTGGAGGCTTTTTTGCGAGCAATTTTTAGCCCACCCATATTTACAGATACTGAGAGGACCCAAACGGCACGCCAGTTGTTTTTCATTTTGTGGACCATTATCCTGGCGTTGACTCCGGCTATGACGATCCTGGCGGCGATTGAGCGGCAAGTAGCTTTGCGCTGGCTGCTGATGATCGTGGTGATGGACAGCCTCTGCCTGTTATTGCTGGGTCTGACGCGCAATGGAAAGACGCGCCTGGCCAGTCTGCTGCTGGTAGTGGTGTTGGGGAGTGTTGTGCCGGTCTATGCCTGGAATGCCGGTGGCGTGCATGCGCCCATCGTTCAGACTTATATTATTCTTGTGTTTATTGCCGGGTTACTTTTGGGTACCAGAGCCGGCATGCTTACGGCAATTTTGAGCAGTCTGAGCGGTCTGGGGTTGGTTTTGGCTGATGGTGCAGGCTGGCTGTCGCCGGTTGTTATTCAACATTCTGAATTTTCGTTGTGGGTGATTTTCAGCCTGCTGCTGGTGGTGGCATCCGGCATGCAGTACCTGGCGGCCAGCAGTGTGAAACGCTCGCTGCAAAAATTACAACTGGAACTGCTGGAACGTCAGAAAGCCCAGGCTTTGCTGCATGAAAGTGAAGCACGTTTTCGATTTATTACCGATAAAAGCCCGGATGTTATCTGGACCCTGAGCCTGATAACAGGTATGTTTACTTTTGTGAGCCCATCCGTAGAAAAAATGCGCGGATTTACACCTGAAGAAGTATTGCATCAAACCATGGCAGAATCAATGACGGTTGATTCGTTTGTGCGGACGGCCCAATTGATGCAAAAAAGAGTCGAAGCGATTCGGGCCGGAGATGTTTCTGCGCTGGTGATGACCAGCCAGATTGACCAGCCGCGCAAGGATGGCAGCATTGTGCCGACCGAAGTTGTGACCCGGATTGTGTTTGACGCGCAGGACCAGCCGGTGGAAATTATCGGAGTCTCACGCGATATCTCTGAACGTAAGCAGGCCGAAGAAGAGCTCAGCCGGATAGCGTTGACGTTGGATATTGCGCCGAATGCGATTGTGGTGCATGATTTTGAGGGGCGCATCTTGTATGCCAATCAGCGAACTTTTGACCTGCATGGTTACAGCCGGGACGAGTTCATGACGCTGAATCTTCGGGATATTGATGCCCCGGCAAGTGCGGAACGATTTGCTGAGAGAATGCAGGAATTAACTGAAAGGGGTGAAGTCAGCTTTCAGGCAGATCATATGCGCAAAGACGGCAGCAATTTGCCGATGGACGTATCTATCCGGCGCACAAATTGGGGCGAGGTCGACGCCATCTTGAGCATAGCATCTGATATCACTGAGCGCCAGCGTTCAGAGAAGGCGCTGGTTGAGTCACAGGTTTTGACGAATGCAATTATGGACAGCACCTCAGACCTGATTTGGTCGGTCGATGCGTTGGACTTTCGAATTCTGACTTTTAATACGGCTTTGAGCCAGCATTTCCTTGAAGATCGTGGCATCACGCTTCAGGTTGGCATGCTTTCGGAGGACATTTACCCCACGGCTGAATTTGTAAATGGCTGGAAAGAATATTACCAGCGGGCTATCAGTGCAGGTCCGTATACAACAGAATACCAGGTTTTCTCAAAAAAGAAATTTTTACAGCTTACCTTCAACTTGCTCAAACGCGATGGCAGAGTCTTTGGTATCTCGGTTTTTGGAAAGGATATTACCGAACGGAAACGTGCCGAACAAGCCGTTTTGGAGAGCGAAGATCGCTTTCGGGCAGTGGTACAAACGGCAAATGATGCGATCATTACAATCGATGGTCGCGGGGCGATTGTGGATTGGAATATGGCAGCCGAAACTATTTTTGGGTTTTCGGCGGCGGAGGCACTGGGCATGCCGGTAGAGCGCATCGTCCCTGGTAAATTTCAGGATTCACATCAGCAGGGTGTGCAGAGCGCATTTTCGAGCCAGGAAAGGCAGGTTGTGGGCAGTACAGCCGAAGTCCGAGGCCTGACAAAAGCTGGGCGGGAATTCCCGGTTGAAATGTCACTTGCCAGTTGGAAGACGCAAGCGGGTGTTTTTTTCACGGCGGTCATTCGTGACATCAGTGAGCGCAAAGGAGCAGAAGAAAGAATCCGGTCAAGCGAAAGAAAATTCCGCGAATTGTTTCATGATAATAAGGACGGGATTTCCATCTTTCTACTGGGTCCGGATGGAAAACCGGGGAATTTTGTGGAATGTAACACGGCAGCTCATCAGATGCTGGGTTATACACGGCAAGAATTGTTGAACCTAACCCCTCTGACGCTGGAACCGCATACGCCCCAGGAAGTGATGCAAGCCAGGCAAGCGGAATTTTCTGTAACAGGCGTGACCAATTTTGAAACAGTGATCCAGCATAAAGATGGGCACCCGGTTTTTACCGAGTTTACCGCGCAGCTGATTACTTATGAAGGCCAGCCAGCAATCATGAATATTGTGCGGGATGTCAGTGAGCGCAAGCTGGCTGAGGATGCACTGCGCGAAAGTGAAGAGAAATATCGAACAGTGGCCGATTTTACCTACGCCTGGGAAACCTGGCGCGCGCCAAATGGCGAATGCCTGTATGTATCCCCATCCTGCGAACGAATCAGTGGTCATTCTCCAGCCCAGTTTCTATCGGATGAAAACCTGACGGTGCGAATCACCCATCCGGATGACCGGTCCAGGGTGTTGGCGCATTTTCGGGAAAATATGGAACAAGTCAGCGAGCAGGACCAGGAATTGGTTTTTCGGATTATATTGCCGGATGGTGAAATTCGCTGGCTCAGCCACAACTGTACGGCTGTTTATGCTGCAGACGGGCATTGGCTGGGCAGACGTGAAAGTAATCGTGATATTACCGAGCACAAACAACGTGAAAACGAGTTGGAGGCCATTTCCATTCTCAGCACGGCCCTGCGCACCGCTCCAAACCGGGCAGAGATGCTGCCGGTAATTGTGCGGGAGCTGGGCAGCCTGATGCATTGTGATGTGATTGCGGTTGTGATGGTTGATCCGGTTACGGATGAGAATGTGGTTGAAGCAGCCAGTGGGGCGTGGGCCGTAATGAAAGGTGCCCGCCTGCCGGCAGCAGATGGTTTAAATGGGGTGGTGCGCGCAACTCGAAAGGCGTACCATAGCAATCAGGTAGGGACGGAAACCAGAATTGGGATACCTGCGAAATTTATGCTGGGTCTTGGCGCAGGGGCAGGTGTGCCCATGATCGCTCAGGATAAGCTGGTGGGGATTTTGTGGATCGCACGGAAAACCGAAATCCATGATTCTGAAGTGCGCTTGCTGACGGCTATTGGGGATATGGCGGCAAATGCAATTCAGCGTGCGACATTGCATGAACAAACCAAAAAGGATTCAGCCGACCTGATCCTGGCTTATGATACAACGCTGGAAGGTTGGGCGCATGCGCTGGAAATGCGCGACCAGGAAACAGAGGGGCACACCCGGCGAGTAGTGCAAATGACGGTTGACCTGGCCAGAAAAATGGGGATTGGCAAATCGGAGTTGGAAAATGTACGGCGCGGTGCGCTGCTGCACGATATTGGCAAAATGGGTATCCCGGATTCGGTCCTGCTTAAACCCGGCACGCTCAATGAGCGTGAGTGGGAGATTATGCGCAGACACCCAGGGTACGCCCATCAATTTTTGGAGGGCATCGAATTTTTGCGCCCGGTGTTGGATATTCCCTTCTGTCACCACGAGAAATGGGATGGCAGCGGCTATCCGCGCAGCCTGAAAGGTGAGCAGATCCCGCTGGTTGCGCGTATTTTTGCGATTGTGGATGTGTGGGATGCGTTGCGTTCTGATCGTCCGTATCGCACGGCCTGGCCGGATGAAAAGACGCGCAAGTATATAAGTGAACAAAGCGGTCTTCATTTTGATCCGCAGGTTGTGCAGGCATTTTTGGAGTTGCAAAGTAAGGGCTAGGCAAAAGGGGAGTCGTTGATGACGTCAGACGATTGGCAAACTGAATTGGAACGGGAAGAAACCAAACAAACAGCAGGTATGTTATCCAGGTTGATGGGGGCAACCTGGGGATTGCTTCTGTTTATTATTTTTACCGGTGTTTTTTATAAAGATTGGACATTAGTTCGGCTAACATTGATGGGTTTTGTTATTCAAATCATCCCCTTTTTCCTGGTCAGGCGTGGAAATTTACGGGCTGGCAGTATGTTAGTTGTGTTGAGTGCGCTGTTTATTGTGACATTTATCGCTACTTTGGGGCAGGGAATTCATGACCTGGCCCTCGTGGCTTACCCGATCATTTTTATTTTCGCGGGTATGACGTTGAATAGATTGTTTTTTAGATTATGCGTTGGGCTGGCACTGGCTGGGCTTGGCTGGTTATTCGTTGGTGAAGCCATGGGTTGGTTTGTGCCTGTGCCATTGGCTGGACAAAACCCAAATTGGGTTAATTTTGCAACGGTTGTACTGTTTATCCTGGTGGCAGCGCTGGCTGTGGATTCGCTGACGACCAATATGCGGAAAAATTTGAATCAGGCACGCCAGGAAAATGTTCAGCGTAAACAGACTGAAGAGGCTTTGACTGAAAAAGAGGTTCAATACCGTGCTCTGGCAGACTCGGGCAAAGCACTGATCTGGACTTCTGGTATGGATAAATTATGTAATTATTTCAATCAGCCCTGGCTGAATTTTACCGGGCGCAGGCTGGAACAGGAGCTCGGTAACGGTTGGGCTGAGGGTGTTCACCCTGACGATTTCCAGCGCTGCCTGGATGTCTACGTAGCCGCTTTCGATCAGCGCGAAGCTTTCGATATGGAATACAGGTTGCGGCATAACACTGGTGAATATCGCTGGATTCAGGATCTGGGCACACCCAACTACAACAGCAATAATGAGTTTATCGGCTATATTGGTCATTGTTTTGATATTACCGAGCATAAACACCTGGAAGAGCAGCTGCGCTATCAAGGTTCGCATGATGCCATGACCGGTATTTATAATCGAACTTATTTCGAAGATGAACTCGCGCGTTTTGAACGCAGCCGAGAATATCCGATCAGCATTGTGATTGCAGATCTGGATGGCCTGAAAATTACGAATGACAGCCTGGGGCACGCTGTGGGGGATGATCTGATCAGATCTGCTGCTAATATTCTTGGCTCTGTTTTTCGTGCCGGGGATATATTGGCCCGGATTGGCGGGGATGAGTTTGGCGCGCTGCTGCCTTCCACCGATTCGGAAACAGCCGGTCAGATTGTAGGGCGGATTCGTGAGCGTTTGGCGGAGCACAGGCTGATCTACCCTGAGCCTGCAGTGGAGTTATCCCTGGGTTACGCAACCAGCGAGGATAAGAACTTATTCAAAGCCTTTACCATTGCCGATCAGCGTATGTATGTCGAAAAGGCAGCGCGCAAGGAGGTCAAGTAAAAGCCGGACGGGAAATTTCCGTCATGCTTTTGGGTTTTGCGTGAAGGGTACAAGTCCCGATCTTTACGCCAGCCATCCAGGCAGCTCTCCCCGGCTATATTAAATTAAGAGACCTGCCGGGTTGTTCTTTTAGCCAGACCCGGGTGAGATCATGGTAGTCTGATCTTGAAAGACGGAAGATTAATGCGAAATTTACGCATTTTTCCCCCTGTCTTTATGATTGGTTTCGCGGTTATTCTTTACAATTAGAATAGCGTAAAATTTGTAATTTTTTATTGGGATAAGGTCGATCGAGCCGGATAAGCCTGGCAGATTAATGTGTGTCATTTGAATTTTAGTGGGAATTGGGCAGTGCCATCTCTGTTATCCTTAAAAGCATGATCAACAAGCAGGTTTTGTGTGTTTTACGCAGGCTTGTTTTTGTGCAGTTGTCAAAACTTAGTCACCAATTTCAAATTCGAGGTCACGCATGTCCACGATCCTTCAAAACAGTCTGATCATGTTTGGATTATTGATTGCTGCTGGTTTGTTTACGCTGCTTACGATTCGTATCATTGCCGGAAAAGGAATATTGCTTATATTTTCGATAGTGATTATGTGGATTGTGATTGTCGATAGCGAACTGGCCTATATTCTCGGAAATATGGAGCTCACCGCGCTCAATATTATCTTTCTTTTTGGCCCGGGCATAGTGTTGACGCTGATCGGTATTTTTATTTTGTATCGGATGGTTGTGACGCCAGTGCGATTATTAACTGCTATCACAAAACGGCTGGCGGATGGTGACTTGCAGGGGAAAGTTGCTTATACCAGCGATAATGAGATTGGCCAATTGGCCGAAGCTTTTCGGAAAATGGTGGATTATCTGCTGAACATGGCGGATGTGGCCGATACTATCGCGAAGAAAGATCTCACCAAAATCGAAATTCCGCGTTCTGATAAAGATGTGCTGGGCATTACGTTTAAGAAGATGACCACAGAACTGCGCGAGATTATTGGGCAGGTGGCAGAAAGCGCGACGGTTGTCACGGCGGCTGCGGATCAATTAGTGATCGCTTCCAGGCAATCCGGCGAAGCTACCAGCCAGATTGCGACAACCATCCAGCAGGTAGCGCTGGGTACATCGCAGCAGACCCGGAGTGTGACCAAAACGTCTAAGTCAAGTGAGTTGATGAATCGTGCGATTGATGGGGTGGCACGGGGTGCCCGGGAGCAGGCTGCGGCTGTCACAGCGGCTTCGCAGATCGCCACGCACATTCATACCGCCATCGAGCAGGTGACCAGCAATGCCCAGGCGGTGACGCGTGATTCGGCGGAAGCGGCGCGCTATTCACGCGATGGGGCCAAAACTGTCAGGGAAACGATTGCCGGGATGGATACGATTCGTTCCAAGGTGCAGCTTTCGGCCAGCAAAGTGGAAGAAATGGGCGGTCGCTCGGAAGAAATCGGTGCGATCCTGGAGACGATTGAGGATATAGCCAGTCAGACCAATCTGTTGGCGCTTAATGCGGCGATTGAAGCGGCGCGGGCTGGGGCACAGGGCAAGGGCTTTGCGGTGGTGGCAGATGAAGTCCGCAAATTGGCGGAACGTTCGAGCCTGGCGACGAAGGAGATCGGGACGATTATCAAGGGCATCCAGAAGTCTGTCAGTGAGTCGGTCAGCGCCATGCAGGAGTCGGCCAGCGAGGTGGAGGCCGGGGTGGTTCGGGCAAATTCGGCGGGTGAGGTATTGCAAAACATTTTAACTGCTGCTGAATCTGTGCACAAACAGGCGGAGGAGGCGGGGGTGGCGGCTGCAAAAGTCGGTGCGGCGGCGGCTGAGTTGGTTGAGAAGATGGATACGGTCTCGGCGGTGATTGAGGAGAATACGGCTGCGACGACTGAAATGGCGAGCAATTCAAACGAGTTGACCCAGGCGATCGAAAACATTGCGAGTGTCAGCGAACAGAACAGCGCTTCGATCGAGGAAATCTCGGCTTCGACTGAGGAGGTTTCGGCACAGGTGGAGGAGGTTTCTTCTTCGGCGGTTTCGATGATGACGCTGGCGAAGGGTTTGCAGCGTGTGGTTTCTCAGTTTAAGCTGAAGTAGGGTGCTTTGATTACGAAGTGCTTTTACCATGAGGATACGAAGGGCTTTTACCACGAAGGGCACGAAGAGGCGCTTCGCGAAGAAGGGCTTGGGGAAGGGCGGTGAAGGGAAAGGCGGTGAGGTGTTGTGGATTATGAAAGGATGGTGTGAGTATGGCTTCTGATGAAAATTTTGTGAAATTTATTGTGGATCAAATCGAAAATGCAGGTGAAGTCCATTATAGAAAGATGTTTGGGGAGTTTGCTATTTATTGCGGGGGTAAAGTTGTGGCTTTGGTATGTGATGACCAACTGTTTGTTAAGCAGACCGAAAATGGAAGAGTTTTTATCGGTGAGGTTGTGGAATCTGCGCCTTACCCAGGTGCAAAATTAAGTTTTCTGATTGAGGATAAGTTTGAGGATAAGGATTGGTTTAGCAATTTGATCAGAATTACGGCCGATGATCTTCCGGTTCCTAAGCCAAAAAAGAAACGCAAAGTCTGAATAATTGCCTGGAATGTCTGTGTGTGTAGATGGGAACCATGGAGTTATATCCCGTGATACAATATTTTTATGAATAGAAAAATCGCCATGGTTTATAAAAAAAACCAAGCTTGACCAACGGGGAAATGACTTTACCTTTTGGCAAACATGCTCTTACCAAGAACGTATTGCTGCACTAGAAGACATCCGGCGCGAATACCATGCATGGGAACAATTATCCCTGAAGGAAGCTGGCAATGTTCAGTCAGGATTTCAAAGAGTTTATCGAATCGTTAAACGCTAATCACGTCCGTTATCTGGTTGTCGGTGGTTATGCAGTCGCGCTTCACGGTCATCCTCGCTAACCCAAAGACCTGGATATAAGGGTGGAATGCAACATCCAAAACGCACAAGCTTTGATAAAAGCGCTTTCACAATTTGGAATGGACTCACTTGGATTGTCAGAGCAAGATTTTTTGACACCTGATCAAGTTGTACAGATCGGGTATCCGCCAAATAGAATAGATATTCTGGTTTCAATTTCAGGGGTTGAATTTTCTGATTGTTTTCCAAAACGGGTGGAGGTTTTGCTGGATGGTGTAGTTGTTAATTTTATCGATCTTGAACATTTGAGATTGAATAAGAAAGCCTCTGGACGTCTGCAAGATCTGGCCGATTTAGAAAATCTCGAATAAATTTTACCTCGGAGAGAACCATAAAATAAACTCCGGGTGTTTTATGTTCTCAGGGGCCGCAAAGCGCGCCATCCGCCCTTACGGTGGGGTGTTTTGGTGATGCCAAAGGGTGACCGGATGATGGGGATGGGCCGCAAAGCGTGGCATGCGCTCCTATGGTGGTGCTATTGGGTGCGGGCGTATGTTGTTTGTGGGTTGATCGGTGGCTGCGGGGCGGGGGTTTTGTGGCAGAATTAGTGGATGTTATTGGAGTTTGATTTTAATGCCTGGCTGGTTGGGTTGGCTGTTCTGGGTCTGGTTTTGATCGGTCTGGGCTGGCGCAGCAGGTTTACGCTGTTCCGGTTGTTTGGTGCGGCTCTTTTTGGGGTTTATGTTTTGGTGGTGATCAGTCTGACTTTATTTCCGATGCCTTTGCCAGACAATAATCCGATTGAGCCTGTGCTGCAGCAGATCCAGCAAATGCAGCACGTGCATGCGCTCAATCTGCTCCCGCTGAATTTTGATAGCTGCTGGGAGTTTCCGCGTTCTTGCTTTACTAATTTGTTTGGGAATATTCTGCTGACTGTGCCTTTTGGGTTTGGGTTTGGTTTTTTGTTTCGTCCCCGGTTTCGGGAGTTTTTCTGGTGGGGGTTTGGGCCGGGGTTGGCGATCGAGGGTTTGCAGTTTGTGTTCAATCTGGTTACTGGCGGTGCTTATCGTACGGTGGATATTAATGATGTGCTGCTTAATGCGCTCGGCGCCTGGGTTGGTTTTGGGTTGTGGTGGCTGTGGGTGGAGTTGGTTAGGTATTTTGTAAATTCCAGGCTGGGATTAAAGGAATAAGTCCGGCATCTGTATGGGATGACCGATCTGAAGGATTTTTGAATAAGGATTCGCGAAAACTATTTTTTATAAAGTCCGGGATTCTTTGTGAACTATTCAGTGTGAAGAAAACCTTACACAGAGTTCTCCGAGGTTTCCCGCAGAGCATCGGGATGCTATCCCGCAGGCGCACGGAGATTAAAAAAAGGTCTACTGCGATGTTCACCACGGAGGGCACGGAGCGCACGGAGTTTAAAAAAAAAGGTTTTCTCAGCGATCTCGGTGAGCTCAGTGGTTATAAAAAAAGGTTAACTGCGGTGTTTACCAATTGAAACGGTCCTGGGGTTATTTTTTTGAACAGAGCAGCTGCTGGATCGTTTTATAATCGTATTTGAATTCTGGCGGATAGCCTGGGTCGGTGGTGAGGGTGGCGCAGAGGGCAAAATTCAGGCTTTTGGCAGGTTGGATGTATTGCTTGTAGAGCTGGCTGGCGTCTGCCAATCGTCCCTGGTTGGCTAGACCTTCTACAAACGGGAAGATTTCCGAATTGTCGCCCGGGGTCAATTTTTGGGCAGTAACCTGGTCGTAGAGTTGTCCGATTTGGTCCCACTGCCCCATCTGGCGGGCGAGCGAGGCTTTTTGATAGTAGTAGCACCAGGTATGCGCGGGTTCTGTTCCAAAAATGCGGACGGGCGGGGTGGGGGCGGTGCCGTCCGGGATGATGCGTCCGATGCGCGAATAGCGGCCGACCTCTTTGACCAGCAGGCGTTCGCTTTCGGAATAGACGGGCAGCGTGCCATCGATGACGTGCGCGCAGGATGTACTGGTTGGCACGCTGATTAAGAGCAGCTTGGTAAAATCGCGGTGCAGCCAGATGTCGCGCACGTAGCGGTCGCGGACGGTGCCGGCCAGAATATCATGGCTGGTATCAGTGTTCAGTACTTCGGATTGGATCAGCGGGAATTTTGCCTGGCCGGGGCGGTAGATCAGGTTGATGGGTCCCCAGGTTTCGTAGTCCTGTTGAAACGCGAATTCATCCTGCATGTAGGCGGCGACAAGCGTGTTATTTTTAATATCGGGAGCACGCCAGCTAAGCTGCCACCAGGTTTGTTGTTCCGCCTGCCAGTTTCGGGCCCAGGAGAGGATATTGAGGGTGTGGGTGGAGACGGCCATCCAGATGACAACAATCAGGACCACTTTACGGAAGTCGGGTTTGAGCATCAGGATAAAACCCGCCAGGATCAGAATCACACCGGGCAGGGGGTGCAATGCGTAGCTTTTGTAGGTGTCGCCCAGATCGATGGCTCTGCCTGAGAGCACGACCGGGAAGACTGCACAGAGCGTGATGAAGACACCCAGAGCCAGGAAGATTGTGATCAGATGCGAATCGTCGGCGTCAGAATCTGGTTCCCAATATTTTTTATACAAAGCCAGGTATCCAATCAAGAGCGCGACAGCCAGGGCACCCACCAGGAAACCAAAGACCAGATCGGTATAACTGGCCCGGTAAGCCAGTTGATATCCTTGCTGATACCAGGCAAAAACGGTGGTGGTGAAAAAATCCTTGAGGGTCTGGAAGAAGACACGCAGCAGATTGTTGAGCAGGTCTGAGCGGTAATTCAGGACCAGGTTATCGGCATTCGTAGCGCTGCGGGTGCTGTCAAAAATAAAAATACGCCAATATAAAAAGACTGCGATCACGATTGGATAGGGCCACCATTTTTTCAGCGTTTCCTTGACCAGAGAGCGCAGCTGGGAGAAACCAGACTGAAAGAGGGTCAACCCCAGCAGGACCAGGCGCATGGCTTCCAGCCCGAGCATGTATTCATAAATCCAGAGGTAATTGGCAGTCAGCAGGACTGAAAAAAGCATGTACGCGAGTTTTTGGAGTTTGTGGTTTGTTTTGAGACTCTGGAGCATGAAGGCAATCGATAGGAGCGCCGTTCCAAAGCCATAGAGGTGATTTTGCTTGGTGTTGGCGTCCGGCTGGGAGAGAAAACCGGGGTAAATGATGAAAAGCACAGCCATGACGGTTGTGATTAATTTTTGTTTGGGCCAGACCAGGCGCAGGATCCAGAAAAAGGCCAGTCCACCCAGCAGGCGCCAGAGCAATGCGTATAGCTGCCAGGCCATGCGCGAATCACCCATAAGCTGGTAGAGCACGGAATAGACCACGCCCATGAAGGGGCGGTCGGTACTGAATAGTGAAATCAGGCTGGCTGCGCCGCGGGCGGCTCCGGACCAGAGCACGTACCAGTCATCATAATAGTAGCCAAGTTTTGAGAGGAATAAGCCGTGCGTGACGATGGTGGTCAGCGAAATTAATAAAATCGCAAAAAATGTCTCATTTTTTAAGAGCCGCTGAAAAAATAGCTTCATCTGAGTTTCCTATCTTGAACGATTTTTGGGACCATGAGGTTTGACCTTGACCGGTTGGAGCAATTTTAAGAAAATGGTTCCCCAATTTAATAAATGTACAAATTGGATTATATCATTTCGTTCCAGTTGCATCCGGTTCTCGCAAAGACGCAAAGGGCGCTAAGAAAATCTTTTTCTTGTGGGATGGTTCTGTAAGGCTCGAATCTCCAAGTGCCTGGAGAATCTGAGCTGTCTGTCGGGGCGGACGCCACGCTTTGCGGCCTTTACGCGCCCACATCCATCCATAGACCCCCGTCCATCCATGCACAAATGTAGGGGCCGCGATGCGTGGCGTGCGCCCTTCCAATGAAGAGGAATCCAATCAGCAAGACGGGGCGGACGCCACGCTTTGCGGCCCTTACACATACGTCGATCCATCCGCCCACGTACACATCGCATGGCGCGCTTCGCGGCCCTTCCTGGCCGGAGAATCTTGTTTTTTATTGACGTAGGAAAATTAGTATGAACAAAAGTGGAGGCGTCGAGGAATCAATGTGATATTTTGTGGTATTAAATTGTGACATTCGTTACTGGTTGAATAATATTTATTAATAAATATTAACAATTATTAACAAATAATAAATATTAATAGCGGTATAATAGATAATAATAGTACAGTAAGAGATAAAACATCGTCGTTCGTAAGGTTCAAGGAGGTATTTTAATGGGTAAAAAAGTTTTGGTTTGTCTGTCCGAATGGGGCTATTGGGGCGAAGAATTGGTCGGCCCTTATGATGTTCTGATTAAGCAGGGTTATACCCTGGACTTTATGACGCCGTTCGGTCGCAAACCACCAGCGCTGCCACCCAGTATGGAGCCCGGCTTTATGGATCCGCCGCTGCACAAGGTCGTGACCGATGAGCACTATGCTGCTCGTACGCGCCAGATCCATGAGTCGACCTTACTGCAAACCCCGATCAATCTTTCTGAGTGGTTCCCCCAGATGCCGTATTTCAACGGACCGGATTTTGGCAAGGAACTTGAGGCCTACAATACCAAGCGAGCTGCTTGCTGGAAGGACCTGGAGAAGTACGATGCGCTCCTGTTGCCCGGCGGTAGTGGTCCGATGGCCGATATGGTTAACAATGAACGGCTGCATGATGTGATCCTTGGCTTTTTGGCGCAGGGTAAGCTGATTGCTGCTGAGTGCTATTGCGTGACCGCCCTGGCTTTTGCCCGCGATTGGACCGAACGGAAGAGCATCATTTGGGGCAAGCATGTCACCGGTCATGCCCGTGAATATGATTGGAAGGATGGCACCGGTTTTGCCCAGATGTACGACTATGACGGCCAGCCGATGAATACCAGTGCCAATTTCCGCACGCCTTTCTATCCATTGGAATACATCCTGCGCGACGCAGTTGGTCCGAATGGTCAGTACCATGGTGGCGTTGGGCACACGCTTTCGACAGTTCTGGATTATCCCTTCCTGACAGGACGTTCAACTCAGGATTCTCAACTGGTTGGTGAGTTAATCGTTGAGGTACTTGAGCATGGTCTCAAGCGTTACGGTTGGTAGTTTCGATAACGCATTGCGGGGCTACTGATAACATGCTTGTCTGTGCTGATGCGAGAGCAGATTGCCACGCCGCGGAGAGCACGCGGCTCGCAATGACAGGACGCGAGTTGCAATGACATGCTTGTCTGTGCTGATGCGAGAGCAGATTGCCACGCCGCGGAGAGCACGCG
>CAYWXS010000139.1:13884-16165 GCA_964462245.1 uncultured Anaerolinea sp.
GCTCGCAACGACAGGATGAGAGTCGCAATGACAGAAATAAGTAGACAGGTTAATAAGATTGATTTGGTTGAGCATTATTTTATTAATGCAAAAGTTTAAGAATAACCTGTAATTCGTATTTTATTTTCACTTTTATTTGTTTCTTTTTAGCATTTTAAGGATTGGTATTTCATGACTGAGAAGACTGGCCGTTCAGCCATACTCGAACAGTTTTTAGCTGATGGCATGAATCACATGTTCGGGAATCCGGGCACTGTGGAGCAGGGGTTTTTGGACGATCTTTCCAAGTATCCTGAAATGAAGTACATCCTGACTTTGCAAGAGACCATCGCGGTCATGGCAGGGGATGGGTATGCGCGTGCGACCCAAAAACCAACGATTGTACAATTACACTCATCGCCCGGAATTGGAAACGCGGTTGGTGCTGTTTATCAGGCCAAGCGCGGGCATTCGCCGCTGGTAATTATTGGGGGCGATGCGGGTATCAAGTATATGAACATGGATGCCCAGATGGCTGGCGATCTGGTGGGGATGATGACACCCGTTACCAAGTATGCCACCATGGTTATGCATCCGGCCTCGCTTTTGCGGACTTTGCGGCGGGCGATTAAGATTGCCGCCACCCCACCCATGGGGCCGGTCTATGTTTGTTTGCCAGCCGATATCCTGGATGCGGTCTCTGTCGAAGAAATTTTTCCGACCCTGATTCCATCCACGCGGGTTGTGCCTGAAGCCTCGGTTATTCGACAGATGGCAGCAGGCCTGGCGAGCGCCAAAGCCCCGATTATTTTTGTGGGGGATGGCGTGGCTTATTCTGGCGCATCGGCCGAGCTGGTGCGGGTGGCCGAATTGATCGGTGCCGAGGTCTGGGAAGCGGACTCGGGCGAACTGAACATGTCTTACGCGCATCCGCAGTACCAGGGTATGACCGGGCACATGTTCGGAAAAAACAGCCTGCCTTTGCTGCAAAAGGGGGATGCCAACCTGGTGGTTGGGACCTACATCGTACCGGAAGTTTTCCCGGAGTTGGGCAGCGTTTTTACAAAGGATGCCCCGGTTTATCACATTGATTTAAATTCCTACGAAATTGCAAAAAACCATCGCGTAGATATTGGCGTGGCGGCGGATCCAAAGTTGACGCTGGCACTGCTGGCTCAGGCCCTGGACGAGATGATGACCGATCAGCAAAAGAGTTCAGCGCGCGCGCGTGGCAGAGAGCTTGGGCAAGCCAAGGCAGCCCGCCAGTCAGCCGCTTTTGATGCTGACCGGGCTGTGCGCGATTCGGTGCCATTAAAAATGACGCGTTTCATGGAAGAGCTGGCCCCGCATTTGGACAAGGATACCATCATCTTTGATGAGGCTCTGACCAGTTCACCGGCGGTTGTGCGCTATTTCCCGCCCACGCATACCGGGCAGTATTTTCTGACGCGCGGCGGCTCGCTGGGCGTGGGCATACCGGGCGCGATTGGGGCCAAGCTGGCCAACCCGGATAAGACCGTGATCGGATTCAGTGGCGATGGCGGCAGCATGTACACTATCCAGGCTTTATGGACGGCGGCCCGTCATAACGTGAATGCCAAGTTTGTCATTTGTAACAATGCATCTTACCGGCTGCTGCAGCTCAATATCTCGGAATATTGGAAGGAACAGAATATTCCGAAGCACGACTTCCCTTTGAGTTTTGACCTTTCGTACCCTCAGCTTCATTTTGTAAACCTGGCACAGGGTATGGGCGTTCCAGGGGTGCGGGTTGAACAGCCTGCGGAGATTGGTGCGGCTGTGAAACAGATGATGGACACGCCCGGGCCATTCCTGCTCGATCTGGTGCTTGAGTCAGATACTCACCCGGAGCGGGTGGGCAATACTTGCGGACAATAAGGAGATCCAAGATGACATCCGAAGAGAAAGTAACATTTGGGAAAGCTTTTTATGCACGCCAGGTGGGCTTGCTTGAGGCTGGTGATGTAGCCGGGCTGGTGGCGTCGCAATACCTGCCGGATGCGGAGCTGGTGGGTTACGACTTGCACGTGCAGGGCAGCCAGGCACTGCTAAAACATTTCAGCGGCTACCTGGCACAACTGGGTGGCTTGAAGCTGATCAGTACCGATAAGTTTATGGAAACCGAGCACGGCATCATGTTTGAAGCCAGCGTGCAGGTGGCGGCGGGTGTGGCGCATGTGTATGACATTTTTGTTTTTAAGGATGGCAAGGCAGCGCATCATTTTACGGGCATGCTCGGTTTTACACCCAACTCATAAGTCGGACAGGCCTGTGCTTTGCG
>CAYWXS010000140.1:0-16097 GCA_964462245.1 uncultured Anaerolinea sp.
TGCAACCTCCATGTCTGGCTGTAAACGATGACCACAAAAAACATTAGAACTAGGAGTTTTCAAACAAGGCGCGATAAATCGCTTCACTCTCTCTCACTTCTGCTGTTCGCTCTTCAACCCGCTTTTCAAGTTCGCGATTCAACTCTTTCAACTCAAGCTGCGAGTTCTTAATATCCGTGATATCAGTGGCAACACCCGCATAGCGAATCAAACTACCCGAATCATCAAATATTGGGAAACTACGATCCCAAATCCAGCGAATACCACCATCGGGGCGAAGGATCCGGTATTCGATGCTGGTAGTTTCAGCATTATCTTGTTGCGCCAATGCAGCCAGCATAATTGGTAAATCTTCTGACAAAATGCTATCAAGGTACTCACGATGATCGTTATACATACTTTCACAACTACGACCCCAGACAGTCTCGTATAGCGGGCTGATATAGACGACCCTGTTTTGTTGAATATCAAACAACCAGAATACTTCTTCAATTTTTTCAGCAAGCTGCTGGAAGCGTTCGTGGCTTTCTTTTAGTTGCATCTCTGAGTATTTTCGAGCGAGCCACAAACCAAACATCCGGGCAATATCATCAATTACAAATTGCTCCTCGGGAATAATAAATGGTTCTGGCCAGGTATAAAAGACACTCAAGCTCCCGCGTACCTCTCCATTCACCAGGATGGATGATGACAGGTTATGAGCAAGTTCTGGTAACAATTCGTTTTGGGTATAGCGCCTGCCATTCAACTCAATAACCGCTACAGCCAGTTGAGGAAATTGCATCGCGGGGATGAGGTAATCAAGGATTTTAGAGCAGATTTCATCTTCAAGTGCAATATTATTTTCCAGCAGGCTACTAACAGAAAAAAGACAGGTCAACTCTTTCATTCTTTCGCGAATTTCCAATTCCATCTGTCTGCGTTCAGTAATATCCTGTACCGTTCCAATTGAGCGGATTGGATTTCCATTTACATCGAATTGTGTTTCACACTTTTCCTGGACGTACTTAATCCTGCCATCGCTATGCAGCACACGGTAGACAATATCGTAAGGTTTTTGAGTTGCCAAAGACGATGTATAGGTTGAATCCATCAGCACCCGATCATCCGGATGGATTTTTTCTAAAAACGCTTCGTAGGTGATTTGAAATTCCTCTGGGATAACATCAAATATCCGGTAAATTTCATTGGACCATTTACGTTCGTTTTTCTCATAATCCACCAACCAACTACCAACATGTGTAATTTGCTGAGCTTGATTTAGCCGGCTCTCACTATCACGTAGCTGAAATTCAGCCCGCTTCCGTTCGGCAATATCAAGGTAAATACCAGTCAAGCGAAGCGGTTTGTCAAACTCATCCCATTCAGTAAATTGCCCAGTAAGCGAAACCCAGATCCAATCCCCATTTTTATGTTTCAGACGTATTTCAATCTCGAAGGATATGATCTCTCCGGCCAAATACTGCGCTAAAAGCCTTTCGCTTTTAGCGCGATCATCCGGATGACAAAGGCCGTTCCAGACTTCAATGGTGAGGGGTTCCAATTCATTCAATGGATAACCAAGCATTTCTGCATAGCGGCGATTGATAATCAACTCATTGGTTGGGATTTTCCAATCCCAAAAGCCAGCTTTGGCTGTATTGAGAGCCAGATCCAATCTCATCTGACTGTTATGTTCTTTTTCTTCAGCTCTTTTTCGATCGGTAATATTCACCGCGCTAACGGTCACCAGGTCCTGGTTGAGCGAGGCTGAATAGATTACGTACCGCTTCTCCCCCTGGGCTGTCAACAACACCATTTCCCGATCATAAATCTGTTTTGTTTCAGCCAATACTTGGGACAAAGTATCATACTGCGCCTTGTCACTGATATATGGATGCAGTTTGTTAAAGAGAAGCAACTCAGGCGATTCGAGACCCAATATCTTTGCAATCGACTGGTTGGCATACAAAACCTCACCCTTGAGATTCATACGCAGGACGCCTGTTAGCGCATCATCTGATAAGGCTCTAAATTCTGCATTGGATTTTATAAGAATGGATTCAATTTTCTGACGGGAGTAGACATAAACCAAAAAACCTGCACCTAATGAAAACCCCGCAAGCAAAGTAGACCAATGAACCCAGCTCTCCGCCTGAAGGGTTCCTAAGCGCTGCGTCTCCAAAGCCTTTTCAGAAACCAGAAAAGAAAATAAAGTTAACCCAATAATGGCACTCGTAAGAGGCCATAAAAAAGGTTCTTTCATTTTTTTCTTTTGCCAGCCCCAATAGATAACAATCAAGGCAGGTGTTAATACCAGGGTTGTAGCCAGGTTTACAAACCACCAATCTCTTATCATATGGAGAAAGGGCAAGCGCGGAGCCAGAGCAGAAATGGATAAAGCGATCATACCCACTGCCGGTGAGATTGAAACAACGAGACCCGATACCCCAATCACCTGGAGCGTCTGCCAAATGGTCTCGGGTGGACTGGAGCAACCTAAACGCCGAATTATCCAGTTCCAACCCCAGGATTGAATCACCACCACAGCCGCAAGAAGGACGGCAAGCGGAATCCATGTCAGACCACCCAAAATTTCCAGACTAAGAAAAAAAGAACCCAGAAAAACGCCTATGCCTGCCTGCCAACCCCAAAAAAACAATAATACCAACGCTAGCCCTGAAGGCAACCACTGTGTCTGGGTAATTCCGGCTGGAGCATAAAGCAATCCACCCAAACGACCAACGAGATAATAAAAAATGAATACCAGACCAATCTTAATCAGATGGCTTAGTATTTGAAATAGCAGGGTTTTGAATTTCATTAAATTTTTCCTACTTAACCTAACTCGGACAAGCCGGAAGAGAAAAACCTTTTCACCACGAAGGCCACGAAGAGGCACGAAGGAAGAGCATTTTTTGTTTTTTTTCCCGTGCAGGAATTGGGATCGCTGCGCACCATGCGGCACTGTGGCAAATATTCTTGCTTTTTGTGCAAGCATCCAATTCATAAGTTCCTAAATCGGTCTTGAACCACCCAAAATAGATTTGGCGAGATATGAAAAAGAGTATTTTATCAGCCGATAATAGAATTATCGCTCGGTTAAATAGTTTGAAACTTAACATCCATCGTATCAAAATGACAGGATGGATGGTTTGAAAAATGTGTGAATGATGAAGTTATCTATTCAAAGGTTTAATTCTGGTTTAGAGGCAGCCAGATATCGAACTGAGAACCTTTGTTTATTTCACTATAGACTTTGATATTACCGCCGTGTTTTTCCAATATTGAACGAACGATATACAAACCAATACCCGTGCCGGGTATTTCATTGTAGATCGCATTTGTTCCGCGGAAAAAACGATTAAACAACAAAGGCAGATCTTCACTAGGAATACCCATGCCGGTATCCAGGATTGAGATTTGGACACCCAAATTTACTCCCTTTAAAGTGACATCGATCCTGCCATCCGTGGGTGTAAATTTAATCGCATTACTAATAAGATTGACAAAAACCTGCGTCAAAGCAGATTCATCAGCATTGATGACAAATGTTGTCTCATCCAGGTTATCGCCTGTAAAGAGGTTTAGGGAAATATTTTTTTCGCGAGCCGGCAACTCTGCCAGATGAACAACCTGGCGAATCACTTCGGCACAATCCAGGAACCGAAAGTGTAAATGAGCCTGATTACTTTCCAGTCGCCCGGCGCTCAACAAATCTTCAACCAACTGCCTTTCCCGGCTCAACTCGCCTTTTAATACACCCCAATACTCCTGATATTCCTCCCCAGTAGATCCGCCATCCATTAGATTAACCATTAATAACATGGTGGCGATGGGGGTACGCAATTCATGGGTGGCGCGGTTGATGAAATCTGATTTCATTTGCTCCAGGCGGGCGCGCTCACTAATTTCCCGCACAATTGCTGTAACTTCATCGGGTCCACAATCTTTAAAACGCGCTTCAAAGACATGCGATGAATCGCCAATCTTCAGCGTATACTCCATGGTTTGAATTTCCCTGGTAATCAAAGCTTGTTCAATGCCAGCCAGCGCTTCCTTCGCCAGGTCATCCGGCATGATTGTGCTGATGGATGTTCCAACAATTTTATCGACTGGGACAGCCAACAAATCAACAGCACTGGCCTTGTAATCCAAGAATATTCCATCCTGCCGAATGCGAAAAATCATGTCTGGAACGGCGCTGAGCAATGCAGTATTGCGGGATTCACTCTGCGCTAATTCACTTTGCATTTGTATTCGCATTAATGCATTGGATAAAATATCGCCTACCATTTTGATCAATAGAACACTATCGGGGAGCCAAACCCGTTGGGTGGAGACAGAATCAAACCCTAGGAAACCAACCAGGCTATTGTGTAAGACCAGAGGAACGACAAGGACAGATTGAATGGACTGGGCTTCCAATATTTCACGTTCAGCCTGCGCTTCAAAAGGTAATTGACTGACGAATGGGATATGGACTTCTTCGAGATTTTCCAGCTTTTTCATCCACCAGGGGAAAATAGAGATTGGGATATCTTTTAAGTTATCAATCTGTGGTTCAATGCCCTGGGCGCACCATTCATGGGTGTTCGCCATCAACCCGGCGTCAGTATCCAACATAAAAACATAACTTCGATCAATATTTTCAAATTCACCAATCTGCTTCAATACATTATTTATTTCGCGATTGATTTCAGATGAGGGTAAATTTATAAAATGGGTGGAAATGGCGGTCAGGATTGTTTCAAATTGATGGCGATATTCCAACAGGCGTGTCTGCTCAATCCGCGCATCCTCCGCAGCTTTGCGTTCAGTGATATCACGGCTCACACCAATTAAGACATCCCGGTTTCCCCAGCGTCCAGGCACCACCTTGGTCTCAACTGAAATATGCGCCCCATCCTTCTTTAATAAATCCAGGGGGCAGGTTTCTATCAAGCCCGACAACATATCGCCTACAATCTGCCATGCCTTGGCTCGCTGCTCGGGTGGGTGAACTTTTAGAACACTTTCTCCCAGGAGTTCCATGCGGGAATAGCCAAGGCTATCCAAAACCTTCTGATTAACCTCAACAATCGCACCTTCGGTGTCGAGCACAAATAAATAATCCTGGAGCGAATCAAACATACTTTGAAATTCTCTTTGTTTTTCAAGCAGTTCATCCTGCACCTGAAAGCGTACAATCATATTACCAATTTGAGCAGTAAGACTCTCCAGCCCTCTGCGATTGTAATCAGTCAAACTATCTACTGTATGAGAGGCTATGTTTATACAGGCGATCACATCTTCGTTAGCTTTTACCGGCATAATGCCCAGGAAACGCAAACCTTCACTAAGATCATCCGAAGATTTATAGATCGGTGTCTGAAGATAAGGTTGATAAATAGGATCACCCTGCATGACCAAGCGATAATGATCCGTACCCTTTTCGTACTTCAGGGCTTGAGCAATAAATACGTCAGAGAGACCCTTATGCGTTTTTAATAATAAATCCTGATTTTGACGGTCCAATAAATAAATACCACCACAATCCATGCCAGATACTTCCAAAATAAGATCCAGGCAAAGTGGAAGCGCATCGATCAAACTGGACTTCTGAGCCAGGATAATCGCCAGGTTTCTTTCAATAATGGTAACTTCTTCATTCTTTTTTCGAGCTGTAATATCACGACTGATGCCAAGAATACCGATTGTCTTCCCATTCAGATCATAAAGGGGAGCCTTGAGTGTATCGAGGAGAATCGGTGTGCCATCCGGGTACTTAATCCACTCTTCATTATGACGTTGTTGACCCTCTGCCACCATCCTGACATCATTTTCGCGGAATGATCTGGCTGTTTCCGGGTCAAACAAATCATAATCAGTTTTTTTTATTATCTCTTCAACGGGTCTGCCAATAAAACGGGAAAATTCGTGGTTGCAACCCAGGTAAACACCCTGGACATCCTTATAAAAAACAATATCCGGGATAGAATTCAACAAACCAGCCAACCAGCCAATTTTATTGGTTAATTCTTCTTCGGTATTTTTTTGTTCCGTAATATCCACACCAACAGCCTGAATCTGGTATAGATTTTCGGCAACATCCACGATAACACTCTCTTCCCATGCGATCCAACGCCAACCATTGGCTGTCATCACCCGCTGCTCAAAGGCAACCCTGTGAGGAGGTGTTTCAAGTAACCGCAGGGCTGCTTCTGTTTTTGCAATATATTCAGGGTGCACCAACGGTGTAAAAATTTTGCCCAGCAGGTCATCCAGACTCTTATCAAACATCCGACAGTAAGCATTATTTGCGAAGACAAAACATCCCTGTTGATCCACGCACGTAACAAGCGTATTTTGAGAGTCAATCATTCCATGGTAACGCTGCTCACTTTGGCTGAGCGCCTGCTCGTAGGCATTTTGATCACTATTATCGCGGACGGCGCAAATCAATATTTTTCGATCCTGCATTATTTGTTTGGAAACAGAAATTCCCAAAGGCAGGTAACGCCCATCTCGATGCAGTCCATACACAATCTGGTTCGGACCCATCCGGCAATATTTCGATTGAAATAATAAAAATTTTCCCACGTAATTATTGTGAATTTCCCTGTACCCGCCGGGGATAAAAATTCCTAAATTTTGACCAATGGCCTCGGAGGCCTCATAACCAAACATTGCCAAAGCATTGGAATTTATATGCAAAATCTGAAGGCTGTCATCCAAAACGATGATGGCATCCGGCAAAAATTCTAACACTTCCCGAAATTTTAAATCCAGAATACCCTCGGGAAGATATTGAGTTTCTTTATCCAAATTTATGTTTTTCATCGTATATCAAGATCCCCATACCCCACCTGCACTATTTTGCCCCGACAGGCTATCGGAGGGAACAAACAAAGATTTTCCGAAATCCGTTTCATAATCCAGAACGATCTGGTTTATTCTTTAAACGCATTTGGATTGTACAACCCGAATTAGAATCCAGAATGTGGACATCCCCATCCTGAGTTCTGGCAAAAGAACGAGCCATAAATAGCCCTAAGCCCATACCATGATTTTCGGCAAGCCCACCCTCACCCTGTATCTGGTAAAAACGCTCAAAAACATTCTCGCGCATTTCCCTGGGAATACCCGCCCCCTGGTCCTGGATGGTTAATTTACAACCATTTATGCCGCTTGATTCAAGGTGAACCTGGATTAATCCGCCATCGGGACTAAACTTGCAGGCATTATCCAACAAATGACAGATTGCATGGGTGAAAGAACGGGCGGGTGTGCAAACAATAACGCCATCATCAATTTTCAAATCCAGCTGTAAATTCTTCTCATGCCAAATGTCAAAAACTTCCTTAATTGGCATAATCAGTGAGAATTCAAGATTTAATGTCTCACCCGTGGTTTCAAAACGACCCAGATCAAATTCATTTAACCAAATAAGGGTCTCCATCCAAATTTTCATACGATATGCACTGCTGCGAGCATATTCCAGGTATTGATCATTACCAGGTGCCTGTTTTTTCGAGAGCATCTCTAATGACATTAACAAAATACCCAGATAAGTTCTAAAGTGATGGCTGGTATGGATTGGCAAAGAAGTGGAAAGATTTTCCAGTAATTGCTGAACTTCTTGCCGGGCAAGAATATCCGCACGTTCCTTACGCCGTAAAATGGCCTGGATACGGGCAATCAACTCAAGAAGGTCAACAGATTTTGTTATAAAATCCTCAGCTCCCATGTTTAAGCCATTACTCTTAATGGATGGGGCTGATAACGCAGAAAGGAATACAAATGGTATCCCTGCGGTGCGTGACTCTTCGTTCAATATGCGTTTGATCTCCATCCCATCCGGCGAAGGCATTTGAACGTCACACAAAATCAAATCTGGTTGAATTTTATTCGCCAGTTTGATCGCTTCCAGGCCGTCAGAAACAGCGGAAACGTTAAAGCCAGCCTTCCGAAGATTTCCAGCAAGACCAAAACAATAGTTTTTATTATCGTCAATTAATAGAATACCTGGCATATTAAACCTCAGGACACAAGGAAATTAATCCAATTTATAGGGTGGCAAAACCATCTGGACACAACAGCCATTATCCTTGTCCAGGATGCGAACGTCGCCCCCCCAAGCTCGAGCATAGCCGCGCGCAATGGTCAGACCCACACCCAGCCCACCAAACTCACGGGTCTCACCCTGACTGATCTGGAAATAACGGTCAAAGACTTTTTCTCGCAATTCTACTGGAATCGGAAGACCCTCATTTTCCACTTCAATCACACAACCCCCAACATCATCCGACCCTACTTTGATTATGATTTTCCCTTTTTCCGAAGAAAATTTACAGGCATTGTCCACCAGATGGCAAACAACGTGAGCAAATTTTTCACGAGGAGCGTAAATTATGGTCTCACGATCGATCAAAATCTGCACATCCAACTTTTTACTTTCCCAAGTTTGAAGTGTAAGTCCGATGGGGGTTTTAAGATTGAAATTGATATCGATCCTTTGGGCCAGGAAGGGCAGGTTACTCTGGTCCAGATCATATAACATCTCCAAATCCTCAACCAGGAACTTCAACCTGTAAGCACTGCTATTTGCTTTGCTAAGGTAATTATCCAGTTCGACGTTATCCCTGGAGAATTTTTCTTTCAAAATTAATTCAAGTGTGGATAAGATAACAGTCAGAGGAGTACGCATCTCGTGGCTTAAGTTGGTGGAAATATTACTTCGCAGCTTATCCAGATCGGCAATACTCTCCTGGATTCCACGCTGATGTCCTTGCTCGTCCCGGCGCAAGACCGATTGAATGCGGGCCAAAAGCTCATTTACATCAAATGGTTTGGTTATATAGTCATCTGCGCCACTTTGCAAGCCTGCCAATTTATCCACCTGGGCGGTCCGGGCGGTTAAAAACAAAAACGGGATTTGGCGGAATACCGGATCAATTGAAATATCTTTTTTCAGCTGTATGCCGTTTGGTGGGGGCATCATGATATCGCACAGAATAATATCCGGTCGGGCAGCCCGAATGGCAGCCATGCCTTCCACCCCATTACCGGCACTGAGCACTTGAAAACCCTCACGCCGCAGGACAGCTACCAAACCTAACGAAAATTTTCGATCATCATCAATGACTAGAATTGTCTTCGCCATGTTCATTCTCCACCTCTATTTTTATTAAATCGAAGTTAGCCAGGAAATGATCCACAATATCAGGATCAAATTGTTTTCCTCGTTGATATTTTAGTATTTCTTTGACCTCAAAATCCGTCATAGCGGCCTTGTACGGTCGCTTTGAAAGCAGGGCATCGTAGACATCCACCAGGCAAAATATTCGAGCTGAGAGGGGGATGGCGTTGCCGCTTAGTTTTGACGGGTAACCCAGTCCGTCCCAGCGTTCATGGTGATAATGGGGAATATCCAAAACCGGGCGCAAAACTTCAATAGGAGACAATAATTCATAGCCATGCATGGAATGTTCGCGCATAATAGCCCACTCTTCAGGTGTAAGCGGCCCGGGCTTATTCAGAATGGTATCCGGAATGGCAAGCTTTCCAATATCATGCAGCATTGCGCCTTTGCGAATATTTTCCAATTCCTCGTCACCCAAACCAAACGAACGAGCCAGGGCTACAGCCCAGCGTGTCACCCGCAATGTATGCCCGGCGGTTCCAGAATCATACATTTCGACTGACTGTCCCCACTGCTGGATTTTTTCAACCTGGAAACCACTGTTTTTAGAATCCCTTAATGCCTGATTGTAACCAATCATCGTTCTGCGCAGGATAGCCTTTAGCCTGGCAATCAGAATATCAACATCGAGCGGCTTGGTAATGTAATCTTCAGCCAGATTAAGACCACTCAAAATATTGGCGCGATCACTGAGTGCAGTAAGAAACACAACCGGTATTAACTTGGTCGCCGGAAATCTGTTCAAAACCAACTTAACCTGAAAACCTGTCATTTTTGGCATGTTTATATCCAACAGAATCAGGTCCGGTACGTCAGTTTGAGCTTTTTGAATACCGTATATACCATCTGATGCAGATATGACCTCAAAGTCAGCTTTCATTAATGTACGCGAGATACCAAATAAAAAATTTGGGTCGTCGTCGATTATGAGAATTTTTACTTTCTCAACACCTGCCGGATGCGCATCAGTTGCAATCATTGGCACTGACTCTCCTGAATATAAAAACGTAATTTGGGGGACGTTATTAAACTTTACTGAGTAAAACTATTCTTTTCTAGGTTATCAGAAAAAAGCAACTTTGTCATTGCTATTTTGTTGATTGTTATCTCAACAAATGTCGAGATAACTAACGATAAATCTCAACAAATGTTGAGATTTATCGTTATAGCATTAGCAAAGATTGATTTCAAAAAAGATTGGGGTGTTGAAGCTGATAATCGGGATTTTACCCAGGCAAGTGATAGGGCGCTTTATAATTTTTCTACTTCAATATCAATCAATCCATTGCGGATTGCGTAAACCACAGCCTGAGCCCGATTCTCAAAACCCAGTTTTTTACTCAGGTTACTCATATGCGACCGAACCGTACCTTCTGTCACACAAATTTCTTTTGCTATTTCAGCATACTTCATGCCCAGAGCCACAAAACGCAGAATATCAATTTCCCGTGTTGTAAGTTGATCCCTGGAGGATGGTACAGGCTTCTTATCTTGAATTTCGTGGAATAAACTGAGTTCTGTGCGTGTGGACAATGTCGGCTTACCTTGATAGGCATTACGCACTGCATAGAAGATATCTTGTGGCGAATTATCCTTAACTAAATAGCCGATTGCTCCGGCTTTAATGGCTGTCAGGATCCGATCACCATCAGAATAGGAGGTAAAAACAATGATCTTCAGGTTTGGATTAATTTGCAGAACTTCCTGAATTACCTCCAAGCCACTTTTTTTGGGTAATCCAAGATCCAGCAAGATCACATCCGGATTTTCAGCAATGGCTTTCTCAATGGCTTCCACGCCATTACATGCCTCTGCTACCACAAGAAAATCTGGCTCATGCTGGAATAGCGAAACCAATCCAAATCGCATCATTGGATGATCATCCACTATCAATAATCGGATTGGCAAACCCATGACATATCCTGAGTGTAAGATTTAAAAAACGGCAAATTGCGTAAATTCAACCAAAAATTAGTATCTGCGCAATTATAAAAGTCCTTAATTATAACCATGAATTTTTTTTTATTTACTCTTATTTGTTTGCAATTATGATAGGTGTAGATCCATTAGCATGGGTCTGGGGTTGATTGGCAAAATCAAAATCCCAGACTGGAGCTATTCAAAAACAAGCAGGCATGATTGAGGGGAATTTCTGGCTATTATTCTTTATACTTTTTACAACCCTGTTATAATGAGCCAATCACTAGACTGACTGGTCGGTTTATTCTCTATGGTAGATGAAACAATTGATACGCGCGGTAGGATACTGGAAGCTGCTGTAAATGTATTTGCACAAAAGGGTTACCATGATACCCGGGTGGATGATATTGTCAGTGAATCAAAAACTTCGAAGGGCTCGGTCTATTTTTACTTTCCAAGCAAACAAGATATTTTTTTTGGACTGATCGAAACTTTTTCCAGCCTGCTGGAAAGCCGGTTGAATGATGCCATTCAAACCGGGGAGCACGGTATTCAGCAAATGGATTCAGCCTTGCGTGTAAGTTTGAATTTATTCAGTCAATATCGTACCCTGGCAAAAATTGTTTTGATCCAGGCTGTGGGGTTGGGGGCAGCCTTTGAGACGCGCCGGCGTATGATCAATGACCGGTTTGCCCAGATCATCCAGATCCGCCTGGATAAGGCCGTAGCAGAAAAGAGTATTCCAGCCTTGCGCACCGATCTGGCTGCGCGCGCCTGGGTGGGAGCTCTGAATGAAGTCGTCATCCACTGGATTTATTCCGGGGAGGATGACCTGAGTGAAATTATTCCGGCATTACGGGATTTACTTCTGCGCTCGATTGGCGTCCCTGCTGACCGCCTGCCCCCATTTGAATGATATCCGGTAGTAAATTTTGAAGTATTTCCACTGGAGGATACCAATTATGAAACGATTTTTGATTATGCTATGTATTCTGGGCCTGGCGCTTTCAGGATGTGCGAAGCCTGCAAATGAAGCCGTAACCACGCCAACCTTAAAAATTGCGGTCATCCCTGTCATTGATACGCTGCCTTTATTCGTAGCACAAGCAGAAGGATTATTTGAAAAGAATAATCTCAAGGTGGAACTGGTGCCGGTTGCTTCTGCACCAGAAAGGGACCAAGTATTACTGGCGGGCAAAGTTGATGGCGTATTGAATGAAAGCCTGGCAGTGATGCTGTTTAATAAAGAGAAGATTCAGCTGCAGGCAGTCAGATATGGGCTGATGGCATCTGAAGGGGCAGGGCATTTCTTTATCCTGGCTTCCGGACAATCCAAGATTAAGGATGTTAACGGGTTAAAAGGTGTGGAAATCGGTATTTCACAGGGGACGATTGTCGAATATGTCACCACCCGACTGCTTGAGGGCCAGGGCTTTAGCGGGGACGATATTAAAACGATGGCTGTCCCTAAGATTCCAGACCGGATGTCTCTTCTGGCCTCGGGCGGGATTAATGCAGCCGTCATGCCAGATCCTCTGGCGGCCCTGGCGGTGCAGCAAGGTGCCAGCATTCTCCTCGACGATTCTTCCAACCCCAAGCTGGGTGCCAGTATTCTCTCCTTCCGAAAAGAAGTGATTGACTCGCAACCAGGGGCTATCAAAGCCTTTTTGGCAGCCGTGGAAACAGCCGTCGAAATGATCAATGCCAACCCACAAAAATACAGTAATATTCTGGCTGAGCAAAAAATTGTTCCACAACCCCTGATCGGCAAGTATGTAATCCCCAAATTTCCACTCAAAGGCGTACCATCTGAAGCAGAATGGAATGATGTTCTGACCTGGGCAAAGACAAAAAACATTTTGAGCACAGATATTTCTTATAACGATTCAGTTAACGCAACCTATTTACCCTGAAGCACAAGCTGAAAGACCGATCCCAAACATGATCAATGTTGACTCACTCACCTTTCATTACAAAACCAACCCGATATTTGCCGATTTCAACTGGCAAATCGATCAGGGCGATTTGTGGGCGGTGTTGGGGCCATCCGGATGTGGGAAAAGCACCCTGCTTTCACTTTTGGCTGGTCTGCTTTTTCCTAATTCTGGGAAGATTTCAATTAATGGAGAAAAAATTACCCGGCCCCGCCCTCAGACCGGGCTTATTCTACAGGACTATGGTCTGCTGCCGTGGTCAACGGTTCGCCAGAATGTAGGCCTGGGACTGAATTTACGTAATTTCTACGGCGCAGATGGGATTCACGCTCCGGCCAAAATGATTGGCGAACCGAATGTCAATTTCTGGCTGGAGCGCCTGGGTTTGAAGGATGTCGCAGAAAAATACCCCAGTCATATTTCCGGTGGTCAGCGTCAGCGTACTGCCATTGCGCGCACTCTTCTGTTGAAACCTGATTTAATCCTGATGGACGAACCTTTCTCTTCACTGGATGCGCCAACCCGGGAATCATTACAGCAATTGACACTCGAACTGGCTGAAGAACAGGGCTTGACACTTGTTTTGGTGACACATTCGATTGAAGAGGCCGCACTGCTTGGGCGCAAAATACTCTTGTTAAATGAGTCGCCCAATATCAGGGCCAAAATTCTTGCTAATCCAAATGCCGGGCATCCAGGTTACCGCGAACATGAAGAATATCGTTCGGTATGCAAAGAACTGCGCAATTTAATGGGTACAGCCAGGATCGGATAATATGAACAGTATTCGCCGGAGAGACCTCTTTATCGCATTTTTAAGCATCCTGCTGATCTGGCAAATCGGCGCATGGATCGTTAATAAAAATATTTTACCCTCCCCGCTGAACGTGCTTTCGGTCTTTTTTCAGGGTTTGGTATCAGGCGAATTACTGGAACATTTCCTGATCAGCCTGATGCGAGTGATGGCAGGTACACTGCTGGCAATTTTCAGCGCAGCACCCGCCGGGTTATTGTTGGGACAGTCCAAAAAAATAGACAAACTTTTCCTACCCCTGATCTACTTGTTGTACCCCATTCCAAAGGTGGTTTTTGTTCCAATTATTTTGCTTTTTTTTGGAATTGGCGACATTTCAAAAATTATTATTATCTTTTTAATCCTTTTCTTTCAAATTCTGGTACTGGTCCGCGATCAGGCTGCCAGTTTGCGACCTGAGTTGATCCAATCGGTCACAAGCCTAGGTGCAGGACGGCGTGCTTTGTTTTGGTATGTATATTTACCCGCCAGCCTGCCTGCCATCCTGACCGCATTAAGGCAATCAGTGGGCACGGCTGTGGCAGTCTTGTATATCGCCGAGCTTTTTGCAACCAGCAAAGGACTGGGATATTATATTTATTACGAAGGCAGCAGCCTGCTTAACTTTCCAGCCATGTATGCCGGTGTAATCGCTATGAGCTTGCTGGGGGTGGGGATGTACTTCGCCATCGATCAATTGGGGATATGGCTATGCCCCTGGCTGTCAGAAAAATAATATCTGGCACGGACAGGTTTTACATGGATGAAATTTAATCAATTTTTATGACCCTTTCCGCTTTTAGAAACGGCTCGCCACGTTCTGAGTCCATTTCCATGACACCGGTGATCAGAAAAGGGCGGGATGAGTTGACTATATTTTTTGCCCGGCTGTACGCAGTGGGAAAAAGGACCACATCCAGGGTTCCGATCAGGTCTTCCATTGCCAAAAACAACATCGATTCACCCCGTGCAGTCCGGCTGCGATGGGATGTCTGACGGACGCCCGCTACCGTCACGCGCTGACCGACCCTGCCGATCGCATCCAGGGTGGTTATGGCATGGGAAGCTGAAATTTTTTCGCTGACCAGTTCGAGTGGGTGAGCATCCAGGCTGACCCCTAATAGTTCCTGTTGGGCAGCCACTTTCTGTTCGAGAGACCAGTCTTCGACGCCACTTGCCTGCCAGGCAAACAAACTCATCTGTCCGGCTTGCCAGCCGGATTGCAGCCGGTGCAGGATGTTTGGAATCGTGCCCAGGCCTTCCAGTGCGCCAATACGTGCCAGGCTTTGCGCTTCCTGGGCACGCGGATCAACACGAGTCAAAAAGTCATCCAGGGTTAGAAATGGCCGGTCACGCATAATCCGTACGACTGTACGACTGGTCAGATCTTTGACCTGGTCCAACCCCATGTAAAGAACAGGCTGATCAGCACGCACAGAAAAATTTCGTTTGGAGTAATTTATGTGCGGCGGACGCACATTCAGGCCCATGCGGCGGGCTTCGCTCAAATAAACCCGTTGACTGTAGTAACCGCCCCAGTTGGCAAGCACCGCTGCCATGAATTCGGCCGGAAAATATGTCTTGCACCAGGCAGAACGCCAGGCAACCCTGGCGTAGGAGGCTGCATGCGCTTTTGGAAACCCATAACCTGCAAAAGCTGCCATCATCTCCCAGACTCGCTCGCCAGTTTCGAGAGGGACATGGCTGCGTGCCTGAGCTTCAGAAACAAACTTATGCTGGAGCTCCTGCATAAGCTTACCCGGATCGAAGTGGCTCATGGCTCTGCGCAGCAGGTCCGCATCAGCCAGGCTGAAGCCTGCCAGCTCATGGGCAATACGCAAAACTTGTTCCTGGTATAGAATGACACCAAAAGTTTCATCCAGCAAAGGTGCCAGACTGGGATGTAAATGTTGGACCGGCTCCAGACCTTTGAAGCGGCGCACGAATGCATCCTTTAGTCCGCCAGATAGTGGACCAGGGCGGTAGAGCGCCAGGGCAGCCATGATGTCATCCTCGCCCCTGGCATGGATCTCACGCAGTGTGGAGCGCATGCCAGGGCTTTCTATCTGAAAACAGCCGATGGTTTGGCCTGACTCAATCCGATCTGCGGTAGCCTGGTCTAGCGCTGGAGTGGAATCGAGCACTGCCAGACGCGTGGCATAACGCTCGGGCTGATTGTGCTGGATAAATTCGGCCACATCCCCCAGAACAGTCAAACCGCGAATTCCAAGCAGGTCTATCTTGACCAACCCGAGCGCTTCCACCGATTCCAGGTCGAACTGGGTAA
>CAYWXS010000141.1:0-16028 GCA_964462245.1 uncultured Anaerolinea sp.
CTTGAGCTTACCAAAGAATTCACGATTTCAAAATCCTTTTCCGCGAATGGACAGTATTATTGTTGGTATTGGGATTATTCTTCAGCCAATTACAAATGCGGCTTATAGACCGGCCTGAGGCACTATTATTTTTTGTACTGGACTGAGCCCCATCGACGAGGGAATGTATAGATTGGTTTGATGTACTAATTTTTATATAGGGGAAATTACTACTTCGACTGAGGAAGTAAATCCTCTGGATTGCGCTTGCGCTGGCAGTACTCGTTACTATGGATAACGATATTCTATGCGTTTCAAAAAAATGAACTCTTGAGTGTGTTGCTCATGCTAGATTCCCTGTTTGAAAGTGGTGCGGTAATAGCAGTAGGGAAATCAATGAGTTGAATAAGCTCAAGAAAACTAAACCGGAAGCTTCCTGCTATTATTTTCAGGCAAGCTTTATGGCCTGGCTAATTGTTGTTTAATGAGATCTGAAATCAGCAGCTAACCAATTCGCGCTGTATGGGTGAGCCAATTCTTGCTGGCAGCAGGTGGCATTAATCATGGCTGGTTGGATTAACCCAATTAGAGAGTGGGGATTGTGACATACCAGTTGACAATGAATTGGAGGGTAACCTGCTTGAGCGTGTAGCTTTATCGGCATACATGCGCTGGTCGGCTAGGCTGAAAGTGTCTTTAAGGTTGGCTATCTCGGTCGTGGCAGTCCCCAGCGAGACCTGGATGGGTAAATCGAGATGCTCACTGTTTTGTTTACGCATACTCTCTTGGGTGCGGGTAACCATGTCTTCGGCTGTGGCTGAATTCGTATCGGGCAGTAAAATGGCAAATTCATCCCCGCCAATCCGCGCAAGGATATCACCCTCCCGAAATATGGAGCTGAACATATTGGCGGTGAGTTTTAATAGGGTATCTCCTGCGGCGTGTCCATAGGTATCATTCACCACTTTTAACTTATCGACATCTGCAAGAATGATGCTGATTGGGAAAACCCGGCTGTGTTCCAGGCGCTCCAGCTCGGCTTCGAAAAATGTTCGGTTGTAAATACCCGTTAAGGCATCGTGTGTTCCTTGGTAGCGGAGCTGATCTTCCGCGCTCTTCCGTTCGGTGATGTCATTGGCTGTGCCGATCACACCGATAATTTTTCCGTTATGGTCCCGCCAGGGTGTTTTGCGTGCCAGGAAAACCCTTTTCTTACCACTGACTTCAATAATTTCTTCGTGTTCGGTCATGGAATTGCTCTCCACTGTTTCTGCATCTGCTTTTTGAAATTGGTAGGCAGTTTTAGGTGGGAACAATTCGCGGTCTGTATGGCCAAGTACTTCTTTGACACTGTAACCGATAAAGTGCGCGCCGGTTTTATTCATGATAATGTATTTACCATCCTGGTCTTTGACGAAGATGGAATCTGTGCTGCTTTCGATGACGGTGTCCAGCAAGCTCATTTGTTTGAATAATTCATCCTGTTCACGTTTGCGTTCGGTGATATTCATGTGCGTTCCTAGTAGTCTTTTGGCTAGACCCTGCTCGTCACGCGTAATGCATTTTCCACGCGTAAAAATCCAACACCACTCTCCGTTTTTGGCTTTCATCCGGAATTCAACTTCGAATTGTTCAATCAGGCCATTGATGCAATCCAAATTCGTCTGTAAGATGCGTGCTTTATCCTCGGGGTGGAGTAGATTCTCCCAGGTGCTGGTGTCCATTGGAAACTCGTCCGCTTCGTAGCCCAGCATGTGATAATAGTTAGGGCTGTAGTAGACCTGGCTTGTCAGGATATCCCAATCCCACAATCCATCACTGGTTGCATCCATACTCAATGCGAAGCGCTCTTCGCTTTCCTGTAATGCTTTTTCAGCTAGTTTGCGTTTGGAAATATCGCGATAATTCAGTACAACGGCTTGTACGCCAGGTTTGTCCAGCAAATTGACGGCAGAACACTCAATCCAACGCCAACTTCCATCCGCATGTCGCAGGCGAAACTCGCCAGCTTGAATATTTCCCGATTTTTGCAAGACCTGAGCGTACATGTCGCTTGTCCAGCCCTGATCATCAGGGTGAATGATTTCGAAAATGTTGTGTCCTAAAAACTGATTCTGGGCATACCCGAGCATATTTTCAGTTGTAGAGTTTTCCCATAGCAAGGTTCCATCGGCTGCCAGCAGTGAAATATTATCCCGCCCATGTTCGATCAAGACATGGAAACGTTTCTTGGTCAGTTCGCTTTCTTCTTCTGCATGTTTGCGATCGGTGATGTCACGTTGGATAAGAATTACTTCAGGCTTTTCAGCCATTCTGTAAACCCGATTGCCGGTTGCTTCCACCCAAATATGGGTGCCGTCTTTGCGTTTAAAACGGTACTCCTCCCTGCCCGGTAACCCTGTTTCAATGATTCTGTTTAAAGCCTCGCTCAAACTAATATGATCTTCTGGATGGATAAAGTCCCAGATGGAAGTGTTGAGTATTTTGAACGGATCGTGCCCATGAAAGTGGTGTGCGGTTTCGGTTGTAAATACAATTTTGCAATCCCGGTCCAAGCGCAAGATATCATCGCTGGTATTGTTTACCAAAAAACGATACTGTGTTTCGCTTGCCCGCAAGGCATCCTCGACCTGTTTGCGTTGTAAAATTTCCTGTTGTGCAAACCCCAAATTTTTGCGCATGTTTGTTGCAAGTAAATCGACAGCAATGGCCGCAATCAAACAGAGAACTGCCACATTTATCAGGTAAATCCAGTTCGAATATTCCCCATTAAACGGACGGGTGACGAACCAGCCTCTCGCTTCACCAATCGACAACCAGTTGAGCGCCAGCACGGCAACCACAACGATAATGCGAAAAAAGAAACGGTCCAAAGTCAGGCCCGCAAAAATAAAAATGATCGGGATGGAAATAATAGCGAGGTCGCGAATTCCCTGGCCAACGGTTGCCAGGAGGGTAATTGTTCCGAGCGAAAACAATACAACGAGCAAACTGCCAAGTAGCAAATTTTTGCGTCTGACCAGAATGTACGGCAGCAGTTGTAGGATACAACCCACCAGAGCCGCTTGAATCGATTTGATATCATTATCGATGTAAGCGGTAATGATGACGAGCGAGTAAGCCGCCCATACTAAATAAATGAGGGTCAGAGTAATGCGTGTAGATCTGGCTTCTTGTACAATCTCACGGATTATTTTGGAATCTGGTTGTTTCATCTTGCTCCCCTCACTAGACAATAAAAAATTCAGGGAAAGTGTTATCTGATCAGTCGCGCTCAGTCTTGGATAAATTTACCTGGTTTGATGTATAAAAAAGTTGGAAGACGAACAGTCTGTTCCAAGAATGTGTGCCAGAATGTTTTGGCACCGTGTTGCATGGTTACCGGGTCCACTTATTAAAGTGGGCTTTTGCCGAAGTTTGCAGTGTGTTTCTGGTTATGCGACTCGAAATATTGGAATTATCTGAAGTAAAATTAATTATACCCTCAAATTTATCGAAATAGACCCCGCCCCCGGTTGGAGGATACAATAAAAAAGTATAACTATTTTGGCAAAGTCTGGTTAATAAGTCATACTCATTTTGATCTAACATTGTGTAATTTGGGACTGCGAGAATTACATCATTAATCTGATCCAAGTACTGCTCCGTAGAGCTTTGAAATCCCGGGGGAACATCAGGCCAGTGTGTTGGGTTAGCTGGTGTAATATGGTATAAAAGAGTCATGATGGATTTTATTATTCCCTTTTCTGCCCTTCCCAGCCCGAACCCCAGGCGCATCGCACTGCGGATTAACCCACAGGCCGAATACGCTTTGCGCCAGGGTCATCCCTGGGTGTTTGACCAGGCTATTACCGAGCAAAGCCATGTGGGTCGGCCGGGTGACCTGGCGGTTATCTTCGATGATAAGCGCCGCTTCCTGGCGGTTGGTTTGTATGATCCCACCTCGCCTATCCGTGTGCGTATTTTGCAATCCCGTCAACCAGCGGTGATTAATGCAGATTGGTTTATTAGCCGGTTGATCGCGGCGGCCCTTGTTCGCCAGCCTTTGACCGAACAACCTGTTGAGCGAACCACCACTGGCTACCGCCTGGTGCATGGTGAGAATGATGGGTTCCCGGGCCTGATTGTAGATCGTTACGCCGGGACCCTGGTACTCAAGCTGTACAGCCCGGCCTGGGTACCGCATTTGAAAGAATTCTGCACCGCCCTGGCACAGGTCAGCCCAGCCGAAAGCCTGGTTTTGCGCCTGAGCCGTTCCATGTTCAAAAATACTGAATTTCTGGCAGGCCTAAAAGACGGCCAGGTGCTTGCTGGTCCCCCTGTTTCGGGTCCGATCCTGTTCCAGGAGAATGGACTTATCTTCGAGGCGGATCCGATTCTGGGACAGAAAACCGGCTTTTTTCTGGATCAGCGCGAGAATCGCATGCGTGTTGAAAAGCTTTCAAGTAATCTATCTGTGCTAAATGTTTTTGCTTATACTGGGGGATTTTCAGTGTACGCTGCACGGGGTGGTGCCAGGCAGGTGGTCAGCGTGGATCTGAGCGCCCCGGCTATGGAAGCCGCTGGGCGTAATATGGAACATAACCGATCCATTGCGACGGTCAGAGCGACAGAGCACCAGACGATGGCCCGGGATGCGTTTGAAGTCCTGACCGAATTGGCTTCCGAAAAACGCCGGTTTGACATGGTGATCCTCGACCCCCCCATGTTTGCCCAGAGCCAGGGTCAAACTGGCGCAGCCATTGCCGCCTATCAGCGCTTGACACGCCTGGGTTTGGGCGTATTGCAGCGTGGCGGAGTGCTGGTTCAGGCTTCCTGTTCCAGTCGGGTGGAAGCTGATGCTTTTTTCACTGCCATTCATAAATCGGCGCGCGAGGTAAATCGCAATTTGAAAGAGATCGAACGGACGGGTCATGCCCTGGATCATCCGATCGGGTTTAAAGAGGGTGCGTATCTTAAATGTTTGTTTGCCAGACTGGACTGATTTGCAGCAATGGAAGGCAGGCTCAAGCGCCTTAGTGGTTACCTTTTTTCAACCAATACGCAATTGCACCCGCTGCCTTTTTGTTCGTAGAGACTACCATCCTTAATTGTCAACCTAAATTCATTGTGCTTGACCGCAGTCTGGCCCGCTATGCGCGACCAATCCACATTTCCAAATTAGGTATACCAAAAGTATCGACACAGCGGGCACAAGTAGTAGAAGGTTAGTCAGGGTTGGGTCAGGCTGCCTGGTATTGGCCAGGTAAAACCTTAATGCCAATTAATGTATCCCTTTTTGAAATATATGGTCTTGCGGAAAAAATACAAGATTCCAATGTATAATCATCTTGCAAGTTTCCCGGAATTATTTATTGATAACAAATCAGTTAATTTTTATAATTATGTGGGAATTGTGCGAGTGTTGTTGATTTGGGAAATTTTCTTTAAAAATCGTCCCGAAACTATTTACAAAAAGGTTAAAATATCAGGATTGATTGTGTATCCTGCAGGTACAGTCACCGCCTATTCTATATTTGGAGCGAGATATCATGGCAGAGCTAACAAAAAAAGAAATCATTGATCATCTGAAACAGCCAGGGGTATCTCCGTTAAAAGGTTATGACTTGATCGCCGCGGATCTCAGTTTGATGGATTTGACGGGAATGGATCTCAGTCAAGCCAAGCTTGATTTTGCAAATTTAAAAAGTTCGCGGCTGAGTTGGGGTAAATTGTCCGGCATTAATTTGTCCGGCGCAAATTTATCTGGTGCGGTGTTGAACGGAGCAGATCTGCGTCAGGCAAAAATGGGGGATGCCAAGATGGAGAAGGTTGATTTCAATAATGCCAATCTCAGCCAGGCTGATCTTAATGGTGCGGATCTGCGGAGTAGCAAATTTGGTTTTGCCAATCTGAATGGTGCCAATCTGAGCTACTCCGATTTACGGGATGCTAATATGATGGGAGCGGATCTGCGTTCTGCGGATTTGTATGGCGCCAACCTGACGGGAACGAATTTTAAGATGGCTAAATATGACGGTATGACGAAATGGGCTAGTGGGATCGATCCGAATACCCTGGGCGCTCAGCGCGTTTAATTCTTTTTTGTCGGTATTTTAATACATTGTCTCGGTCGGGTTGTTAGCGGCTGAGACTTTTGTTTTATTTCGATTGTTACTGTAAGCATGAGATTACAACCGGAAATTAGTATCGGCTCAATGACGAACTACCCTGGATGCATCTGACCTGAACCCAATTATTTTCTCAAAGGTGGATATAATATATTTATACACGCGCAGTTATCAGCCTGCAAGGAAGGTTTATATGGAGAAACGGGCTCAAATTCTGGTGATTGACGATAAAGCGGATGATTGTTTGGTGCTGCAAGCCCTGCTGCAGGACCTCCCTTATGATATGCATTTTTCTCCGAGCGGCGTGGATGGGATTGTAAAGGCATCCACTATCCATCCGGATGTGATCCTGTTGGAAATCAATCTGCCGTATTTGGATGGGTTTGAGGTTTGTAAACTGATTCGTTCACATTATGCGCTGGGAGAAATACCGGTTGTATTAATGAGCTGGCAGGATAGCCCGGCAGCACGTCTGGATGGGTTGAAAGCGGGTTCGGATGATTTCATTTCGAAACCGATCAATCAGATGGAGTTATTGGGACGGCTGCAGGGAGTCATTCGACTTAACCGTTACCGGCTGATTCTGGAGCAACGTCGAAAAACGGATGATGAAATTAAGGATGATGTGGGGGCAACTGACCAGAATATTCTGGGTTGGTCGCACTTGTTGGAAATGCGTGATAAGGAGACCGAGGGGCACGTTAAACGCGTGAGCGATATGTCGCTGGCATTGGCACGCGCAGCCGGATTAAATGAAGACGCAATGAAACAAATCTGGCGCGGAGCCATGCTGCACGATCTGGGGATGATGGGAATTCCAGATTCAATCTTGAAAAAACCTGGTGCACTGGATATGGAGGATTGGAAGATAATTCATGAACACCCGCTCTCGGCCTATAAATGGTTTTCGTCGGTTGACTACCTGCGTCCGGCACTGGATATTCCCTACTGTCACCACGAAAAATGGGATGGTAGTGGTTATCCGCGTGGGTTGAAAGGGACGCAGATTCCGTTTTCGGCGCGCCTCTTTGCTGTGGTGGATGTGTGGGATGCGCTGACTTCCGACCGTCCTTTTCGGCGGGCAGTGCCGGCCGCAGAAGCCCGTCAGTATATTGAAGAACAGGCAGGCAGGCACTTTGACCCGCAGGTGGTAGAGCTCTTTGGACAACTGTTGGATAAAGCATGAGGTAGGAATTGGGTTAGGCGGAGATTTGTTTGACCAGTGGTTTTTATGAATATCTTATGATGTGTTGGTTTGCTTGACATTTTTATTGTAGAACGGAGGAAAAATGAAGCCGAATACTTGCCTGGTCGTGGATGTTTGGGAAGGGCAGTTGCAAATTGACGAGGCCGTTTTAAAGGCGAATGGTGTTGCGGGCATGGCCATCCGATTGAATGATATGAGTGGCGGACACCATATGGATGGTAACTTTTTGACGCAGTGGGCTGAAGCGAAAAATTTTGTACGCTTTCCTTATTTTGTTTATAACCCCTGGGTGGATGGGGCTGCCAATTTCGCATGGTTGGCGGCCAATGTGCCCTCGGAAGTTTTGACCGTAGCGGTTGATATTGAAGTTGCCAAATCGGGTTATGCGGCATCTACTTATGCCGGTGAAGTAGGCAAGTTCCTTGATCTGTGCAAGACTCGCTGGAGGATGATCATCTATACCGCCCAGTGGTTTTTACCCAACCTTTCCAACTGGCCTCGGATTGATTATTGGTGGGCGCAATATCCGGATAGCGCAACTTATTTTGGTGGGGTAAAAACCTGGGATGAGTTAAGAATACGTCTGGATCGATTGGACAAACCTTTTAATCAAAATTCTGTTCCGGGAACTTTAAAGATGTGGCAGTTCAGCGGCGATTACCTGATTTTACCGGGCAATCCGCGCAACATTGATGTTAATATTTTTTATGGCACCGAGCAAAACCTGGCAGACTATATTGGTTCAGGCCCAGCGCCAGCGCCCGTACAGCAGCCCGGCCTGTACCAGTTCAATAATTTGAATTTTTATATGCGTTCAGGTCGCACACCCTTGACCTTGCCGCTGAGTTGGAACCGGCAAGCAGGCTCCAACCAGGTGCAGATCGACTGGTCCACACTGCGGACCTTTTTATACAGGTTGAATCCTACCAATCCGGCTGCCGTGGATTCACTCCTGCGTCCGGATTGGGGTCTGAATAAAGGGCAAGAAGGTACCCTGATCAACTGGACCGGTATGACCTGGCCTGGTCGAAACATCTTAAAAATAGCTGAGGTCCAGGAGGGTTGGGGGAGGGTGGATGGCATTGGTCGTTTTTCTGCTATTCAAAGCTCGACCAACACAAATGGGGCGGTTATTCCCGCATTGATGGTGGATCTCTCGTCTCAGGATTTGAGTCGTCTTAACCCGTTTGATAATCTGGATGTGATTCATTTGGTATGTGACTATAATCGTGTCAACGGCTGGGCGGAGCGGGCCAAACCGATCTATGTCCCACTTTTGGGTGGACCCTGGTGGGTCGATATGAGCAAGTTAATGCCCATCAGTTTTCAATTGCCGAAGGTGGTCAAGATCAAAGCCTTCCCAAGGCTCAATGTTCGGGCTGGAGCTGGGATGATTGAGGCAGTCGTGGGATACAAGTACTTTGGTGAAGCGGTGACCATCAACGAAGTAAAAATTGGGCCGGGCGGGTTGTGGGGTAAGGTGACCAATGGTTGGATATCTCTCAGGCAGAATAATACCAACTGGACCGATTGGCGAATTTAATGACGGCTTATCTGGCAGCCTATCTGGTCCACCGGTAGGGGGTTTTTTATTTTGGATATTTATTTCATGAAGTTTCGAAAAAAGCAGGTACAATTTGACCGATCTGGTGTAATATTTGATATGATATTGATATGATTGTTGATGTGCATTAAGTTAATGGGACGGAGGATTAATGAAGCCAAATACATGCCTGGTGGTGGATGTTTGGGAAGGGCAGTTGCAAATTGACGAGGCCGTCCTGAAGGCTGGCGGTGTGGCGGGGATGGGGATCCGATTGAATGATATGAATGGTGGGCATCACATGGACACGAATTTCGTGAAGCAGTGGGATGAAGCCAAAAACTTTGTGCGTTTTCCATATTTTGTGTATAACCCCTGGGTGGATGGGGCTGCCAATTACGCCTGGTTGGCAGCGCATGTTCCCAGTGAAGTGCTGGCCCTGGCTGTGGATATAGAAGTTCGCAAAACAGGTTACCCGGCCTCCACCTATGCCATCGAAGTTGGAAAATTTCTTGATTTGTGCAAACCGCACTGGAGGGTGATCATCTATACCGGACAGTGGTTTTTACCTTATCTAAGCTCCTGGCCTAAGACTGTGGATTATTGGTGGGCACAATACCCGGACCATAAGACTTATTTTGGTGGAGCAAAGACCTGGCAGGATGTGAAAGCCCGGCTAGACAAGCTGGATAAGCCCTTTAATGTGAAGTATGTTCCGGGTAATCTCAAGCTCTGGCAGTTTAGCGGTGATATGCTGGTGCTACCAGGCAACAGCCGCCCGATTGATGTCAATCTATTTTATGGCACCGAGCAGGAGCTGGCCGCTTACTTCGGTACAAATACTCCGCCAGCCACGCATAATTATTATCGCGTGCTACATGACCCCGAGCTGGAAAAGTGGGGGTACAAACCTCGTCCAATGAGTGGGGTGGAAGCGACACCGGAAACAGTGCGAATTAACGGTGGTGTGGGGAATGTAACCCTCTCGCATGCCTGGGTAAAATTTGTTGAAGTTATTAACACCGTTGCTGCCGGGAATTTTTTGCGCAAGCCATACAGTGGCTGGCTCAACCGGGGTGTCTGGCCCCAGGTGGAGCAGCTGACTTTTGCGGGTAATGTGGTGGAAGTTACTGAAATTGTTGGGAATCAGGCCTACATAAAATGCCTGTACAATGATGATGATCCACCGGCCCTGGTGGGTGAGTTTTATGATGCTTCCGTGATGCATATCTTTGGGGTGATCGGCAATGATGGTGTGATCGATAGCCCACCTCCAGGCAATGTGCGCATGCTGGTCATGGCACGCGACAAAACTGAGCGTTTGTGGTTGCCACTGGATTCACTGGTTAAGGTGGATAAACTGACTGTCTATACCCCGCCGGGGACCAGGCTTCCGTCTACCCTGCCGCCAGAAGCTTCGAGGCTATATCAATTTAATGTTTTGAATTATTACCCGCGTCCGGGGGGCGGTCCGCTGACTTTGCCTGTAAGTCGCGAGCCAAAACTGGGTAATAATGGATTAAGGGTACTTTGGGCCACGCTTAAGCCGATGCTTGCCCGTTTGAACCCGACCAATACCGCGGCGGTGGATATGATTTCCCGACCGGATTGGGGCCCGAGCAAGGGTTTGGATGGTGCATATATTAAATGGATCGGTCTTTTGTGGCCGGGTCGGAATGTTGTCCAAGTTGAGGAAATTGTGGATGGATGGGGGCGAGTGGAGGGGTTAGGGTTAACCTCCATTCAAATGGTACCCGTCCCGCTTAGTAGTATTGAACTGCCGGTTCCGACGGTGGAATTAAGCACGCAGGATGTGTCGAAAATTAATGCTAATGATAACCCGAATCTTGTGCACAGCATTTATGATTACAATCTTGCCAACGGTTGGGGTGACCGCACCAAGCCCGTGTATGTACCGATTTTAGGTGGGCCTTGGTGGGTGGAGATGAATAAGCTGGCGAGTGTGGATGCTCAGCTTCCCAAAACGGTGATGACCAAGGGCTTTCCGCGCCTGAATGTCCGTTCGGGACCCGGGTCGGATTTTGCCGTAATCGGTTCAAGGGATTTCAGAACAAATGTAATTATTAAACAGGTTAAAATCGGCAAGGGTGGTTTGTGGGGCAGGCTTTCTGGTACTGCTGTTGAGAGTTGGATTGCGTTGAGGCACAACGGTACCAATTGGACTGACTGGAAGATATAAGTCGGTAGATTTGTCACAATAAGTCCATCACGTTCCCGGGTGGGAAGGTTGTGGACTTATTTTTAATTCGTTAGATACTGGTCTGCTTCCAGGGTTTGCCGGATGATCTGGACGAAGTGAGTGAAGTGGGGGGTGATGGTTTTTCGACCAATATGTGTGAAGTAATTCGAAAAGAAGCGCTGCCGCAAGCCGCCGGCTATTTCAATTTGCAGCCCCATGCCGTTCTGGGTACGGTTGCATATATTGCGTGGATCGGTAGCTCCAAATTTTTGGGTATTAACCTGGGCCAAATAGCCGTTTGTTTGCAAGCTTTGCAGCATATGTTGGATAAAGAGCTGGTGTGTGCCGCCCAGGTATATTTCCGGGTCAGATGGGTTGGCGGTGAAGCCGTGAATGGAGAGGGCGTGCTGATGTTTTTGGACCAGATCGAGGCATTGAGGCTCATCAAAATGGGTGCTGGTCAGATGCAGGCGTTCGTTTTTGCCTTTGCGCAGGCCTTCAAATAGATAGATTGAGTAGTCGTTGCCGGCAATGGCCAGGGCTAATTCGGAGGTGCCCAGTTCTATGCCTCCGGCATGAATGGCGAGGATAACGAGCGGGTGGGGCTGTGCGACGCTGTGGATGCGATAGTCAATCTCCAGGTGCTGGTGCTGGTTAAGTTCCTGAAAGTTGTTGTAATGATCTGGCATATTGCGCTGAATCCCGTCTGGATGGTTTGGCCTGAACTGGCTGGGTAAGTGATTGATTATAAATGAAAAAAATCTCGCGGATGGTGAGAGGTTTTGGGCTCTCTGTGAACCAGTCCGCGGGATGATGTTTTTGGGTTTAAGCAGCGCCGGGGCTGCTGATTTGTTTGGTCTGAAGTTTTGAAATGCCTTTTTGGATCAGCAGGACGATGGTAATGATGGCGGTCAGTTTTGCCAGGCTGGCGAGGATGCCCAGCAGGCCGCCGCCAAAGGATGCCCCGCCTTCGCCTTCGCCACCCTCGGGTCGGGTGGGGCGTTGGCCGGATTCGCTGCCGAGGGCTGCGTTTTGAGCATTCCCAGAGGAGCTGCTGCCGACTGCCAGGTTGAAGGCTCCGGCAACCAGTGCCGCGGCGAAGAGGAGGATGATGATTCTAAAAATGGTTTTCATGGTTTATTCCTTTTATTTCCAGGTTCACTCGAATTTATTAAGTTGGAGGTAGTGATTATTTTTGATCGTTGATACGAACGGGCTGGATAGCCAGCGTGCGTGGGGCATGTTGGCCCTGGGTGCTGCCTGTATTGGATGTGCCCAGGCTGCGGATGGGGTTGACAATATAGCGGCTCAGGTTGGTGGTGATCCACTTCCAATGCAGGGCAATGTGAATGCCGAGAGTGATCACGGACAGGTCAGCAGTCAGGCTGTGGATCATTTTCCAGCCCTGTCCAGGGTTGAGGGTGATGCCGAAGAGCTGCAGTACGTCTTTGGAGATGAGGATACCGCTGAAGGTGACGCCGACTATGGCGATGAAGAAGAGTGTATCCACGACGAAGTTGAGCCGGGATTGGTGAAATAGTTTCTTGAAGAATTCGGTACTGATCTTGACCAGCTACTGCCAGTGGAAGAGCAGGTGGGTGATGATGGCAGCGGCAAATGAGATGCCCAGCCATTCATGGATGGAGTTACCGGTGATGCGCGGGTTGGATGCGACCAGGAAGGCAGTGAAGATGGTCAGGTCTAGTACGAGATTGGTTTTGGTTGAAGCTGATGTAGTCATGTTATCCTCTATTTTTCTCCCCGCTTGGGGGTGTTTGATTTATTTGATTACTTTGAACTTACAGTGCTTATTTTAGTTTTAGTGGCTGTGAAGAAGCCAAGAACTTACTGTGAGCTTGCTGTGAAAAAAAGACTTTTTACAAGCAAAATAAAGGCCAGTGAGATTAATTTAGCTTGTTACAATGTTGGTTTATTATTTTATGGGTTCGGCGCAGGCAGAAAGAGCAAAAAAAAGAAATTTGTGACCGCACGGGGGTTGGATTGGCTTGAAAACCATACCGAATAAAAAACTGTGCCATTACGGGCACAGTTTTTGTAGATTGAGAAAATCCCTGTAATATTCAGACCAGGGGCCTTTGGTTTGTGGTATGCATATATGGAGAGTCTGGATGAAGATTGTTCTGACATACACCTTCCATATTATTTAAATATTGCCAGAATTGTAAAGGCAGTTATGGAAACTGCCATATAATTCGAGGTGGAGGTGTTGGCCTTTTTCATCCTCAGTAAATATTGCGCTGACGAAATATGGTAGCAGAAATGCGTATAGTATGATGGCGATCACCATGGCGGTATCTGAGATGGATTGCCTGAGCACAAGTCAGACACCAATTAGCAGTATCGATTGGACGGCGAGGCGAGTGCCGGTGGTGATGGCTGTGGTTGAAATTACATTCCGGTTATATTGCAGGTTATAGCCTATGATAAGCAGGATAAGCGCTGAAACTGGTGATGCGAGCATATTGATCAGTGAATTGAATAAAATCCCATAGGGTGAGGCGATCAACAGGTGGATTATGTTTGCCATGCCAAAAATTACGCCGAGAGAGACGCCATAAAATGCAGAGTCACTAACGGCAGAGCGCAGTAGTGTTTTTGGCTCGACTCTGCCTTTTTCGGAGGCTGTCATCAATGCCATATAGAGCGAAAAGCTATACATACAGTTTGCATTAGCAATTTGTTTCACTGAAATTAAAAAGGATTGACTGGCTAATCGGAGTGAAAATCAGTCAGGATCCCTGCCACCCAAGTATGTGCGCTGTTATTTCCCCAATAATATCATCAGCTGTATTTAATTGAACTCGAAATGGAGTAAGGATAGCTATTCTTTTGATCATGCATTTTATAAAAAAATAGGAGCTGCCCAGGTGATGGACAACTCCTATTTTTTCTGTGAAGCATATGTGTTTTAGCTACGGACTGTCTTTAACGCGGTGCCCCAGGAGACAACCTGATCCAACATGGCGTTGACTGCGGCGACCTGGAATTCGGCGGGTTGGAAAACGCTAAAGTCCTTGAAATCGGTGAAGAGGGAGAGCATAACCTGGGCACGGACATCAGCTACTTGCAGTTCGGCCATGATCGTGCGCAGGTTTTCGATGGCGCGGGCGCCGCCGACGGAACCGTAGCCAACAAATCCGGCTGATTTGTTGTTCCATTCTTTGTAGAGATAATCAATGGCGTTTTTGAGGGCGGCAGAAGTGGCATGGTTGTATTCGGGAGTAACGAAGACGAAGGCGTCCAGAGTCTTGATTTTATCTGACCAGGCCTGGGTGTGAGCCTGGGAGTAAGGGTAGCCCATTGAGGGGGGGACGGGTTCGTCGAGCAGCGGCAGTTTGTAATCCAGAATGTCAATCAGTTCGAACTGGGCATCGCCGCGAAGCTGGGCGACTTCATTAACCCACTTGCCAACTGCTGCGCCGTTACGGCCGGGACGGGTGCTACCGATGATAATACCAACTTTGATCATTTTGTAATCTCCTGAAAAATATGAATGAAACTTGAGGGTTATATTAATTTATTGCTTTGCAATCATCGGAACCATGCCATTTTATTACTTGCGCCCAAGGTTTACAAAGGTAAATTGTTATTATTTCAACACTTGTTGCCTAAGCAACGTATGTCGACAATCTTACCAGTGGATGATTGTTCAATCAACCATCAATTATCGACTTTTGTTGTCTAAGCAACACTTGTGAATTATTGTTGTTTAGTAGGAACCAAAAACCAGTTTAATGTCACATGCAGTGATCCTGCCAGACTGTTTCAGACTGCCTGTGGGCTGGACTTATTCGGAGCGAAGGGCTTCCATGGGGTGCAGGTTGGCGGCGCGCAGGGCGGGGTAGATGCCAAAGAACAGGCCGATGGCGACAGCGAATGAAAAGGACATGATGATGGAGGAAATGGTGACGCTGGCGGTGATGAGACCCAGAAGCGTTACGATCCAGGCGATGGCGGATCCGAGGGCGATGCCGATGATACCGCCGCTGATGCTGAGCGTCAGAGTCTCCACCAGGAACTGGAAGAGGATGTGACTCTTGCGGGCACCGACGGCTTTACGCAGGCCGATTTCTTTGGTGCGTTCGCTGACTGATACCAGGGTAATGTTCATGATGCCGATGCCGCCTACGAGGAGTGAGAGGGCGGCGATGGCGCCCAGGAAGGTGGTGAGGGTGGAGGTGACACTGGTTAAGGTAGAGAGTAATTCGGCCTGGTTGGAGACACGGAAGTCATCTTCATCGTCGGCTGCGAGGTGGTGCTGGTGGCGCAGGACAAAGGTGATTTGTGAGGAGACCGAATCAACGGTACCGGCTGAACTGGCAGAGATGGCGATGGCACTGACAATTTTTTCGCCGTTGCGGATGGCATTGGCACCGAATAGCTTCGAATAGCCAGTTTCGAGCGGGACCAGAACGACATCATCCTGGTTATCAAAACCGGTTGAACCTTTGGATGCCAAGACTCCCACGACGGTATAGCTGGCGTTGTTGATCTTGATAATTTGCCCGAGGGGGCTTTCGGTGCCGAAGAAGGTTTCGGCAGTTGTGGCGCCGATGACAGCTACCTGGCTGAGCTTGGTGCGGTCACGGGCGGTTAGCCCGCGGCCGCTGGTCAGCTCATAGGTGTGCACGGAAATATAATCTTCGGTGACGCCGGTCACGGAGGTGCTGGCGCTGACGGTGCCGCGGGTGATGGTGAAGCTGGATTGATAAGCAGGGGCTATGCCGGCGGTGTCGGTGAGAGTCTTGGAGAGAGTCTGGTAATCCGCGTAGGTCAGATAGGTTTGGGCGGTCATTGCGCCTGGCGCGGAGGGTCGTGAGGATCGTCCGGCCTGGATATTCAACAGGTTGGAGCCGTTGCCTTCGATCTTATCGGTGATGCTGCTGGTGGCACCGTTACCGATGGCCATCAGGGCGACCACGGCGGCGACACCGATGACGATGCCCAGGATGGTCAGGGCGGCACGTA
>CAYWXS010000142.1:0-15938 GCA_964462245.1 uncultured Anaerolinea sp.
TACCACTCTTTAGCAGAGCTTTTCTTTCATCTTCGATTTGTGGGTAATCACCAGGAAAAGCATGACTTGCTAGTTTTTAACGTACGTGATAGAATACTGTCCGCTCAAGAAATTGAGAGCTCAAATTAGCCGGCTATAATTCGTCTAAAATTTGGGGGCTCGTCTAATGGCAGGACAGATGCCTCTGGAGCATCCAGTATTGGTTCGAATCCATTGCCCCCAGCCATAGAAATCGCCCGAAAGGGCGATTTCGCTTTAATTAGTAATATTCCACAATTGATGCCATTTGGAATTCCAAAAAAAACATCCGTTTATTTTAACAGGTTTGCTTCTTTGAAATATAAAAAACGCGCACCGTAACAAGTGCGCGTTTTTTTATTTGGTAATCTAAACCTGTTAGGCTGCAGTTTCTGTTTTATTTTTGTTTTTGAACCAGGTATTCCACTCTCGATTTTCCCACACCACCAGAATTGGGGATGCGTTAAAGATTGAGGAGAATGTACCACTGAAAACACCCACTAAAAGAATAATTACAAAGTGGCGGATGCTTTCCCCACCGAATAGGGCTAAGGCGAAGAGGGTGAACATAACCGTCAATTGAGTATTAATTGACCGGTCAAGTGTCTGTACCACCGAATGGTTGACGACAGTTTCAAAATCAACACGTCGATAGATGCCCATGTTCTCACGAATACGGTCAAATACCACAATGGTGTCATGAACTGAAAAGCCAATAACAGTCAGTAGCGCAGTCAGGAACAACGAGTCAGCTTCCCATCCAAAAGCAAATCCAAGGATGGCTTCAATACCAAGAACCACCAGTACGTCATGCAGCATCGCGATAACAGCTGCCGTGCCATAGCGGAAAGCGTGTTGAATACTGCGAAAAGCAAACCAGATATAAACCAGGATTGCCAAAGCAGCAAGTCCAACAGCTCCAAATGCAGCGCGGGCAACTTCTTGTCCAACTGCGGGGCTGACCGATGTGAAATTCAAGACAATAATTTTACTGCCAAAGCTCGTTCCCATTTCAGCTACGATCTTACCTTTGGTGGCATCATCCATCGCTTTCGAACGGATCGAAAGCGAATCGGTACCCAAAAGCTGGACGATCGGATCCTGAATCTGTAGGGAACTGGTGGCAAATTTATTATAAATTGCTTTCACTGCTTCAGTTGTAGGCTGCACGCCAGAGGTAATTTGAACTTCCAAGAGTGATCCACCTGTGAAGTCAATACCCAGGGCCAGCGGTCCTTCAGCAGGGTTTTGAACCCAGTGTATGCCCAAAAAAATCAGCCCTGGAATAATGACCAGAAGGGAAATTGCGAAAAAAAGATAACGGTTTTTAATGATATTCATGGCATGCCTCCTACAGCCCAAACCAGCGCGGGTGATCGACAGTTTTAATGTTGTCCATCAGTGTGTGCAGGTAGGTGCGGGTAACGATGATTGCCGTAAATAAGCTGACAATCACACCGAGAGCTAAAGTCACAGAGAAACCTTTAACCATGCTGGCGCCGAATGTATTACCAAAAATATACAGAATGGCGCATGTAATCAGGGTTGAAGAGTTTGAATCTCGGATGGATGGCCAAGCACGCTGCCAGCCAAGATCTATGGCCTGACGTAATGTCTTGCCAGACCGTAACTCTTCTTTTAACCGTTCAAAAATCAATATATTGGCGTCTACCGCCATACCTATACTCAAGATGAAACCAGCAATACCAGGCAGAGTTAAGACAACCGGGATCAGTCTGAATAGAGCTAACGAGAGCAAGGCATAGGTGATCAAAGCCAGATCAGCAACAAAGCCGGGTAAGCGATAGTAAAGGAGCATAAACAGGATTACTACACCCAAGCCGATACCACCAGCTAGAACACTTTTTCGCACAGATTCTGCGCCAAGTGTCGGTCCAACTGTGCGGCTTTCCGCAACCTGTACTGGCACAGGTAAGGAACCATAGCGCAATTGAACTGCAAATGCATTTGCGCTTTGCTGTGTATAGCTTCCGGTAATGACACCCGAGCCGTCACTGATTTGATTGTTGATACGTGGAGTCGAAATTACTTTCTTGTCCAAAACAATCGCTAGATACTTATTAATATTGTCGCGGGTGAAATCACTAAAGACTTTACTGCTGTCAGATTTCAAGGAGAAGGAGATTTCGTAACCACCCTGCGATGACGGTTGAACATTAATAGTCTGCAACGCAGTACCGGTCATAACTGTGTGAAAAACCCGGTCTGCTGCCGCAGTTGTTTTGTCTGTGGCAGGGGTGGCGCTCCCCGTGTTGCCCTGGTCAGTCTTAATGACTGTTCCATCCGCAAGAGGGGAATCACCAAAATCAACAAATTCCAACATGCCTGTCTGTTTTACAGACGCGACAACTTCCTCAGGATTATTAATCCCAGGGAATTCGGCCACGATGCGACGAGGTGGGGCGACTTGCATTGTTACTTCACTAACACCCAGTGCATTTACGCGGCTTTCCAGGATTGTTTTTGTGGTTTCCAGATCCTGGGATGTTACGGTAACCCCCTCGGGAACTTCAAGGAGGGCTTGCAGACCACCGCGTAAGTCAAGACCAAGTCGGGTCTCAACATTACGGGAGAAAAAAGCCTGCGAATTAAAAGGATTGCTGATGCTGATTGTTTTGCTTAAATTGATCCATAAAGAAAAAGCGACCAAAGCGAGCACAACGATCAACGTAGTGTAGGGGCGACGATTCATGTATCGTTCTCCATATCATAAAAAATACCAGCCAGTGGCTGGCGTGATGGCAAGGAACAATTATACCGCTAAATAAACGGCAAAGGGAGGTTTGTTCCCATTAGAAAAAATCTTTTCCTGATTTTGTCAGTTTGTAATTATTTATTACGATTTTCAAGAAAATTTATTACCAGTTCCAGTACCTGCGCAGCATTAAGCTGGTCTGTATTGACATAAAAGTCTGCATGTTCACGGGCATGATTGAGTCGTCTTTGTTGCTCAGCCCAATCTTCTTCAATCCAATTAAACTTTCGCCTACCGAGCGTTACAGGGAAAGATGCATCTAAAAATATCAAGATATCCGGGTTGGTGATACGCTTCCACATGTCCTTTACATAAGAATGTTCCTGTGCAATATGCCTGGTATTAATTCCATATTCCATAAGTCCTGAAATCAGTGTGGATTTTCCTGAAGTGCAAACACCAACTATGCCTACCAGTGGTTTAGAGTGAGGATCTGAGACAATAGCTGATTTATGAATTGTCATGCAGTAAATGGCCGAGTTGATCGGGTCCACCCAAAACTCCAATCATATCCTGGCTGGTGAGTAATCGAATATCGGGTGGATGCATTTCGGTATTGTGATCCGAGCGAACAAACACTATGGTTAAATGATAATTTTTTTCAATAAGGCCTACCGTTTTTCCAGCTAAAGTAGAACCTAATGAAATAGTTAATCGAGCCAAGCTTAATTGTTGCCCTTCAACCGAGATAGGGTTAGTTACATCCATGCCAGCTGCAGCAGAAGCGAAAATTGGCGCGGCCATTTCGGTTGCGCTGAGAGCTGTAAATCCAAATTGGTCATGCAGTGATTTGGCAAAATCCTCATCAAAAATTCGGATGACTACTTTAATATCAGGATTTAAACTCCGGGTTTTGAGGGCTACCTGTAAATTAATCGAGTCGTTTTGTGTACAAAGAATGATGGTTTTTGCTTTTTTTACTCCGGCTGCTTCCAGTGCGGACAGGCGTGTGGCATCATCCTGAATTACAGGAATGCCCTTTTCTTGCACTGCTGATAAAAGGTCAGATTTCGGATTTACGTCAATTACCACTACACTTTCATCCATGCTATGTAACTTACTTACAACCCGAAAACCAAGGTGTCCAAGCCCAACAAGCACTGTGTGTTTGTTGTAAGTTGAAGCAACCGCCATTTGCCACTCCTTGCTTCGCGAGCTCCGATTAAAAAGTAAAATTCCAAAATCTGCCAAACCTCTGGCAAGGGTTCCAACTCCGATCAGTGGCATGAAAAAAAAGAAACTTTGGAGAATGGGATGAGTTGGAAATACCCCACTGGGCTGCAAGAAAGTAAGTGTAAGCATCAGATAAACTGCTTCAGCCAGGCTTCCGACAGGTTCATCAAGGCTTGCTGCTGTCCAGTAATACACCGCCCCCAGGCCAATTATGGTAACCGAAAAAAATAAGACGGGGCCTCTGAATTCGGTCAATAACAAAAAAGTGTCCCGCCAGCTCAATTTCCAAGCAAGCGGAATATAATCCAATAGGTGCCGTTTCCGCTTACCCACCATTTTTGATGTTGATCGGTACCCTGACCGTCATCCGACGCACTTCATCCCCAACACGAGGCATCACTCGTAAAACTACCACGCTTATATCATCAATCGGGCGGTTATCATCCAGTCGCATAGCTTGTGTTAATAATGCATCAGCTAAAATTTGAGGAGAGGGTTCGCTTTCCTCCAGTAATCCGCGCAAAGTTGTACCTACATCCATTGGGGTTCCGCGTCGTTCACCTGCATGAACCAACCCGTCGGTATATACCACCAGGGTTAATCCCATCTTGATCGGAATTTCGTTAATGACAGGTTTGATATTTCGGGCTGTACCAATCGAGCGACTCGGTTCGTTTATACATTCAATGATTTCGCCATAAGAAATATAAATGGGTGCTTCATTGTTTCGAGCCAATACTACGGTTTCGCTTGATAAGTCGACCGAGATAATATTTAAAGTACTGGAGACTTTACCACTGCGTTCTGAGAACAAATAGTCTGATGCGGCTCGTGCTGCGGCCCCATCTCTTACACCTTCAGCCAGCAACCCGATGACGCGTCGGACAACCATCATAGAAACGACTTTTGCACCTCGTCCGGATGATTGACCATCTGCAAGGACTACTGAAACACCACCACCTGGGCGTTCTACAATCTCCAGTGTGTCGCCGCTTTCAGACACAGCATATTTATTTATTTTTGCAACTGCAATCTGAATTTCCATATAATAATTCTAACATAATCAGGGCTTTGTTGAAATTACTTCTACCTACCGGATTTTTCTGCAATGATGATCAATACTGTACTTTGTTCGGCTTTTTCTCTGATAATTTCCATATGAAAACCAGCTTCGTTAAGCAATGGTGCCAAATATTTTTCAGGACAGTTATTTTTTCTGGATGTTTGTCCAGTAACATGAAAAAGCCAGTTTGCTAGCCGGTCGGGTATGGTTGCTCCATCAATCCATGCCATTGGTACAAGAATTAGTCTTCCAGACGAATTAAGTACTCTATAAATTTCACTCAGTGTTATTTTTTGCAGAATATAGTCACTTGGAAAAGTAGCTACAACACTATCCATGGAGTTGGGACTATAGGGCAATGATTGTGCAAGCCCCCTACATAGGCCTGTCTGGTGCTGTTGAGGTTGAATGTTTTTTTTAGCAAGCATAGCCATTTGCCTGCTTTCGTCCAGACCAAAGACAATATAGCCGTTTTTGATTAAGGCAACTTGAATATGCCCCGTTCCAAACCCAATTTCAAGGACATTGGGACCACGAACGTACGGGAGGCATGCCAGTCGCCATGTGTTCCAACGACCAATTGAAACCAGGTCCGCTACAATATCGTAAGACCAGGCTAGGCTGTGATAGAAGTAATGGAAAAAAAGAGAGAATAATTTCCGCATTTTTATTTGACGCTGATTTTTGCTTGCCTGGAAAATAAAATAAGGGTTTGACTTATATAGCCAAACCCTTGTTTTTATTTTTTTTATTACTATTCTGCGGGTGTTTCGATTTCGGTCTTTTTCTCGTGTCCGGTGGCTTTCCGGACGGTTGCCTTGGTGGTTTCTAATAATTCTTCACCACGTTGTTTGGCAATCAGGGTAATTTCTTCACCCTGGGCTAAGGCTTGTCTAGAAAGCGCTTCAGCTTTATCGCGTGCTTCAATGGCTGCTGCTTCAGCACGTTTCCAGGCATCTTCAGCTTCAGCTGTAGCTTTGTCGCGTAATTCTATCGATCTTTCTTTAATAACCGCGCGGGTTTCCTCACCAGATTGCGGCGCAAATAACAACGCTGCAACTGCTCCCGTAAGTCCACCAACTATAAACCCAACTAAAAAAGCGCCAAATTCATCATGCTCAGACATAGTATTTCTCCTTTAGACTGCTAATCAGCTATACAAAGATTATTTTTTCTTCATTCCCATCATTTCAAGCATTTTTTGTAAACCAGCAAGGTAACTATTTAGCTTTAGAACTGGTTCGATCAGGTTTTCACTCAAGAACTGGGATGTTCCGCGCAGAGTAGCGATCGTTTCGTTGGTTGCGTCCAGAATCGGTTTAATTTCATTATTCAAAAGGTTAATTAGGCTTGCTATCTGAACAATTAAGATCACCAATGCCGCACCAATGACCAATGATTCAAGAGCCATAAAAATGATAAAGATATCGCGGATATTTTGGGTTACATTTGCATTACGCGTCAACCCAATTATAGCCAGAACAATGAGTGCAATAAACACGATAGCCGCTATAGTGATCGTAATGGTCAACTGACGGTTACGGCGCTCGGTTTCCTTGTCCACATCTTGTGAGGATGGCAAGTTAGAAGGAAGTGATGGTTGCGTATCTATCATAATTTTATTATAGCATAAGTCAATCGAACGAAAATATAAAATGATGGGTTTGCCATTCTGAAAAAAAGGTGCAATCCTTTTCGCAAAATTCCATCTTGACTCAATGGTGGCTCTCTGCTATTATCAAACTACCGACCGTTCGGTAGGGAGAGCGTTTGAATGAGTAAAGAAGCCATCCTCGAATCTGCAGCACAAGTAATCCGGCAAAAGGGCTACCATGGTTCTTCAATGGCAGATATTGCAAAAGCTGTAAATTTAAAAAAAGCCAGTTTGTATCATCATTTCCCCAGCAAGCAGGATATCTTGTTGGAATTACTGGATCGCGCGCTTGAAATGGTGATTGAGCGTATGGATCAAGTTATGGTCCTAAAATTGCCATCTGATGAAAAATTAAGACTTGCGATGCGGTCATATCTGAAAACATTGAGCGAGCAAGGTGATCTGGTGTCAGTTTTGTTGATGGAGCATCGCTCTCTGGATCCTGAATTTCATGCCAAGCACATACCACATCGTGATCGTTTTGAAAATATGTGGCGTGAATTAATTCAAGAGGGGGTCCAAACAGGTGTTTTTTCTGTTGAAAATATTCCGTTGACTGTACGAGGTTTGATGGGGGTTATGAATTGGACTATCACCTGGTACCGGCCAACTGGTCAATTATCAATTGAGGAAGTTGCAGATCATTTTGCTAACATAACCCTTTTGGGCCTAAGAAAGTAAAAAGGAGGAGGTAGATCATGTATGGTTTTTCACCCACGGATGAACAAAAAATGCTGATTGACGCAGTTTCACGCTATTCCAAGAGTGACTTGCGCCCGGCAGCACATGCTTCTGAAGAGGAAAAAATACTTTCTCAGAAGCTGATTGGGAAAGGCTGGGAGCTCGGAATATTACAAGCTTCGACTCCGGAAAATTACGGTGGTTTCGGTGAGCGTTCAGCCATTACTGCAGTCCTTGCGGCGGAGGAATTGGCTTGGGGGGATTTGGCTGGAGCCATGGCAGTCATGGGACCCGGGTTATTTGTACTGCCGATTCTTCTTACTGGAAATAACAAGCAAAAAGAAAGTCTCATCCCTCCTGTCATTGAAGGAAATTGGCACCCATATACTGCGGCATTGATTGAGCCGTCCTTTGATTTTGACCCAAATGATCTTAAAACATTTGCAAAATTGGATGGTAACTCCTTTGTACTCAATGGGGTCAAGACTTTCGTTCCCTTTGCTGCTGATGCACAAATGATGGTAGTTTTTGCTCAATTGGATGGGATCACAAAGGGTTTTGTGGTTCCTTTAAATTCCCCCGGGGTACTGGTTTCGGAACGCATTAAGTTGATGAGTCTCAATGCGCTTCCAATGTATAAAATAACCCTGGAAAATGTGTATATTCCTGCTGAAAACTTATTGGATGGTGATTTTGGTCTCGTCCTAGCTTCGATGCGTGTCACAAATGCTGCACTTGCGTTGGGTGTAGCGCGTGCAGCATTTGAATATGCCCGGGATTATGCAAAAGAGCGTGATGCTTTTGGGGTAAAAATTGCTCAAAAGCAAGTAATTGCTTTTATGCTGGCCGAAATGGGGATTGAAATTGAAGCTACACGTTTATTAACCTGGGAAGCAGCCTGGAAACTGGATACTGGCAAGCCAGATGCTGTTATGGCAGCTTATTTCGCAGCCACATCGGCTGCTGACATGGCAATGATGGTTACCGATCGTGCAGTCCAGATTTTGGGTGGTCATGGCTATATTCGGGATCATCCTGTTGAAATGTGGATGCGCAATGGGCGAGGTTTTGCTACTTTTACCGGTTTGGCAATTGCTTAGGAGAATATCATGACTATCGAATTTGAAGCCCCCAAACCTGTTGAACAGGCACGATTTTTACTTCAAACTGTTGCAGATAATATGATGCGACCTGTATCACGCGAGATGGACGAAAATGAGCATTCCATCCCCTTTGGTTATATTGAATTTATGCACACGGCAATGAAAGCCATGGGTTCAGCTGGATCACTGATTCCAAGTGAAGGGAAGAAAAGTGATGACCCTAATAAGCCTAAGCGGGCATCAATTGCCTACCAGGTGCTTGCCAGTCAGTTGGAAATGCTATCCTGGGGGGATGTTGGTATGTACCTCATCACACCTGGTGGTGGTTTAGGGGCTGCTGCAGTACAGTCAGCTGGTTCACCTGAACAACGAGAAAAATTTCTTGCTCGTTTTAATGGAGAAAAGCCAACATTTGCTGCGATGTGCATGACAGAGTCGCAGGCTGGGTCAGATACGTCTGCCATCCGTACTCGTGCAGTTTTGGATGAAAATACAAATGAATGGGTGATTACGGGTGAAAAGATATTTGTTACTGCAGGAGAAAAGTCCTTTGTTTCTCATCCTGAATTTGGCAGTGGATTTTTAGTTGTTTGGGCTTCGATAGATCCTGCGTCAGGGCGTTCAGGAATGCGCTCTTTTGTGATAGAAGCGGGTACTCCGGGTGCTAAAGTCACCAAGCTGGAATATAAAATGGGAATTCGGGTGAGCGATACCGCTTCAATATCTTTGGATTCGGTTCGCGTGCCCTTTGAAAATATCCTGGGAAGCCCGACAGTTGAAAAAAATACTACCGGATTCAAAGGTGCCATGGCAACTTTTGATGCTACCCGCCCACTTGTTGCCGCTACAGGAGTTGGTGTTGCCCGAGCAGCTCTTGAAGAAGTGAAGAGTATGCTGGCCCGACAGGGTGTAACCATTCGCTATGGTTTACCACGCCAGAAACTGACTTCAATTGAAAAAGATGTTATTGATATGGAAATCATGGTCAAATCATCCTGGCTGATGGTTCTTAAAGCGGTTTATATGGCGGATAACAAGCAGCCCAATGCCCTGGAATCGTCTATGAGCAAAGTCAGATCTGGCGATATTGTGAACCGGGTTACCCAAAAGGCGGTAGAGATTATGGGACCTTTGGGTTATAGTCGTGAATATTTGTTGGAAAAATGGTTCCGAGATGCGAAGATAACCGATATTTATGAAGGCACAGGACAGATCAATCGTCTGGTTGTAGCAAGGCAAATACTGGGTTATTCTGGTGCGGAGCTGCGCTAGTGTTAGATTATTTTTTATAATTGAACTCTAAAAACTTTGTGATAAATAGCACTGATAAAACCACTCTGCTTGTGTTACCCTCAAGCCAGAGGTGAAAAATGTCTGCATTATTAGCTGAACAAATGCTGGTTTTATTTCTTATCCTGGCGCTTGGGTCGTGGTTGGGTTCTTTTTCTTTCAAGCGTATTTCGTTGGGAACAGCAGGTGTCTTATTTGTGGCCCTTATCTTTGGCCATTTTGGGCTGAGTGTTCCCAAAGTTATTATGGATCTTGGCTTGCTGTTGTTTGTTTATGCAGTTGGCTTGCAAGCAGGCATGCGCTTTTTTAGAACCTTTAAGAGCCAGGGCATACGATTTATTATTATTGCTCTTGTTACCGTGTTGACAGGAGCATTGGTCACGGCGCTGGTGGCGTGGATTTGGAAGCTGCCATTCGATTTGGCGACAGGTCTATATGCAGGCGCGTTAACTTGCACGCCTGCTCTGGCTGCTATCATTGATAGTGTCAACCGTCTGGCGATCGGGAATAGCGCATCGGTCTCTGTTGGATATGGTATTGCCTATCCATTTAGTATGGTAGGCGTTGTGCTCGTTGTCCAACTTATACCCAGGCTTTTGCGGCGTGATCTGGCTTCCGAAGAGGCGCGTTGGCGCGAAGAGCAAGCCCGGGAAATGCCTGGAATTATTGCGCGCACGTATCGTATTACCAATCCAAACGTCGATGGAAGGATGGTGAGTGAGATCGACTTACATCGCTTGAGTACTGTCAATCTTTCACGGGTCAAGAGAGGTGATCAAGTGTTTGCCGCCACTCCCCGTACTCGTCTCCAATTGATGGATGTTGTGATGGTGGTTGGTCAGGAACTTGAAGTGTCAAAAATGGCGGTACTTCTTGGCGAGCTGACCGATGCAAAGATGGATGTGAATACCGATGTAAAAAGTGTTGATGTTTATGTCAGCGAACCCTCACTGACCAGTAAGAAATTGATGAATCTGAAAATTTGGGAACGATATACGGTTGTAATCACTAGAATTCGTCGCCAGGGATTGGAAATAACCCCGACTGGTACGGCCACTATGGAAATTGGTGACAGTATTCGTCTGGTTGGTCAGTCTGATGCTGTGGATGAATTTGTGCGAATTGTTGCAGGGAAACCTGCCCGTGCTGATGAAACCCAAATGGTTACTTTTTTGGTTGGATTGGTTTTGGGTGTGATACTTGGCAATATATCCATACCGGTGTCAAGCGGATTAGAATTACGACTTGGAAACGCGGGAGGCGTTTTCCTGGTGGGATTGGTCATCGGACATTTTGGCAGGGTTGGAAATTTCCGATTATGGGTACCCCCTGCAGCTCGCAATATTACGCGTGAATTGGGCTTGATGTTGTTTTTAGCAGGAGCTGGGACAAATGCTGGAGCGCAAATTGTTCAGGTGGTTCAACAGCACGGATGGAGCCTTGTCCTTGCTGGTGTTTTGATCTCTGCTGTGACTGTGTTAACTGGGCTGCTGTTAATGTTACCGATTTATCGCATGACCACTCTTTCTACTCTCGGAGCTTTGTGTGCATGCATGACAAATCCACCTGGGCTTAGTGCTGCCCAGGCACAAGCCGAGACTGACTTGCCGACCGTTTCCTATGCAAGTGTTTATCCTGCGGCATTGATTTTCAAGATTTTACTAGCACAAATCCTGGTGGAAGTATTAAGTAAGATTTTGTAAAAAATTTCCATCCGGTTTTTATCAACCCGACCTTTAGTGTTTAAAAATTTCTGAAAAATAAAATAAAAGTCTAAATGTTATCGGCATGTTTTCATTGAAGGAGGAGAAATGAAGCTTCAAATTCATTCTGCTGTTGTCATTGGTGCTGGGACAATGGGTGCTGCAATTGCAGCTCACCTTGCCAACGCTGGATTGCCTGTAACGCTTTTGGATATCGTCCCAAAGGATGCAACAGCAGACGACCAGGGTGCGCGAAATAAAATTGTCATTGATGGGTTGGAGAGGGCAAAAAAATCCCGACCGGCTTCTTTTTTCTCATCTGAACAGTATGCCCTGGTCAAAACTGGTAATTTGGAAGATGATTTTGATGTGATCGCCAAGGCGGATTGGGTTATTGAAGTGATTGTCGAAAATCTAAAAGTTAAACAAGCCCTGATGGCACGTATCGATGTTGTGCGCAAACCAGGATCCATTATTTCAAGTAATACATCGGGCATTCCTTTGCGAGATATTGCAGACGGTCGTTCGGAGGATTTTAAACGTCACTTTCTGGGTACTCACTTTTTTAATCCGCCTCGTTATTTAAAGCTTCTTGAAATTATCCGGACTGAAGAGACAAAATCTGAAGTGGTGGATTTTATTTCTCGTTTTGGCGAGTACCATTTAGGTAAAGGTATCGTACTTTGCAAGGATACTCCAAATTTTAGTGGTAACCGTTTTGCTTTTGGGACAGGTGCGTTTGCATTGCACTATATTTTGGATAATTCATATACAGTCGATGAGGTTGATGCAGTCACTGGCCCAATCATGGGACGTCCAAAGACGGCTACGTTTCGTTTGATTGACCTGGTTGGGATTGATGTTTGGGAACATGTGGGGAAAAATCTGGCAATTGGGATTCCATATGACAAGTTTGCCATGCCATACCTTGAAGATAAAAAAGTAAATGGTCTTATCCGAAGTATGTTGGAAAAAGGATGGATGGGTAATAAAACAAAATCCGGTTTTTACAGGGAAGTAAAAACAGATAAAGGCAAGGAATTTTGGTCCTTGAATTTGCTGACACTTGAACACGAATCTCCTAAAAAAGTTCGTTTCGACTCTGTTGGAAAAGCGCGCGAAATTGAATCTCTGGGAGAGCGTTTGAAAATGCTGATCGCGGAAACAGATCGGGGTGCCCAATTGGTGAAGGCTCTTTTGTTGCAGGGATTTCAATATGCTTCTGCAATCATCCCGGAAGTGGCTGATACCGGTAAGCCGGTAGATGATGCTGTTCGCTGGGGTTTTGGTAATGATGCAGGTCCCTTTGAGCTTTGGGATCTTTTGGGTGTAGCTGATATGGTTAGCCTGATGAAAGCAGAAGGTTTTGCTCCTGCTTCCTGGGTTGATGAAATGCTTTCTGCTGGTGTCGAAAGTTTTTATCAATATTCAGATGATCAAAAAATTGGGGTATACGATGTTTCCAAGCAGAAATATATTCCCATTCTTCGGTCACTGGGTATTTTGTTATTAAAAGATCAAAAGATCATCAGTCAAAATTCAGGTGCAACTTTGTACGATATGGGAGATGGTGTGGCAGGTGTTGAATTCCATACCAAAATGAACGCGCTTGATGATGATATTTTCAATATCACCATTGAAGCTCTCGACCGGGTCGAAAAGGAATTCGATGGACTGGTGGTGGGTAATGAAGCCGATAATTTTAGTGCGGGTGCCAACTTGTTCATGGTCGTTGTGGGTGCACAGCAAGGAATGTGGGAGACCCTGGATGAAGCCATTCGTAAGTTGCAGGGTTTGAATATGCGTATGCGTTACTTCCCCAAGCCCATTGTAATCGCTCCTGGTGGGTTAGCACTCGGGGGAGGTGCCGAAGTGACCATGCATGCTGCCAGGGTTGTGGCGCATGCAGAACTGTATATTGGGTTGGTTGAAATGGGTGCGGGTGTTATCCCTGCCGGGGCTGGTACAAAAGAATTGTTGCGCAGGATTGTTAATCCGCCAATGCGCACACAAAATGCGGATGCATTGCCTTACCTGCAGCGCGTTTTTGAACAGATTGGGCTTGCAAAGGTAGCTACCAGTGCAGAGGAAGGTCGCCAGATGGGCTTTCTTAATGGATCAGATCGTATTGTGATGCGGCGAGAGCATTTGCTGGCGGAAGCCAAGAGGGAAGTTCTACATATGGCTGCGGTTGGATATGCACCACCCGCTCCGGAGTTGGTATATGCGGCTGGGCGGGATGCTTTGGCAGCACTGCGTGTGGGTATTCATATGATGGCTGAAGGTAAGTTTATTACCGATTACGAAAAAGTCATTGCTGGAAAATTGGCGTATGTGATGACAGGTGGCGAACTAAGTCGTCCTTCCTGGGTCACTGAGCAGTATATTCTTGATCTTGAGCGCGAGGCTTTCTTAAGCCTTTGCGGCAATGAGAAGACCCAGCAGCGTATGTGGAGTTTACTCCAAACCGGGAAGCCTTTACGCAATTAGATCCCTGGCTGATCGTACCCAAAATTAAGGAGAACCCTATGAATATTCGAGATGCCGTGATTGTTTCAGCTGTTCGTACAGCTGTTGGAAAATCAAAGCGTGGTGGTTTGGCAACTGTGCGTCCGGATGAACTGGCAGCTGTGGTGATTGCTGATCTGCTCAAACGTAGTCCCGGCCTTGATCCGGCAGATGTGGAAGATGTGATTCTTGGATGTGCTTTTCCCGAAGGTGAACAAGGGCTTAACATGGCCCGTACAGCAGCTTTAAGGGCAGGTTTACCTTACACGGTTTGCGGTGAGACGGTCAATCGTTATTGTTCATCTGGATCACAGTCTATTGCGCATGCTGCGTTTGCCATTATGACTGGTCAGATGGAGATTGCAATCGCTGGTGGTGCTGAATCCATGAGTTTGGTTCCCATGACTGGCAATAAGTTTGCTCCCAATGCTTACTTTGCCAGTTACGACCCCGGTGCGTTTACAAGCATGGGTTTGACCGCTGAAAACGTGGCAGAAAAATACCAGGTCAGTCGTCAGGACCAGGATGCTTTTGCTCTACGATCCCATCAAAAAGCTATTGCAGCGGTAAATTCTGGATTATTTGATCCTGAGATTGTACCTGTTGCAGTAGAATCAGTTGAATTTGTGAATGGGGCTTTGCATACAAAAAAGTTTGTTGTCAAGCGGGATGAAGGTCCGCGTGCAGACACAACATTGGAGGCCTTGTCCAAGCTGAAACCAGCTTTCAAAGAAGGTGGTTCAGTTACTGCTGGGAATTCATCTCAAACATCTGATGGTGCGGCAGGAGTGGTGATGATGTCGAGTGATAAAGCCCAAAAATTGGGATTAAAGCCACTCGTAAGATTTGTAGCTTTTGCTACAGGTGGCGTTCCAGCTGAGTTGATGGGCATTGGTCCCATCGCTGCCATCCCAAAAGCCTTGAAAATAGCTGGCTTGAATCTGGCGGATATAGATCTGGTGGAATTGAATGAAGCTTTTGCTGTGCAGTCTCTGGTAGTTATGCGTGAACTTGGCATGGATCAGGAAAAAGTTAATGTCAATGGTGGCGCAATTGCCATGGGTCACCCGTTAGGATGTACGGGCGCTAAATTGACAACGCAGTTAATCTATGAAATGGCTCGTCGTCGATCAAAATATGGTATGGTGTCCATGTGTATTGGGGGGGGCATGGGCGCAGCCACAATATTTGAAAATTTGCAATAAACGATTTTATAATCGAAAAATAATCAAGGAGATTAATAATGCCACTGACAGTTGTAGATTTAATGACCAAAATGCCATCTGCATTTGTTCCCGAAAAAGCCATGGGTTTGGATGTTGTGCTCCAGTTTAAGTTTTCAGGTTCAGAGCCCGGTGAATGGTATGCAGTTATCAAGGATGGCAAAGTAACTGTGCAGCAAGGTGCTCACCCCAGTCCCAAAATGACTCTATCTGCAGATTCTGATGATTACATCAAGCTTTTTACGGGACAGTTGGATCCCATGCAGGCTTTTATGGCTGGAAAACTCAAGTTGACAGGTGATTTAAACCTGGCAATGAAGATGACACAATTTTTCAAGATGCGGTAAATCAGAACATTTGATTAACCAGTAAAAGTCAATCAAAAAGGCAAGCCTTCTTTACAAGGCTTGCCTTTTTTGTGTTTTTAGAATGACTTCTAGCTCTTCAGGAATTCTTCCAAAGAGCCTTTACTGATACGGTAGGCATTTCCCAGTTTCTTTGCCTTCAGGTCGCCGGATGTAATGGCTGCCATGACATCTTCTTCAGAAACGCGCAGAATGGCAGCGGCTTCGGATGGGGTCATAACATCAGGCGTGCCACCATTTGAAGTGGAGTTGCCATTAGAGGCTTGTTGCTGTTGCTGGGGTTGTTGTTGCATGCCACCCTGAAGAGCTTGTCCCATCAGGTTGCCGATTCCTATTCCAGCACCAATACCACCTCCTATTCCAGATACTAAAGGTGTTGAA
>CAYWXS010000143.1:0-15759 GCA_964462245.1 uncultured Anaerolinea sp.
GCCGGCGCGGACGTGCCTTCGAAGCCGGCGTTGAGCAGCCGGGGAGCGTTGCACGGGGAGCCCAGAATCAGCCTGGCCGGACTGCTGGTCACGCTGCCGAAAGAATTGGTCACCACGCAGCGGTAGCTGGCCACATCGCCCGTGTCCACCCCGTTGACGGTGAGCGTCGCCGTTGTGCAACCGGTGTAATGTCCGCCGTTGTTGAGCTTGGCGGTATTCTTCTGCCACTGGCAACTCAGCGGGGCGGTGCCGGAAGCCACGACCGTGAAGCTCAGCATCCCCGCCGGAGCGGCATACTGGCTGGCGGGCGGTTGCGCGATGGTGGGCGGAGTCTTCGCGCACAACTCCGGCGCGATGGCGCAGATGCCGGGCCGCACCTGCTCAACGCCCAGGTAGCCCTGGCCCAGGCCCAGGCCGCGCGCGAGAAGATCGACTCACAGCGCCTCTCGCCCGCCACCCTTCAAATCATCACCAGCCAGGTCGACCGGCTCTTCTCGGCTCTGACTGGCAACATCTCCATGCAAGACGCCCTGGCCCTCGTGCGGATCGCACCGCACCTGCTGGGTTCCAGTGCAAACGGGCCACAATCTTATCTGATTCTGATCCAAAACGAGGATGAGCTGCGCGCCACGGGCGGCTTCATCACCGCCGGTGGTCTGGCAGTGGTTCACAAGGGCAAACTGCTCAGCATCAACATCGAATCATCCGGCGTGCTCGACGATTTCAGCAAACCCTATCCCCTGCCACCCTGGCAGTTCAAGGAATTCATGAACATCGATAAGCTCGTCTTCCGCGATTCCAACTGGTTCAGCGATTTCCCGCGCACCGTTTCGTGGGCGGAGTACTTTTATTCCTATACCCGCTCCGCCAGCGCGGATGGCGTCATCGCCGTCGATCTGCACGTCGTCTTAGAGCTGATCAAAATCCTCGGCCCGGTCCAGGTTGACGGCGTCTCCGGCCAGATCGATGCCGAAAACGTGGTTGACTTCATGCGCAACACTCGCGAGCCACAGCCACCCGGCTTTACCGGCAACTGGGACTCCAAACAGCACATCGGCCGGCTGGCCCAACCCTTGCTCGAGAAAATCCTGCAGGCACGCGGCGAAACCTGGACTCGCCTGCTGCCCGTCCTGATCAGCCTATTAAATGAAAAACACATCCTGCTCCAGTTCGACGACGAGGAGGCCACCCGCTTTATCCAGCGCCGCAACTGGGATGGTGCCGTGCGCGTTCCGCCCGCCAGTGACTTTATCATGGTGGTCGATTCAAACATGGGCTATAACAAATCCAACGCGGTCATGGAAATGTCGCTCGAATACGTGCTCAACTTGACCAATCTGGCCGCCCCGGCTGGGCTGCTGACCATCCGCCAGGCCAACCACGCTGCCAGCGACCTGCCCTGCGAACCCGGCTCGACCCGCCGCTTTACCCCCACCGAAAAACTGCCCAGCGGGCACCTCTACCTGCAGGATGAGTGCCACTGGGGCTACTTGCGTGTCTATCTGCCGGGCGGCGTCACCCTCGAACACTCCACCCCGCGTGAAATCCCGGATGTCTCGACCTGGCTGGGACAAACCATCCCGGCCCGCACAGACGATCTGGGCAGCGAAGATATCCCCGACGCCCAGGTCTACGGTGCCATGGTCCTGACACCCACGCGTGGAACCAGCGAAATCGCCTTCAATTACCGCCTGCCTGGCGCTGTGCTCGCACCCGCGAACCAGTCCGGCACCCGCACCTACCATCTCCGCCTCCAAAAACAACCCGGCACCCTGGGCCACGCCGTCACCCTCAAACTGCGCCTGCCCCCTGGCTACCGCATCGTCCAATCCAACCTGGGCTTCGTCGAAAACAACGACACCTGGACCGCGCAGTTCAACCTGCGCGAGGATATCGAAATAAGCGTCACGCTCGGGGTCTGATCCGCCCCAGCGGCAACCCGCCCTTCAAAAAACGGCCTCGCCCCTGACGGAGCAGGCCGTTTTTATTTCCAGGCCTGCCGTCCCCAACAAAAAAGGCTGCCCTATTGAATAGGGCAGCCTTTTTTGTTGATTTTATTAACCTCGAAACCTTTACACCATATTTACGCAGATTTCAGCGGGATTTTACACAAATAGTATCCAGTTTGTAGATAATAGGGCCGATTATATTATTAACCGCATTGGGCAGCCTTTATCCTTACTGAGTGATGAAAATCTTATTAATATGAAAAAACAATTCGTTCAAACATTTATCTTTACCGTTTTCAGCCTGCTTTGCCTGGTGTTTTCCGCCAATAGTGCCCTGGCCGCGACAACTGGATCGGCCATCCCCGCCTTCCTTGCCTTTGAGAAGTCCGTCATGAATGGCCAGGCTGGCCTGGTGAGAGGTGTCTACATCCCCGAACTCTTCGCCCTGCCCATCCAGCAGCAGCCCAGCAGCAACCCGCTTTTTGTTTCCGAGGAGCCCGGCGTACTGACTGATTTCAAAACCGCTCACGACCAGGGCAGCGTCGGCCTGCTAGCTCACAATTACCTGGCCGGGCGCGACTTCGCCTCGATCAAGCCCGGGCAGGAAGCCATCCTGGTCTATGGCGATGGTAAATTAGAAAACTTTGTCGTTACCCACATCTATCGCTTCCAGGCCCTCAGCCCCAGCAGCCCACACAGCGATTTCATCGACCTCGAGACCGGCGAAAAGCTGACCTTCGACCAGGTCTTCACCAAAGTCTATGCCGGTCCGCGACACCTGACCTTCCAAACCTGCATCTACCAACAAAAAGACCCCAGTTGGGGCCGCCTGTTCGTGATCGCCGAACCCATCACGCCTCGCAGCTACGCGAATTTGTCATGGTATCGTTAGGAGGCGACAACCCCGTGCAAAGCTAAATCTGGCATGATTTCTACCAGATAATGTGTATTGAAGATTTTCAGGCTTTCGAGATAGAGACAAAGACCCCAAGCGAAAGGAGCGAGACCGCGGGTAGTATCAGGGTTTTCAGACATCCTGCTCATTCAGAAATGGGGTTTGCCCATATCTATCACTCCAACGTTGGGCAAACGCCACCAACCCGACCAGGAAGCCGCTGCCATAGCTAAGATGGATGATCGCAAAAACTGCCGGCAATAAGATGAACATTTTCCAACCTTTTTTTGCGGCTGTGATGATAGATGCAGCAAGATTGGCGAGAATATAACAAAGCGGCAGGACCAGCCCCAATACGGAGATCAAAGGTGGTAGACCGGGGGAGAACAAGCAAAGCCCAGAAACTATCAGCCCAAGCACGAAAACCGGAGGGAAAAAATGGCGCGGGCTCATTTGACGAGGATGTTTTTGCAGCACGCGTACCTTCCAGTAGCCGTATTGATAATATTGGCGCGCTAATGCGTAGGGTGTACTGCGTACAGAGTATTCAGAGTGGATAGCCGGAGATAGTAGGATGCGTCCACCTTGCTCACGCAGTCGATAATTGAACTCATCATCCTGGTCACGGATCAGTTCCTCGTCAAATAACCCGATTCTGGAAAATACCTGGCGTGGCCAGGCACCCAAGTAGACAGAATCCACCCATTCTTCTTTTTCTGAATAGTGAAAACGTGAGCCACCCACGCCAAATGGAGTGCTGGTAGCACAGGCCACGGCCTGCCCAAAACTGGTAGCGCTGACCGCCATCATTCGCCCGCCAGCATTATCAGCGCCGCTGCGCTGCAGGGCAGCGACACACTGCCGCACGTAATCTGGTGCGATCAGGGTGTGTCCGTCCACTCGGACAATAATACCGGCACGTGTACGCTGTAAAGCCAGATTGAAACCAGCCGGGACAACTTTGCGGGGACTGTCCACAACTTGAAGTATTGGGTATTTGTGCGTATATTCCTTCAGGATCTCACGGGTACCATCCGTTGATAGGCCATCCACTACCAAGATGGAAAGTAGCTCATGCGGGTAATCCTGGGCAAGGACCGCATCCAGACAGGCGCAAATGGAATTCTTTTCGTCGCGCTCTGGGATGATAACAGTGACTTGAGGGAGAGTGTGCATTTTGTTACTTCCATCATGCAGATCCATACCAGCCAATTCCTTATCAATTCCAAGGACCTTATTATTTAGGATTCCTTCATCCAATTCAAGCACAGATTGACCTCCATCAATACGTTCATTTCTACGAAGAACATCTTCCAGGGTTTTTACCAACATCCCTGGGTTGTCGATACCACAAACATGACAACCATCTACATTTGAAATTCGCTGACGAATATCACCAGTAGTGCGTCACTGGCATTCTTTAAAAATGGCTTCCGATCATGAGGAATATTATGCAGTCAGCCGCTCGCAAACAGTAATTGAATTCATCATCCTGGTCGCGAACCAACTCTTCATTAAAAAGGCCCACCTGTTCAAAAACCCACCGCGTTCATCCTTCCGCCCACATTCTCGGCACCCCTGCTGCGCAGCAGTTCGACACAGTTACGCACATAATTCTGCGCGATTATGGTATGTCCATCGATACGAACAATATATCCACCCTGCGCCTCCCGCAAGGCAACATTCATGCCAGTCGGGACAATTTTCCCGGGGTTATCGAGTATTCGCAGGTTGATACCCGCGTGCTGACCTTTGATCCCTGCAATGATCTCCCGCGTCTTGTCAGTCGACATGCCGTCTACAACCAGGATATCCATCTCGTCAGGATAGTCCTGACTGAGGATGGAGGCGATCAGTTCCTGAATATTTTTTTCTTCATTACGCACCGGAAGCAGGATGGAGACAGTTGGGGAGTTCACACTATATTTTCCAGGTTCTTTCGCATAGATCCATGCCAATTTTCACTCTCATTGACTATCTTTGTCCAGCCTATTGAAGCGGTTCAAACACATAATCCAAAAATCCTCGCCAACTATCATCGATAGGTTTGCACAAGCATGTCGTTCTTATGCTCTCTCGCTATGTAATCTGATACTGTTATTACTTCCCTCCCCGAATGAAAAATGACATCCAGGTGTTCTCTAAAACGGTTTATAGACAAGTGATAATGTTTGAACACATCGTGATAGTTAATTTCTTAGTCCGAACCACCCAACTTCCTATAGATTCCAATCACCTGTTGGATAAGAATTCCCTCATCCAGGTCAAGCACAAATTGGCGGCCATTTATCCTTTCAGGCTTGTACAGAACTTCTTCCAGGGCATTTACCAACATTGCTGGGTTGTCGGTTTCACAAACATGACAACCCTGCACACTTGAAATTCGCTGGCGAATGTCACCGACATCTGTCGCCACCACCGGCAAATTGCATGCCAGGGCTTCTTTGACCGCATTCGGCGATCCTTCGGTAGAAGAAGTTACCAGCAATGCGTCACAAGCATTCATAAAAAGAGGCATCCGATCCTGTGGAATATTATGCGCAACAACCAGGCGGACATTTAATTCAGGGGACAGGCTCCGAACAACTTGCTCCGCTATCCAGTAACGTTTTTCAGTGCGAGCAGGATCTCCAACAAATAACACTAGCCGGTTTTCCATCGGTAATTCCAGTGCCTTCCTAGCCTCAGCCATTGGAGACGGGCAAAACATTTCGGTATCAATCCCAGCCGGAATCAGCTGATATTTGAGGCCCCCCCAGGGCAGTTTATCCGCTAGGGAAGCTGAAACCAGGATGACTGCACTCGCTTGCGACGCCACCCACTGGCTGGCAAATCGCAAAAGATACCCCAGTGGGGTGATACTGCCGCTAAAATCGCGAATACCCTGTAGATCACTACCATGAAAAGTAACCACCACCGGGCGTTTGCGCTGGGAAAGAGCAACCAGCCCTGATTGGCCGTGATGAGCATGGATAACATCATACTGCCCCAAATCCATCCGATTGAATTCCAGGCAAGCACGCCAATAATTCAGGATATTTTTCCCCCCATAGAATGGAAATATATCTACAATGACGCTTGATCGCCGCAAATTGTTGGTCTGGTTTACGACATGAATGCCAACCAGGTCACCCTCAAAACGCGGCCACTCAGTTGTAACAATCAGTACTTTCATTTACTTTACCCCCTTGCCCGGCTTGTGTTGATCTGCGATAAGGAAAAATGACTACAGAATTCGGCTGGAACTTATTCAACTTATCTTTTTCAGAAAACAAATCAAACCTGGCCGCCGATAAACCGAAAAACAGAGAAGGGATCACCAGGCGAGTACCTGACACAAACATAAATAAGATCGCCCAGGCAGTCAGTCCAAGTATGTATCCCTTGTTAGCAAGCTCAATTCTTGAAATAAAGCGATTGAAAACGATAAAAATTAATATCATTAAAGATAACAGACCAAGCACCCCATGCTCTGCCAACATACGCGAATATTCGGTATGTGCATTTGATGCAAGATATGTAAGCGCGTGCAAAGGCTTGGATTGACCTGGCCCGACGCCGAAAAGTGGATAGCGTTGAAAAACCATCCAGTCAGCCTTGATAATTTCATTCCGGCCAGTTAATTCCATATTTACAAACCGCACACTAAATGCATTCTGCGTAAACGATTCAAGAACAGGTAGAACAAAGAAATATGCCAGAGAACCAACAAGAATGCTGGCAATCAGGAAATTCAATCGTTTTCGTGAATCCTGCAGCAGATATAAACCTGTCAAACCCAACGAAAGTCCTGTGACCCACAGGCCTGAACGCGAAAATGTCAAGGCAGATTGACCCAGGAGCCACAAACTGAGAAGTAGAAAGAACATTTTATATAGGCGATTGCTCTCGAGCAAGGCAAAATACACGGCAGCAAACGCGCCTGCTGCCAGGATAACCGAGACCTGGTTCGGCCCAAAATCACCAGAAGTCTGGGAATTGGAACTTCTTCCAAAAATAATATTTGTGCTGACAAGAATATTTCCTAATACATAGGTAGCCAGGGTGGTCGTTGGCGCCAGCAAGGCAACAAGAATTTTCTTAAAAACCGCCTGATCAATTCGCAGCATGCTAAAAAACACAACAGCCAAAGCCAGCGCCAATGGCCCCGCCAGATTGAATGCGATCTCCTGTCGGTCAAAAAAAGGCATTATAAAAATTCCTGGTATAAGCAAAGTGAAATAGATCACCGGCCAGCCTGCTTTACGAACACCTCTACCATACTTGAGAATGGACAGGCTGAACAACACGATAAGACCATATTTCCCAGTTTCCCAGAAAACAGCCGCATCCAATGCGCGCCAGATCACCTCAGCGCCTGTAATATATGCCGCGGTATAAATCACCCGCTTGGGTTGCCGATCAAGCAAGACAAACAACAACCCAAATGCCAGGCTGGTATAAGCGTGAATTGTAACAATTTCAGGATAGATACGAAACAAGTAACCCAGCAAGATATGCACCAGGACAAATAGCACTTGCCCTCGATGACTCCACTGGCCGACCGTAGTATTTTCATCTAAAATTTCAGGCTCAGTAAATCCACTATTTTTCATTGCTAATACGGAATCAATCATCTATCACACCCGTATAAAGTTCAGCTAAAAAACCAGGGAGCTTGTCGATCGAATGGTTTTGCAGGATAAAATTGCGTGCGGCCACCCCCAACCGCTTACGCAATGCATCATCATCAAGTAGTTGTTCCAATCGATGCAGGAAACCTGCTTCATCGCCCGCATCCACCAAGAACCCAGTCTGCCCATCCTCTATCACATCAGGGATCCCCCCCACACGGCTGGCGATGATCGCCAGCCCACAAGACATGGCTTCCAATACAGTATTAGGAGTGCCTTCCCAATCTGAAAGGTGAACACACACATCAGCCTGATGATAAAAATGTTCAACATCGTTGACTGAACCATGGAAATAGACAGTTTCAGCCGCCAACCCAAGGTTAACAGCCAATTTTTCCATTCCAATTCTTTCCGGCCCATCACCAACCAGGTGACCCTCAAAATTATCTCGACCTGCCTGGCTTAATTTTGAAAGGGCATTCAAGAACAGGTCAAAGCGCTTTTCTTGAACAAATCTACCTACCATAAGTATTTTGATCTTCTTACCGTGGTCTGGATTGGTGAAAGAAAATCTGTCGGTATCCACAACATTTGGGAAATAAAATAACCGGGGATGGTTTCTATAGTTTCCCTCAATATACCTGACAGCATTTTCTGAATTGGCAGCCACATAATGCATTGACAATAAGCTTGCATTTCCACTGATATTTCCTACATCCATGATATCCTGCACGCCACTACTGCGCACCGCACCAATCGCTCTGGCACCGCAGAACCACGCTCCAAATAAGCTATAAAGATTTAGATAAAAATGAGCCGCCTGCACAATTTCCGGCCGGAATGCTCTCAAGAAAGAAATTATCTTCATCAGGCGAAACAGCCGGGAACGGACCTCGACCACGATTACATTTATACCAAGAGCTTCGATCGGTGCCTGCCAGTATTCGCCCCTTGAAAAACAGATCAAAACCGGCTGCGCGCCAGAGTTGATTAATGCCTGCAATTGGTAAAACAATTGACGCTCAGCCCCACCCTGCCCCAACGTGCCCGCCAGGAAACAAATTTTCATGCATTTATGATCTTTCACACAAATTCACCTCCCAGGCTGTGCGCAATTTCTGACCAATAAAATCACTCCAGGCCTCGAGTGTGTACCCGCTGGCAGCCTGGGAGGCGAGGCTACTCATGCGTGCCATTTGTGTCGGATCTGATGTTATGGCAAGCACCGTCTGCACAATCGAGGACTGAGTTGGTTCTTTCAGTAATAAACCAGCGCCATTATTTAACAATTCAGGGATAACAGAAACACTCGATGCAACAACCGGTAAACCGCAAGCCAATGCCTCCAATAGTGCTTTTGGGAAACCTTCCCGCAAAGATGGAAAAACAAAGAGATGCGATTGAGATAATACCTTCATTACGGCTTCATGGCTTAAGTTACCATGAAAACGGACCAGGTCTCCCAGCTCAAGTTCCAAAACCAATTTTTCCAACACATTACGGTATTCACCGTCGCCCACAATATCAAGAGCGAGAGCCGGGATTTGGTTCCGAATGACTGGCAAGGCACGCAGTAAGGATTGGATATTTTTTGATTCGGCCAGTCTCCCAACCGTCACCAATCGCAAGCTGCCACAACCATCCCATGGTTCCACCTTCAAAAGTTGATCTACCTCGTGAATACTGAGGCTGGTTGAAAAGATCCAGCTAATATTGGGATTTTTTTTTGACGGGAGCCTATCTGCCCCACCGGTAGCCATCACGACGTTGCGACCACCTGCAATAATTTCGAGTAAACACTGGAGTAACGAATCCACCCAGGAGCTAGGATTTCCCCACGTTCCACAATGTCGAATAAATAAGGGTTTTCGTTGGAGTAAAGCTATGATTATTCCAATTGAACCAACATCCCCGGGAACAGGGATATGTACTGCATCAGAACAGCTCATTTCCTTCCAAATAAGCAAAAAATGATGCACAGTCCAGGACATCAATGACAACTTTCGCTGCCAGCCAAGCCCATGCGGTTCGGCCAGAGGGATTACGCGGATGTTATGTCCTGTCAGTGGGATGGAACCAGCCGGCATGGAGCTTGATCGGATGGGCAGCATCAGGGTAGTCTGGTCGAACAGGTTTGAGATTGCTTGCATTTGGAAGGGGAAACCTCCCACCGTGGAATAACCACAAGGTGAGACAGGATTGGCCCAGGTTTCTTTATGGGAAAGGACGACTAGGTTCATTTATTTATCAAGCAATGAGTGAAATAAATCAACCAGAACGGGGCCATGAACATCCCAAGAAAGATGATTGCGGGCAAATTCAGTACACCGCAGAGCATATTCGGCACGGTTGCTACCTACATCCTGCAAAAACTCGAGCAAGCCTGGTTGACTGATTGGCAAGGCAATATCTACCCAATACCCAATGTGGTGCTCAATGACCATGGCACTAAAATCACCCACGTGAGGGGTGGTAATAACAGGCAAACCACACAAACAGTATTCAGCAAATTTAAGCGGAGAAGCAACCAGATTTACAGGGGATTTATCACGCAAAAGCAAGCCGATATCACCCATTTGAAGTTGATCGAAAATCTGATCATGCGACGCGGAGGTGATTTTGTAGTAATCAGATGAAATTCCTTGTGCACGCAAGCATTTTTCGAATACTGCGACCTGATACGAGTAAATCAAGAAAAAAGCATTTGGCATGCTTGAGTAAATATTTTTGAACAAACGGCACATCACCTCGGGTAACTGGTACGTTTCGGCGGCACCCACATAGCACACGACAAATTTATTTTCCAACCCATGTGTACGGCGCTGGGTTTGCCGACGAAGCGCATCGGGAACAAACCCGGCAAGGGTACCGCAAGGGATGATGACAGCCGATGAAAAAGACCGCCGAAACCGATTTTCGTAATAATGGCGCATGGAGTGAGAAACAAACGTAAGTGCATCAGAGGTCGCCAATGTCATCGATTCTTCGGTCTCCATTCGCTGTGATGCCGCATCCGAACCATGGACGTCATGTTCGTACAGGTACTCATCCACAATTGATCCCTGAATGTCCGAAACAACCTTTATACCCGGTCGGATTTGACGCGCACGCAGGCCGAAATACCCTGCTTTTGTGCCATGCCCAAACAGCAACCGAATTTGAAAAAGCCAGGCCAAAATTGCCAGCAACAAGCCAGCCAGCCAGCCATTCAACCAGTTCACCAACCCCAAACGACCAAATGGCAGCAAAGGAAGATAAACTACAGGGCAACCCGCATCATCAGAAAGGCTTTCGCGCCCTCGCATCAAGAATAGCGGTCCCGAAAGCCACTGGGTGGCGTAGACAAAACATAAAATAGCCGGGCTAAACCCTCGTTTTTTAGTTTCAATAGCAACATCCACAATACGAGTGCGCCCGCCACCGGACGTGGCGTTACTGGATGTTGCAACGAACAGGATAGAACCCTTACTTATCAATTCAAACCTCCGACTGATTTTTCTTGATTGAAATATTCAGCAAAAGAGCATCTGCATAGAATTTACCAGCCCAGTTGATAAAAGATAGGGAGCCATAACCACCCCAGATCGGCCATGATGCGCCAAGAGCACCATTAAGATTGGGATCGTGTGATTCAAGAATTTGAGCCGATTTAACCTGCTCAAGTATCGCAACCCCGGTCTGGCAATATTCTAGTTTGCCCGTCGCTTCATAAAGCCTGAGCAACAGCAAGGCTAATTGCGCATTTCCGACCAAACAAGAAAAATTCCCGTGAAAATGCCAGTCCTGCCCAATATAAGCCGGCATAGCATGTCGAGTTGAACCAGTTGGGTTTTCGCGCTGTTGATAGTTAACGACCTCTCCCATCGCACGCTCTACCAGCAAAAGGATGTCATCCCGTAGACATGAATCGACAAATTCCATGCATTCGATAAGCCCTTCGTAGGTATAAGCCACAGTATGAGTAAGTGGATCAAGGTCCATCGAGAATCCCATGGCATCTATCCAGCCATCGGGATGACTCATCGAAAAAACCCAGCGAAGAAACGATTCTGCGCCTTTACCCAATTCAGGCTCACCAGCAAGCCTGGATAATTCAAAAATAGGCCAGGCAACGCGGGTGTAATATGTGTGAACAATGTTCTTATGCGAACCTTTAATCCAACTACCGTTATCATTCTGGCAGGAAACTATCCACCTCGCTGCGCGGATCGCAGCATCCAGCCACTTTTCATCATTTGTTGAAATGAATAACGCATTTAAACCCTGAATAACTTGCCCTGTGTCAAAAACAAGTGGAATGCTGCCAGTTCCCGGACTACTAGGAAAAGCTCCATTTGCAAATTGAAGTCCCAGCTCCCATTCGCCCATTTTCACAGCCCGATCAAAGTAAGAAGAATCTCCCAAAAAAGAAGCGTATTTCAAAAACGTGGGGATCAAATAACCCGATGTTTCTGGATAGGGAAGCTGCCAGTTGTTTTTAATAGACCATCCAATCGAGACGCCTCCACTCCTCGTGACATCCTGGGCATAACATAACCAGCGCATTATTGCAGACAGATGCTCGTGATCAGAACGCACAGGTCCAGGAATCTTAAAGAAATCACGCGCCAGCAAACCTAAGACAGCCGGACGTTGAATAAAACAGTAGGCGGTCTGTAATCGTGAAAACACTCTCATTCTCTAAGTCATCTCCGTCAAGCAGGTTTCCGCGCTCGGACCAGGATTTCAGCGCCTAAAAATTTGTTGCCAGATTGGCGATCTTCTAATGCAATCTGTTTTGCCATAGATAGCCGGGCCGGAACACTGTAAACAAGGTTGCTGTCTTCAAAATATTTCGCAAAGTGTGCCTTTGCGGTTTTCCCCCCTAGAATGGGTCGAATGGTTTCAACAATAAAACCAGCCTCATGTAGTCGATTGGAGATAGTTGTCTCTGAAAAATATTCAACAATATGGTGTTTTCTCTGATACGCCGCCTTCTGCGAGAAATCCTGAATATACTCAAATGAATCAACAGTGGCATGCAAGGTACCACCAGGTTTTAAAACTCTGCGCAGTTCCAAAAGAACCTCTGCCAAATTATCAACCAGATGCAAGACACAGGCGCAAAATACTATATCCAAAGAAGCGGATGGAAATTTAATCTCTTCGATCCGCCCTACATGAAAATGGAGACGATCCTTGAAGGGAAAAAGTCGTGTATACGTTCGAGCGCGTGCAATAACGGCATGATTCATATCAATGGCAAAAACCATGCGAGCCTGACGAGCAAGCTCCAGCGCAAAAATTCCATCCCCGCAACCAAAATCAAGCACCATCTGATCTTTGAACCTGATCTCGTCTTGCAAAAGTAAGTATTCATAAATGCGGGTTGGACTGTTAGTAATCCAAAGGCCAGGAGGCAAGCCCAAATATGAGAAAACGCTTTTCAGGTCAGGCATGTTGCTTTGCTTCCTTTTTTAGATGCTCAGTCTCAGCAAGACTCAACAAAACTTCTGCGGCGCGTTGGCCCGATTTCCCATCCAGGGTGTCTCCAAAAGTAGCGGTGATGAAATGCTGACGGACTTCCCACCCGGTTTCTGGATATTCCAAACCCCGCGCAATCATTTCACTTAAATCCCTGGTAGAACGAGCCACCATCACCCCTCCACTGGATGCCACTGAACGATAATGGTCAAAATCAATGTGGCGAGACCAATGGTAACCTGGTGGAATATGACTACCAGGCGGATCGAAGCCGAGATTTATAACCGGCTTGTCATGCATCATCAATTCAAGTGAAACTGTCGAAGCAGCGTTTATTCCCATAACACAATGTCGAAGCAAACCTGTGTAAATTGCCAGATCTTCATACTGCGGAGTAAACCATTTTTCTTCCCATAAAACTGGTGGAAAAACCAAACCAGGGTGATTTTCGGCGGCGAGGGCCAACATTTCGGGACTGGTGCCTTTGACGTAGTTACGGACAACCAACTGCGGCCGCGATAATTCCTCGATTCCGTTAATGATACCCATGACAGCACGCACATGTCGGACTTCTTCGGGGAAGTCACGATCCATACCAGTGGTATAAAGAATGAAGGGACGGGCAGGATCCAATCCCAGCCGGGCATATAATTCAGCCCGTTGTAGGCAAAATTGGGGGCGAAAGTGGTAATCGAACTGCGGTGTACCAGTAATATGGATATTTTCAACAGGGATAAATGGATACAAGCGCAAGAGCTGATGCAGCATCCCATTGTGCCAAACCAGGAAGTGATCATAATGCGGCAGGATGCGCCCACGCGAGGAAAGATTATCCCAGGAGAAAACAAAGGTCGCGGTGCGAATACCCATCTGGTGTGCCACACGTACTGGTAGTTCGCCGCGCGGGGCATGAATGTGAGATGCGTTGAAAACCAGGTCAGGCTTTATGCGATCAAAGAGCTCGTTGAAGTCACGGGTGGGATTAAGCCACAGGCTGAGGAAATTTTCGAACCAGGCCAGGAAATCCAAGGCCGGTCGATTTGCCAGCAGGTAGACAAGGATTTTCCACAAGCCATGAGTTATTTTTTGCAGAGGAGTTACAGCCTCGTAATCCAAAATCTGCCATTTGTTTTTGACTTTTTCGGTCCAAATCCAACGGTAATGGGCGTAACCTATCAATTCACGCAACACAAGAACCAGCCAGTTTTCACGATAATCTTTAAGTTCGATGATTTCATCCACTTGAGGCTGAAAGCGAGCCAAAAAGTCGGCGTCATTAAGTACCGAAAGCAGGGTAAGATGGGCCCGCTGACGCAAGACGGTGATAGTTTCGGAATAGAGGAAGTTCCGTACGGCTTCGCCGCGGGCAATAATGAGGAGAATGTGAGGCAGAGCCATATTCAGTCCTTTTTAAAAGTGAAATCATCCAAACCAACCGATGCAAACAAAGCCAGAATTGGTGTAATAGGGACGCGAAAACGCGAATAGGCTTCTGGGCCAGCAGATATTAGTGCCAAATAAAACAAAACACCCACAAGAAACCAGGTCGGTAAAATCTTCGGAACCCGCAATAATCCCCATAGAGAAAACACGTAAAGCATAAACATGTGGACGAGAGAAAAGACAAATAGTAAAAAATAGCCAGGGTAGGGCCTAACCCACCGCTGTAAATATTCACCTGGAGATAGACGAAACAAGTCGCCCAAAGGACTGGTTATATTAATCACAACACCCATCAACCTTCCTATTCGCTCGCTACCTGGACCAAGGAAAATGTTCCCAAGACCGCGCATATATTGGCGAAAAAAAATGCCTGGATTGTCAAGGATGATATTTATGCCAGCATTTCCCCAGCGTTTTGTCCAACCGGGTGCTGTGTCCAGTTTATATTCCTGTCGGATCCAGGCCATACCATCATCGCGCGAGCCACCTTCACGCTCGGCAATAACCATAGCCGCACGATAATTGACCATGTTGATACTTTCAATTGCACTAAACACACTCTCACCTGTAATAAGAAAATTACGTACTTGCCAACCGCCAAGTAAAAACAGCAAAGGAAAAATAAAAAATAGGGTGGAACGCATAAGCGAAAGGTAGTCCCAGCGTTGCCATAAGGACCAGGCCAGCCACCCGACCAGTACAGGAAACACTAAATAGTAACTAACCGGCCGTATGTGGGTCGCTACTGCAAGAAATAGGCCAGCAGCAAATGATAATCTGTTTACATTGGCTTCGCCTTCCGAGTGGATCAAGCGTACAAAAAAGAGGATAAAAGTGATCAAGAAAAATGTAAATAGTGTTTCCGTCAATGCAAGCATGGAAAAAGCCAAAGAGTTTAAGTCAAGAGCCAACCAGATTGCTGCGATAAAACCTACTCGCGAGTTCCACAAACGCGTGCCTATCAGATATGTCAACCCAATAGTGGCAACACTAATAATTGACTGGAAAATAATTACAATGGACCAGTTTTCACCTACGAGGCCAAAAATGGCCGCCAGGAAAAGCGGATAACCGGGTGTGCGAATGATTTGTGGGTAAGGGTTATCAGGTGAAACCATAAACAAACTAGTTGCGAGCAAAGCACGGGCCGAAAGTAAATAACTTTCTGTATCGCCGGAAAAAAACACCGCCGTATCATTTTGCTTTATTGCTTGGTCAAGCAAAGCTAGATGCGCGAGTAGAGATACAACAAGGAGAATAAAAAGCCAACACAGAAAAACATTATTCTTTGACATGTGCAACATCCCATAATAGACCTTTTGCAAAAGTGACGGGTGTGCACTGATAATAGGCACATGAGATACGAAACCGTACAAACCCTGAAAAATGAAGACTT
>CAYWXS010000144.1:0-15683 GCA_964462245.1 uncultured Anaerolinea sp.
GGCCGACTCAAATTGTTAAGGTGCAAATTGCCTCTTGACGACTCAGTATAATCATTGCGAGCCGCCGCCCTTGCTCCTCGGCGGCGTGGCAATCTTATGCCTACCGAGTAGATTGCCACGTACCCAAGTGCGGGCATGATATCGGGGAGAGCACCCTCCTCGCAATGACAGATTTAGGGAATGGCTGAGTAGTAACAAGTAAATTATGGAATTTCCAGAAAATAAATCATTCCAAAATCGGGTAAAACCATCATCCTAATTTGCAAGCTGGATGATGATGGAACTCACAGACGAGCTTAAAGAATTGTTCACGAGACCAGCGAAAGCGTTGTCTGGCAGTGTGTGGCGTATCTTTATGGCAGATGTGGTTGAAAAAATGGCCGAATTCCAACCCTGGTACGATTTTGGCGTGAGTGTTAAGGGCAGTTGGCCGGTTCCCTTTGGGGAGTGGGCCTTTTGGTTGTTTCTGTTCTTGCTCAAAACCATCCGGCAGGTCTTGGTCCCCAGTTGTCGCTGCGCGTATCCCAGGCAAAAGCGGCGATGGCGAGCGGTGACCTAACCCCCTACCCCTTCCCGAAAAACGGGAAGGGGGGATGGTCTATTATTGTAGCGCACGGTGTATATGGTAAGTGCTGTTGGGTAAGAGAACACGTGGGGAGCGGGGCATGTGCGGAGCCTTTTCTGAATGGATGAGGGTAAAGATTATCTGATGCGAATACCTGAAATGAAATATGCCTTTTGATACGCCCTTTTGATTGACAAATCACCCGGAGCAGTATAAAATACAGCCCGCCTTTAAAATTTAAGGTGCACGGAAACGTGCCGAGGTAGCTCAGCGGCAGAGCAAGCGGCTCATAATCGCTCGGTCGAGGGTCCGATTCCCTCCCTCGGCACCATCCCCCTTTCGGGGAAAAAACCTGTCCATTTTGGGCAGGTTTTTGTTTTACAATCAAGCCATGCCCCCCATCTATCTTATCCCTGCCCAGGAAATTCGGCGCGAACATACCCAGGTCAACTCGCGTTTTATTGCCGCGCTTGCACCGGCCTTCAGTACGGATGAAGCCCGCGCATTTATCAAACACATCCGCCAGGAATTTCCGGATGCCAGCCATCATGTGCCTGCCTATATTATCGGCGGCGGCAATAATGTTACCGACTATTGTTCGGATGACGGCGAACCCCAGGGTACATCCGGACGCCCGGCTCTGGCGGTTTTGCGTGGCAGCGGGCTGGGGGATGCGGTGCTGGTCATTACCCGCTATTTTGGCGGAACCCTGCTGGGGACTGGCGGGTTGGTGAAAGCCTATACCGAAGCGGCTCAACTGGTGGTAAAGGACGTTGCCAGGGCGCGCAAGCTGCGCGTTCAGGTTGCCATGCTGGCGCTGCCGTATAACCTGCTTGAACGCATCCGTCTGATGGTTGTGCGGCATGAGGGTGCCATCCTGGGTGAGGACTTTGCGGCAGATGTGACGATGACCCTGCGCTTCCCTTTGGATGACTACCCGGCTTTCCAGTTGGCTTTGCGTGAATTGTCTTCCGGCAGCCTGCAGGCGGAAGGCATTGAAATCAGTGAAATGCTGGTGCCGGTTTAGGGTTTGTGTTATAAAGCAGCCCACACGGCGATTTATCGTTGTGTGGGCTGCTTATGTTTGCTGATGCGGGCTTGACAGGCCGTTGATTATGCTTTATTTGCGGCAGATCCATGAGCCCAAGGAAGCTGACTTGGATTTGAAATTTTTGGTTTTGGTAACCGAGCCCTTGCAGGCGGAGGCGGAGATGGTATAGGTGTATTTCCCGGGGGCAATTTCAAATGTGTTTTTGCCCTTATTGGTGGCGGCAAAATAGTAGTTGCGTCCTTCTCCGACCAGGTTGATGTAGAGATAGCCACTCGTTTTGTTGTTAATGTTTAATTTGACGACGGTGATTTTGGCTTTTTCAACAAGGCTGGCGGTAGCTGCCTGTGCTGACCTGGCATAAACGGGGGCTGGGGTCCAAATGGAAAAGGACATGACAAGGACTAACATAATAGAAATCAAACGAGTGATCTTCATATTGCCTCCCTGGCAACTGAGCAAAAAGGTCTTGCAATTTTTGGTTATATAGTGCCCCAATGAAATTCAAAGAACAATAAAATGATAGCACAATATGTAAAAATTGATATCAACAGTTTTGTGAAGCAGCAATGCTCAATATGGGAATTGGGTTGGCAGGGTCGCACGGCGATTGATCCCCGTGTTCGAAAACAGCGCACGCTGCGCGTCAACGGGGCTCACGAACTAAAGCACTGATCGGAATCCCCATTTACGCGCAGTGGGGTGCTTCTCCTCGCCCAATGGCGTTAGCCCCTGGGCGGTTTCGGCAGCCTTGCAGGCAGAAGGTGTTGATGTTCGTGAAATACTATGCTTGTTTAGCGCATTCGTCACAAATAAATTACCCCAGACTCACAAACACAAGTTCAAATTAACTTAAAAAAAAAAAGTCTTGACTCTTTTTAGAAATTGGTATATTATTAAACCGGTTTACTAAACCGGTTTAATAACCTCAACCCAACATTCAAGGAGACCGCTATGAGAACACTCACCAAAACTCTTACCCTGCTTGTGATCGCTGGAATGCTGACAGGCATTCTTGCGGCGTGCTCACCTGCAGCCAGCCCTACTGCTACTGCACAAGTAGAGCCGACTGCTGTTGTTGCTCCGACACAAGTTCCTACAGTAGTCGCTCCAACCGAAGCTCCGAAAACCGAACCGATCAAGCTGACCTTTTGGCACAATTGGGAAGGCGCTAACGGAGACATTATGAAGGAACTGATCGATCGCTTTAATAAGCAAAATCTTGACATTCAAGTGGAAGCCGTCTTCCAACCCTACGCAGACATCATGACGCTATACCAGACATCTATAGCTGGTGGCACTACGCCTGATGTGGCTGCGCTGGATCTGATTCTGGTTCCGCAACTGGTTGAGACGGGAGCGGTGGTATCCTTGGACGATTTCATTGCCAAAGACGGCAGCTCCAAAGTTGATGATTTTTACCCCATGCTGGCAAACTTTGATGTGATCAAGGGCAAACGCTATGCCTTGCCTGTAAGCACTAACAACATGCAATTGATTTGGAACAAGGATCTATTCACGAAAGCTGGACTCGATCCCGAAAAAGCGCCTACAACCTGGGATGAAATGCAGGCCATGGCTGAAAAATGCCAGGATCCAGCCAAAGGTGTGGTTGGATTTGAATACTATACTCAACCCACCGGCGAAGGCATCACCTGGCAGTTTCAGGTTTGGCTGTGGGCTGCTGGCGGTAAATTCCTAAATGACGATAACACTAAGGCCGCTTTCAATACGCCTGAAGGTCTCAAAGCATTGACTTATGTTTCCGATATGCTCAAGGGCAAAGGCTCGAAGCCAGGTCCCTGGGGCTTATTTGGTGACCAAAAAGCCTGTATGCAACTCGACGGGTCCTGGCTCTTCGGTTACCGCAAGGATGCACCCTTCAAGTGGGGCATTGCCGCTGTGCCAGCACCGGCTGGAGGCACAACAGCCAGCAACGTGGGTGGAGAGCATCTCTTTATGTTTGAAGCTACGAAGAATAAAGAAGCTGTCTGGAAGTTTATGCAATATCTTACCAGTTCTGAGATTCAACTGGAGTGGGATCAAAGGACTGGTTTCCTACCTGTGCGAAAATCCGTAGCTGAAAATGTCGATTATTTGAAATGGGTAAATGAGACCGAGCCGCGCATGTTGCCCTTTGTTCAAGGAATGGCATCTGCCCACACTCGTCCGGCAACTGCCAAGTACTTTGCAGTATCAGACGCCTTTTCAAGAGAAATTCAGAAAGCCCTTTTGGGAGATGGGTCTCCCGCAGAAGCACTAACTGCAGCAGAATCTGCTGTAAATGAAGCCTTGAAATAGTCCAATAACATCTTTTCCTTGTGGGGGCAGCGATGTTTATTCGCTGCTCCCACCCAATATCAATTCATCTCAAGGTAAAATACATTATGGGTCTTCGTTCAACAGGTTCTGTTCACCGGATAAACCGTTTACGTCGTAACGATCTTCTCACGGCGACTCTGTTCCTGTTGCCATCTTTGGTGGTATTGGGGGTCTTTAATTTCTATCCGGTTGGAGTTGTGTTCTTCTTAAGTCTATTCAAATGGGATAACCTATCCAAAGTAAAGACCTTCATTGGCCTGGATAATTTTTTCACGCTTACTCAAAGTGACCGTTTTTGGAATTCTTTAAAGGTCACAGCCGAATATACTTTGGTTGTAACGGTGATAAGTATTATCCTTGGGTTGATCCTTGCTGTTTTGTTAAACAACGGCTTTCTGATGGGCAAATCATTCTGGCGGGGGATATTTTTCTTACCCGTGGTAACGCCGACTGTTGCAGCAGCGATGGTCTGGATATTATTATTTAACCCGGGTTTTGGATTTGTCAATGTCATCTTACGATACTTCGGAATCGAAGGGCTGAACTGGTTGGCGGACAAAACCTGGGCGCTTCCCACGGTGATGTCATTGGGCATATGGAGGCGCATTGGGTTTACCCTTATTTTGTATCTGGCTGCGCTCCAGTCGTTATCGAAAGAATATTATGAGAGCGCAGAAATTGATGGGGCTAATTCGTTGCAGCGTTTTTTTAGCATTACCGTTCCCTTGCTACGTTCCACCACTATTATGCTGGTAATTTTGGGAGTAATTGACTCATTCCTGGTTTTTGACCAGGTGATGGTACTTACTCGTGGCGGTCCTGCTAATGCAACCGAGGTAATAGGAATGTTCATGTATTCCAACTCATTCTCGCTTTTCAAGCTGGGTTATGGATCAGCCATCTCAGTGGTCATGTTTTTAGTGGTGGCTTTGTTCACAATTTTGCAATGGCGCTTCGTCGGCTTCGGTTCTGCGGAGGAAGCCGAATGAGCAGCATTCAGAGGTTAGTTCCCTGGCACCTATCGAGACGAAAGTATCGTATCACAGCGCTACTGACCATCGTCCTTATCCCTGCAGCTTTCATCATCCTGGTTCCCTATTTGTGGATGTTTACAACTTCGTTGAAAGTTCGTGGAACCACTGGATTGCCACCTTACCTATTTCCAAATGTGTTCGTAATTGAGAATTACTTCAAAGCCTGGCACGCAGCGCCATTCCTTCGCTACTATCTAAATACTGCATTCGTGGCGGTTGCCATGATTCTTGCGCGGGTGGTTTTTGCAAGCATGGCAGCGTATGCTTTTGCATTCCTTCGTTTTCCCGGTCGCAATATTCTCTTTTTGCTATTTCTGGGCACAATGATGATCCCTTTTCAGGCAACCATCATTCCTTCCTACCTAATTATTCGTGATTTGCATTGGTTCAATACTTTTCAGGCTCTGATTGTGCCGCGCATGGTAGACGCTTTTTCAATCTTTCTGCTGCGTCAGGCATTTATATCCCTCCCCCGCGATTACTTGGATGCCGCCCACCTGGACGGCTGCTCACACTGGCAAGCACTCTGGCGCATCGTTATCCCACTAAACAGCTCATCGGTGGTGACGATGGCGCTGTTTACCTTTCTCTTTGCGTGGAATGATTTTCTTTGGCCACTCCTTGTGGCTAATAATGAACAAATGCGCACCATTCAGGTTGGACTGCAGATCTTTGCTGGTCGATACCAGACTGAATGGACTTATATGATGGCAGGAACTGTCACAGCCACTCTGTTGCCCGTAATCTTTTTCCTGGCCGCACAGCGGAGTTTCATTTCGGGCATGACACGTTCAGGTTTAAAAGGATAGTGTGTTTCCATGTTTGATAATTTAGACTCACCTGAATGGGTGAAAAACGCCATTTTTTACCAAATATTCCCTGAGCGATTTGCTAATGGCAACCCGGCGAACGATCCTGACTGGGTCCTGCCGTGGGGTACACCGCCGACAGCGCAAACCTTTATGGGTGGGGATCTGCAAGGTGTACTTGATCACCTGCCATACCTGCGCGATCTGGGAGTTAACGTTATTTATATGACGCCGGTCTTCACAGCACGATCCAACCACAAGTACGATACAAGCGATTATTTCCAAGTGGATCCGATCTTTGGTGACAAAGAACTGCTAAAAAAGCTAGTGACAACAGCCCATGAAAACAATATTCGCGTGGTCCTCGACGCTGTCTTCAACCATTGTGGGGACGGGTTTTGGGCGTTTCAAGATGTAATCGAAAAAGGGCGGGATTCACAATATTGTGATTGGTTCGTAACGGACAATTTTCCAGTCGACCAGCATCCGCCTAATTATCAAACCTGTGGTGGGGCTGGTTTTCTGCCTAAGCTAAACATCACCAATCCTGCGGTGAAACAATATCTGTTAGATGCGGCGGTTTACTGGTTGGAGGAAACGGATATCGATGGTTGGCGTCTTGATGTACCGTGGAAAGTTCCACTAGCCTTTTGGCGAGAGTTCCGACAACAGGTAAAAAAAATTCGTCCAGATGCGTACATCGTGGCTGAAGCATGGCGGGATGGTTCACGCTGGTTGAAGGGTGATACTTGCGACGCAGTAATGAACTACCCTTTGCGGGACTATATATTGGATTATTGCGCACGCGACGCAATGGATGCCGAAGACTTCGATCATTATGTCACACGCCTCTATGAAATATATGGATATGCTTCTCCTTTGCAATTAAATTTACTTGGTAGTCATGACACAGCGCGCTTGCTGACTTTATGTGGTGGCGATGTTTCTCGGGCGGTACTGGCATTTATTTGCATGTTCACTGGCATTGGAGCGCCGATGCTATATTACGGCGATGAAAACGGTATGGTAGGCGAGAATGATCCAGACTGCCGCCGGTGCATGGACTGGGACGAGGGACATTGGAATGAGACCATACGAAAAATGGTCAAGAAACTGATAAACCTGCGTAATGAGCACCCCGCTTTGCGCACCGGAGTTTATGAAACTTTGCTAACCTTCAACGGCGTGTATGCTTACCGGCGCAGTCTGGGTGATGATCAGGTGATTATTGTTACAAACCCGCGTGACATGCGCACGCAACTAACTATTACTTTCCCTTCCTCAAACAAAATTAACCAATGGATCGACGTTTTAAGTGGACTTGTTTTCACCAGCGATGAGAAACAACTGCTTCTGCCAGAATTGCAATCCCGGCAAGGACTTGTGCTCATCCCATTCACTCAATAAATTAAACTAAACCATGCCAAAAGTAAACATAAAAGATATTGCTCTAAAAGCTGGGATTTCCAAAACTGCGGTTTCTTTTGCTTTTAACAATCCCACTCGATTATCAGATACAACGCTTAAGCACATCCTGGCGATTGCCGAGGAAATGGGCTATTCACCCAACCCTGTGGCGAGAAGCATGTCTACAGGCCGAACGGGAGCGATTGGCCTATTGGTTCCACAACCAATTAATGAAATTGTTCGCAATCCTCATTTCCCAGAATTGGTAGAGGGGATTGGCGAGGTATGTACCTTTTCAGGTCTATCATTGATGTTGGTCCCCCCGCTGAAAGGTAGTATGCGTCGGGCGATCGACAATGCAGCTGTTGATGGTTTTCTGACCCTCGGATTGGAGGAAGATAAGGCAACTATGGTAGTAGTTAGGCAGTGCCGGGTGCCGTTTGTGACAATAGACAGTGACCCGATTGAAGGTATTCCCGCGATCAATGTCGATGATATTGGCGGCGCCAACCTGGCCATGAAGTATTTATTAGACTTAGGCCACCGCAACATTGTCATACTGGCCATTCGTTCAGGGAAACAGGCACGCTATCAGGAATATGTAGGTACATTGGGCGCACGCATGCGGGGGTACCTGGCAGCTCTTGAAAAATACGGGTTAACTATCAATGGACGTTCAATCCGCCTGTTGGAATGTATTAGCACCGAGGACGGTGGGGTGGAGGGTTTTCAGGCTTTATGGCGTTTTCGTAACAAGCCGACAGCGGTTATTGCGATGAGCGATATTATTTCTATTGGTGTGATTAAGGCGGCAACAGCTTTTGGGTTAAACGTTCCTAAAGATCTGTCGGTTCTAGGGTTCGATGACATCGCCTTAGCTAGCCTGATACACCCAGCTTTGACCACGGTTTCACAACCTTCAATTGAAAAAGGTCGGAAAGCTGCCAGCTTGCTGGTGAAATTAATCGAATCATTCGTTGAGCCGTCACACCAAATTCTTCCAACGCAATTGGTTATTCGGGAAAGTGTTTGTCCACCTAATCATGGGTAAGCCTGCTCATGATTAGATAGAAGTTGATACAGCAAGACGGATAGATTTTTAGCAGACAAATTGAGATAAGAATTTGACGGTTATTTGGGGATGAAAATGGCGTTCTGTGGGCAGATCAGTTCGAAATTATGCGATCGCTGTCAGTGTTTTCAGACATCGACAAGATAGAAATCAGGCATAATTTAAACCAAAAGCGCCAAATCTGTGCCAATTGAACATAGAGCTAAGGTTGACAGCAACCAATGTCACGATCAAAGCTAGCAAACTTGGGTTGGTTATTAACTATTGCCAGGCTGACTTATCGGATAAACTCCTTTTCTTGATTTTCAACTGCTAATTGCCAATCCCTGGCACTAGCAGGCCAGAAAAATTCTTACCAAACGGCTGGAATATCTTTATTTAAGGTGCAAAAGTCGAGTTAACTGTTTCCGAAATGGGTTCCGCTATCAATTGCAAGCTCGAAGATAGAATATTAAAACCCAATTCAGTTAACCTCCCAGAACTTTTGAATTACCTCATTGCCAAAAAAAACAATTGCGACTATAATAGTGTCTCGCGGTATAAGAACCGCAAACGATAAGGCCTGTCGTTGCAGTAATTCGGGGCGTGGCGCAGCCCGGCTAGCGCGCTTGCATGGGGTGCAAGAGGCCAAGAGTTCAAATCTCTTCGCCCCGACTAAAGTTTAGCTGGATTTTGTTTTACAAAAGAAAGAGGTCTGCGGTGTCCATTCCGAAAGGATGAAACACAAGCGCAGACCTCTTTCTTTTACATTCTATCAACTAAGAAAGGCTTTTCGCCTGGTAATCTCCAAAAATATCTAAATTCCTCTATGGGGGCTCTAACTTTATCCAGCGTGCTTTCTCAACCCGTGAGCAGATTCACTGTGAACGGAAGTGAATAAAAAAAAAGACAGACACACTGGTTCAAATGTGTCTGTCTTTTTTGCCACAGAGCGCTTTTTTGCAAGCATAATCTGGATGACGGCATCGATTCGGAGCATTATTTGGGTCTTCATCAACTAGAATTTTGACTTGTGCCAGACCCAATTACCCACGGCTTGCCCCACGAGTGGTGTTTTGCGGATGATTTCATCCGCAAAACACCACAAAGAAAAACTACAGGTGTTTCAAATTCATAATCTCATTATTGATGCCAACAAATGAACGGTTATTGGGCCTTGCTGATGCCAACGAAAACTGTGCGCACAATCCGGCGGAATGTATAACCGCGAGTGAATGGATTGAACAATTCGCAGGTCATCAAGGTAATTGTGGATGCATCTGAAACGTGCTGGAAGAGTACGTTCGATTGCTCAGGCCAAATGTTGCGACTCTCGGTCACTTTGTATGTATAAACCTGTCCCCATGCCACGATTTTAACGAGGTCATCAGGCTGTAGTTTGCGTAAACCGGCAAACGCGCCCGGGGTATTGTCGGCATTCCACACATGGCCAGTGAGGACCGTATTGCCCAGCCAGGTGGGGAAGGCGGTACCGTTAAGATAACCGGCATCCTTACCAAGCCAGTTCAGATCCCAGCCATTTTCAGCCTGTGGAACACCCACAATGTTCATTTTGACGTTGATGGAAGGAATTTCGAGAACCAGATTATTATCAGTGGTATAGGCTTTATCAGCGGGTTGGGCTGGAAGTTTTGGTGACTACTCCCATTGTGAAACCTGTTGCAGGCACTATAGGGTCTGAAGATTTTGCAGATGCTGCGACAACCACCTGGTGTACTGTGTCTTCACTGGCTGGGCAAGTGCTGTTACCCATGTATTTTGCCTTGATAATGTGAGCGCCAGTTTTCAGCGAAGATGTGCTGATATCGGCTTTTCCAGCGATCAATGTGCCAGTTCCAATAGGGGTTATGTTATCGTAAAAATTTACCGTTCCGGTTGGAGTTGAAGCGGCGGTGCAGCTAACCGTCGCGGTGAAAATCACTGGAGAGCCGAGTACTGCCGGAGTCCTCGATGAAACCACGGAGGTTGTAGATGTTTTAGCCTTCCCGACTACAAAATCACGGATTTCATGAATATTATTGGATCCGCCCGTGCTCGATGAAAAGCCCATCTTGAAAGTGGCGGGCATGGGATAGGCTGCCAGGCTGAAATTGCTAATATATACAACACCATCAACTGAAACGGTCAGAGTCTGGGTTGGGGCGGGAGTAATCGTGATGACCACAAGTTTTACGCCAGAACGGCTGTCTGTTTCAACATCTAAGTCAGAATGGGTCAGGTAAGGGAAACCACCACTAACATTAAGATTTCCTGGACCGCGCACGGTAATTCCTGCTGCTTGGCCAATTCCACCGGTTCCATAGGGATTTGGGCCTCCATCAGAGTTTATTGCAAAATTCCCATACTCATCCAGGCCGATTCCTACATAACCCTTGGTAACACCCGGAACAGTATTTGATCCTGAATGGTTCCACGCGTAGCCTAATGCACCGCCAGAACCACCTGTCGTAGGTGTGCCGACAGATCCATCGATCAGGTAGATGCCAATTCCATCTGCCCCGTTGCCGCCGTAAGTAGCGTATGTGAAAGAAACTTCCACACCAGCGGTGCTTGGAAAGGCTTGTCCATTATAGGTGGCAGTGCCGGCTTCGTCCGCGCTGGCACTGGTCAGGCGCAGCCAACCATTCCCGACCGGATCGATGTCACCACTGGTCAGATCAGCGGTACCACTGAATATCCAATCCGCAGCGGTGTTACCCCGGAAGCTTTGCTCAAATCCTGCCGGGGGGGAGAGGCAAAAGCTGGCCCAACATTTGAAAGGACCAGGAAGGCCACCAGGGCTATTACTAAAAATTATATAGCAAGACTCTTTTGTTGCATGTAAATTTCTCCTCACTTGAAATAGGTTTTGGATTTTAAACAGCTGTTCAATTGGCGTAACTAAACTGGTCAGCACAAAATGGAAAGCGGAAATTAAACATAAGATAGGATATTCGATTAAAACAGCCCTATCACGTCCTTTTGGTGATAACTTGTTGACTAAAAAGGACAAAAAGTACAAAATTAAAAAAGATGCGCTTGTGGACTTGCCCACAAGCGCATCTTTTTGGTTCCTGGCGTATATTGACTTACTTTTTATCACGCGATAACTGGTAATGCACGAGCTCGGTCTTGTTTTTCATTTGCAGGATATCAAATATTTGTTTCATTTGATATTTAATGGTCCGTTCGCTTAGATACAACCTGCTGCCCACTTCTTTATAGGTCATTCCGCTTGCTACCAACCCGATAATGGAATGTTGTAAATCTGACAGCTTCGCTCTCTCAGCTAGTTTCGGGTCTGGGTTGTTTTGATCGTGTTGAGAGAATTCCCGGGCAACCAGTGAGGCCAATTCGGGCGAGAGGATGGCTTCTCCGCGCGCAATTTTTTCCAGCGCGCTAATTAATTCATCGGGATTGGCCCCTTTCAGGATAAAGCCTGATGCCCCGTTTTTGAGTGCATCCAGCAGATGTTCCTTCTTTTCAGACGAGGACAACATGACAATCTTAATTTGTGGGAATTCAGTTTTGATTGCGAGTGCAGCCTCAACACCGGTGCAATGCGGCATGATCACATCCATGATCAGCATGTCTGGGTGCAGCTGCCGGGCTTTTTCCTGGGCTTGCAGGCCATCGTGTGCCAGGCCAACCACTGTTAAACCCTGCGACGTAAGCAGGTTATGTAATCCTTCCAGGAAAATGGGCGAATCATCCACCAGCAGTAAGCGCATTCCCTCTAAATATTTTTGATCTGTGCCGGTAACGCTCATCGGGCCAAATGGAATATAGGCCAGAATTTTGGTTCCTTTGGTTTTTGCCGAACGTACTTCCAGCCGTCCGCCCAATATTTCCACCCGTTCACGGATCATGTTCAGACCAAAATGAGGATTTCCATCCTGTGGGCTAGTTTTGGGGTCGAAACCAACCCCATTATCGCTAATGGCGATATGTACGCTGCGCTCATCGGTGCCGAAGCTGACTTCCACCGTGCTGGCCTGGGCATGTTTTCGGACATTTGTAAGTGCCTCCTGGATGATACGCAGGATCTGTTCTTCTGCTGCCGGGGTCAGGAGTGGAATCAATTGCGCACTGGGTAGGCTCAGGCTGGCTTTGATGCCGGTTTGGCCTTGATATTCTGCCAGGTAACTTTCCAATACGCCAAAGATGTCGGTTTCGGTTGGTTGATGCTGGCGCAGACCCAGGATCACATTGCGGATTTCTGTATTTGCTTCCCCCGCCATCTGTAAAATCTTTTCAAGGCTTTCATTTGCAGCCTTATCCTCATTTCTGGCAAACAGGGTCTGAGCCGCTTTGGTTTGCATCCGGATCGAATTAATGGCCTGGGCCAGCCCGTCGTGTAAATTCCGGCTGACGCGCTCGCGCTCATCCAGAGTTGCCAGGCTGCGCTGCTGCTCAATTAATTGCTCCTGCGAAGCCTGGCGCAGTTTCATCTCTGCGCTGAGCTGTTGATTGGTGCTTTCCAATTGCATGGTTCGTTCGGAAACACGCTGCTCAAGGCCGTTGACCTGGGCTTTCATGATCGAGACCATATTATTAAAGGATTGTGTCAGCAATCCGATCTCATCCAGATTCTGGATTGGAATGGTCACATCCAGGTTGCCCGCATCCACCTGGTGCACGCCTGCCAGCAGTACGCCCAGCGGTTTGACAATATCTGCCGAGAGCAATATCGGAAATAATACAAAAAGTAGCAGGGATGCGGTGATGAGCAGCCAGAACCAGGGGACCAGAAATTTATGCAGGTAACTCCGGATGCTGTAATTAAAGTCCTGCAGCAGGCCTTCCGGCCCGCTTTGTTTGGCGACGTATAAATTTGTTGTTTGCATGGGTACAGTCGCAGTTCCCGGGGTTAGCCCGCGCAGCCAGATATTTTCATAGGGCGCGGTATCCGGGTTAATAGTCAAGTTGGGTGGTAAATCTTTATAATTGAAGTCAAAATGACCATCGCTGTAGAGTATGGCTTGAAAGCTATAAATATTCTGCGCCTGGTGTACCGCTGGTAAATCCTTCCACGTGATAATCAGCCGATCGGGTTCTTTTTGGGCGAACAAACCGCCGGCAGAATCCGGTTCCAGGTCGATTAATAGCGGGAAAATAGCCGGGATTTGGCCATAATGAAATTGCAGGCTGGGGTGATAGAGTGCCTGGCCAATTTCCACCAGACCAACACTGGATGGATAAACCCGGGTATAGGTCTTTCCGAAAAAGGGAAAGGTAAAGTCAAGCGGCTGATTGCGACCATTGCCACTGGAAGTGACTGGTAATTTCTGTCCCAGGTTATTTTCAAAATTATAGGGGATCTGGCTGATATCGTAACCGCCCAGCGCATTTGGGCTAAAGCGCAGGGACTGCTGCGCGGCTAAAATTGGATGGTATTCAGAAATATGAGCGGGTGTCATGGCCCAACTGCTGGAACCAAACATGACCAGAATCAGGGTCAGGGTTGTGCCGGTAAGTTTGACCAAAAAGGGGCTGGTGATTGGCAGTGATTTGATGTAAACCAGTACAAACAGCCAGATCGTACTCAATATCCCAACCGATAAAGCCATATTAAAAATCATGGCGGAAATACTGCTGGTGCTGCGCAGGATATTGATGAATCCCAGCAGCAGGGGAATCAAGAAAACAAGGGCATAATCACGGGCAGCCCGGGCAGGGATGGTATTTGGTCTGAAAATATTTTGAAGCCAATTGATTTGGGGCTCATCCGCCAGCAGGCTCTGCCGTAAAAAGGCAATTGGAATCCAGATAAAAAGAGCAGCCAGGGCGTAATCAGCTTCTGATGGCCGGTATTCTACATATCCAGATTGTTGCAACCAGGTGAAGCGCATAAATGCGAAATATATTTCAGAAAGGGCATATCCCAGGCTGAGGATCAGAACAATTCGTTCTTCCCATCTGCGCTGCTTGAATGCGACCGGGTACTGATAGATAAATCGGAATAATAAGACCAGCCCCACTGCCAGGGTTGGGTTTTCGAGATAGACTGCATAAAGACGGGGGCCGGATAATAAGGCTGTATCGAAGAAGAGCAGCCCGGAAAAAATACTGATACATAAAATAAAGCCAAAAAGATAATATCCCTGATTTTCAGCTTTCTTTTGTGAATAAAGGCTGAATGCCAGGGCTGCAGTCAATGACCAGGATAGGATAACCTGAGCCAGATAGCTGATGGAGGCTGGTGTAAGAAAGATATTTGGCAAGGGCAATGTCTCGCAATATAGGAATAATTACCAGGGGAAAAATGTTTCGATAACCATGCAACCCGGTGCCTGGCAGACTGGAACGGCAGTTGCCAGTGCGGTTTTTTGTTTTTTCTGACAAGTGTATATAATGAAGCGCATACCCGCTTTTTACCGGCTTGTCGTCTTTGCCGTACGAAGAATTATTATAATATACCTTCGAGTGTTTACCCCGAAGTTCGATTTTGCCATCGTGATATATCTGCTCAAAGGCTCCAGGGCGATTTTTGCAATGAATTATTATTGGTGACCTTCCGTCCAATTTAGATGCAATCGCCCTGGGCACAATGCCCTGATAAACGGCCTGGAAAAATCAAATAGTGTACAATTCAGACTTGTTTGTGCTATGCGCTGTGCACACAAGCAAGTTGACACTAATCGAGCGATATAAACCCAGACCCATGTTCACTCCATCCCGACCGATTAACCGTTACGCCATCTTCAGCCTGATTCTGGCTATGCTGACATTCCTGTCGTTTTGCGTGGGTGTCATCCCTATCCCTTTCACAGCCTGGGTTTGCTACCCGACCGCCGGATTGTTTGGCATGCTGGCTTTGCTTTCGGGTTTTATTGCCCTGCGGCAGCTTCCCCAGCGAGCTGAGAGAGGTCGCCGACTGGCTCTGCTGGGGTTGACGACTGGCAGCCTGACCCTGCTGGCTGTAGTGTGCTTTACCAGCCTGACTGTATTGATCACGGTCTATGGTGCCGAGGCTCTGCGAGCCATGTGGCCTCGATAGAGGCGATCTGTTGGATGGGTGCGAAGATTGCCACACTCGCACATCCTCCCGATACCCTTCGGGAAAGAACGCTCGTTCGCAATGACAGTTATACGCAAATTGTCCGGGTGTCTTTTGGGAATGACAGTTTGATGTGGTGATTTGTCCTAGCGGTGCCTGGATAATACAAAAACAATGAAAATGATCGACAAAATGATTCCCCCAAAAAATGGTAAATTAAGGTATCCTTGAGCATGGGAGTGCATAAGTCCCGGTGGGCTTTCCGGTCTTCAACACCGGTATTGGGTCGCGTTGCGGTCCAGGGTGGGTTCGACTCCCATGCATTCCCGCTATTTTTTTATTACCCCACTGTGGAACAGAATCGGGTTATCCAAATTATAGATATTCAGAATAAGGTTTTGGATTTGTAGCCAAGATTTCAGCGTTTGGAGGGGTGAAGCGGCTGAA
>CAYWXS010000145.1:0-15497 GCA_964462245.1 uncultured Anaerolinea sp.
TACCTGTCTCTCAGAAATTTGTAAAGGTGCGATTTCTTAGTTTTGAACCGTGCCCAATTCTTACTGACTGTTCAGCGTCGTAAGGCCAGTACGGTCAATCGCCGCATGGCTGCACTCTCCGCTTATGTGCGATGGGCGAGGTTTGAAGGCAAAATCGAGGGCGATCCAACCGAGAACATCAAATCGGTACCCCAGGTTTCCAAAGCGCCAAAATGGCTGGATAAGAATGACCAATACGCCCTGCAACGTGCAATAGAGCGGGATGTGCAGCTTTCAAAACTGCACTATCCCAAACGCTGGGTGACTCGCCGCAGGGATGCTTCGCTGGTTCTGTTACTGCTGCATACGGGACTCAGACTGAGTGAAGCAACAGCCTTGAGGCTGACTGATATAAAGATGACCGATAGAAAAGGCTCTGTATCTGTTCAGAATGGTAAGGGTGGCAAGCAAAGAAGTATTCCGCTGAATGCCGATGCCCGTAAAGCCATGGAAGAATGGCTTGCGGTACGGCCTTCCGGTACCAGCAATTACCTGTGGGTGGCTGTGGAGGCAGATACCGAAGGCTTGAGCAGCCGGGCTGTTCAGCGGGTTTTTCAGCGTTATGGCAAGGATGCAAAGCTGGATGATCTGACTCCGCATGTTTGCAGGCATACATTCGCGAAGAATCTGGTGGAAAGTGGTGTTGGGTTGGAGATGGTGGCGGCACTGCTGGGGCATGCCAATCTCAACACTACCAGGCTGTATACGACCCCGGATGAGCGGGATCTGGAGAAGGCGGTGGAGCGGCTCGAGGGGTAGCAGGCGGATTTCCATTGAGGGAAAAAGCTGTAAATCCTTCAATTTACAAGCCGATATTAAAAATCATCGTACAATATTAAGACATCTGGCACTATTTGCAGATGTCTTTTTTATGCTAAACTAAATTATTCTGGGGAATACCCCAAGTGTTTAGTATTATCATCAAAAATGGAAATCGAATGAACCAGTTAAGAGGGTATATGGCTTTTGGAAAGATACAGACCAAAGCAATCTTCATCCTGGCGTTTTTATTTGTCATGTTGTCAGTATCGTTTGCTCATGCGCAGACGCCTACACCACTATTTCCGAGAGATGTGCTGATTCAATCTGTCACCGAGCAGGCACAACGGGATGGAAAACAGGGTATAAAAGAAACCACCGAGGGGTTGAATCTGTTATTTGGTGAGCAGGCAAAACTTTTGGGGATGACGTTTGCAGAAGTGAAAAAGATTTATGATGATGCATTTCAAGCTGCGATTCCGGCAAAATCCCCTTGGAATGATTTGCTCCATCCCCAGGGTGGATGGCCATACGTGATTGTAGGTGTTGTACTGGCGATTCTTGCAGGTATGGCGAAAGAATATATTGGGAAAGCCTTCAAATGGTTGGCAGAAGCCGCTTACCAGCGCCTTGCCCGTTTCCGTCCTTTTTGGGCGATTGCCTTGTACCGCTATCGCCAATCTCTCGAAAGCACTTACTGCGCACTGAAAATCCCATTTCGCCAAAACAAACCGCTCCAAATGCAGGATGTCTATGTGCCGCTTAGCGCTTTGGGTGGTGATCGACATATGGTAGATGCCTACCAGACTATCCAAAAACACAAACGCATCGTCGTGTTGGGTAACCCAGGCTCCGGCAAAACCATGCTCCTGAGCCATATCGCTTTTACCTATGCCCGCCAGGGATTAGATACTTTTCCTGGACAGCCCATCCCGATATACTTGGAATTGACTCGTGTTGGTAGCGCTGAAAATGCCTTACTGGATGCCCTGACCAAAACGATTGAAAACCATAATTTCCCCGGTGCGCAAGGATTTTTACAGGCTTCGCTCAAAAACGGAACTCTTTTGATCCTGCTCGATGGCCTGGACGAAGTCAACGCCCTATCCCGTCCGCCATTGGTTAAGCAGATAAACGATTTATCGCAGAAATATTTTGGGAGTCACATCATCATCACCTGCCGCAAGGCCGTGTATCAAGGCGAGTTTGACACATGGGCTGATCAGCAGTTGGAGATCATTGAATTCAACGATCAACAGATCCAGCGCTTTATGACCCCCTGGCAAAAAGATATGCCTGCTGATAAGTCCATCGAACATTTTTTCAGAACCTTGCAGGAACGCCCTCAGATCATGGCCTTGGCGCGCAACCCCCTGCTGTTGACGATGGTCGCGTATCTTTATACCGATACGGAATTTGCCCTGCCGCATTCTCGCAGTGAGTTTTACACACGTTCAACCAACCTATTGCTTGACCAGTGGAAGCTAGAGCGCAACCACTACAAACCTGCCTACAAACGCCTCGTTTTACAACGTCTGGCACTTTATAATCAGAATCAGGCTGGACAAACTGGCGGACGCCGTACCATAGAACTCGCTCAGGCTCTGCAAGAAATTTGTTCCATCTTGCCTGACCTGACGCTCAAAACTGAGGATGCCCAGCCCCTGCTTGATGAAATCGTTCAGCGTAGCGGCTTGTTGTTGGCATTCGACGGGGGACAATATTATCAGTTCACCCATCTGACTCTGCAAGAATTTTATGCTGCCCGCGCACTCGAATCGGACGAAAATAAACTGCTAGAAAATTTTCGCACCAGCCCCGATGCCTGGCGCGAAGTGCTACGGCTGTGGTGTGCTCTCGAACACGACAGTACTTTACTGCTCAAACAACTATATACCATTGATCCGCTAATGACTTTGGAATGCTTGAGCGATGCCCAGCAAATTGATCAGGATTTTAGTAATCAAATCTTTCAGGCCTTCCAGCCCCGTCTATCTGAATCCCAGACATCAGAATCTCTGGCTGCCGCTTTTGCCCTAATGGCAGCCAATCCCAGTGACCGTGGTTTGGCCTGGTTGACCTTTTTGAAAAATGGCTTGCAAAATTCTTCAACCCGGTTTGCAGCTTGTTCCGTTTTAGCTCGCACTAATTTGCCCGAAGCTGCCCGCTTTTTGGCTGGCATCGCAGATACGGTACCCGAAGCACGCCCATTCCTGACCCGGATGGGGAACCTGGCTGTGCCATTCCTGGGGGAATTTTCCAAACAGGGGTATGTCTGGCCGATGGATATGCTCGTTGAAATTGGTACTCCATGGGCGGCATTGGCCTTACAACCTATCCTTTGGTCGGTTGAACCACCGATTGCTCGTCAATCAGCCTGGCGGCTTGCGGCCTTACTGCCTTTGCCTGGAGTGGAAGATGCGCTTCGGATGGTTAATCTGAGTCTCGAACAACGTGCCTCTGTACAAATCACCTGGATATGGGAACCGTTCGGTGAATCTGCTGGTTCGAGCCTGCCTGTCATCGCCGGACGCACTGCATATCTCTTACACAATGCCTTTGAATCCGTAGTGCCATCCAATCCCTTGTCCTGTGATGCTCGCCTTGCCTTGCCTCTCTGTGCCATTGCCGCCCAGGACGGCCAGCTTGCAGAACTCAAGGATAATGAACGTCGAGAAATGCTAAAAACAGACTCTGGCGTTTTTTCTGATATTGCTCATCGCATCAGCACCAATCATGCCTGGCGTAAATTATGCAGCGGTCTTCCTGCTTCGTTGCAAGCTGGAATGTTGCGCATCCTGATAGAAAAAGACCCGCTTCCAAATCCAGATGACTGGCGTAATTTATATCGGCCAAGCGATTTTTCTTTTGGAAAAAGTTTTCAATTAATTGGCATCAAAATACTGGTTACGCTGCTCGGCCTTCTGAACCTTTGGGGCATATTTTCGGTTTCCTTCCAACGCCCCCAGTTTTGGAGTTGGGAAAACGTGGTCTCACTCCTATTACTGGCTATAATTATTCTTGCAATGCCGTTGGGGGTTTGGCGTGCGAAACCAGACTTGCCAATACTTGGGGTTATGCTCTGTGTCCTTGCAATGGGCATTGGCCCGGCTTTCGGTTGCCTGGCGTTTTTTATATCGAGCAATTTAGCTCTCAGCATTGCAATGCTGTTCATGGGCACAGGGGCAGCCTTTCTGATTGGCTTTAGCTGTGTTGGTTTGTCGTCTTTAGGTGCTGAAGAACTGGAACATGCAATTACCTTCAACAGCTTCTTCAGCAGCATCTTCGGCTTCATCGGCATCATCTTCGGCATCATCGGCCTCATTATCACTAGCAGCATTAGCATAAGAATCACCAGCAGCATCATCAGCAGCATTAGCATCCGCAACAACATTATCAACATCATCATTACCATCATCATCAGCAGCAGCTTCGTCAGCTTCATCTTCGGCTTATTCAGCATCATCTTAGGCATCATCAGCAGAAGGATCAAAACCAACATCAGCAGCATTGACCACAGCATCATGAGCTATAGCGCAAAAATTTTCATTAATATGCTTCGAAATGTCGATCAGGGGATGCGTATTGGGGGGCTTCTATTGGGTGTCCTGATGAGTATAAGTTCTGGCACTTTGTTTCTTCTCGCAATATATGTGCCAACCGAACTCATTATTCAAGCTTTGGGGTACGCAGGCATGGTTACTTTCTGGTTCCTTTACCTGGTTGGCATCATTATTTTGCTCTGGTCAGCTAAACGCCAGCAGCGCCTTGCTCAAAACCCTATGCACCAATTCATCCCTTATCTTCCTGGTGCATCCAAGCAACCTAAGCCAAAGCGCTCATGGTTTGTCGAAGTTCTATCTGCGTGGTTTAACATCCTTCTATCACGAGGCCTTGACAGATGATGCAATATCCACCCTCATGAACTTTGTGCAATCGAGACGAACTTTATGCTATCTTTCGCTCGTGAGGATATAACATGCAGCATATCGCTCGTGACGTTGATTGCCAGAACCGGCGCAGGAGTTGATTGAAGATATGCACTTGGTGGTGCAACAGGCCGATGATGGGGTACCGTTCCAGGTGCTATTGGTGCGAGTTAAATCGTTGACACCAACAAATAGTAAAACATCCTGATATTTCAAAGATATTTATTGTTCGATAGTGGGATAGTGGATAGTAACAGCAAGTCAAAAGCAGGCTTGCGGCTGATTTTGTCGGCTAGGAAAAAGATACAGAGAAATTTGATAACCAAATTGAAGCATTCATCGAAGCACAAAGAACAGATTCGTACTGAGAACTTGTCCTTGAATCAAAATTATAACCATGACAAAATGCGGTCTAATTCGGTCGGCAGGGTAGATTTTCATCAAAAACAAAATAATGGGTTATAACCTTGCAAGACCACAATCCAAAATGAGCAACTATAAAAACCAGTATTCCGACCAATTATCCTCATAAAAAAATAATCGTGTAATAATTAAGACATCTGGCACTATCGTCAGGTGTTTTTTTCTGCTACACTTAATTGTTAACGGGGGAGATCCCCATTAGCACCCTATATTCAAGCTAAAAACTTAAAAGTTGAGAGACACCTGTTAACATATGGGGAAGTTAAAATTTTTCTAACCGATATTTTGCGTTGATTCTGGTTATTTAGAGCGAAAAGTCTGCGATTGAAGGGAATGTAAAATCTATATGGCAAAAATTTACCCGGAAAAACTTCCCGAAAGTATATTGAATGACCCTATGCGTTCCGCAGAATGTTTTGTTTTTGAAAAACTTGCACAGCTACCGGCAGGGTTCAGAGTATTTTACAGTGTCGCCTGGCAATCGCGAAAAAACGGGATGACTCGCGATGGTGAAGCCGATTTTGTCATTGCACATCCAGAGTGGGGCGTGTTAGTTTTGGAAGTTAAGGGCGGACGCGTGGATTATGATTCACAAACTGGAACATGGACAACAACGAATCGCTATGACCAGGTTTTTAGTATCGATCCAGTTGAACAGGCTCGAAAGAGTCATCACACGTTATTAGAGAAAATAACCGATCTACCAGGTTGGGATTCGTCGCGTTTCTTGAATATCGGGCACGCTGTCTGCTTCCCCACGAGTGTTATCAAGGAAAAATTTCTGCGGCTCGACATGCCGCGAGAAATTTGTATTGATAACTCAGACATGGGAGATATCGACGCTGCAATCCTGCGAGTATTCACTTATTATTTTAGCGGAAAACAAACCGAGTATGGATCATTGGGAAATGATAGACTGGGCATAGTAGAAGGTTTGTTAGCCCACTCTTTCAAGATTACTACTCCACTCGGAGTAGAACTGGATATGGAAGATAGGCGGTTGATCGAGTTGACCGAACAACAATATCGTCTGCTCGATTTTCTTGGTAATCGCAGGCGGGCTTTGATTGCAGGCTGTGCAGGCTCCGGCAAAACCATGCTTGCTGTTGAAAAAGCACGCAAACTGGCAGAACAAGGTTTCAATGTGTTGTTAGTTTGCTTTAATTCAGCACTAGCAGATGATCTCGCACAGCGTCTCCCGAACATAACAGTTCTGCACTTTCATGGCTTATGCCGAGAATTAATAAAACAAGCCGGATTATTATTGCGACCCACAGCCAATGAAAAAGAATACAACGATGTCATTTTGCCAGACGGCCTGATTAATGCGATTGATGAAACGGAACAACGTTTCGATGCAATCATTGTAGATGAAGGTCAGGATTTCAAAGAGAATTACTGGATTGGATTGACAGGGCTCCTGACCGAAAAAGAGGGGATATTTTATGTTTTTTATGATGATAACCAGAATCTGTATGGTGGCGCAACAACTTTATCCGGCATTATAGATGAACCACCTTTTATTCTTACTGAGAATTGTCGTAACACTCAAGCGATCCATAAAGTAGTAATTGATTTTCGCAACAATCGAGAATCGATTGGATGCCACGGACCAATTGGGAGGATACCTGAATTTCTTGAATATAAAGACACATCACAGATGCTGCGTTCTCTACAGAGCCTTCTTTACCGCATGACATCAGAAGAAAGTATTCGGATGGAGAACATCGTCATCCTCACTCCACATGGCAAGGATAATACTGCGCTTAAGCCAAGGGTGCGCCTGGGTAATTTTTCACTCACGTCAAATCCTCCGGATAAGCGAAATGAAATCCAGGCAACCAGCATACATCGTTTCAAAGGTCTCGAGCGCAAGGTCGTAATTATTGCAGAAATTGATAGCCAATTTACATTCAATGCGGATATGGTAATGTATGTAGGCTGCTCCCGAGCGCGCACTCATCTTATTCTCCTGATTGAAGAAGGCACATCGCCGGGATTGAAGAAGAAAATTGAAGATCTTTGCATCCCTACCGGTTCGTAAACGGAGTATCCATGAAATATAGAGACCTTATTCAGTTTGAACCTGTCGTAGATATTATTCAACTTCGCCAGGCGGATGAACGCATTCGAGCCGAGAAGTTGGTCTCAACATATGTGATTTCTGATCGCATGACGGATGTCATCCTTCACCGTATTTTGCCCAGTCTACGCTTTGACTCGGATAAACCGGGAGATGGGTTATTCGTCGTAGGGAACTATGGCACAGGCAAGTCACACTTAATGTCGATCGTGACTGCTATTGCCGAACATGCCGACATGCTCCAACGTGTAACACATCCTGCTGTGGCGGATGGTTTGAAACCAATTGCTGGGAAATTTAAAGTGGTCCGCCAGGAAACTGGTTCGACCGAGAAAAACCTGCGTGATATCGTTCTTGAAGATTTGGAGAAACACCTGAAACGCATGGGTGTGGATTTTCATTTTCCGCCAATGGATCAGGCCGCAAGCAATAAAGAATTGATCGTTGAAATGATGGTGGTTTTCAAGCAGAAGTATCCAGATTTTGGCTTACTGGTAGCGATGGATGAATTGCTCGATTATTTGCGCGGCAGAAAAGACCAACAGCTTGTATTGGATTTAAATTTTCTGCGCGAAATCGGCGAGGCGTGCGAATTGACGCCATTCAGGTTCATGGCAGGTATTCAGGAATCTTTATTTGACAGCCCTCGATTTCAATTCGCGGCAGATTCCATCCGGCGGGTAAAAGCCAGGTTCGAACAAGTACGCATTGTGCGTGAAGACATGGCCTATGTTGTTTCTCGCCGTTTACTCGCCAAAACCGAAGCTGAGAAAAAGCAAGTTCGTAAACATTTGGAAAAATTTACCAATCTATACGCCGCGATGGCTGAACATCTCGACGATTATGTAGATTTGTACCCCATCCACCCCGCATACCTTGAAGTGTTTGAGGAAGTGACTGTTGTAGAAAAACGCGATCTTTTGAAAGCGCTCAGTAAACAAATGGAAAGCCTGCTCGACCAGGACGTTCCCGTGGAACAAACCGGTTTGATTTCATTTGATTCATACTGGACAATCCTTAATGATGAGCCGTCATACCGGTCAGTGCCTGAGATTCGCGATGTGCAGGATAAAGCCCGTGTGCTTTCAGATCGGGTCCGCACGGCTCCCAACATCAAAGATTATCGTCCAGCAGCACTGCGCATTATCGCAGCCTTGGCTGTGCATCGGCTGACATTGAGTGATTTGTATGCACCAATCGGTTTAACACCCGCAGAATTGCGTGACCGCCTGAGTTTATATTTGCCTATACCAGAAATGGATGCTGATTTTCTGCTAACCACCGTGGAAACCGTGCTGATCGAAATATCCCGCGCAGTCAACGGGCAATTTATTTCACACAATCGCGAGAACGACCAGTATTATCTCGATCTCAAAAAGGACATAGATTATGATGCCCTGATTGACCAGCGCGCTGCATCCCTGGATGATGCGCAACTCGATAGGTATTTCTTTGATATGCTAGCGCGCGGTTTGGAGTTAACAGATAGCACTTATGTGCCCGGTTTCCGTATCTGGCAGCGTGAACTACCCTGGACAGGGCAGGGCATGACGCGCAAGGGTTATATTTTCCTGGGTGCGCCTTACGAGCGTTCCACGGCACAGCCTGAACGAGATTTTTACCTTCATTTCCTCCCACCATTTACGGTACTCACACGAGACTTGGGTAATAAGCCGGATGAAGTATTTTTCGCAATGGCACAGCGCGATGCAGTTTTTATCGAAACGCTGCGTCGATATGCAGGCACGCGCGAGATGAGTTCGATTTCATCAGGCAGTAATAAGGAGCAATACGAACGCAAAGCAGATGGTTTCATGCGGACGCTCAATAATTGGTTGCGCGAGAATATTACTCGCGCAGTGGTCATTCGGTGGAAAGGCACGGAGATGACTGTACCCGAAGCACTTTCCAAACACCATCTATCCATTCGAGATATGTCCTTGCGAGAACAGTTGTTCCGACTGGCATCAGCGTTTTTAGGCGAAACTTTCCAGCAAAAGTATCCGAATTATCCCAAGTTCAGCGGGATTGATTTCACTTATGAAAGCTTGGTCCAGGCAGCAGATGCAACCTTGCGAGCTGTCGCAGGTGGTGCTGCAACACGTTCAGCTCAGGTGGTTTTGGAAGGTCTGGGATTAGCCCGTATGGAAAGCGGGCAGTTGGTGTTTGCTACCGAAGACAGCCCTTTTGCCCAGCATGTGGTAAAGATGTTGTATACATTACCTGATGGTAAAGTGTTAAATCGCAATGAGTTGATTGGCGGACAAACCAACGCCGAAGTTGATAAACGGTTTGGGCTTGAGCCAGAATGGTTTATGGTGGTACTAGCTGCACTAGCCAGGCAGGGTGAAATTACTATCAATTTGCCCGGCACACGTATTGACTCTGCAACGCTAGACGATGCCGCACGTCTAGGCGTAAATACGTTGATAAAATTTACAGCGGTTAGCAGGCCAAAACCCATCCCAGAGCAGGCTCTCAGGGCATTGTTTACAGAGCTGGGATTACCCGAAGATTTAATCATTGATTCAAAGAAGTTAGAACTCGCGCCCATTCAACTGCAAGCAACGGTCGAAACGGAGCTTAATCTTACAGTGCGTTTGCTGGAAAGCATGCGGGAGGGGCCGCGTTGTTGGCGCGAGCCTTTATTCTCCGCAGCAGAATTGCAGCTCTTGAGAGATGAATTAGGCGAATACAAGAATTTTCTATCAACTTTGCAGACGCTCAACAGCCCAGGAAAGCTGCGTAATTTTTCGACCGGACAGGGCGATGTACGCCATATTATGCGCACGCGTAAAGTACTTGCGGACATCAAGAATCTCTACGAAGTCCTTCAGGCTATTCAACCGCAACTTGAATACATTTATCAGGCAGAAGTAAACCTGCCGGGTGATGATGCCTGGCTTGGTGTGGCTGACCAGGCCCGTGCCGAGCAACTCGCAGTGTTGAAAGATCCCGCCCAGCGAGGTACGCCCAATGTGGTTGCACGCTTGAAAGGTTGTTTATCCAACTTACAAGATGCCTATGCCAGGCGCTACCTGGAATTGCACACCTCAGCCCGTCTTGATTCAATCCAGGATACCCAGAAAAAACGTCTGACAGGTGATGTGCATTGGGCACAGTTGCGCGCATTGAGCGCACTGGAATTCTTGCAGCGAAGCGATCTGCAAAAACTGGAAGACCGTCTCGGCGCGCTGCGTTCTTGTCCTTCCTTAACCATAAATGACCTGCGACAGCACACAACCTGCCCGGCCTGTGGCTATTTACCACGCACTGCGGGAGCGGATGGCTCAGCGTTTGCACAATTACAAAAAGTGACCGAAGATTTTGATTACCTTTACAACCAATGGGTAAACGCTCTTATTTCAAGCCTCAAGAGCGAAAGTTCCCAGAAAAACTTACCCATGCTGCGTGAGCAGGAGCGGGAGTACGTGACCACCTTTATCGGAACGGGACAACTACCCGACAGGATGAACGACCGCATGGTAGGCGCTCTGCGGGATACCCTGCACGGGCTGGAAATCATCGATGTGGACGGGACGGATTTGCTGCTGGCGCTTACCCGTCCGGGCATGCCCTGCACACCCGAAGATTTCGATGCGCGTTATCGCTCTTTCATGGCAAAACATCTGCAAGGCAAAGACCCTGCCAAAGCCCGCATTCGCGTTGAATGGTAGAAAAGGAAAACAAAGCATGGCGTACAAGCATAAATCATCTGAACAGCCCGAATTGGTTTCTGAAGAGCGCGCCGAATACAAGATAACCCCACAGGAACAGGCACAAAAAGAAGAATATCGCCGCCGGTTTGTGGAAGCGCTGAAAGATCCCAAACTGCGCGCGGTGGAAGGATTTCCGATCGGCACTGATGAAGCCATACTGGCGTTATCCGATCCTCCCTATTACACTGCCTGCCCCAACCCGTTCCTGAACGAGATCATCGAAAAATGGCGGGATGAACGCGCTGCTCTTCGTCAGGACCTAGGACTACAAGACGATGAGCCTGCTGGCAGTAAACGCCGTATTCGCGAAGATGCACCATTAAAAACCTATCATCGCGAGCCGTTTGCGGCGGATGTCTCCGAAGGCAAAAGTGACCCGATTTATAACGCACACTCTTACCATACCAAGGTTCCCCACAAAGCCATCATGCGTTACATCTTACATTACACTGACCCGGGGGATGTTGTGTTGGATGGATTTTGCGGCACCGGCATGACTGGTGTTGCGGCACAATTATGCGGGGACAAAAAGACGGTAGAGAGCTTGGGGTATACCATCAAAGACGAAATGGTTCTTGACGAAGAAAACAAGCCCATTTCTAAATTGGGCGCCCGAAAAGCTGTGCTGATTGATCTTTCACCTGCCGCCACCTTCATTGCATACAACTATAATACTCCAGTGAACGCACGTGCTTTTGAGCGTGAATCCAGACGAATTCTCAAAGAAGTAGAGGAGGAATGCGGCTGGATGTATGAAACTACCCACACAGACGAGAAAACTATCGGACGCATCAACTATATGCTTTGGTCTGATGTATTTTTATGCCCTCAGTGTGGGGGTGAAGTAATCTTTTGGAATGCTGCCATTGACAAGGAAAAAGGCGAAATACGTGATGCGTGGAATTGTCCACAGTGCGCTACTTTACTTGCCAAAACCCCTGCTAAGGGCGGTGGCGCGTTGAAAGCAGAGCGCACATGGGAAACAATCTTTGACCGTTCCTTAGGTGAAACTATTCGGAGAATAAAACAAGTACCAGTTATCATAAATTACACTGTGGCAAAAAAAAGATACAATAAAATACCCGATGGAACTGATTTCCAATTGATTCGCAAAATCGAAGAAAGTAATGTTTTGGATTTTTTCCCAAACGGACATTTACCAAATGGTGAAAAAACCAATCCTTTGCTTAGTCAAGGAATCACCCATATTCATCACTTTTATACAGTTCGAAATTTACTGGCGAGCGCTATTTTGTGGTCAAAAATTCAAAAAAGCACTCTTTACCTAGAGCTTGCTTATGCCTTTAGTGCAAGTCTTAGAGCTTTTACAAAATTATCCAGTATAAAATTTAACTATTATTTTCATGGCGGTGGTGGTGCAATAACTCCAGGGATGAAGGGTACATATGTGTTTTTCTCGATCATACCTGAAATCCCTGTTACAAAATCATTTGCTAGCAGAATTCCTGCAATGGTTAAAGCTTACAATGCGTATTACGCTACAAAAGATTTGGTGGCCATTTCATCCCAATCTAGCTCACGAAACGCACTCCCCGAAAATTCGATAGACTATGTTTTTATAGACCCTCCCTTCGGAAGCAACATTATGTATTCCGAATTAAATTATATATGGGAGTCCTGGCTCAAAGTTACAACCAACCCTACAACCGAAGCAATAATTAATAAGATTCAACATAAAAAGCTCCCAGAATATCAAGGTTTGATGGAAAAGTGTTTCTCTGGCTTCTTTCAAGTACTGAAACCGGGACGTTGGATGACTATTGAGTTCCATAATTCACATAACGCAGTTTGGAATTCAATTCATGAGGCAATTACCCGTGCAGGATTGGTTGTTGCAGATGTCCGAACTCTTGATAAGAAGCAAGGTGCATTCAACCAAGTAAACGCGGCAGGAGCTGTCAAACAAGACTTGGTTATTTCCGCTTATAAACCTACATCTGAATTCGAGCAACGTTTTTTCAGCGAAGCCGGTACCGCGCTTGGCGCATGGGATTTCTTACGTCAGCATTTGGAGCAGCTTCCGCTTCCCAACTTAAAAGACGGTGTCATCGAACCCTTGCAGGAACGGATGCCCTATCTACTTTATGACAGGATGGTAGCTTTTCATATTCAACGCGGTCTGACAGTTCCGCTCTCTGCACCGGACTTCTACCAAGGTCTCAGTCAGCGTTTTCTAGAACGTGAAGGCATGGTTTTCACGCCCGCTCAGGCTGCCGCCTACGATAAATTACGTTTGCAGGCTGAACGCGTTGAACAATTAGCGCTCTTTGTCACGGATGAAAGCTCCGCGCGACAATGGTTGCGCCAAGAATTGGAACACGAACCTGCGACCTATGGCGACATCATGCCCAAGTTTATGCAAGCTTTGCATCAGGCCAAATATGAAGCTCTGCCCGAACTCAAAATAATCCTTGAACAATCCTTTATTAAAGATGCACAGGATCGTTGGTGTGTTCCTGATCTTGATAACGCTGCGCACCTCGAACAACTGCGCCAGACCGCGCTGCTGCGCGAGTTCAATGAATATCGTAAAAGTAAGGGCCGTCTAAAGGTCTTCCGCAGCGAAGCTGTGCGCTCTGGCTTTAGCAACGCCTGGCGCGAACGTGAGTACGATATCATTGTACAAATCGCCGAGCGCCTGCCCGAAACCGTGCTGCAGGAAGACCAGCAGTTGCTAATGTATTATCACAACGCCAGTCTGCGTCAATCCGGCCAACCAAAGCAAGAAGCTTTGCTATAAAAGGGTAATGCGATGGCGAGAACATTGCAAGAGTGGGAAACCTATATCACGCCATTATTCAAACGCGTCCAATTGCTGGGCGAAATTCCACTAAATCAGGTGGAGTTTGAAGCACTCAGCGATGAAATCCGCGCGCTTGTCATACACGCGCCAAATATCCATGAAGCCACCCGGCGCTTGGCTGGACGCAATCCGCTCACATTTGCCACTTTCCTGGCTCATTTCGCCGCTCACAATACACATCGTGAATTTTGGGATGCGCTCGGACAACAAATCGGATCAAGTGGCAGCGACTTAAATAATGCTCAATGGCGAGCTCAATTTTTTAAAATTCTGCAGGAAAACAAAAAACGGGATTTCAGCGAACTGGGCGGTAACAAATACGTCACATCCATGCGCATCCACGGCGGTATACCGGTTTATTCGCTGGATGATTTCTTTGCAAACATGCTCCTGCCATCGATTGAAAAGCCTGAATTCATTCCGCTTATAGGCGCAGAACTACGTGACTCGCTGCTGAAGCGTTCAACAGTACAAGTATTCACAGATTCCATTGTTCGAAATTATTTTGAGACTACTGAAAATATTGGGATCGAATTTCTCGAAACTTGCAGGTGTATGGCGCGCCACTACCACAAAGAACAACTCATTCCTCCCGGGCTTGACCTGCCCGCGTATGTAGTTGAAGCATATGTCAACTTCATGGAAGGTCAGCAGGATGAGAGAGTACGGCTCAAACGTCCGCGCCTGCTTTTCGATGATACTGAAGGGATCTTGCTTGAGCTACCGGAGCAGACTCTCAGTGGAGTGCTGATCAGCACTGTAAGTGAAGCCTATTGGTTTATCCAAACTGGTGACACTGAATATAATTCCCTGACTGAAAAAGTACGCTTCGTTTCATCCGGCCGAGAAAAAGTTACCGAAGAGCGCCAGATTACGCTCAGCCCAACACCGCATGTGCATGTCTCGTTTGTCATCCAGGGCGAAGACAATAGCTTACCGCAAACTCTTCGCCGTTGGACTTTTGGGTTGCTTCCAGATTCTGATGGTCCACAACTACTTCTATTTCGCCGCCGAGATTCCAGTTTGGTGCGCTGGGGTCAGTTCCTGCCTGCAGAAGAGTTGCTCCTGCTGTATCCTTGCGATTCAAAATTGGAGTTTGAAGGTGAATCTCGACTTCTTCACCAACCAGATTCATTATTTGGAGGTTGGAGTTCCTGGCATGCTGAATACTGGTCACTGTCGGCGGGGTTATTACGTATTATTCGAAATGACCAGGAAACTGCACTTATCCCAATTCAAACACACGCAGCAATTCCGCAATTGGTGGGGGCGAAACCGTTTGAATTCAATGCTGACCCCAAGGACGTGCCGCTCTTTATTGGTGAAATTCCCCGTCTCCGTATACCGATACGGGCTTCTCATATAGAAGAACGTAAACGCTGGAACATTGATATCAATTCGGTTTGGGAAGCCAATCCTCAAATCCATATCAATACGAGTTTGGATAATCTATCTGAGCATATCCAACAGGAAGAAGAATTTCTCGAACTTAATCTTGCCACCTTGCTTGGCGAATCACCAACTGGCACCTTCAAGCTATGGGTACGCAATGCCTTTGAAATAGATATCGAATATCCTCTGCGCTTATGGGATGATTTGCGAATCAGGGATCTGCCTGAAATTATTCTTCCATCCCTTAACCCTGGCGGTAAGCCAGAAGAAATATTATTAGACCTCTTGCAAAAGTGACGGGTGTGCCCTGATAATAGGCACATGAGATA
>CAYWXS010000146.1:0-15238 GCA_964462245.1 uncultured Anaerolinea sp.
TATTCGATTATGTTTATTATCATAACAGGATGGAATGCGTTATCCAAGTGGACATACGAGAGTACGAAATTGAGAATCGAAATCTCGATGGGATCAATATTCTTTCCTTGCTTATATTCTTGCGTGCGACACCGTTCGCCGCGAATGTTGTTTGGGCGTTGGCGAAACTGGTTTCCCCATGATCAGGTCGGCTGGAATACCAAGGCCGGCATGCAGCCGGCGAATCATTTCCAGAGATAGCCCACGTTTCCGGTTAAGTACTTCAGAAACTCGTCCCTTGCTGCCCAGATAGGGTATTAGCTCTGAACGACCGAGACCGCGGCTTTCCATAAAGTATTCCAGCACTTCCACGGGGTCATCAGGTTCTGGGATCGGGAAGTTTTTCGTTTCATAGGCTTCAACCAGCGTCACAAGAATGTCGAGGCGATCACCTTCGGGTGTGCCGGGCATTGATTCCATCAAGTTTTCGATTTCTTTCAGCGCTGACTCATGGTCAGATTCGGTGTGGATAGGGTGAATTTCCATGAAAAACCTTTGATCGTGAATTTGTTCCTAATAAAGAACTGAAACCAATTCGAATTACGGGAAAAATTTTTCAAGAAATAAAGCCGGTGAAATGACAGCCAGACCTTTTTCTATTAGTGGGGCAAAATGCCGGGCGTTCCCGGTAATCAGCGCATCTGCATCAGAAGTGATAAAAACTTCTGCAAATGGTAAATCATCTGGGTCTGGGTAGCCTACTGCAGATAATGGCTCTGGACTAATTAGTTTTCCCGTAAGTTCAATGTGGGCGATGACTGCACGTGCGCGAGCAGGGCGGATGCGCAACTCCGGCCTGGCCAGCACATCTTCATACTCACCCAGGATCCGATCATCGTAAGCTACCTGAATGTGATTTTCAAGAACCAGATCAATGATTTTCGCCGGTTTTCCCAGTTCACTCATCAGTCCGCTGACAACCACATTGGTAACGAGAACTGCAAGAATCAATGTTTATGCTCCTGGCGTGTTTTTGTGATGAGATCTTCCACCTGTTCTTCGCTTAACTTATCCAGACCATCGCGACGAGCCTGGCTACGGATCGCGCGTACAGCCATCTGGGCTTTAAGTCGGGAAACCATCAGAAGAATATCATCCATATTGTCACTGCCTGCGATGTCGATCATCACGGCAAATGGTTTTCCATCTACAGTAACTACCAATTCACCTTCATCCTCCAGCTTTTTTCGCAGGGCTGTCGGTTCGTTTCGTAAAACTCGATATGGGATAAATTCCATGCTGTGCTCCTTGTAGCGTAATTTGCTACAAGGATTATACGTCTTCAGGGTCTGGAATTCAAGAGGAGAGAATCTGGGTTTCGAGAAACTCTGATTCTTGGATTTTAGTACTGAAGGATTCTTTGCAGAAATATCAAAAATGTTAATACAAAATTGATTGACAATATAATACTAGAGTATTACATTATAAGTATAAACTTGCAGTTAAGGAAAACGCGCATGCCAAAAACAAATTCCGCATCCAAATCAGTTCATTCTTATCGCTTAAGCCAGGAAGGTTTTAATCAGCTCAGAACTATGGCCGGGGTGATGGGGCGTAGCGAAAGTGATGTTATTGAAGTCGCATTGGATCGCATGTATCGCGAAGAGATCCGCTTCAACAGGGTGCTTCGTGATGCAGCCGATCCAGACAATATTTATCATGCCGATATTCAAAAAGAAGGTGAAAATGAAAATAATCTTACTGATCCCTAAACTTATCTTCTCGTTTATGCAGGCTCTGGTTATCCTGGCGATCTGCGGCAATATCTTGTTTGTTGCCTACAAGAGTAATCAGCCGATGCAGGTGCAGCAGGCTCCAAAAGGGATGACCTATGTTGAGTTCATGGCAGATCGGGTCGATGCTGCCAAAACAGTTAAACCTTCACGTTGTGGTTGGGGGATGTTCTTGTCGCTGGCCACCCTGGGTCCAATTTATTCAATCGTTTATACAGAAGCCGGCATCCACCCGGACGGGATTGTTGCCAGAGGAGTCGCAAACGATCCTGACATTCCAAAAGGGGTTGCTGGAGCGAGCTGGTTCGATGTCCCTGAGATCTGGTGGGGGACGGTTGAGAGATTGTCCTGGACGATGCTGGGCAAGCCGGCGACGTATGGATGTAAATTTAGACCAGTACAGCAGGCTTCAAAATAGGACTGCCGCAGGGCTTAATTCCGAACTCAATATTTCTGACATGATGCAATGCTTAATTCTTCAGCCATTCAAAGTGTTGCTTCAAATCGTTGCAGTTTTGAATTGGCAGCCTTCCGTCATGTTGCAAGCGTCCAACAACAATCCCAGGTGCAATATTGAGTTGTTGAGCAAAGTTTCTGATTTCATCTTTGCTGTAATGGCCGTTGCGTGGTGTAAAACGCTCGTACTCATCCTGCGGTATCAGGAAATCAGCGGCAAATCGGTTGGCTTCCTCTTCCTTCTCGTCATGGTCACCGCCGTCTTCAATAAATATGTCTCTTTTTCCATGTTTGAGAATATGGCCGGCCTCATGAAATAAAGTGAACCATAATTGGTCGTCAGTTTTGTATCGTAAGTTAACCTGAATCATGGCTTTACTCGGCGTTAGCCAGCGTGTTGCGCCGCTAACCCTGAGCCTGGGTAATTCTGGGACAAACACAACTGCGACACCTGCTTCTGCACATAATCTCATGGCTTCAGGTTGAAATATATCTGGCGACTGGGTGGTCAAGTTTCGTAAACTGGAAAGCGCAAAAAGGAATCGATCGCTATCAAATGGTGCACAATCGATATGATGAGCTTCTATTTCACCCTTTCGTAGCCAGGTAGAAACCACGTAGGGATCGCTTTCAAAAACAGGGGATTGCCTGAAGGCTACCCCGGATTCCCAGATTTTTTGCCATTGCGTTGGTGAAGCAATACCAAAAAAATTGAGCACGTGTTCGAGCATTTCGATCGGGTCGGGACTTTCTTGCATCCAGCCTAGTTCCACCATACTCTTAATGGGAAATTGATTTAACCAGCCGACCTGACCTTCAAGCGAGGCTCGCTCTGCCTGGCGTGCGAGGCTTTCGCGGTAGTGTTGTTCCCGATCATTCCAGAAACTGGCTGGGGCACCTAGAACTCGTTCTAATTGCAGCGCAGTAGCAGGAGTTATCGTGGCCTTGCCTTTGATTATTTCATTGATTGTTTTCTTCGGGCGGCCTGTACGCTCTGCAAGTTCTGATTGCGACATTCCACGTTCTTCGAGCATTTCTAACAGGGTTTCTCCTGGTGCAGAAACGACATCGGGGGCATATTCATTTTCGAAAGACTTAATCATGGGTATCCTCAATTCGGAGAATCTTTACAACCTGGACGTTCTCCCAATCCAAACCGCCATCATTTTTTATAGCAGGTGGAACATCGGCTGGAGCAAAAATCAATCGCCACGGGTGATCCAAATCTAATGATAATAAACCGTGGTGATCCCCTTTGAGCTCATGACATCTTCCTGGAAGTGACTTCATAGCGCTTAATGTGCTCGCTGCTTTGAGATCATCCAATCGACGGCGGATTTTCTTAGCACGTAGTTCACCCTGGTAGCGTTTGAGTAACTTGTCGTTATTGCATTGCTCGGGAAAATCCACATCTTCAAATAGAATAATCAAAATGGCCGGCCTATGGTTTAATTAATATTATTAACGCAAAGGGTTAATAATATTATATCACGGAAGCGATCAGAAGAAATTGGCTGACGATGAAAAAGGATTTTCTGCGTCAGGTACAGGTATAATTCGACCAACAGTACCCACCGCGCCTCTGCTTTGCATGCGTACCGAGGTGGGTCATTTATTGTTAGCCAACCCAAGATGTAATGGAAGGAAAAGCTCTTTTGATAGGGGGGGTAATAAAAATTGGATTATCCAATCAGAACGTTCTCCCTTATGACTCTAGCAGAACAAACGGATAAGAACAAACTGCCAGTTCGTTCCGGCTTATCTACTTTTCTGTTTTCCAGACAGCCAGATACCTCCATTCTCAGACCGTTTGCCCTGTCTCAATCCATGCAAATTTGTCAGTGAAGAGTTGTAATGAAGATCGCCCAGCGCGATGTTAATCTCGGCCTGTACAGATCGCTGGCAGGTCAGGTTATCGCAAAATACAAACAGATTACCGTTGGATGCTTCATAAAAGTTGATCCATTTTTGTTTTCTGGTAACCTGGTCTTTGTGAGTGTCCCGTTCCACTTCTATGAAAATAGTTTCACCGGTAGAACGATCCACAGCAACAATGTCAGGAATAAATGTAGAGCCATTATGTAATTGGATTTGAGGAACCTGCGATCTTATTATGTAGCCAGTTTCCTCCAGAATTTCAGAAGCCTGGATATTGAGGACAGTATGCTCGGGGGATGAGTGATGAAGGATTAATCGATCGTATTCATTTTCCACTGCAATCTGGTCCGAGAGAAGCCGATAGGCTAATTTTCCGGCATCAGTCAGCCTGATGATGTCCGGGCGATTGCCTCCAGAACTGGATCCCACGCTGGACAAGGTTTCGATTTTTTCTATCATCTGAGGGTAAGTACCCTGTTCAGGTTCAATCAAGCGGGTGATGGCCTCATCCAGGCTACCATTGTCTGGTGAGGTTTTGAGCGCACTAGCCATTTCTTTGGTTACCGATGGCCGCAGGGATTTGCCGGATTTTCCCATGGAAAAGATCGCGGTTGATGTTTTTTCAACCCCCCGGGATTCCTTCCATGAAGTGAACCAGGTTGGAATTGAGACCGGCTTTTCTTTTTGATCAGACATATCAACCAGAATTGGATGGTCTTCATGAAATTCATCTTTCAGATTAGCCTGGCGTAGGGCAGAAATGTGAGAGTTCAACCTTTCAGTCTCTTGAAGAAGCATCTTGTTTTTCTCCAGGATTTCATCCCTCTGCTTCTCAGTTTCATTAAATTTTTCGCTGATATCCATTATTTGTTTTCGCAGCAGATCAATTTCCTGAATTGATCCCTCAATGGAGTTATTTTGTTTTAGGCTTCGAACCCGGATCAGAATGAGATAGGCCAGATCATTGTCGTTGAAGCTATCCAATGGGTGGTTTCCCTTTTCGTAGGCTTCGTCATAATCCTGGTCCAAAAAGCGGAGCAGCTTAATCAGCTGCTCGTGGGCATTTTCCCATAATTTGTGGGCATTTAGTTGCATCTTTCGATTCTGCTCCTCGCTTTGGGCGATGATGTCTCTGGAGATTTGCTGAGATTGACTTCGTTGAAACGCTTCTAAGGTGATATCAGCCATTGGTTGTGCTCCAATTCTTTTTTCAGCTGCCTGGCATTTTTCAGATAGAGGTTTGCTTGATCCAGGTTCTTCTGATCCGGAGCGCTGATCCATTGCATCGCACTTCGGGCTGCTTCCAGGTAGCTCATACTGGCTGATAACATTTTTTCATGCAAACCAATCCCAACCGGAGGCACTTTGGTGCGATCCACTTGCTGAGCCAGGTCGACCGCATGCTGAAGTGTCTGTTGCGCAAACCTGGATTTCGAGAACAAGTCTCCCTGCTGGTTTTCGGCTATTACTTTGGCAATCTCGCCATCCAGCAACGTTAATTCATAAATCCATTCTTTTGCAGATAGGCGGTAATCCTCCACGGCCTTGACCTCCGGTAATAATAGGATGGGTTTCCCTGTTTCATCAAGTGGAGAAACCAATGTGCCAATCACTGTGAAAAGAACGGCCAGACCAATCAGGATTAGCCCGAATCTTTGCATCTGCTCTTCGGAGATCGTTATGTCGGGTTGGGTTTGGTCATTCATCTTCATACTTGAACTCATGTGCCTCGAGGATCTGGGTAATTATTTCCATGTCCGATACATTCGAATCGCGTTTTCCGCGCTGTTTCAAATCCGCGATCACTGGCTTTCCACGTTCGTAGTCAATGTTACGGATGAATTCAACTCTTTCCGCCACAATCTCAAAAACTGGCGTCATGGTATTCGGCCGGTAGCGCAGCTGAATATGTCCTTCCACGCCGATCCGGCTGCCTTTTTGAACATGGCCAAACACCAGTTCGGCCAGGGTTCCATAAACCAGAATGCGCAAGCCTTTTACTGGTTTTGCTCCGGGACTGCCCTCGATCATCAAATACAGGCGGACATAGGGCAGGGGAGGCTGATTATCCGGGTGAAGGTAATCAAAATAAATATCTCCGGTGATGTCGCCGCGCTGCCAGGTTAAATTTCCTTGTGCCATGATTCAGTTACTCCTTTTTAGAAATTGATCAGCCAGGCTGTGTTTCTTTGCTTTCGTGGATTGCCAATGATTATTTGTCGTGTTGACCTGAATTCAGGTCAAGCGCATCCGCCAGAAGTTGAATTCGTTCTTTTGGAAGTGGGGTAAACAGCATCCGCCAATTCGGTTCTGAAGGCGGAAACAATTGCTGGGTTTCTAGGATCAGTTGCTGTAATTTTTTAGGTGGCAAGGCTGCAAGCCGTTCACTAGCGCCGCCAGCGCCGACGCCAGGGTTGGTTTTCAGACTGGCGATTGCTAGACTATATGGATTTTGGATATTGGGCTGCGACACACCATAGATAATCCAGGAAACAAATGGAAGTGCGTTAGTTTCTTGAGCAAGCAGGGTCGAGCGGTTTTTGCGGTCTGCGCGAGCCAGTAATTTTTCAAGTGACCAATTTCCCTGAGAATTGACTACTGCTACCGCCAGATTGTTTTTGGTAGAGGGATCTTGGCTGTTGGCTGGTATTTTTTCGTTTTGGGAATCTTTAAAGTATTTAAGAATCTTTAAAAGAGTCTCAAAACAATCCTTGAAGTCCACCTCGAAAGTCTCAAAACAAACATCAAGGAGTTCTCTGAGAGTCGCAGAACAATTCATCGTCAGGTTCGAGAGTCTCAAATCAAGCATTCGTTCAGAATTGACAGTCTCAAAACAACCATTGGTTGTTTGACCTTGCCAGACGAAAAGCTCTTCAAGGACGCCTCGACTTTCCGCGGCGATCACCAGTTCAACAGCCGCTTGCATGGTAGTCTGTTGTTGCAGGATGAGTGGCTCAGTTCGTTGGATCTTAAACTTCCAGCCATAGCTACCATTAGGATTAATGCGGTGATCAACGCGCTGGATAAATAGGCCGATCTGCTCCTGGATGAGCTTTCTTCGGTGGAATTCTGCACGTGTCCGATCGCTTAATTCTTCCTTTGTTTTCTTTTTCTCGAAGAAAGCACCAAGCCACTGAGATACCAACCGCGAATTATTTATTCCCAATCTGCTTGCAATGGCAGCATAACCACCATCGATCCAGACTTCATCGCGCATTTCACCTGTCTCATCGTTGAAGTAACACAAATTGCGCAGGATTAAAATAAACATGGCTGCTTCCGGCCCAAGAATGGGAAGCCAGTTCTTCAAGAAATACCAGCTCACCAGGATAAATTCTCCTTGAGCCGTAATGCGTTCTGAGAGCTGTTCAGTCAGGTTGATGGAATCTCCATGAAGACGGTGGCCGATCAGATCTTGGACAACTTTGGTCACGGTGAGGTGGATTGGAGTCATCGTAGGAAAATCAAGCGGAGGCTGTCGAACAGGAAATTGCAGGATTTCACCAGGATTGATATGCACGGCAGCCAGCAAGACCGGTTCTGGGTTTTCTTTGATTCCCTGAGCAAGCAGATAAGCTTTTAAGTCCTGTGCATCTCCTGGTGTCAGGGGCGTATCCAATAGTTCGTATTTGTTGGATGACTTTTTAACCTTGCCGGTTTTCTTATCAACCTCATGATTTGTTTCGATTTTCCGCACAAACCATTTCAAATCCTGGCTGGATTGTAATAAGCGAAAAAACTGAGCCCGACTGATGCCTGCCCATTGGCAAATCCTTTCAGCCCGAATAGATACCCGGTTGTTGCCTTTTTTCTCTCTCCCGTTGCTGGAAAGATATTGTTCTTGCCACAAGGCCAGTACCAGGAAAATCGTTTGGGCACCAACGTAAGGCAGCCAGCGAAGGGTATATACCGGCAACCGGACTACCCGCCATGGTTCAATAAGGCAGTTCCGCAGCGAGGCTGCCTGTATATCCAGGTCCCAGAAAACCGTTTTATCGTCAGTAGTGTTGATCCAGGAAGGATGGTCTTTATCACAAACCGAACTCGAATCAGATGAATCAAAGTCTTCGGTATCCTTGGTTTCAATTTCTGCAACAACGAATCTGACCGAAACCTCCCTGGCCATTACTCCGACCAAAAACCTTTCCACGGTGGATGTCAACCGACTTTCCAACCAATCCCGGTTTTCAGCATTGGGTGCACCAATAGCAAAAGTGCCGTCTTTATATTCAACTAGGCAAGTTGTGGAAACACGCGTGTCGAATGTGCTGCGCGACATTTCCATCGCGAGATACGCTACTGCTGCTTCCCAGGCTTGTTCTGGTGAATACCGTGTAATTCCATCCATCGATAATCCTCATGCGATAAGCGAATTTGGCTATTTAGAGCCAGATATTAACTGTCCGGTGGTTTGCTGCACCTTGCTCAAGAATCGTTGTTCTTGAGGCCTTGTAGCTGGGTAACGTCAGCGTCTACGTCTGCGGGACTGTCTGCGACCTGTCAGTAGCGCGTCTGCGGTACGTCAGCATGGACGCAGACCTGAAATTCTTTGGAAAAAATAGACCAATGAGTTTGGCGACTTTCCAAAGGTTCAAGATTTCAATCTCTAAAAAGTGTCCTTCCGATTGCCCTTGGTATCGGGTGCAGAACCAGGTTGCCAGCCTGGAACGCCTTTGAACCATGCAGAATAAAAAAACAGACAATCTCTCCAACGGGTAGAAAATTCTCACAGGCAATGGCGCGAATATTTTCCTTCAAGGAAACCGGAATTCGAAAAGTCACACGCAGCTTCCATTGCGGTTGAACTTCCTGAAAAGATTTGCCCTTTTTCTTTTTACCTGCTCCTTTATCGGGAACAGGAAATGCATCAGCGAGCCAATTCTTGCCTTCTGATTTAGGCGAAGCTTGACCAGGATAAGATTGATCATGCTCTGGAAAGAGAGTCATGCGTTGAGCTTTTGGATGTGCGTATAGTGGAAGTTTTCCATTTCTGTGCTCATTAAGGCTGTATTCCAGAAAAGCCCTTACAACCTCGTCACGTGGAACGAAAAGACTCTCTGCAATTTCCATCACCAAATTTACAATTTGCTGTGAGATACCCCGGTAGGTTACGGTCTCGGCGCGATGGTCCAACTCCCATTTACGAGATCTCTTCCTTTTGAACTCGGCAACGGGAATCAGATCCAGGGGTTGAGAAGCTTGCAGATTGGAAATGGGGGGCAGGTTCTCCTCTGCCAGGGAACTGGGCTCTGTAGTTCGCAAGAGGGTAAATGCGTTTCGCCGGCTCATGGCAACCGCTAATATTTCAATACATGCTGGGATAGAGCCTGATATTCCTGCGCAGCCCTTGCATCCGGCGCATACTCAAAAATTGTCTTGCCTTCGGACCAGCATTCCCGCAGCACGGTTGCTCGATGAATCGGTTCAAGAACCTGAGTGGTAAATGTGCCTTGCAGGTCTTCGAGTGAGTCTCTCGATTCGTTGGTTGTGTCAAAGAAGGTGGGCAGAATCCCCATCAGACCACCTTTCCAGCCTTTCTTATTTCGCAGGGTTTGTATGGTCCCGACGGTTTTGGACAGTGAATCCAGAGATGCAAATTCTGTGGCAGTCGGGATAATTACCAGATCCGCTGCCCAGATAGCACGCTCCTGGAGACCGCCAACTGATGGGGAAGTATCGAAGATGATGTAATCCAGATGGTCCTTTGAGAAGGTCTTGAGTAATTCCCTGATATACGAAATTGGCTGGTCTTGAACGCCCAGCATCATTTGGGCAGCTGATGTCATTGAATTCCCTGGGATCAGCTGCAGCCCAGCTCGACCGCTTTCACGGATCCACTGCCGGACAAAAGTTACCTCTTGTGAAGACCCAGGGATGGTGGTCAGAAAATAATAGGCTCCCATCTGACTATCCATACCAAGCTTTGTGGCGCACTGCCCTTGTGGGTCCAGGTCGATCAATAAGACTTTTTTGTTTTTCTTCAGTGTGAGGGCATGGGCGAGGTTCACAGCCGTAGTAGTTTTTCCAACGCCGCCTTTTTGGTTGCTTATGGTAATTACTTTGGTTGTCATAGTGTTTCTCCCTGGTCAATATATTGAAGCTGTGTTCTGCCTTCGTGACCATGAACAGAGATTAGATCGTCCACGGTTTGGTAAACACCGAGAGCAAACGGCTCACGCAGCCAGTGCAGAACGGTCAACCCGCTGGTAAATACCGTGCCTTCAGCGACTTGACCGGTTCCTGAAACGCCATTTGGATCCTCGCGCCGCAGCAGAACAAATCGCCTCGGACAGGTTGGGTAGGTTACAGGTTTTGCTGTCAAGAGTTTGTTCTCAAGATTACTGGTATCTGCTTTGGCTCGCTTGCTGCGATTTCGTATCCTGGGTTTCTTCTGGATTATTTTGGAATTTGACAAATCGACCAGAAGGCCTTCCTTATAAGAAAGGCGGCAACCTGTGGTGATGTGTTCAAAAGTAATTCCATCTGGCCAGGTGGATTTTTCATCACGGTTCAGGCGGATATCGATCATGCGAAATAATCTGCCAAAAAACACTCCTGGATCATCGCTATTGCGAGTTGGATCGGCTATGACCTTCCATTCGTATCCACGGAGTTCGACCGTTGGCTCTTTCTTTTGAGAAGTCATGTTTTCTGATTTATTGTTTGCCATAAAGATTCTTTCCTTATCAAGATTTTTATGAAATTGGACGCGCGAATAGATGGGCGAAGGATTCAATCCTTTTCCAGGTTCAGCCGGTTTTTGAAATCAGGAAGAAAGGTTTATTTTGGAGTTTGTTTATCTATTGCGGAGATGGCAAACCCTCAATTTTTCCAGATGCCCATCTCCCTCACAAACCCGTTCTTCATCTTATGCGTTAAAGATAGCAGATCACTGCCATGTCGCCAATCTATTACTTTCGATAGGGTATTGGAGTGGGAATATATCGGTTTAGATAGGTTTACATTTTTGCAGGTCGCTAATCCTGTATGTGACAATTAAATGTCGTCTCGAATAAAATCACATGCGAAAATTAACGTTATCTAGTTTTACAGAGCAAAGTTGAGTAAAAAGGCAGCAAGTCTAGCGAGCTTGGGCTTGCGGTGAGACAAATAAGCCGGGTAATTACGATTCTGATAATACCGCACACGTTGTAAAGCGGCAGCGATATCAAACCTCCTGAAAAAGGGCGGTTTTGGTTTGAACATCCGTTTGTGACTTGATTATGAAATGTAGAATTAAGTGACCAGCGTAAGAGGGTAATCAAATTCTATTAATTAGGATAGGTATTCCAGTCAAAATATAGCTGAATGGATAGGGTTTAATCGCCCAACGGAAAATGAAAAAAATCTTCACATGCGCGCTCCCACTTCTTTAATAGCTTTCATTAGCCGTATTTGACGTTTTTTTTAGGAACTGATAACATTTGGGCTATGAGTTGGGCCCATACGGTATAGCCAAATAGCTTTCTTGATCATCTATCGAAATATAATATCCAGATTCGCGTACGATGCTGATGAAATTTGTAATGATGACGATTGGGGTGGGCAGGTGACGGTATAATTAAGTTATTATGACTATCCAATCATCCTTCACCGGCGAACAACTCACAACAGCTCTGCATGTATTGGGCGTAGATTTCATTATGGGGGAGAATCCTGGGCAAGGATTTTTAAGTAAAAAACCAGTCAGCCTGATTGCTGCCCTGGCAAAAAGCCCGGAAGCCCGCTTGAGATTATCGCTGATCCCATTGTTTCTTGAACATCCAGAATTCTCTGAATATGTCCCATCTGTGAGCAAAAAACTAGGACCGATTACTCGGATCACCCTTCAATGCTATTACACCGCAGCGGTTTTACTTCAGAAGCAGCATCACAACCAATTGGATGCATTAATTGGGTCGAAGCCATCTCTGCCGGATTATTTTTCTAGCGGACTCGGTTTGGAAATAACCGCTGACTTTGAAGAAAATTTGCGCTCTCTGGGGCTGCTCCATCAAGAATTGAGCAATTCCCAGGTGAATTGGTTCGGTACTTACCAGCATGCCGTACGAGTTTGGATTAAAGGCCTGGAGTTGCAGCGGGGATAAGCGATGGATAACACACAAATTCAATCCATCTTGCAATTATTGGGCGAGAGAGTTCCCCCATTGTCTCGTTTGTACCTGGTGGGAGGTGGAGCCCTGGTTTTGCTGGGAAGCCCGCGCCTGACGATCGACATCGACTTTGTTGGTGATGACATTTCGCCAAGTGAATTGCATAAGACCATTTTGCAGATTGCGAAAGAACAGAAGATTTACATGGAGCCTGTTGCCATCGAGCGTTTCATTCCCTTGCCTGATGGTAGCGAGGAGAGAACCATACGCATTGGCCAATTTGGGAATCTCGAAGTGTTTGTTGCCGATCCGTATAGTATAGCCTTGAGCAAACTGGACCGTGGCTTTGATACGGATTTTGATGATCTCGTTTTTCTCGTCCGGAAAAATCTCGTGGAAGTTCAATTACTTGAGCGAATGACTGAGATTGCGTTATCCCGTGCGCGTGAGTTTGATATGAATCCAACAGAGGTGCTTGCTCATCTGAGGGAATTGAAGAACCGGATTACGTAGTAGGTGGTAATCTTTTATGCCTCGGGGATCTTCGAAGTCGCGGCTTGACACTGGGAAATGTTCTCGGGATTATTTAATGATTTTACGACTCAATCGTTCTTCACATTGGTCGATTTCTCTTTGTGCCTGCGCCCGGAAAACCCTTTTGAGAGTTTGGAAAGCGCTTTGAGCATAGTTATTGTTGTCTCGTATTTTTCTCGATTAGTGTCATCCGGATACCCTTGTTCCCACATTTGATACCATGAAATAGCACCTTCCGGTTTTTCATCAGCCAGAAAAAAATCGATCTGACAGGCACATAACGCGCTGAATTCAGTTACATGTAATTCTGGCTTTGTCATCATTTTATCCAGAGCGATTTTTGCCTTTTCGAGTTGTTTCGTATTCAAGGCTCTCCGAACGGTAATAACCTGTCCAAAGAAATAGTCTGGAAAACGAGCCGGGATTTGATTGGCAATCGAGTCCGATTCTGCCTGTTTACCTTGCATCTGGAGGGCCATTGCCAGGTTGTTGAGCAGACCTGGGTCATCCCCCTGGATTTCGAGGGCTTTGCGTAGATGAACTTCTGCCTCTTGGGCATTTTTTGTATGCAAGGCATTAATTGCCTTTTCCATCAAACGCAATGTCGATGGTTTTAAAGTTGATGGTTCTGCATCGCGTGAGATTTGGAAACCGATCATCATGATCTCGGTCCAGGATTCTTTCAGCCACAAATGAATCATCTCACCCGAGTGAAAAATATTGTACCTTGAAAGAATTTGCGAACCTTCCAATCGCAAAGCATCCGGGCCATTTTGACCAAGCACGAATTCTTTCAAGGATAAAAGAATTTTTGGGTGGGCAGACATATCGGCCAGTTGCAAAGCCAGCTCCCTGCACTTGACGTCACCTGAAGAGAGCGCTTCTGGAACGAATTGGATCAATTCTGGGTGGTCATCGAAAAATGTATTTACTCTCTCACGAAAAACATGATTGTCGTTATAACGTGAAGCTCGTTCAACCTCAGATGCCATGGCTTCAATCGTTTTACGAGAAATCCAGGAATCCAGCGGAAAGGCCTGGGGGCACACTCGTTCGTATAATGGTTTCTTCAACTCTTCTAGGTTTGTAATTGCCAAGGTTGAATTGGGTGATTCTTGAACGCTTTTTTGCCAGTATTTTCGCGCTTTCGGAATATTTCCATTCCTGTATTCTGCAATTGCACTCCAATGCCACACCATTCCATTCAGCGCATCTTGTTGTTTAAAATTTTTGGCTTGTTGGATGAGTGCTAGCACTCCTTCATTGTCCCCAATAAAACTCAGCGCCTCTGCCTTTTTTAGCCAACGATCAGCGGCGCTGGCGTTAGATTCTTTCAACCTTTTTGCAAAAGTAATGGCTTCATCCCTTCTCCCCTGCATGAAATGGAACCGAGTTAAATTTGAAAGCGCGTGGACATTATCGGGTTCAGTTTCCAGTACTTTGTGACTTAGTTCTACGGCTCCAGGTAAATTGCCATCCAGCCATTCGATTAAACTCAGATTGTTTAATACCGGGATAAAGTTAGGGCGCTGTTGGAATAGGAATTTTGCCAGTTGCCGGCAGCGATTGTAATTGCCTTGCTCCATATCCAGCCGCAATTCTTCATGTTTGCTCGCAAAATCCAGACCTGTATCCAACGAAAAGCCGATTTCACTGAGAAATTCCGTAAGGGCTTTCTCCAATTGTTGAATGGTTTTTTGTATTTCCCCGGCGCGCTCATCATTTGGCCAGCGTTTAAGGTACTGTCGAAAAGTTTGCAAAGCAAGGGCAGGGCATCCATTTGCAAGATAGGCACCAGCCAGGCCGAGTTTGACCCCCGCTTTATTGGGCGTCAGTTCATGTAGTTTGTGGATGGCGAGCAGATATCCATGTTGGTCATCGACATCCAGGCAGGCATTGACCATCAAGCCCAGGAGATCAGGCTGGCGTGGAAACTTTTGGTTCAGTTCTTGTAATAGCTCCAAAGCTTGCTGTGGTTTATCCTGAGCGAGAAGGACATCGGCTTCATACAAGCCTTCGCGAAGTCGCCGGGGAAGGATAATCGAGTCAGTGCGAGCCTGTTTACCTTTTTTGTTCATCGTTGATACCCTGAATTTAATTTTCTTGACAGAAAAAGCAGCACAATATTGCATGCATAATTACTTTTTGCGGTCTCTAAAAATATATTTTAACGAAGCAATGAGCCCGGGCGCGGAGGGACCGCTTCAAAATTTGGTGAAAACAACACTTGAAAGAAAACCTTGAAACAATAGCTATACATTACTTAACGGCAGAGACGAAACGCCTTGCCCAAGCGGCAAAACCATATTGCCAGGGTAAATTACGTATCCTGATAAAGATCTTTCCTCGAAATCTTGTTGAAAGGCACGGATTTCCTTTGCCATTTCCTGTCGTGGCGTTTCGGATAATTTGATTTCGATTGGAATTAATCCGGACTGTGTATCGATCAACAAATCCACTTCTGAGCCGGCAACAGTTCGCCAATAGTATAAGGCTGGTTCTTCT
>CAYWXS010000147.1:0-15202 GCA_964462245.1 uncultured Anaerolinea sp.
ATAATTTATGGCTGTTTTGCTCCCCCTTCCCGTTTTTCGGGAAGTGGGCCGGGGGGATAGGTCCGAACGCCAATTGCAATCTCAAACTCCTAAAGCCTCACCCCAAATAGTCACCCGGTTACGACCAGCACGCTTCGAAAGATACATGGCCTCATCCGCGCGGTTGATCAAACCATCCAGGGTCAAGTCATGCTCCCCGATCGTCTCCACCAGCCCGATGCTGGCCGAAACAGGGAAACCCGCCACCTCATGCGTCAAACACTCAATCGACCTGCGTAAACGCTCGGCCACCAACAAACCGCTATGCAGCGAAGTTTCAGGCATCGCCAGCACAAACTCCTCGCCACCATACCGTGAAAAAATATCCTGGCTGCGCACCTGTCGCTTGCAGGCAGCCACCACCTCTTGCAGTATCTGATCACCCTTCAGGTGACCATAGGTATCATTAATGCTTTTGAAATGATCCAGGTCGATCATCAGAATTGTGAGCGGGCTGGCTGAGCGTTTCATTTGATTGAAGTAGGAATGCGCCATCTCAAAAAAATAGCGACGGTTATACGCACCTGTCAGCGGGTCACAGATCGCCAGCTCGGTCAGGCGCTTTTCATAATTCTTTTGAGCCGTAATGTTATTGAAAGTCAAGAGCATCCCGATCGTTTCATTAGAATCCCCATTGATGGAGGAAATTTTCAGAAGAAAATACTGAAAATCCGTCTCACCCACCACAACCTGAACTTCCGCTTTCTGCTCATTCCAGGCATGCAATGCATCCGGAAGCCAATCTGCCAGGATTTTTTCGATTGGCTGACCCTGTAAATGCGAAGCAGATTTTCCTAAAACTTGTTGAACCGCCAGGTTGCTAAAGAGGATCAGCCCATCAATATCCGTCACCAACACCCCATCCTGCATATTCTTGATGATCACATCCGAAACAATTGGCAATAAATAAAAAGCATTAAACTGCAGTGTGGCATTGCCAAAGAACCCTACCGCAAAAATAATACTCAGGGCGGGTTCATCAATAAAGGGTAGAGGATTCCATGCAAAAACATCGGCAGCGATACTGACCATGACCGGGATTAAAATCCCGACCAACAACAGGGACGTCTGCCGGCGCAGCAATCCATTTGACCGGAAATAAGCTCGCACCAGGAAGACGATACTGCCCAATGCCAGCAAATACGTTAACCCCAGTTGAATAGCGAACCACTTCCCCATGGCCTGGGTCGGAATCCCACCCACATCGATTACAGTCCACATTTGGTGATGGATGTCATTGGTCACCGAAAGACTGGTCACGATTAGGACCGAAAAGACTGTTGGAAATAAAACAAAGCGGGGAACCTTTTTTAATCGCAAACTGAATTCAAGCGTGAAAAAAAACAAGCCTGTCAACGTACACAGAATCGCAAAGGGAATCAGCCGCCAGAAGACCTCTTTCCAAACAAGCGTTGTAATCGACGCCTCCAACGTAGCCACCAGCATCCAAAACGCCCCCGCAATAGCCATGGTTGTAAATGACGCGGCGCGTGCCACCTTGCGCCGTGAATGGTAAGCACGCTGGGCGACAAACAAACACACCGCCACAGAACAAATCATCAATAAGATATAAGGAAGCCTGCTTGCGATCACTTCTTTTGCCTCGTAACAATAAATATTGCAAAATAACACAGGATTAACCACTAATAAAAGCGGAGTTTGAAGACAAACATCTCTGAAAGCCGAAATATCATCCGATACTCGAACCTTCATAAAACAAAATTCACCACTCCCCGGTTGAACAGGTCTCAAACCTGATGATTGATTAAGAAGTAATTATATACGAAATTACCTCAAATCCCCTTAGTTATTCTGAATATATATTCATTTCACCCCTTTCGTCTGCGGTACCTCCCCCAAATCCGACAGCAAAGCTAAACACCCCGAATTAAAAAAGACAAAGGGTCTGCTGGCGGCGAACAACTCGCGCGAGCAGACCCTTCCCAGTTTATGGCGCCCAGGTCAGGCTGGCGTCATCAAACCAGACCGTGCCCGTCCCTTTGAACTCGATCAAGATCACCACCTTCGTATAAGTATTGGTGGCGGTCAGCGGGATCAGCGCCTGCGTGAAGGCATGCGTGCCCAGGGCAAAGTTGAAGGTTTTCGTGTTGACCAGCGTATTGACGTTATACAATTTGAGCGTCACACGGTAGATAGCCCCGGGCGCCACGGCGCTGGCTTTGCTGTAGATACTGAACAGAAAATCATGACCAATGACACCGCTTTTAGCAATAGTCTGACTCAGCGATTTGACGGCAGAACCGCTGCCGAGTTTGAAGGAATACAACAGGCTGCGCTTGGCCGTGGCATCGCGCCCGTCTGTCAAAGGCCAGGTGCCAGCCTTGACCCACGAATCCGGCACCTTGACCGGCGCAACTGAATCGGCCTCGAAGGAGGGGTTGAGCACTGCCAGGCGCGCACCATTTGTCCCGCTGCCGCTCAGGCTGACCGTGGCGATGCCGTCGTCGTGCGGCAACCTCAAATTCCCCGAGAAAACCCCGGCTGTGGCAGGTCTAAACTGAACCCGGACTACGCAAGAACCACCCGCGTAGATGGTTGTATTGCTGCACAGGTCGCTGACCAGCCCGAAACCTGCTGGCAGACTCAGCTGCCCGAGGTTGCTTTGGACACTGCCGGTATTGGAGAGGGTCAGGTTTCGGATGACGCCCCAGGTCATTTTGAGTTGACTGCCAAAGGCCAGCGTGCTGGGCGATAGGCTCAGCACTGTGCCAACGACCTGTATACTGGATTGAGTGCTGTTGTTGCCCATGTTCAGTTCACCCGAGATCAGGCTGGGCGTCAGGCTTAAAACATCACCAGGGTTGGCGCTCACAGTCACATTCAGAGTCAGGCTGGTGTTGACCATCGGCGCCAGGTTGCCCACACTCCAGATACCGCTGGCAGCATCATAACTGCCGCGGGTCGGGGTGGCGCTGTTGAGCGTCACCCCGGCCGGCAGCACGGCTTTCACCAGGCTGTTGGGTGAGTCTGACCCGCCCAGGTTCGTCAGGTTGATGACCCAGTTGAAGCGCTGGCCGCTTGGAACGCTGCTGCGGTCCGCGACGGCACTCAGGTTGAGATTGACATAGGATGAATAAAAATAAGCCGCTCCCTGGCCAATGTTCAGGCCTATGTCTGCGCCGTAAGCGCCAACCAGGATGGTGTTGCCATCCATGCCAAGCGCATTGCCCATCGAATCGCCACCCACCCCATCCGACGCAGTCAGTTTGGCTGCCTGAGTGACCGTTCCCGTCCAATTCGAATTCGGTTTGAGATAGACATAGACTGAACCCTGGTTACTGTTGCTAAAAGGTTTGCCCACCACCACGCTGTTGCCGTTAATAGCGATTGCCAACCCCAAAAAATCGTTTACGGCTCCATCCGATGCGACCAATTTGGCACTTTGCGATATGGTTGCACCAAGTGAGTTCCAGGTACTCCCTGGTTTGACAAAGACATAGGCTGAACCCTGGTTTGCATATGTAATTGTATCCCCATATGCGCCCGCCACGATCGTGTCACCCGAGATGGCTACACTCGCCCCAAGCCGATCAAAAGCGGCACCATCCAAAGCAACCAGGCTGACGGTCTGAGTGGCAGTCACCCAACCGCCGCCAGGCTTGCTGAAAACATAGACTGTACCCTGGGCTGCATTAGCCCCGCGTGTATGACTCGTGGCACCCACAGCGATCGTATTTTTGGAGATGGCAACTGAGTATCCGAACTCATCGTTCAGCCCGCCATCCGAACTAGTTAATTTGGCAGTTTCGGTGTGGTTCACCCAGCCGCTGGGCGGTTTGACAAAGACATAGGCTGCACCCTGGTTGACAAAGGCTTGACTTGCACCAACCACCACTGTATCAGCGCTGACGCCAACCGAATACCCGAATAAATCGGCACTCACCCCACCCGAGGCGGTCAGGATGGCGGTCTGGGTCATGTCGCTCCACCCGCCGGCAGGCTTAACGAAGACATAGACCTGCCCAATACTGGACGGGAAATTATACGGCTCGCCGACCACGATCGTATCGCCCGAGATGGCGACTGAAAATCCGAATTTATCATTCACGCCACCGTCGGATGCGCTTAACCTGGCAGCCCGCAGCCAGATGCCGTTGACACGTTTATAAACATAGACCGCTCCCTGCCCGCCATTTTCGTACAAATTGCTTATAACCGCGCTATCACCGGAGATCGCGACTGACGAACCAAAATACTCATAGGTTGAGCCACCCGCTAATATGACTTTGTTTTCGATGTAGATCAGCGGATCGACTGTGATCGGATAGACTGCCTGGCTGTCGTCCAGCTGGATCGTGATCTGCCCGTCTGCGTAATTCAGGCTGGCTGGCAGGTCCTGGCCATTGGCGTCAAAGACTTTCAAAGCGTCGTATCGCAGAGTCTGACCGGCGCCGCTGCTGAAGGAAATACCACGCTGATCCGCATCCGGCAGAGCCTGCAGGTCGGTACCCACCTGCAGCTGCAGCAAAACCGGCCCGCCGCCGCTCGGAGCGCTTGAGATCGTGAAGCCCTGCTGGACACCAAAGCCATTGCTGCGGTACCATTCGGTCAGCGTGCCGCGCCTGTACTCAAGCTGACTGGCGGTCTGGGTGATCTGCGCAGCCTGCAAGCTGCTGGCTTGCAGGCTGCTGGCCTGCTGCCCAGCGCGCCCAAAACCTTGCAGTGCAATGCCCCATTTCAGCCCGCCACCCGAGGCAGTCAGTCCCTCTGAATTCAGGCTGAAACCAAGCCCGTTGGCGGTATGTTTGTAACTGCCGCCCAGATAGTCAAAAGGCTTTGCCAGAACTGAAGCTGGCTGTGAAGTGCTAACCAGGCTGGTTAAAATGAGACAGACACCAATTAGAAAACGGATAAATTTTGATTTCATGGACATTCCTCAAACAATAAATGATTCGATCTGGGGTGGATAAAGGGTGCATCATAATTTTGGGGCTGTTTACGGGTTCTCTCCGATCAGTACAGGACTAGCAAATTTTTAAGAGTGGATTCGGCCCAGGCGACATCCCCAACGATTGTTGCCTTTTGGCGGGCTTGTTCGTATGTTGAGCGCCCGGATGCGTAAATATTGAAATCAAGCACATCCATATTGATGGTGGCAGATGCTTGGTCGTTCCCGATTTTCCATCTTCCCCCTGCCGTGCCAGCCAGATCAAAAACAATGCTGTGCTTATCCATTTGCTTGAGTAAACACTTTGCCACATCCAACATAACCAGTGCGGCAATACGTCCATCATGTTCTGCAGTCTGTTCAAATTTACGCTCTGTGGCACGGCAAATATCGAGCCGGTGCATCCAGGTATCCCGGCTGTGGACAACCGTCATGAGGTGACCTATATTCAGGCTCCCGGCAGTTCGATGGGGAATCGTCACAAGTTTCATCAATTTGAATTGGTATGCCCATTTCTGAGCAGCCACAGGGCCGGCTGATTCTAGCTCGGCAATTAGTTCTGCCGGAGATTTGCCTTTGCGATCGAAAAGCTGGGTTTCATTGATGGCATCTTCGGGGAGCTGCCCTGCTTTGGGAAGGCTCAGGTACTGGTGTATCATTTCCTTATAGCCTGTACCGCTGGCATAAGATCCCGCCTGATGAGCCAGCATATCTCGAACATTCCAGGCGGTACACGCGGTAGGTTTGCTCCAGTCGTCACCTTCAAGCGTTCTGGCAAGAGCCACGATACGCTCCAACTCAGTACACAGCAAAATGTGGGCTTCGTCTGCCGTGACATAAGGCACGTTCACTGCGTCAAGAACCTGGGGATATGAATTTACAGCTGCCATTATTTTCTCCTATGAATAAATCGATTAAGATTTTGACCAGGCGCCATCCAAAATGGATATAACCGCTGGGATTAAAGCTCCAAAGCGTCCCTGCCCTACCGGTAAATGTGGTTCATTTGCCAGATGCAGCGCAGTAAGACCATGCATCATGGCGATAACGACGTCGCCAAGCTGCTCAGGGGACAGTTCAGTCTTGATCTTTGGATACAGGTGCCTGGTAACACGTTCATAGGATTGCTGCAGCAACCCAAAACTTAACTTCAGGCTTTCTTCGGATGGCGAAAATCCGGGAACCGGCCGTTCAAAGCAAAGTTGGTAAAGCTCAGGGTTTTGCATGGCAAAATTCATATAGGCTTCAAAGCTGAGTTGCAGCTCTTCCTGCCAGTTTTTTGCTTCCCTGGATGCTTTTTCCATGGTTTCGCCAAACAAAGTAAATCCCTGCTGAAACAAAGCATCATAAATATTCATTTTGCCTGAGTAGTAATGGTAAAGCGAGGGGGCCCGCACATCCAACCGCCGCGCCAATTCCTGCATGGAAAGTGCTGCCACTCCTCCTTCGCGCATGATCACACGAGCATTTTCTAAAATAGACTGGGCCATTAGATCATGGTTGCGCTGCCTGCGTTGAGAAAGTGAATGACTGGTAAGTTGATTCATAGTTATCCTAATACCATTAGATTTACCTAATGATATTAGGATAATCTCCATTTGTCAAGTCCTGATTTCAATGTGAAATTACGTGTCAGGCGAAGATTTCGACTCGGCGCTTTTCCCCTGGAAATGGAAGCGGAAAAGGCGCAGAAAGACTTCTTCCGGCTCCCCCGTGCTTAGTGGACGTTTCAACCAGGTTTAGGGGGTAGACGATAGTTCGCCCCAGATTTAAGATGCACCCGTAGATAAAGGCAGAAAAGGATATTGCATAATTACGACAAGTTGTATCGGATTACAAGACCAACTTATATAAGTGACAATGACCACTTACCAACCATACAGACTGACAACACCTCCAAAGACCTCATTTTAGTCCCCAAACTCCACCTGCCAGGCTGGGAATTTTATCCCCACCAACCGAATCTTAAAAAAAGTGTTTTTTAAGATTCCATTTTACATATTTTTTAGAATTTATGTTCTAATAGATACAGACGCAGAGAACACTTTTTCTGCAGGCAAGAGACAGGCCACATCCACCAGGGAAATGCAGCGCAAGTCTTGAAACCAGCAGACGGGTACAGTTTTTACATCTTTTAGGCGGTCCGTCTGTGTCAGGACGCTATTTTTTGGAGGTCCCATGGAAAATTCGAAGCAAATCGCAAGTGTTTACGACGATTGGGAAAAGACATTGACACCTGAACAAAAAAAGTGGTGTCAGGAAGCCCAGCGCCGCATCGTTTTCAACTTCAGAAACATTGGGGATTTAAGCGCCAAGGAACTGATCGTGGTAATTTTGCTGTACTGTGACCCGAAACAGTCAAGCGATAATTACCCAAAGCGACCAAAAGCGACAAAACTTAACCAGGAATGATTTTTTCAACGGAGGTTTTATGATCAAAATCAACAGTCAACAAGTCCGTCCGCTCAAGGGCGCACCGCTCTCGGTCCTGGCACTGCTCGAGCGCGCCGAAGCTCCGCTCAGCAACCAGCTTCTGGAACGCCTGAGCGGCTATTCCGACAAGCCAGTCAGCCAGGCCTGCTATTACCTGAAGATGCTGGGATTGGTGGATCACACACCCTCGGGCTGGTTCCTGGCGCCCGGCATACTGGTTTCAGAGGTTTCCGGCATTATTACGGACCCTATTAATATTATTATCCCTGACTCGAATCAGAAAAGTATTAACAATAATAATAATAAAAACATTAAGGGACGTAATATTTCCGCTGCCGAAACACAGAAAATCTGGGAAATTCTTTCAGCCGCCGGCATCCGCCAAAACGAACGCACGCGCGAACTGCTCCAAAAAGAGCATGTCACCCCAGAATACATCAGCGCCAAACTGGCAGAATACAAGGATCGCGGCCTGGCGGGTTCACAATGGACCGGGCTGCTGATCCGCGTGCTCGAATCGGGCGAACCAGCGCCGCCGCTGGCGGAGAATGGACACCCACAAAATTGCAGCTGCGTCCACTGTGAAGTCGAACGCTTTAGAAGAGGCAGTAGAAAATGACTTTAAATAGTAGTTGCGGCTTCAGCCGCCTCCCCCCGCCAACCGGCGAAATCCTGGCAGCAAATCCAAAACCTTCTTCTGAATATCTCAAACCATTTTCCACGGGAGGCAAGCCATGAGACAACCCAAATCCGAGCTTTCAGAAAGGCAAGCGGATATCCTGCACAGGCTGGCGCTGGGCAAAACCCGCGCCCAGGCCGCTCAAGAGATCGGTATTTCCCTGCACACACTCGATACCCATCTGACGCGCGCCTACCGCTTTCTGGGAGCCATCAACATGGTAGATGCCATCCGCAGAAGCCAGGCAAGCCAGACCAGCCAGGCTCTCGCCATCAGCAGTCCACAAATTGTACAGACCCGCTTGGAAGATGGTGCACTGCAGGTGGTAATTTATTTTGGTAGTCTCCCAAAATAAATCCCGCCTGATTTAAAAATACCTGGGAGGGCAAGCGACAGCAGCCGCTTGCCCTCCCAGGTAGAATGCAAGTAGACAAAAATTTCGGAACTATTCCACAAATATTTCGACGTGTTCGCCGTCTTTTTCGTCCACCACATCCACGATGCGCCCGGTCATGCCGGAGCGCAGGGCCTCCATGATGGTCGGCATATCCACACCTTCAACCTCAGGGGCAAAATGTGCGCCAATTTTCATACCCGATTCAATCAGGGCCAGCGGAATCTGGACCGTAGCCTTGGAACGCCCGGTAGCCAGGTCGGTCACGCGCACGCGCAGCCAGCGCGCTGCCCCCGATACGCGGTTGGAACTGGAGACATTGGGTCCGCGCCGGGTTTCACTCAGTGCCGAAAGCAGGCGCGCGCCTTCCTCAGCACTGATCTTACCCTCATCGATCATTTTCAAGATACGCATTCGTTCTTCAGCGGTAGCCATATCTGGCCTCCTTATCCAATATAAATCTGTACGTGCTCGCCATCTTCTTCCTGCACATCCACCAAGAGCGGTTCACTGGATTGCGTGCTTTCAAAGAGCGCGCTCATCACTTCTTTAATCGGTCCAACCTCACCAGCCGGCACACTGAATTTGACAAAATTAACCATCCAGGTCACCAGCGAGAGCGGAAAAGTCAGCACAATTTTCTGTGGACTCTCACCCTTTTTTTGTTGGATATTAATGTAGATCCAACGCGAACTGCGGCTGGAGAAAGCCAACGCGGTCACCAGCACCCCCAGCAGGAATGGCAGCCAGGCAAAGTAAAACCAAAAGCCCAGTCCGCCGCTTCTTAACGCCGCATACATGCCATAGGCGCCACAAACCGTGATGGTTACCCCAACCCACAGCGGAAGGACCCACAGGTTGCGGAAGCGGTTGAGCTTGCGGTCAAAATCCGGATCAGTCCGCGCTCGCTCAGACTTTGAATTGACGGTTGGGTCCAGTCTATCGGGCAGATGACTATCCACCGTCGCACTGGGTTCCGAAAGGCCTTCCAGAATCTGGTTCTGAGCTTCAACCTCGGACCCATCTTCAGGAGCAGCATCCAGAGCCTGCATTAATATCAATCCCTGCTCAGCAGAGATTTTACCATCTTCGATCATCTTTAGAACTTGTTGGCGCTCACTGTCAGTCATAATGACACCTTACTTTCCATCCAGCGCCGAAAGCAGCTTTTCAGCGTCCTGGAGTGTGATTTTTTTAGCTTGCAGCATTTTCAAGATCGTCAAACGCTCGGCATCTGTCACCGGTTCAGAGGACGGACGCAGCGGGCTGGGGGATAGGGGCGGCATGGGTGCGACGGGTGCGCGCGCAGTATCAATATCAGCGCCAAAACGCCCGACCTTGATGCCCATATGCATCGAGCGCCGTTCACTGCTGCGCATCTTCTCTTCGGCGCGGCGCATGGCGCTATCCACCCGGCGTTGGACCTTATCGCTTTGCTCCTGGGCCCGCTGCGAGGCTTCCAGCGCGCGCCGTGTAGCTTCCTCCACCCGTCGCGAAATCCGATCGTGCATATCCGAGGAGAGCCCCGGGAATTCGCCCGCCGAAAAAGGACCATCCCGCCCAAGCGGATCAAACTCGGCCACGTTTTCCCATTCTTCATCACGGCTGGTAACAATCACTTCCGACCCGGCCCGCAGGTTGATCAGGCTGTCCGCTTTGCCCAGTTTGAGGTTACGAAACATACCAACTTCGTCCCGCTCGACACCCGGCAAATCCACCCGGATCGACTCATCATCACAGCCTTCCAGGTTCAGCTCTACATCCGGCTTAACCGGCAGGCGCAGCAGTATATCGCTGCCCGCTTTCACATCCACCGCCTTATCCGGGACCGGATTCAGATACAGGGCCGCATCCGCGCCCACCTGGGCCTGTACGTTGCCGCTCGAACCGCGCAGATACAAATCCGCGCCAACCGTGATCTTGATATCACCGCTGATATCGTGCAGCGAAGCATCGCCGCCCACCGCGCCACAGATCAGCTCACCACTGCAGCCGCGCATGGACATATCGCCACCCACATGTTTTAAATGAAGCGAGCCCACATTCCGCATCTGCAAGTCACCGCCGATGTTCTTAATCTCCATCGCACCCGAGAGCGCGCGCAGGTCGGCATCGCCGCCGACCGAGAAAATCTTGAGGGTCACATCGCGTGCCACGTACAAAATCAGGTCACCGCTGCTCTGCACGTGAATCACGCTGCCATCCTCGCTCAGTGTCAACTGGTCGTGGTCACTCTTTGCCACCACTTCCGGGCGTTCCCAGCCTACAATCTGCAGGTCACCGCCCACATTCTCCACCTGGACCGTCACCTCGCCGCTGACTGGCAGAATACTCTGTTTCATGCTTCCTCCCCGCGCAAAACACGCATGGCCGCATCCGCAGTCAGCTTGCCATTATCCAGATCTTCCAGGATCTGACGGCGGCGATCTTCCGAGACTTCCACACTTTCTTCCTTACCCGGCTCGTAACCCAGGCTGCGGATAACATCGTGCAAACGGTTTCGCAAGGTCGGGTAGGATAATCCAAGCTCAACTTCCACCCGGTTAAGCTTGCCCTCACAGCGAATAAATGTCATGATAAACTCCATCTGTTCGCGCGTCAGGTGCGCAAATGGGCCACCCGCAAAGCGACCTTCCAGCGTGGTATCACACGCTTCGCAGTGCAGGCGCGTGATGGTCAGTTCATTCTGGCAAACAGGACAACGATTGAGTGCATTATTCATGGGTGCTCCTGATAAACTTCGCTAAATGGTGGTCGCCAGCCGGCATGGACCTCGAAAATCAGCCATCCGACAAGCCTGCATTATGTATTATTAAACTCATTATACAGATTATTTATTTAATGTCAAGATAATTATCAATTATTGCAACATACCTTTCAATATTATTAAGTATAATTAATAAATAATTGGAATTTTTGATCCAGGAGGAAAAAATGATCCGCTCGCTCTGCTTTTTACCCGACCAGGAACCCCGTTTCGATATCCCCATCAAAGACTACGCCGCCCTGCTGGCCAATCCACAGGCCCTGCTCTGGATCGACTTCGACGGCGAACCCGATTCGTCCGCCGAACCGATTTTGACCGGCATTTTCCGCTTTCATCCGTTGGCGGTGGACGACGCCCTGGAAGAGACGCACACACCCAAGGTCGACGACTGGGGCGATTACCTCTACCTGGTCCTGAATGCCATGACCTTTACTTCCAGTGCTGGCCTGGAGTTGAGCACGCGCGAGCTGGATATTTTCCTGGGCAAGAATTACATGGTTTCTCATCACGATGAGCCCCTGCCCTTTATTGAAAAAGCGCGCTCGCTCTTCTTTCGCGACCGGCGCTACACCTCGCACGGCGCGGATCACCTGCTCTACAAGCTGATCGACGACCTGGTAGGCGAATACATGCCGATGGTCGAAGCCATCGACGATCAAATCAACCGCGTCGAAGACGAAGTCCTGACCCGCGCTGCGCCGGATACCCTCGAGCGCATTTTTACGCTGAAACGGATCATCCTCTCCATGCGCCGCATCCTGGGCCCGCAGCGCGAAGTGCTCAACAAGCTGGCCCGTGACGATTTTGAGGTGATCGATCCGCACGACCGCATCTTCTTCCGTGATATTTACGACCATCTGGTGCGCATGCACGATGTCAATGAGAGTATGCGCGATCTAATCAGCGGTTCGCTCGACACTTACCTCTCGGTCATCAACAATCGCATGAACGATGTCATGAAAACGCTGACCATCATCACCACGCTCTTCATGCCGATCTCATTTTTAACCGGCTTCTTCGGTATGAATTTCTTCGGACCCGTCGCCCCCCTGTCTGGCTGGACCAATATCCCGGCCTTCACTCTGGCCCTGAGCGTCTTTATCTGCGTCCCGGTCAGCATGTTCATCTGGATGAGACGGCGCATGTGGATTTAATCCGGAAAACAAACCTCTTTTCCATTCCCATATTGAAACTTAACCGTTTTACATAGTAAAGGGGCTGTCCAAAAAAATGGACAGCCCCTGATACTTCACCTGGGCAAGCAGCAGCCCTGCTCAACTACTCCGCATCAATACTGACTAAAACCGCCCGCACCACCCGGCGGAAGGTGTATGCATCCGTCAGGAAGTCATAATTCTGACAGGTGATCAACGTGAGATAGGAATAATCCGGCAGATGTGCAAGCGCATAGTTGGTCGTACCCGGTGAAACCTGGCGCGAATCACGCACTTCATAGGTGAATTTGGTGCCATACAGGTGCACCACGATCTGCTCTCCATACGCCAGATTCTTCAAATAAGCAAAGGGACCAGGCTGGCCGTTGGCATTAGTGACATGGGCAGTGATGACCGAGTTGCCAATCCAGGTCGGGAAGGCTGTGCCCGCCAACCAACCGGCGGAACTGCCCAACCAGCTCACATCCCATTGATCATTCAACTGCGGCACGCCGACAATGCTGACCTGCAACTTTTGCGAGGGGATATCCAACCACAGACCGCTCAGTTTGGTATACACCGCCCCGGCAGCATGAGAAGGCAGCACAGTCACCCGGTTGGGCGCAAAGCCAGTTTTCGGCAAAGATTTAACGCTGGCTTTGGTGACCGTGAAATTGAAGGTGACATCCATCCCGTTATTGAGGGTATTACCGTTAGTGTCAATGATGGAGGTAGTGCCGCAAATGAAGAGGCGATAATTACCAGCAGGAAGCGGTTCTGTTAATGTGACTGTAGCAATGCGATTGGCATAGGTCACCTTTGCTCCGCTCACCTTGCTATCGTCCGTCTTGACGCCGGCCAGGCACGAGAGCGTATCCACAGCTTTATTGACGCCCTTCTCAATCAGCAGGTAGTTGCTCGGGTTGGTAACATCATCGCTTTCTGTGTCTCCCTCAGGGTTGTTAACATCCTCGCTAAACGCGACCGTGAATATAGTTGGCCCCGTACCTGTGTAATTAGGCTTCAAGCTGAGCGTCGAGACAGCTGGTGGAATATGATCAGTAAGATCAACGCTGAAATCGAAGCTAAAATCCGTCCCGTCATTGAGGGCATTACCGGCAAGGTCAAGGATGGAAGTGGTGCCGCACACGAATAGTCGGTATTTACCCACCGGGAGCGGCGCAGATAAGGTGACTGTAGCAGTGGGATTGGCGTAGGATACGCTTGCCCCGCTCACCTTGCTATCGTCCACCTTTACGCCACCCAGGCACGAGAGCGTATCCACAGCTTGATTAGCGCCTTTATTGATCAGCAAAAAGTTGGAGGGGTTGGTAACATCGTCGCTGTCTGTGTCTCCCGCAGGGTTGTTGACATCCTCGCTGAACGTGACCGTGAATGAACTCGGTCCCGTCAGTGTGTAATTAGGCTGTAAGCTGTGCGCTGAGACGGTTGGTGGGGTCTGATCAGTAATATCAACGCTGAAATCGAAGCTGAAATCCGTTCCATTCTCAAGGGGATTACCAGCAAGGTCAACTATAGAGGTGGTGCCGCAGACGAATAGTCGATATTCGCCCACCGGGAGCGGCGCTGCTAAGGTGACGGTAGCAGTCGGATTGGCATAAGACACGCTTGACCCGCTCACCTTGCTATCATCCACTTTGACGCCGCCCAGGCACGAGAGCGTATCCACAGCTTGATTGACACCCTTATCAATCAGCAAAAAGTTGGCGGGATTGGTCACATCATCGCTGCCGGTGTTACCCGCAGGGTTGTTGACATCCTCGCTGAACGTGACCGTAAATGTACTCGGTCCCGTCCCTGTGTAATTAGGCTGCAAGCTGTGCGCTGAGACGGTTGGCGGGGTCTGATCAGTAATATCAACGCTGAAATCGAAGCTGAAATCCGTCCCGTTACCAAGTGGATTACCGGCAAGATCGAGGATAGAGGTGGTGCCGCAGACGAATAGTCGATATTCGCCCACCGGGAGCGGCGCTGCTAAGGTAACGGTAGCAGTCGGATTGGCATAAGACACACCTGAGACAGCCGCGCTGTTATCATCCAACTGAACGCCGCCAGCGCATGAGAGCGTATCCACAGCTTGATTGGCGCCCTTCTCAATCAGCAAAAAGTTGGTGGGATTGGTCACATCGTCGGCGTCCGCGTTACCCGCAGGGTTATTGACATCCTCACTGAAATCGACCGTGAATGTACCCGGCCCCGTCCCTGCGTAAGTAGACTGCAAGCTGTGCGCTGAGACTGTGGGTGAAGCGCCATCATACTTCCACAACTCTGCCCCGGTGATTCCGTCTTCGGCGCTGAAATAGAGCGCGCCATTGAACTCGGTCATACCGCCAGGGTATGAACCATCAGATCCGGTTACCGTGTCTGCCACAAGCGTAGCGCTGGTACCATCGTACTTCCACATCTCTGTCCCGGTGGTTGGATCTTCGGCTGAGAAATAAAGCGCGCCGTTATACACTGTGAGAAATTCAGGGCTTGAATCGTTTGACCCGACAACGATGTCTGCCGCCAACGATGCGCTGCTGCCATCGTACTTCCACAGTTCTTTTCCAGCAACGTCAGTCCTGTCATTAGCTGAGAAATAAAGCGCGCCATTGTACACGGCCAGGCTCGAAGGGAACGAAGAATCGCCTGAAACACTGGCGATATCCGCCGCCAACAATGCACTGCTGCCATCGTACTTCCACAGCTCTGTGCCATTGCCATCGCCGCCGTCGGCTCTGAAATAGAGCTCATTGTCGTACACCGCAAGGTACTCAGGCCAAGATCCAGTTGGCCCACTGACGATATCTATCGCCAGCGAAGC
>CAYWXS010000148.1:0-15092 GCA_964462245.1 uncultured Anaerolinea sp.
GGCTTTTTCCCACTATTCTACCGCAATTACCCCAACACCATTTAGACAGTCAGGGAGGAATACCGCGACAATAGGATTTACATAAGCATAAGTGGATATAAGTGATATCGGAGCGTTCCGTAGCAGCCAGGCATAAGACGTGAATCCCAAAAGCGAACCTATACTTATTAAATAAAGAAGACCAAGAAGTGAACGAGTTGAAACTGCAGCAATTTGAAAATGGACAAACTCACCCTTTAATGTGCTGACAATGATCAATCCAATGCTACCCATTAACATTTCCATACCGGTGAAAAGCAGGGTAGATTTGGGTAAATCTGCATTCCGGCTGTAAATGGACCCAAGCGACCATAGGAAAGCTGCAAAAATGGCTATTCCTCCAGATAGTAAGCTGAATTCACGCGTGCCACCAAATTCTGCAGGACCGATCAAAAGGGCTACTCCGCTAAACCCAACGGCCAGTCCTATCACTTGCAAACCTGTCGGTTTTACGCCATTGGGACGCAGTGCTTCCACCAAGACCATGAACATTGGAATAGTTGCTACAAGAAGGGCAGCGATACCGCTGGGAATATTTGTTTCGGCCAGCGAGATCAGCCCATTACCCCCGAGAAGAAGAAGGCTACCTACGATGATTGCTGAAATCCACTGCTTGCGGGTGGGGGCAGGATCACCTGCAAGACGTCTCCATGTATATAGCAGAATTCCAGAGACAAGGAAGCGGAAGCCTGCCTGCATGAAAGGCGGTATGGTCTCAACCGCAAATCGAATGCCCAGATATGTGGATCCCCAGACGATATACACCGTCAATAAAGCGGCTATGATTTTAGTTTTCAAAATTATTCCTTTAGATATTTAATGTTGATTGAGACAAATCTTTTGGGAAACTGAAAGTTGTCTCCCAGCCGAGAATAGCTTTTTTTCGTGCAGTCCCCCAGTGATAGTTACCAAAATCACCCATTTTTCGGATAACCCGATGGCATGGAATGAGATATGCAATCGGGTTATTGCCAATTGCTGTTGCCACCGTGCGTTGTGCACCTGCCTGGCCTATTTTAAGGGCAATTTGTTCATATGATACCAGCGCTCCAAATGGAATGCTGAGCAGAGCTTCCCACACCTTTATTTGAAAGTTCGTACCGTTCAAGAATAAAGAAATTGGGAGAGTATCGTTACTAATGGAAAAAATCGGCGCAATCAGAACAGACGTTGCTGAAGGGTCTTCTACAAAATTCGCACTTTCCCAGATGTTTTTTAGTTCTGAAAGAGATGTTTCCTGATCATTTTGAACAAATGATAGATGGCAGATTCCACGATCTGTCAGACCAACCAGCGCTTGACCGAATGGAGTTGGATGAAACCCGTAACGGATCACCACTCCCGCACCCTTCGATTTGAATTCTCCAGGTGTGACTGCTTCAGTATGGATGAAAAGATCGTGCAACCGTCCGGGACTGGAAAGCCCCACATCGTAAGTGGTATTCAAGACCGACGATTTTCTTAAAAGATCCTTGGCGTTTTCTTTTGTTAAAAACTGTAAAAAGCGTTTGGGGCTGACCCCTGCCCAGCGTGTGAAGATTCGTTGAAAATGGTATTCACTTAAACCGATATTTTCAGCAATTTCCTTTAGTTCTGGTTGGTGTCTATAGTTTGCCTCGAGAAAATAAATTGCTTTTTCAATTCGTTGGTAATCATCACAAGATTGTTGGTAGTTATTAGGAAGGATGCTCATCTGGAAAGTCCTTTTTTATTTTATTTTACGCAAAACTCATTTAGTGAACCACCCGTTACTTGCGAGATTGGTGTAATGCATGGGTATTGAGTTATCGTATCATGGTAAGGGACTTTATCTCAAAGAAATACTTAAACACTGGAAAACAACTTTTGGTTCTGAGTTTGAAATGAAAAGATTGATATAATTATTGTCGGTTATTAAATATCTAAATTGTCGAATCGGCAAGTCCCGCAGATCCAAAAGCGGCTTTTGAAAGCATCAATTAAGAAATCCAATTTTTGTGCCTTTTTTTTGTTGACGATTCAGGTGTGGGAGAGTATAATGCTCTTTCGCTAATGCCCAGACATTGGGCTATTTGCTTGTTGTATTCCCGGCTTCCCCGCAGCACGGCGGCAATCTGAAAGAAACGCGGTGACTGTGGTGAAGCGAAGACCAGGAGAAAGGATCTATGAAATACGTTATTTTGGAAAGCGGCGGCAAACAATATAAGGCTGTCGAAGGTGGTATGATCGAAGTCGATCTGCTGCATGTACAACCAGGAACGAGCCTTGATTTGAACGAAGTGCTCTTGCTGGTAAACGATGACCAGATCATCGTCGGTGCGCCAGTTGTCAACGGCGTGTCTGTCAAGGCTACGGTGCTCGAGCACTTTAAGGGTGAGAAGACCTATAACTTCCACTACAAGCCCAAGAAGCGCATTCGCCAAAAGACTGGTCACCGTCAGTCCTATACACGCCTTGCTGTTGAGAAAATTGTAGAGTTGTAAGAGAGGTCCACTATGGCTCATAAAAAAGGTGGCGGTTCCAGCCGCAATGGTCGTGATAGCAATGCCCAGCGTTTGGGCGTGAAGAAATATGCTGGCGAAGTTGTCCTTTCGGGCAACATTCTTATTCGTCAGCGCGGAACGCATATCAAACCTGGTATGAACGTGGGCGCCGGTACTGACGACACGCTCTTTGCCACAATTGATGGCGTAGTAGTATTTGATGTAGTCCATGGTCGCAAGCGTGTGAATGTCCTCCCCCACGAGGCTTTTGCGGCGGCTGAGTAGGACAGAGGCATACTGATATGAAAGAGAAAATTCATCCTACCTATTATATGGACGCCCAGGTTGTATGTGCTTCATGCGGCAGCAAGTGGACGACCGGTTCTACCCGAAAGAGTATTCATGTTGAAGTTTGCTCCAAATGCCACCCGTTTTTCTCTGGTGAGCAGGCACGTATCCTGGATGTTGAAGGTCAGGTAGACCGCTTCTATAAGAAGCTCCAGGTTCGTCAGGAGTATGTTGAATCTCAGAAAGCAAAAGAAGAAGCTCGCAAGGCTCCTCCGAAACCCGTTACTGAGCTGGATCTTGGTATTCGTGTTACCGGTGCGCTTGATAAAGCCGGGATCACTACTATTGCTCAATTAATGGCCAAGCTTGGTGAAGGCGATGATGCTGCGCTGGCGATTGAAGGATTTGGTCGCAAAGCCCTCATTGATAGCAAGAAGAAAATTCGTGCTTTGGGTTATGATTTGCCCGAAACAGCTAACGAAGCTGCCGTCTAGGTATATTCGTTCAGCGAAAGCTGACACTATTAACGCAAATATCAGGTAAACTTAACAGGCAGATGCCCGGCATCTGCCTGTTATTATTTTATATTTGGAGTAGTTATGAAGCATACGCATGGTTCTGTTGAAGTTGTGTGCGGTTCGATGTTTAGTGGTAAAACAGATGAGCTTATTCGGAGACTTCGTCGTGCTATGATTGCCCGGCAGAAGGTGCAGGTGTTCAAACCCGCCATCGATGTTCGCTATGCGGTAGAAAAGGTCACATCACACGCAGGTGCTGATTTTGATGCTATTCCAGTGGAAAAGGCAAATGACATTTTTGAAAAGCTGGATGCTGATACGACTGTTGTTGGCGTGGATGAGGCCCAGTTTTTTGATGAAGGTATTTTGGCTGTAACAGCTCAAATGGCTGACCGCGGAATTCGGGTTTTAGTTGCGGGTTTGGATCAGGATTTTAGGGGTGAACCTTTTGGGCCGATGCCGATGTTGATGGCACAAGCTGAACGCGTAGATAAATTACAAGCTATTTGTATGGTTTGTGGCGAACCAGCCAGTCGGACTCAGCGTTTGGTAAATGGAAATCCAGCCCGTTACCTGGACCCGGTGGTAATTGTAGGCGCTTCCGAATTATACGAAGCCCGATGTAGACTGCACCACGAAGTACCACGTTAAAAATAAGAGAAAAATCCTCATTGAGTTTCTTGATTAATAATAGGAGTACGTATGCAAGATTACCGCGATATTTTGGCCGAAGTTCTTATTGATGAACTTACTCTTCAGAAACGTGTTAAAGAATTAGCGGACCAGATCAATCACGATTATGCTGGTGAACAGATATTGCTGATTTGTATTTTGCGCGGTGCACTGCCATTTTTGGTTGACTTGATGCGTCATATTAATGTATTAAATGCAATTGATTGTATGGCGGTTACATCTTATGGCGAAGGAGCCAGGACTTCCAGTGGCAATGTTCGTATGACCCTGGATTTACAGACGAATATCGAGGGTAAGCACGTTATTCTGGTTGAGGATATTGTAGATAGTGGGCACACCATTGCACGTGTAATCGAAATTCTCCATACACGAAAGCCTAAATCACTTAAAGTATGTGCCTTGTTGGATAAAGAATCTCGTCGAGAAGTCAATGTGCCAATAGATTACCGTGGTTTTGCGATTGCGAATAAATTTGTTTTTGGCTATGGTTTGGATTTGGATGAATACTATCGCAACCTGCCTTTTGTGGGAGTTGTTGATCTCAATCGTTATATCAGTAATAGTTAGCTGTATCTATTTTAAGGAGCAAATTAAATGCAGGATTATCGGGAATTTATTGATGAAATTCTGGTCGACGCTGCAGGCATCGAGAAGCGTGTAAGTGAGATTGGGGCGCAGATCAGCCTTGAATATGCAGGTCAAGATCTTCTTGTTGTTTGTTTGCTACGTGGTGGACTTATCTTTGCTGCAGACCTGACGCGTTTTATTACGATTAATCATGAGTTGGATTGTATGTCCCTTTCTTCTTATGGAACTGGACATTATTCATCCAGTGGTAATGTGCGGGTAAACCTGGACTTAATGACAAATATTGAAGGCAGAAACGTCTTGTTGGTTGAAGATATTGTGGATAGTGGGCGCACGCTTGCACATGTTTTGATGATGTTAAAAACCCGTGAGCCAAAGAGTGTCAAAGTGTGTGTGCTACTCGACAAAAAAATGCGTCGCGAAGTGCCGGTGATTGTCGATTATGTCGGTTTTGATGTTCCTGATAAATATATTTTTGGATATGGTATTGATATTGATGAATATTATCGGCATCTGCCCTTTATAGCGACAGCAGACCTGGGTAAATATAAAAAACCAGTGGTAATGTAAGCATGGAAGATGCAATTTCTGCAGAAGAGTCTGCTTATGCTGGGCGCTGGGTTGCCCTTGTGCGTGGAAAAATAATCGCTCAGGGTGAGACTCGTGACCAGGTATTTCAGTTTGCTCGAAGTTCACGAAGCAAGGAAGATGTGGAAATACGTTATTTGTCTCAAATGCCTGTATCCTCCCCGCTTTTGGATGCAGTCCGAATATTGTTCTCGGCTGATGACCCCATTTATCTGGTTGGCGGAGCTGTGCGGGATGCAGTGCTCGGGCATACCAGTCATGATCTGGATTTTGCCTGCCAACATGGTTTAAAGACGGCAAAAAAGGTTGCTGATGGGCTTTCAGCAGCTTTTTTTGTCTTGGATGAAGCCTATGACACTGCGCGTGTCATTCTCCAAAATGAAAATGGCATCCGGGATGTCCTGGATTTTGCCGGGTTTCGTGGTCTTTCGATTGATGATGATTTGCATGGGCGGGATTTTACGATTAATGCAGTTGCCATGAATATTCACACAGGGGAAATTCTCGACCCACTGAATGGGGTGAAAGCTATTCGTGAGAAACGTATCAGCGCATGTTCTGATACAGCACTTAGCATGGATCCGATTCGCATTTTGCGTGCGGTACGACAGGCTGCCGCTTTGGGATTCTCGATTGAATCTGAAACCCGGAAGTTGATGAAAAATTCCTCATCGTTGTTATCGCAAGTTTCCCCGGAGCGTTTGCGCGATGAGTTGTTTAAAATCCTTGATGGTCCCAGACCCGATGCAGCTGTTCGTGCACTGGAATTATTGGATGTTTTCAAAAATATTTTGCCAGAACTCAGTGCTATGAAAGGTGTGGAACAATCAGCGCCGCATGTGCATGATGTTTGGGCACACACGCTGGCTGTTCTTCGGCATTTATCAGTCATCCTGGATGCTCTTTCTCCTCGATATGATGAGCAAAAGGCTAATGCTGATTTGATGACTGGGCTATTGGTTTTACGCCTGGGGCGTTACCGGCAGCAACTTGGTGTTCACTTTGACACTTCATTGAATACGAATCGTTCTGCCAGAGCCTTATTGTTTTTTGCTGCGTTGTATCATGATGTAAACAAACCACAAACTAAAACTGTTGAAGAGAATGGCCGGATTCGTTTCCTGGGGCATGATGAGGTGGGCGCGAAAACTGCTGAGAATAGAGGCATTGCGCTACACCTGAGTAACGATGAGAATAACCGTTTATGTCTTATTATTCAGCATCACATGCGGATGCACGCTATGAGCAGTCGTAAAGAAGCGGGTCATGAGATAAGCAAGAAATCCATTTATCGTTTTTTTCGGGACACTGATGAATCTGGGGTGGACTTAATATTGCTCGCCTTGGCAGATAAACGTGCTACTTATGATCATACTCTTACCCAGGCTCATTGGGCTGCCACCCTTGATGTGGGCCGTGAGTTGTTAGAAGCCTGGTTTGAGAAAACCGATGAGATAATCAGACCTCAACCGTTGATCAATGGCAATGACCTGATTGAAGAGTTTAAACTCAAACCGGGACCCGAAATTGGAAAAATACTTGAAGCAGTTCGAGAGAACCAGGTAGCAGGTAGAGTTTCCACCCGTTCTGAAGCCCTTTCTTTTTCGAGTGGATGGTTGGAAAAAGCAAAAGATGTTGAGCGCTCTGCTCGAAAAATCGATCGGTGATTGGCTAAGGATAACTTGGATAGGTGGGCGAGACATGAAAAACGTTCGGAAAAATAATTTGACTTTATCATATGAGCGCAGGGGAACCGGCAAACCATTGCTTCTTATTCACGGGTTCCCTTTGGATCATGGTGTCTGGGAGGCAGTAGCTGGTTGCCTGGAAACAGATTTTGATTTAATCATGCCAGATTTACCCGGTTTTGGTCTTTCTGATGTTCCTGCTGGAGGCTGTACTATTGACCAAATGGCTTATATGATGGGCAGCCTGCTTGATGATTTGGGTATAAATAAAATCTTCATTGTCGGGCACTCGATGGGTGGGTATGTGGCATTTGCTTTTGCTCATATCTTTCCGTCCCGGGTTCTAGGTTTGGGATTACTGGCGTCACAGGCCGCCCCTGACACGGATGAACGCAAGGTTGCGCGCGCAGTTACCGCGGGCCAGGTCTCTGAAAATGGTGTTTCTGCGGTAGCAGGAATGTCCAGGCAATTAACTTCTGATTCCAAATTTATTCCCTTCTTTGAAAAAATGATCCTGAGTCAACGGCCTGAAGGGGTGATTGGGGCACTTGAAGCAATGGCGCAGCGTCCAGATGCACTGAAATTTATTTCAGAATTTATATTCCCCGTTATTCTTGTGCATGGTCTCGCTGATATTCTTATTCCGTTAGAACGTGCATCGGAGATCCAGAAACTACTTCCGACAGCCAAATTGATCAAATTGCCAGGGATTGGTCATTCCCCAATGCTGGAAGCCCCAGCTGAGACAGCGTTAGCTTTGAAAATGTTTTTGCAACCTAAAAAATGGTAGATATGTCACCATATTCTGGAAACAAAACTGCCCATCATATTGATTCGATGGGTAGTTTTGTTACTTACGAGCTTGTCAAAAATCTAAGGATAAATTTCACTCAGGACAGGTTCGTATGTACAACGGCATCCATGGTTGTGAGAACACCCTTCGTGAGGCAAAGTCGCAACAGTTTCCTTGGGAAATGTTCCACGAGATTCGAAACACAGTGGGCAGGCATCATTGGCGACAGTAATCCGAATTGCACTCACTCTAGGATTGGCTCGAAAGTTCCTTAGAGCAAGAGCAACAGTGGAGAGTTCACTAAGATTGGATTTGCAGTTTACACAATTGATGGCTGTATCTGGTGAAGATGCATTGCAGCGTGAGCAAGTTTGCACGGCTAGCCTCCTGAAATATTTTTATCTATTGTACTCGTGGCATGGGGGCTTGCAAAGGTTATTTTAGCGGGGATTGGCGCGGCTGATGGATGAAAAATGCATTCCTAATTCTCTCATCATGGTAGTCGCATTTTTTTCTACGGTATAGCGACGGGTTAAATTCTTTATGTGAGCTAGCAATTCTCTGCTAGTGATAGGTTTTGTCATATAATCGTCTGCACCAGCATCCAGTGCAGATGATATAACAGTTGGATCGTCCAAGGAAGATAAAATGGCAATGGGTATACTGGTAAAGGTACGTAGAACTTTACAAACTTCCCAGCCATCTGTTCCAGGGAGTAACAAATCAAGAATTATGATATCAGGTTTCTCCACACGTGCCAGCTCGATCCCTTGAAGACCGCTGTTACAAGAAATAACATCCATCCCATGGCTCCGCAATAATATGCCGAGTAACTCTGTCATCGAAGAATCGTCGTCTATGGTCAATACTTTCAGTATCATGAGGCTTCCTTTCGAATAGATTATCTCAGAGAATAGTTTAGTTGGACTTTACATACCGCTTACAATTTAGTAAGGTGAAGAGTGAAAATTCCTCTTTTAGATGCTTGGATGAATACAAGCACTATAAGTAATTTCAAAGAATATCGAGCATTGTTCATACCAAAAGTAATAAGGGCAGAGCGTAAAAAAAACCAGTAGCTCGGATGTCTGTGGTAAAATTAATATGTTACGCGCTTATTGCTATCATATCTTTCTCATTTGGAGGCAAAAAAAATGGCAAAAAAATATGTTTACCTTTTCGAAGAAGTAGCTGAGGCTGAAAAATATGCCGGTTCATGGGAGGGCGTTCGCTCCCTGTTAGGTGGTAAAGGTTCGGGTTTGGCGGACATGACTCGCGCTGGTGTTCCAGTTCCCCCAGGGTTTACTGTGACGACCGAAGCTTGTAATGAATTCCGCAAAGCTGGCGATTTCCCCGAAGGTATGTGGGAACAATCGCAAGCCGCATTAAAAGTGGTCGAAAAAGAGACCGGAAAATCTTTCGGCGATCCCTCCAACCCCCTACTTGTTTCCTGCCGCTCTGGTGCCAAGTTCTCCATGCCCGGCATGATGAACACTATCCTCAACATTGGTCTGAATGACCAGGTTGTCGAAGGCATGTCCAATCTCACCGGCAATTCCCGCTTTGCTTGGGATTCCTACCGCCGCCTGATCGAAATGTTCGGCACCACCGTCTTCAATCTGGACGATGAAGTCTTCGAACATCCGATGGCAGAGTACAAAGCCAGCAAGGGGTATAAGGTCGATACCGAAATGACCGCCGAAGACTGGAAGGCACTCGTTGCCACCTTCAAGGTAGTTTTTAAGAAACACCTTGGCTCTGATTTCCCCCAGGATGTTACCAAGCAGCTCGAACTGGCCATCAAAGCCGTGTTTGAATCCTGGATGGGTAAGAAAGCCATCGATTACCGCCGCGCCACCAAGATCTCCGACGATCTGGGTACTGCAGTTAACATCGTGACGATGGTCTTCGGCAACATGGGCGATGACTCCGGTACCGGCGTTGCTTTCACCCGCAACCCCTCCACCGGCGAAAAGAAAATGATGGGCGAGTATCTGATCAACGCCCAGGGCGAAGATGTTGTAGCCGGCATCCGCAATGCTGACCCGATAGAAAAACTTGTTAATCAGATGCCCGAGGTCTATCACCAGTTCATGGATATCACTTCCAAGCTGGAAAAACACTATAAGGACATGCAGGATGTCGAGTTCACTATTGAACGCGGCAAACTCTGGATGCTCCAGACCCGTAATGGCAAACGCACAGCCAAAGCCATAATCAAAATTGCCGTCGATATGGCCAATGAAGGCCTGATCACCAAGGAAGATGCTGTTCTGCGCGTCACTCCTGAAGATGTCGATGCCCTGCTTCACCCGCAGTTCGTTGATAGCGCCAAGAAGGAAGCTGAGAAAGCCGGCCGCTACCTGGCTTCTGGTGTAAATGCCTCCCCCGGTGCAGCCGTTGGTCAGGCTTATTTCGATGCTGACAAAGCTGAAAAGATGGCCAAGGAAGAAAAACAGGACACTATCATGGTGCGTCCATTCACCAAGCCGGATGATGTTCATGGCATGATCGCCTCCAAGGGCGTTCTTACCAGCGAAGGTGGCGCCGCCTCCCATGCCGCAGTTGTTGCCCGCCAGTTCGGCATCCCCTGCGTTGTTGGTAGCAACAAAATCAAGATCGATCTCGATAAACGCGTCATGGTCGTCGGCGAACACATCATCAAAGAGGGCGATTGGATCTCCGTCGATGGCACCACAGGCCAGGTCTTCCTTGGCAAGATTGCCACCGTTGCCCCATCAATGGAAGAAGAAACCGAACTGCTGACCCTGCTGACCTGGGCTGATGAAATCTCCTCCCGCGCCGATGTTCGTATCCTGCCCGATGGCCGCAAGAGCCGTGGTCTGCAGGTCTGGGCAAATGCCGACTATCCCAAAGATGCTGTGCGCGCTCGTTCCTACGGCGCCCAGGGTATCGGCTTGTGCCGAACCGAGCACATGTTCTTTGAACCGGAACGTCTGCCAATTGTTCAGAAGATGATCCTGGCTGACACCAGTGCAGAACGTACCAAACAGCTTGACCTACTTCTCCCCAGCCAGCGCAAGGACTTTGATGGCCTTTTTGAAGCCATGGATGGTTTACCCGTTATTATCCGCTTGATCGACCCGCCACTGCATGAATTTATGCCCGACGAAGAGAAATTGTTGGAAGAAGTAATCACCATGCGTGTCAAGGGCGAGACTGATGGTTTGGCAGAAAAAGTACAACTCCTGTCAGCCATCAAAGGCTTGCACGAATCCAATCCAATGATGGGTCTACGTGGCGTTCGCCTTTCCATTGCCATGCCCGAAATCGTTGAAATGCAAGTTCGGGCCATCTTTGAAGCTGCTGCTGACTGCGCTATTCGCGGTATTGTAGTCAAGCCCGAAGTGATGATTCCATTGACCGGTACTGTTAAAGAACTTGAATGGATCCAACCCCGGTTGGTACGCATTGCTGCCACCGTGTTGAAGGAAAAGAATGTTGCCAAATTGGATTACAAGTTTGGTACCATGATTGAAATCCCACGAGCTGCGGTAACAGCTGGCGAAATTGCTACGTTGGCCGAATTCTTCTCCTTCGGTACCAACGATCTGACACAGATGACCTTTGGTTATTCCCGTGATGATGCCGAGCGTAACTTCCTTGTTACTTATGTTGAGCAGGGTATCCTACCGAAAAATCCTTTCCAGACTCTGGATCGGGATGGCGTTGGTCGATTGATGCAGATTGCTATCAACGATGGCCGTAAGACCCGACCGGATCTAGAAGTAGGTATCTGTGGTGAACACGGTGGCGATCCTGAGTCGATTGAATGGTGTCATATTATCGGCAACAATTATGTTTCTTGCTCGCCCTTCCGTGTGCCGATCGCCCGTTTGGCGGCTTCACATGTAGCGTTGAAATACAGCGGCAAAAGCATCGCTGAAGATAAGTAAGTCAAAATGATAAAAAAGGCTGGTGATCGTGAGATCACCAGCCTTTTTTGGTAATAAATATTTTTTTTCACAGAAATGATAACCCTTCTATTTATTTGGGCACCGATTTTTACTCACGTGAACTCAAATTATTCCGTTTTTATCAAGGGGCCACTGGCCAATTGATTTCAACTGGTTTTGTATAGCCGTGCTTCTCCACGGCATAGAGATTTCCTCCAGATGGTTCAGAGCAACCCGCTTCATCTTTAATGGTGAATGAGGTACTATCGCGATTTTCCAGGGCGACTGGATACCATAAATATGCTTTTCCTTGGCAGACAAATAAATCCAGGAAATATCCACGATCATCATCCTTGGTCATGGGAACAGTATCCCAGGTGATGGTTACTTTTTTCCCTTCCCTAACGGCGGTTACGTTGCCAGGAGCTTTATACAATACGCTTGGGCCTGGTAAATATACATCTGAATACAGAATGGTATTAATGTCTCCGATAACATCCACCACCGAAGGTGCCACCCAACAAAAATACCCCAGCTTGTCAAATTTAATCAATAACCATTTGCTTAATTGAAAGCGTCCTCTCACAGTTCCAACATCTCCAATATACAAGTCTGCCGCATGCAAGTAGGCGATATTGGGTCCATACCGACAATGAGCTTGTTTATTTACTGTGACAGTCGGAAAGCTAAAGGTGGGCGTCACGCTTGGACCTGGTGTTTCAGTAAGGGTGGGTGTGATTGTAATGGTAGAAGTTACACTGGGTGATAGTGTCAGGCTAGGTGGAACCGTCTCGGTTGGGAGGGGTAAAGGTGATGGAGTTTCAGTTGGTAGAATTGGAATTGTTGTTGCCGTTGGATTTGAAGGCGGTTCAACTTGGGTTGCCATCTTTGGTAGATTGCAAGATTGAATAATGAACATAAACAAAAGAATTGGTAAAATTATTTTTCTCATGATGTAATTTTACATTCAAATGAGAGTTTTTGAATCATATAAATATTTATTAGGCCCTATGGTGATTGGTTGACTTGGCATAGGATAAGTTATATTGTTTTTTCAACAGGAGATTTTTATGGATGTTCTTACCGCAATTTATTCTCGTCGATCGCAAGGGAAAGTAAAGTTAGATCAAATACCGCATAATTTGATCGGAAAATTATTAACTGCCGCAGTGCAAGCTCCCAATCATTTTAAAGTTCGCCCGTGGCGTTTCACCGTACTGACAGGAAGCGGGTTAGAAAAATTTGGGGATCAACTCGCAAGCGTATTTAGTGCAAAATTTCCAGATGTGACTCCCGAAGCGATAGAAAAGGAACGGCAAAAGGCTTTTCGTGCGCCGTTAATTATTTCTGTAGGTGTTGATTTGCCTTCAGATACAAAAATTAATGAGGTCGAAAATATTGCTGCGGCTGCGGCTGCTTGCCAGAATATTTTACTAGCCGCAACCGCCCTGGGTTTGGCGACGATTTGGCGTACAGGGGACGCAGCTCGGGATCCTGAAATCAAGAAATTCTTTGGTTTATTACCTGAACAACACCTGATTGGTTTATTGTATATAGGTTATCCAGATCAGATAACGTCAGAAGGTTCTGTTCGACCATCATTTGATGATCGAACAGTTTGGATGGAGTAAATTAAAAATGCCCTCGGGAATTATCCCGTGGGTATTTTTTTTGGAAGGATTATAAATTAATTATCGATTACCACTAAATCAATGTGGTAGGATTGTTTATTTGTTCTTGCCAAGAGATTGCATAATCAAGTCGGGACGATCTGTATCTATTCCATCCAATCCCCAGGAAGTATATTGTTTGAATAAATCAGGGTCATCGAGAGTCCATGTTTCAACCATTAGATTTTTTGCATGAGCCGCTTGGATAAAAGCTTTGGTCATGACTGGAATCCCGTAGGTTTCAGATTTTTCAAATGGCACCTGTAGAGATTGGTATTTTGGTGAAATTAATCCGCTCAAACCAATTTTACTTAAGAGTACAAAAGCTGTAACCTCAGTTTTTGCTGCGGATGTCGCCACGTCTGGACAGGTTTCGCGGAAGCTGTTCATAGCATCATCATGAAAAGAGGCAATGATGATGTTGTCTTGCAGGTTGTATTTATGGATCAGATCACATAATGGTTGCGAAATTGGTGTTTTGGTTAATTTAATTTCAACCAGATATCGCATCTGGGGATATTTTAGGAAAACCTCTTCGAGGGTTGGTACCTTGATTCCTTTACCTCGGTAAGGATAAGTCGTCCCTCCGTCATTTGACCATTTAAAAGCAGCATCCAGCAATTTTATATCCGCGAGAGTAAGCTCTTCAACCTGTCCATTTCCATCCGTGGTTCGATTGACGCTTTCATCATGCATAAGAATGATTTGTCCGTCTCTGGTGATGTGAGCATCCATGTCAAAACCGTCAATCCCGAGTTGGGCAGCTTTGTCGTAAGCATAAAGAGTATCCCCTGGCCACACGCCATCTCCGCCCATATGGGCATAAACTATTGGGTTGGAATGTGGATTGGTGAAATAAGGGCGGTTTTCTGCGGGACTGGAAAAAAATATGCCGATGGTCAAGGCAGCAATCAGCGGAATAAATATGCTTAATAAAATCCTTCCACTTCTGTTTTTCATTATTATTGAGTTTCCTTTACACGAAATTCATTCATAAATGTGACAATATTTTCACCCAATGCAGCGTTATTATAACCACCTTCCAAAACAACCAGGTTCTTTAGATTCAGATTAGCGATATCTCGCCCAATTTGACGGATACCTGCCCTTGTTATTTTGAATTCGCCGAGAGGATCTCCTTCAAATAAATCCATGCCGGCTGAAATTACAAGGTACTCAGGACTGTACCTTGCAACCAGATCGAGGGCTTTGCCAAGAATGGGAAGATAGTGTGCATCATCTGTACCTGCTGGCATGGGAAAGTTATGGTGGTATCCCAAGCCAGGCCCTTCTCCTTTTTCATCTTCATACCCACTGAAATATGGATATTCGTGGTCCGGATCTGCGTGAATGGAAATAGTCAATACATCTGCTCGTTGATAAAAAATTTCCTGTGTGCCGTTACCTGCATGGTAGTCAATATCCAGGATCGCAATACGTCCCTTGGTGGTTAGCCAGTTAGCCGCTACCGCTGCATTGTTAATATAACAATACCCTGCACAACTGGCATGGCCGGCATGATGGCCAGGGGGACGGCAAATAGCAAAAGATGTTTTGGCCATATTTGTAATTGCGTTTGCGCTGCTCAGGGCGCTGTTGACAGATGATAGTGCAGCCAGATAAGTCCCATCTGTAATTGGAGCAGATAAATCATGCATATAAAAGCCAGCTCGCCCCAACAGTGCTGCAGGTCTGTGGTGCCAATTTGGGGATGAGAAGGTTGCAGGTAGTAGTTCGGTTTTTTCATAAGCTGTATCAATCTGCTGCCAATCATCATATGCACACCTTAGAAAATTTCTAGTTCTAATGTTTTTTGTGGTCATCGTTTACAGCCAGACATGGAGGTTG
>CAYWXS010000149.1:0-15067 GCA_964462245.1 uncultured Anaerolinea sp.
GCAGACCTTATCCTACCGGGGTTCCATTTATTTGACAACATTTGCGTGCACACGGAGAATATTAGATGACTTTCATTGTTGTTGTGCTTGGTTGGGTGCTTTCACTGACTCTGCATGAGTTTTCACATGCTTTTGTGGCTTATCGGGGTGGGGATTATACCGTCCGGGAGAAGGGATACCTGACTTTTAATCCACTCAAATATACCCATCCGGTCTATTCCATTCTGCTGCCGCTGCTCTTCCTGCTTTTGGGTGGGATCGGTCTGCCGGGTGGTGCGGTCTACATTGAGACCTGGCGCCTGTACTCGCGCAAGTGGGTCAGCGCTGTATCACTGGCGGGACCGATCTCCAATCTGTTTTTGGCAGTCGTGCTGGGGATGATCATGCGCTTTGCACCCGTTTCGGCGGGCGGTTTGTGGCCTGGGCTGGCTTTTTTGGGGCTGCTGCAGGTGACTGCTGCGCTCTTCAACCTGCTGCCTGTGCCGCCCTTTGATGGGTATGGCGCCATGCGTCCGCATCTGAGCCCGGCCTGGCGTGAACGCATGGATTCTTTTGCGCAGGTTTCGATGTGGGTCGTCCTGGCTGTGTTCTGGTATGTTCCCTTTGTAAGTGGTCTCTTCTGGGGCCTGGTGGCGCTGGTGGCTCGTTTTGTGGGCATTCCGATTGACCTGGCGCTCATGGGCCAGAGTCAGTTCATCTTCTGGCGCTAGCGGTAATCCCCTTCGCCTTGGATCTTGCCGCGTTCCAACCTGGAGAATAATTTTTCCAGGTTGGCTTCCGCTACTTCCTGCAGCGAAATATCCAATTCGGTGGCGATCTGAGCCATATACCAGAGCACATCGCCCAACTCGTATTTAATGGCTTCCCGGTCGGCTTCCGATATTTCGCCGTTTTTATCGCGGAAGATTTTCTTTACCTTGCCAGCCAGTTCCCCGGCTTCATTCACCAGTCCCAGGGTGGGATAGACGATAGCGTGGTCGGTGTGGATCAGGTTCCAGGTTTTGCGGGATTCGCGCTGGTAATTATTAAAATTCTCAATTTCCATGGTTTACAACTCTCCAAATTAATCAGGGTAGGAAATGTTCTTACCAGCCAGACTGCCTGTATTTATTTCGCTTCTGTAGAAATAAACCCTTGCAGCAGTTCATTCATTATATTGCGTGCGTTGGCCTGTTTGCCCGGTCCAAAAAGGACTTCGTTGGCATTAGTAAAGGTCAGGGGCGTTGGGAACGATTTGCCACCCTGGCCATTAATCAGTTCGGGGAAAGCAGCTTTCATGGCTTCGAGATAATTGGGCTGCAGCGTTACCACCCAACCACTTACCGCTTCGCTGGGGGTCTGGGTGCCAATCATCAACACACCCACAGTTTGCAGGTATTGGAGCAGTTCGGGAATGTCCACACCCGGTTCCAGGAAGAGCGTACTGACCGATTTGTGGAGCAGTATATCGGCATAAGCGCCGTATTCGCTGGGCTTCGCGTCTTCGGGGATATCTTGCAGGAGCGGGTATTTTTCAAAGGGTCCGGCATAGGGGTTGCACAAGCCGCAGTAAAAATGCTGACCGGTGCGCATGGCGTTGATGATGGCTTCCTGGTTGGGGGAGCCTTTGCGGATCAGTACGCCGGTCTGGTAGTCCTGGGTGATCATGGCGGAAATATAGCCCGCCATGAAGGCTACCTGTTTGATATCGAGTTTTTCGCCACCCAGGATGCTGATGTTGCCACCTGGTTTGATATCCGGCAGGTTGACCGCCAGAAATTGGGTCTGGGGTGCTTTGGCAGCCAATCCGACGATATCGGTCTCGGCAGCCAGATCGATGACCACCTTGAGCGTGGGTTCCAGGTCGGTTGGGGTGAGCTTATTCAGCACAACGAAGCGAAATCCCTGGGCCTGGGCCAGATCATAAACCGCTTTTTGATAAGCTTTGGATTGGTCGGCGTTTATGTCGGCTGGCAGCACTAAAATAACCAGCGGCGCGGGTGGGGTGGATGTTGGCCCAACAGTTGGAGCGGGTGTGGCGCTGGGTTGGGGGATGGCGCTGGGTTCGGTGCTGGCGGGTGCGCCGATTGAGCAGGCTGTCAGTAAACCAATTATAAGGATAAATAGAAGTGCATTACGAATGCGCAAGGTTAATCTCCAGAGTCAATATGCAAGTATTTTACCTTAAACAAACAGAGACGCCGGAAATGGCGTCTCTGTAAAAATGGGGGTTGGGGATTATTTGCTGGATACCGGGATATTCCTGGGCCTGGCGGCTTCGGAGCGAGGCACGCGCAGGGTCAGGATGCCATTCTCAATCGTGGCGCTGGTGTTTTCAGCGTCCAACGGACTGGGCAGGCGCAGAGCGCGCCGGAAAGCGCCAGCGGGCAGCTCGCTCAGCAGGTAATCGCCGTCCTGGTTGCCGAATTTGCCTTCAATTGAGAGGGCGTCATCGATGATCTGGATGGTTAGATCTTCAGCCTTCAGGCCAGGCACATAAGCCGTCAGCAGGAAGTTCTCGCCGTCATCACGAATGTCGACCGGCAGGGATTGAACAGCGGGTTTGTTCTGCTCGCGGGTAGTCCAGCCGCGGGTAAGGTAATAGGGGTTGGTGGTAACAAAGTAGCTCATTTTTTTCTCCTTGAAATATTGAACGAGTAATGTGTTTATCTTAATCCTGCACTGTATAAAAAATGATGGAGGAAGGTCGAAATTTTGTAAGAATCCGGCAGATGGTCGATTTACAGGTTTAGGGAACTTATTCAGGGTGCAGATCGTCTGGTAATTAATGGTGGACCATCCTGATCCCTCGAAGTGTGGTAACTTTATTACATGGGAGACTACTATGAAAATTATTCGCGTTTTATTACTGGTAGGTTTTGTGTTGGCATTTAGCGGTTGCGGTGTTCCGAATGGAGCGGTGACGCTTCCGGCAGCAGAAATCCCTCAGGAGGGCATCAGCCAGGCACCCGGCGCCCTGGTAGAAGTCACGGAGGAACCATCGACCGGGCTCAAGCCTGTGGCTGATTCGATCAAGCTGCTGCAAGCCCAGCCTACATTGACAGTGGCAGAACGCCAGGCCCTGGTTGAAAAAGCGCAGGTGCTGCAGGCGAAAAGTAGCGCTTCGGCCCTGGATGGAGTGGCAACTGACATTGGGCCGATAACTGCCGATGTGATTCCGGCTGTTTGGGCGGATGGCAGTCTGGGCTGCCCTGACCAGGGCATGATGTCTTCACCCGGTTTGACCCCGGGCTATGTCATCATATTGCACATTGGAGAAACAATCCAGGAATATCATGTTGGTGCAGATCAGAATATTGTTTATTGTGAAAACCCGCTTCCGCCTGTGACCGGTTTGGAAGGGCAGATTGAGCAGTCGCGCCTCGATTTGGCTGGTCGCCTGGGTGTCAGTGTAAATGAAGTTAAGCTGATCAGTGCTGCGCCGATCAGTTGGCCGGATGGCAGCCTGGGTTGTTCGCAACCGGGCGAGAAGGCTGTGCAGGTTCTGACACCGGGCTTCCTGATCATTTTGGAGCATGCCGGACTGCGGTATGAATATCATTCCGGCGGGAACCAGGTACCACTGTATTGTGAAAGTCCTTCTGTCTCTCCTTCGGGTTTGAATGCTTTGATTGCGCTGGCGAAACAGGATTTGTCTGTGCGCCTGTCACTGCCCGAGACGGAAATATCCCTGGTCAGCAGTGTTGAAATGCTTTGGCCAGACAGCACGCTGGGCTGCCCACAAACTGAAGGTGCCACCACCTTGATCCAGATCCCTGGTTACCAGATTATCCTGGAGGCCGCGGGTGCGCAGTACGAATATCATACCGATAAGGAACAGACTATGGTGCATTGTGATAGCAACAGCGACTCGGGCTCCTCGGGTTCCTCGGGCTCCTCGAGTGCCGAGCTGAATGCCCTGATTGAGAAAGCCAGGCAGGATCTGTCCACGCGCATGTCCATCGCGTTGACTGAGATCAAATTGGTGGAGGCGACTGAGGTGGTTTGGCCGGATGCCGGTTTGGGCTGCGGTAAAGCGGATATGATGTACGCGCAGATGTTGACGCCTGGTTACCGGATTGTGCTGTCTAACGGTGGGGCGCAGTATGAATATCATTCCAACAAAAAACAGAACATCATTTTCTGTGAGCAAGCCATACCCCTGCCCGGCAGCCCGGATTAGCCTGGATTGGGTTGCGAACCTGATCTTTCCTCTAATTATTTTTCCTCTGTCTAAAGTTTAAACACCAAACCCCTGATATTCAGGGGTTTGTGTGTCTTGCGGTTCGATCTGTAGGTTATTAGAGCAGGGAGAAGGGGTCAATATTTCATCATGGGAATTACAGAGAATCCCTGGGTGGTTGCAAATGAAAATTTTGGTGGTTTAAGGATAATTATCTTCAAATCATGCAATATATTGTGTGATGATAATTTGCTATAATACTTATGCCTCGGAGAGGGGGAGGTGGTTTTTTGCGAAAAAGACATTACCGGGCATCATTTACAGAAAGAAACTGTCTATTTCCCCTAACCTTGGAATTCACTAATTTTAGAAAAGACACGAGAATTGCTATGAAAAAACTGTATTACATCAGCGCAGGATTGTCAGCCATTGTTTTGATCGCAATAATGGCTGGTGCTAAATTGTTCCCACAGAATGCAGAATCTCCCTACTCCACGCAGGTCAATTCAGCAATTGTGGCAAACATTGATACCGTGAATCCACCAACCGTATCGGCCCAAATTCTGACTGAAACACCGTCCAAATCTCTTGAGACAGTTCAACAAAAGAATATCGTCATACCAGCTCAAACTGTAAACGGATATACAGCCGCTATCGAGTCGTATTATGTCGACACAACGCATGTTATCTTTCAGGTACGCCTCACGGGTGGAGAAATTTCCTTTGGCAACGAACATTTCTATGATCGCATTGGAAGTCCCAACCTGTATGATGAACATGGTGAAATATTAAATGCCAGCATTGAATGGGGACCTGCCATTGACCCCGCCCTGGTTCAATTCGAATTTGTGCCTGTCAGCCTGCTTAAGGGAAACCATCTCAAAGGGCAGCTGGCTTTTGACGTGAACAACGCGCCTGAATACAACAAAGTTTCTGCCCAATTTCGTTTTGATTTCGATTTGTCTATTAACCCGGATGTGAGATTTAATCCAAAACAAACCGTCACTGCCAACGATCTGACAATTCTGCTGGACAGCATTACCGTCACCCCTGTATTTACGCAAATCTACCTGTGTTTTCCGACCCCTTCTTTTGCTGACTGGAACATTGGAAACCAGACTGTGCTTCAGATTGATGGACAGGAAGCCTATCCAATTAATTTTCGAGTTTTGTTTGATTCTGCAATTGGCGGAGATCGGACAGCCGGAAGTGAACCCTACTGGAAAGCGCCCACAAAAAACGGGCGCTGTGTCAAGAGTGGATTTCCCATTGGCAGCAGCAATCCAACTTCTCTTACTTTGACAATTCCTCAACTTGAAAAATCAGAGCCTGATTTGCTTGTTACAAATCAATTCTCAATTAATTATCCAGGGCTGAGCGAAAAGCAAGCCTACTATAAGTTTCTTGAAGAACATGGCAATATTTATAAAGGCGCATGGACATTTAAAATTCAGCTCGCGCCTTAATGCGCCTAATGGACGTAGGGGACCCCGCAAATCATAACCATTGCCACCAAGCTTTGATTGGCAGTAAATAGCTTGCCAGGTCTTGCAAAACTGGTCACGCGTACTACTTGCCCGGCTGCATGGTTGCCCATGCTTTGTCCTCCTCAGGACGATTCCAATCTTCTGCCAGGGCAAGTTCGCTCAAAAGGGCAGTTTCTGCTACCGATGCAGGTTCATCAAGAATTGTCAGAATCGCACGACGCGAGGCTGGCAATCTCACCTTTTTATGCAGGCGCACCGTACCATCTTTTTCGATTGTCGCTTCTATTGAGCGGAGTCCCATAATTCACCTCTTTACTTGATTATATATCTATGGCTGATTTTCATGAATAGCGCGAATGGGATTGTATGAACCAGGACTGCCGTTCCCCAGCGGCAGGTCTTTTCTTTTATTTTCTCCCCCCCCCAATTTTAAACTGTGCATAGCGTAAACGCCAATCCTCCCAGAAGATCGGGGGTTTGTGTGTTGACTCTGGATATTACATGAGAGGGGTGGGTTAATTATTCCACCAATGGAATTAAAGGTGAGGCGGAAAGGGGCGGTTTTTTGCTTTATGCGGCGTACCATTTGACGAAGGCGAACTTCAGGCTCCAGGTGGTTGCCTCACTTATCCATGGCTACATCTAAGTTATTTTCTGCCTGTAATCCGAGCTACAAAAAGGTAAATAATTACGCTAATTAATCAACTGGAAGAGTATACTGTGGCATCATTTACCAGTTCTATTGATGATGGTTTCAGCCCAAAATACGACCTTCGCAGCAAGTATCAATGATTCCTTGTATTCTTCCATCGTGACTTCTTCAATTGGGCCTGGGTAACGCGTCTGGACGGCGTATTGTGTAAGAATATTTGCTGATTTGACTTCGTCTGGAATGGATATGCTGGAAATCTCGATAATTTCTATCAGTCGTGAGATGGAGTGAGTCTTTGGGAAATCCTGCCCAGCATGCAGACAAATGGCCTTGAAGGCTTTCTCTGCTGCTTGCTGTGCATTAAAGCATAAATCTTCCAACACAACCCCTTTTCGTTGGCCTTTCTGAGCCAGCAGTAAGTTGCTACGAGCACGCAATAACCAGGCTTGTGGATCGGTCGGATCAGTTTGCGTCATAGAGAACCTGTCCCTCAGCCAGTGCAGGGCGCAGGATAGTTCCGGGTTTATCACCAAAGGTGGCTATATCTTCTTCTGTTACAACTACCACATCCACCGGTGCACCCACACCTTGCAGATCACGATAGATTTTCTGGGCAGTTTGACGACGGTGAACTACCCCCCGCATGACAACCAGGATGTCCAGGTCGCTGTCGGCTGTTAGATATCCTGTGGCGGCAGATCCAAACAAAAGCACACGTTGTGGCGCAACCGATGCAACGATTCTGCGGGTGACTTCCTTTTTTATACTGGCCCAATCAATAGGTGTAGTTTTATTAAATATGGTTTCACGCGAAGCGGTTGTTTCATCAGTGGTCATAGGTTGGGTAGCCTTAAATCTATTTAATCCAAAAAAAAATTGGTGACCAGATTAGTTTAATTTCGGAGCTATTATATCTATTCTAACATCCAATCGCTCACGGACCTTTTAGATACTGATTTTGATTTGGTGGCGATAATCTCAAATGCACAGTAAATGTCACATTTATTTCCATCACGCTTTGTTTGAAGACTTTGGGTATTACATGAGGGGGCGGGTCAATATTCCAATATGGGCGGGCGGGAAAAGCGGCGAATTGATCGGATTGAGCATGTGATCCATCAGTTGAATTTTTCCCCTCTATTTTGAAGTGTCCAGCTTGAAACAAAAAACCCTGGAGGGGCGACTGACGAAGATTGTTTCATTTCGAGTCTTGGTTCACAGGGTCAGTTCAAGAGGTTCCGTTTGGATTTTATAATGTTATTGACCGATTAATCGAACTTTTTTCTCAGTCATTACATTCAATAATTATCCCCTAGTTAGCCTGTAATTTCGACAAGCGTTTCACCGCTTTACAGCAAATCAACCGCTTTTTGCAAATTGCCCGCCAGGATGGATTTTAATGCTGTATTGGATGTGTTGCCGCAGGTGATCCAGATGATTTTTGGGCGCGGGCCATGCCGTTTTTGCAATTCAAGAAAGTCGCTGTCTTTGGTTATTACGACAGCCTCGGCTTCCCGTGCAGAAAAAAAGATTACGGGGTCATCGGCATCGCGCAAGCCCAACTCTCGCACCGCCGTCGCTTCAATGTTGGCAAAATTTTCCGTGATCCATTTTGCCAGCGCCGGGGAAAGTTGCGCGTCTATCCATAATTTTATTATGCCGCCACCGCCAGCACGGGATGGTCGAGCCTTTGCATGGCGTAACGCGCCACCGCCCATAAATCTTCCATTTCCAAGTCGGGCATTTCTTCCAATATTTGATCGGAAGTTAATCCATTGGCTTGAAGTTTCAAAACATCAATCACGCGGATTCTCATACCGCGGATACACGGACGCCCGCCACATTGGTTCGAGTTGACTGTGATTCTTTCGCTAAGATTTGTTGTCGCCATGTTTACCTCACAATTCAATTATACAGCACACATTCATAAACAATAAAAAATCATCCAAATTTAACGAACTACACACGCCCATCGGTGTTGCGGGCAGTACTGGTCAGGCTGGAAGCGGATAATTTTCCTGCTTCAGCTTAAAGGCCAAACTCCTTGAAGATAGGGGAACAATAGCATCAAAAGAAAATGTTACTGTGGGATTGTCGGGTATAATGTCTATATCAAATAGACATATGGAGGCGACTATGTTGGATGTTTCAATTGCTGATGCCCACAACCAACTTTCTGCCCTGCTTAAGAAAGTGCAAAAAAGCCCCATTCGGCTGACCAGCCGGGGCAAGCCCGTGGGAGTTTTACTTTCGTTTGAAGATTATGAGCATTTGCGCCGGGCGGAGGCTTTTAGCCAGGTGATTGAACTTTCGAACAACTTGCGCGAAAGCGGGGTAAGCGCTGCGGAACTCTATCAGGCTTCGCGCCGCGAACTGGAGGGTGAGGAATGATTCTGGATGCCAGCGTTTTGCTGAGCGCATTTTTTCCGGATGAAGTTCAGGCCCAGGCCCAGGCTGTTTTGCGTGAGCATGAGGCCGGGCGGGAACGTCTGAAGGCCCCTGCGCTGCTGACATACGAGGTGACCAATGCCGTTTGGCAGGCCGAGCGGCGTGGGCGTATCACTAGCCAGCAAGCCAATCAGATTCTAAATGCCGCCGCAGGACTGGGTATTGAGTTGATTGCACTGGATTGGGGCGAATCCCTGCCCCTGGCGCGCCAGTTTGGGCGCAGCGCATATGATGCGGCTTATCTGCGCCTGGCAGAGCGGCTGGGGGAACAACTTATCACAGGTGATTTACGCATGTATAACGCTGTTCACCCGGCGCTGGGCTGGGTGAAGTGGATTGGGGATTATTTGCCCACCTGATTATTGGATAAAGCCTGATGGAGATTACCGACCGCCGTTTTCATCTAAGAATCCTTGCCAGTCAAAGAAGTGTGGGAAGCATCAGCAAAAGAAAAAAATTTCCGCCATGGAAACATCAGGCCATTCTTATCTGACACTGATCACTTGCCTGGGCTGCAACTTTTCTGATGGGAGTTACATGTTAATCGTCCCCGGCCACAAAAAAAGAGTCCTCAGACTAATTGGGCTCTCTCTTTTTATTTTAGTATTTCTATGAATTCTTTTCGAACTCGTCTATTGTTACTCCGGCCTGTTTTAGAATGCCACGCAGCGTACCAATTGCCAATTCTTTGTGCAAAGGGACAACACATCTACCATCACCTTCCGGTGTATGCTTTTTCAAAATCACATGACTGCCTTTACTAACGGGAATTCCTCCAGATAAAGTTCTGTTGCCTCCTTGAGGTTTGCGATGGCTTCCTCAATTGAATAACCCTGGCTGACCGTTCCAGTCTCAGGGCATTCTGCTATCTACAAGTCATCTTCCAGATGCAGAATTGCGGTAAGAATTTCTGTTGTCATATCAGCAGCTCCAGCTAATTTTGGTGTAATATATGCTTAATTCGCACCATTCGCTGTAAAAAATTTGAAATCATTAAATCTTTTTAACCGTTATATATTGCGGGTAAAAAGAAAGTAACCCAATGTTTGGGAATCTGTTTTCGTCGTTTTCCGGTCCCATTCAACCTTGCCTGTGTCTCCACAAAGTCCAGTTTTGATCACCCACGGTGCCAATTATTTCATACCGGAAATCTTGGCGGATCGCAAACTTGTGCAATCACTACTTCTGGGAGCGCAATGTGTTGGGGGCGGAATGCCAGTGGGGAGGTCGGAAATGGATTAACGGGAAGCCCGTATATCGTTCCTCAGCAGGTCAGCGGTTTAACGAGCGGCGTTTCGACCATATCAATGGGTACTCAATTCGCTTGCGCATCCACAAGCGCAGGAGCAGCATATTGTTGGGGATATAATCAGGCCGCTAGACTAGGCAATTCATCGCTAACGCTTGGCGCAAAGTATTATTCGCCTCAGCCGGTAACCGGATTTTCAAGCAATACGGCCACAATAGTGGCGGGATCATCAACGGGTTGTTTGTTGAAATCATCGGATGGTGCTATGTTATGTTGGGGCGACAATGCCAGTGGGGCGATGGATATAGGTCTTACCGGCGGCTCTTACAATGCGCCTTACCAATCCGTGAATACAAGCGGCATAAAGTCTATTGGAGAGGGTAATTTATTCGGGTGTGCGTTGAATACCTCCGGGGGTGTAAGTTGTTGGGGAGATAATACGGATGGTGAGATAGGAAATGGCGTTACGGGAGGCAGTTATAATTCAAGCCAGCAAGTGATCGGATTAACCTCTGGGGTAAAAGCAATTAGCACGGGAAATTATCATTCTTGTGCTATAACAAGCGCCGGAGCTGTGGTTTGTTGGGGAGATAATTCTTATGGAGCTTTAGGAAACGGCGTGACAGGAGGATCGTATAATACTCCTCAGCAGGTAACCGGTCTGACCAGCGGTTTTGTGTCCGTAAGTGCTAAAGATAGTACGATCCAAATTCTTCCAATACCTTTACGGGAACATTGGGGTTTTTACATGCCGCCATGCGCACTTCCATGACCGGATCATTGCGGATGTATTGTTCCAGTTTCTTCGGATTTGCCTGGGGATCTTTGGCATATGCTTCCCGGGTAATCCAATTTGGCGAATCAGCAATTGGATTATCCAAATTTTGTTGGGAATCAGGCTGTTGCTTACCCGATCCAAAGATCTTTTTGAACAATTCCATTTTTTATCTCCTATTTTGCTGTCAATCGCGAGATTCCATGTGGAACGTAGAGGAATTTATGCATAAATTCCATCTATTCATCTTTTTAAAAGAAAAAATATCCCAAGAATTTCTCACTTACTTGCCTTTGAAATGGCATCCGTCAGCATTGAATAGAATCCTTCAAAAGTAACAATTTCATCCAGAGAAAGTTCTGATAATGATCTTTGGCTCCCATCCTTCATAATCACATAATCAATGGCACTATTGACGGTATGCACCTTATCCGGACAGGTGTCTCCATGTGGACCTGTGAGCGACCACGCTTTGATCAGCTGCTGGTTTTGTGTGGAATATACATCCACCGTCATGGTCTGAATTTTATAATTAATTTTAGTTCCAGCTTCGTAATTACAGGATGATTCACTTTCCTCCATGGACTTGCACACAAGCCAGGCCACTTGATCTGGTTTGGTCGCTTGAAGATTGGGTGGAAGCTGGTTTTCCCAGGGAGATACAATCGTATGTGGATAGGAAGTATCAACCACCAGGATGGTATTGTCCATTTGCGGAGATAATTGGATCTGGCTGATGGGAATGGTCTCATTACTGCGTTGGGTCTGAGCGCACAACCCCACGTAATCCCCCCATTTTTGCTTAAGCGCAGATAACTCCTGCTGTTGGGCTTGCAGGTTGTTCTTTCTATTCTGAGTATCAAGGGCGGTATAAACCTGGCCAAACACAAACAACACCAGGACCATAACGACCAGGCTGCCCGATAAAAACACCACGGATTTTAAGGTATCCAATTCCGTCTTGTCGCCTCTCACTTTAAAAATAAACCAGAACAACAACCATGAGAAGAGCAGAACCGGCCATGCAGCCAGCGAAACAAGCACATAAGCAATGCGATAAAGCCACAGGTCTCGTTGGGATGCATTTACCAGCAGGCGGTTAACGCGTCGGATCCACCAATAGGCAGGAATAAGTCCTATGGATGAATAAAATAAGGTAATGGCAAAAGACGGATATTCTTTAGCATTTATCGCAAAAAGGCATTGCGGCAGAAAGACAATCGCTCCGATAGCAATTAGAATTAACTTCGTTTTGCTTATTCTGAATTTTCTTGTTTTGGAAACAGGCGTGTTTTCAGTAACCTTTGTATTAAGCGCGGTTCCACATTCAATACAATAATATTGAGAGGCATTATTGGGGGTACCACATTTTGGACAATTCATGAGCTGTTATTTCCTTTTGATTCTTATCACCCTAAGATACAATGTAAAATTCACACACGATGAATCAACTTATTTGAATCGGCATTCCAATGTGTTTTTGATTTAAGTGTATTTCAAGGCGCCCGAACTTCAAAATTATCAAATTCACAGGTCAAGGCCTGAGGATCCGACAGCGTGTTAGCAATTAACCCCACTGTACCCTTGGGAATCGCCGGCTTGCTATCCTTATAAACTGCTTCACCATTGATAAAAAGTTGGATGGACCCTTCCCGGGCAATAATCTCCAACACATTCACTTTTCGAGCTGAAACCAGATTGCTTGATTTTTCATCAGCCAGCCAGGCATATTTTATATCCACAAACGAAACGATTGAAAAAGCCGGGCTTCCATGGATCCCGAATGAGTAATAATCAAATGCATCTACATACCGATACATCAATCCACAGGTCGCTTTATTTTGTCCCACCGGCTGGCGCACCTCCACACGGGCGTAAAAATCGTCAAGGTCAAGCATTCCATCAGGCACATCCTTGATAAGCGACCCCCCATGACCCTCCTGCCCCATCAGAAAAACCAATTTGCCATCCTTCATTTCTTCGAAAAAATCCGTCAAAGTCCTGTTTCCAACACGCCAGTTGTCCGATGTTGATCCGTCAAATGAGTCCTGGTAGATTACTTTCCAACCTGCTGGAGCCAGGGAGACTGAAAGGGGGCGATCCGTCGGAGTCATTGTGATTGTAGGGATTTCTGTGTTGGTTGGGGTAAAGGTTATGGTAGGTGTGAAAGTTTCAGTTGGGGTAAGCGTACGGGTTGGAATGGATATATTTGTTGGCCGAGATATTGCCCCAGAGTTTTTAACGACAGGAGTTGCCCCGATTGAATCCGCTACCGTTGTTGATTGCATATTTGGAAAAGTGGCGGGCGCAAAATTAATTGCAGGGAAACCTTTGTTAAACAAAGTAATTCCCGCAAAGAAGCATATCATCCCAACCAGTAGGACACCCACCACGAGGGCAATGACTAAAATTACACCTTTATTATTGGAAATTGGAGCCTGTTGTGCGATAGGGCGTATTGGCGTAAGTTGGGCGGCTTGTTTCTGACCCGTTGGAGCCGGTCCGGTGGAAGCTATAGGCGCAAATGGAGGAGTGCTGATTTCGAGCGTTTGCGGTTCCACGTTGACCAAAACTGGCGTCTGGACCTGGGGGAGAGCTGCTGTCGCCAGTGTTGAGGAAATGGTCTTTTCTATCGGAATTTCCTCCAGGTTGAGGATGCCTGCTAAGGAGATGGGTGCCAAAGGCCCTTCCGGAAGAGTCCGCTTGACCCAGTCGCGGATATCCGCATCGTTATCAATGACGGTTTCAAATTGCGGCGGATTTGAATTGCCACCCATGGCTCGCCCGCGGCTCACTTTAACCAGTTGAGCGGGCCAACCGATCTTTTCCATGGTCACATTGACACCCGGATTAACCTTGCTGGTCAGCTGGTTAAATTGCGCTGACAGGTCACGCCAATGGCTGTTATACCGGTCGGTATCCCCATAAGCCATGGTTCCAATTTTGATACCTTTCAGGATTCTTGCTGTGACCCGGCTAACGTCCGGTAAAATACCCCGAATCTTGTCCCCATACTCGGGACAGCTTCTCAACGCTTCCTGCATATCCTCGAGGCTGTAACCCACCTGCCGCGCCAGAGACAGCACTTTATAATTTTCATCGGGAAGTTGATTGGATTCAGAAATGATCTGATTGATCCGTGCCGCGGCATTGTACATCAACCCAACGGGCGAAGCCGCGCGTTGGCTGATAAAATCCATTCCATCACTGTTCGGCTCAACACTGATGCTCTCAGATACGACCGAGCCTTCAGGATCCTTAACTGGTTCTGGCGGAGAGATCAGGACGCCGCAATGCCAGCAAAAATAAATTCCGGACGGATTTTCCGTGGTGCAGTTTGGGCAGGCAGACCATTCATTGTTAAATCGGGCTTTGCCGCCTGTGATCGCCCCCTTTACGCCGCAGTTGAAACAACGCGTTGCCCCTGTGTTGGGGGAGGCAGCCCATTCAAAATCACAATCCGGGCAGGTAACCTGGACCAGTTCTTTTTCATCGCCCGAAAAGCGCAGTACGTGGTTGCATTTATCGCAAACGTAGCTCTTGACGCTGTGGAAAAGGGAATATTTAGCCCCGCAGTAAGGGCATTTAACCGTACGGGTTTTTCTAAAGATGAATTGGAGAACCATGGAAAGACCATTAAAGAAAAAAGCCAGTGAAATTAAGCCGCCGCCTAATAAAATAATGGTGCTCTGGTCTTTAAGGATGGCTACACCAAAAATAACGATGGTTGCGAGGATAATACTGCCAATAACCAGGCCAATGCCGCGTCCAAGCATGCTCCCCTTTACCTTGCGCGACGTGTGCTGCAAATTAATTGTTTTTTGCTGGTAATCGCTGCTCAACCGTTTTTGGGAAGGTTTGTCGGTCATTATTCCATAACTCCTAAATAAGATTTAAGGGATTAGGTATTTCAAAATAAAAATAGACGAGCTATTTCACAATGAAAATGAGGGGGAGGGCGAAATTACAAGCAGGATAATAACATTCACGTCCTTAATCAATTGTATGCGAAATGTGGGATCCAAATGTCATAAACAACGCCCATTGTCATATTACATTCACAATGTTTACTAGTTATGGTGATCTTTCCTCCGGTAAAGTGAACACAAAAGATGTCCACCCAAAATTCCGGGAAGCAAATTAATTAAAAACCTAAATGAATATCATGATCCGGTAAAGGGGCATTGAAAATATTACCCGGATTCCACGTCAACATCAAATTATCCTCATAATTTTCAACTGGCGAAGTATTTTGGAAGGATATTCCACCTGAATACCGCCTCAAAATAAAATC
>CAYWXS010000150.1:0-14879 GCA_964462245.1 uncultured Anaerolinea sp.
TGCAATCTCCGTGGAACTTTACCTTTAGCTGCCTGACAGCTTTTGCGTGCACACTATTCTCCAATCAAGGTTTACAGGTTCGTCAAATCGAGTATAATATTGTGCGTGATGGGCACATAGCTCAGTTGGTTAGAGCGTCTCGCTTACACCGAGAAGGCCAGGGGTTCGAGTCCCTTTGCGCCCACAAATTTGTTACACCGTGACCCCCATTGAGGGGGTGATAAGGCCAGGGGTTCGAGTCCCTTTGCGCCCACAAGACAGACAGGCCGCTGAAAAGCACCTGTCTTTTTTTTATATATTACCCGCACAAAACTCCCAGCCCACAAAGCACCATGCCCTGCCCCGCAAGTGGTTATTTTGAGTAGCGCTGAAATAGCCAAAATAAACTACCCTTTATTACCACCACAAAACTCCCAACCAACCAAAGCACCCCGCCCATGCTCTGCCCCGCAAGTGGTTATTTTGAGTAGCGCTGAAATAGCCAAAAAAAACTACCCTTTATTACCAATCAAAACTCCCAGCCAACCAAAGCACCCCGCCCATGCCCTGCCCCGCAAGTGGTTATTTATTTTCGGGAAATACTTCCCGAAAATAAATAACCACAAAAAAAACTCAAATCAAAGGCTTTTTAGCCGGAACACCCGCATTCCGCGGATAAGTGACCGGCGTAGCCGCATACTTATCCACCATCACCAAAAAGCGCTCATCCGCCACACCCGGCAGCTCCACCTTCACCAGTTGGCGCAAACGCCCACCCAACAGCTTAAACGCCCTTTCAGCCGAATTAACTTCAGCCGGACCACTCTCACCCTTTTGCGCCAGCATGCCCCCCCCCACCCGCACCAACGGCAGCAAATACTCCGCCAACACCGGCATGGCAGCTACAGCCCGCGCCACAGCCCAATCATACTTTTCGCGTTGAGCCGGATCACGGCCCACATCCTCCGCCCGCGCCGAAAGAACCTCAACGTTATCCATTTCCAGCGTCTGGATCATGTGCTTGCAAAAATTGGCCTTTTTTCCAACCGATTCAACCAGGGTCAGCTTCATCCCAGGATACAGGATTTTCAACACGATCCCAGGGAACCCGGCACCCGTCCCAACATCGATCAAACGTCGCGGCGCCTGTTCCTTCCAGGCCAGGCAGCAGGAAAACGAATCCAAAAAATGCTTGGACCGAATACCCTGCACGTCACGGATGGCAGTCAGGTTGAATTTTTCGTTCCATTCCAACAACTCGCGCTCATAAACCGCAAGCATAGTCATCTGTCGCGCACTAAGCGCCAGACCAAATAAACGCAGGGCATCCCGTTGTAATTTTTCCATCTTAAAAATTATACCTTCAAAATCAAAACCCCTCTCCATTTTCAGAAGAGGGGCTGAATATTCGGTCAAACTTTACTCAGTAATGGCGGTAGCTGCCGGCGCCAGGCTCCAGCAGCCCCAGTCACACGCCTTGGGCCAGCTTATGGCGAGTAATAGGTAATGATCAAGCTTGGGCGATTTGATAAAAGAGTAGTATTCCCACTATAAAGGCTGAGGCTGTTGGCGATCGAATTGTTGTTGTCATCCAGCTTAAACCGCAGGCGGATCTGTGTGCGGCCCGCACCACTGGCCAGTTTGTTGATCTGATTCTTGGCGCCTGTCAGGTTAAGCGTGTACCATCCATTAACCAGCACAGGCTTAAGCGCGCTGTTGGAAAAAGCGGCTTTGGCCTGGAAATCGCTGGATTCCAGGGCGATAGTGCCAAACAGACCCGGCTGAACATCCGCAATCAATCCTTGGAAGATCTCGATCGGGTTCCCACCACCAGCAATCGCCAGTTTTTTGAGCTTCAGACTGACCCCGGTAATGGTGGCATTATCGGGGAGCAGCGCCGTGTTAAAGGACAGAATACTGCGGTACTGCTTTTTGGCTGCGTCATCTCCCAACAGCAAAGCAGAAATATTGTTCTTCGCTAATCCCGTGTTGCTGTTTTCACTCGACTCAAGCACCCAGCCATCCTCCACAGCCAGTGAGAGACTCGTCAGGGTGCGCAGCTTCTGTAGGGGATGAGATACAAAAATCGGGTTGACCATGGCGGCCTGGAAGGCTGCCAGGCTTGCAGGCGATGAGTTTATGCGCCAGTCGCACTCCTTATTGATGTTGAACCAATAAAAAGCCTTGATCTGTGTGTAATCCGTGCTCCTGAGGCGTTCAAAGGTGTTGGTCATCCAGGCGGCTTTGGTCTGGCCCGGATTATCATAAACGCTCGCCTCGCATGAACCAAACTCACCGATCATGATCGGCTTAACACCGAAAATATCGGTGTGATCCACAAAGGTGTGGTAAATGTTATAGTAAATGTCATCAAACCACTGCCATTCGGGCCAACCCGGTTTGCCGTCCTTGTCGGTCCAGTTATACCCGTCCATGCACAGCCAGTCCACATAGCCCGGGCCGGGGTAATACTTTTTAACGATATTAACATTAAAGGGGTAGTTGTTCGGGCACCACACAAATTCGACATTGCTGGCTCCGGCAGCAGTGAAAACATCATGCACGTGCCGAAAGGCAGCCACATACGCGTCCGGTTGATCCTGCCAGAGATACCAGTCATCAGTGCCATAGCCGTCATCTTTGTTAATCATCTCGTGGGCATAGCGCAAACGCACCGGCCCGCCCCAGCTTTTCACTTCCCGCGCATATTTAATCAGGTAAGAATCGTATGTGCCGCTGGATACAGCCTTCAACGCCACCTGCGGTTCCCATGTCAGGTGCAGGATGGTTTGCGTATCGTAAACATCATGATAACGAACCGCGGTCTTCAGCTGCGCCAGGGGAAACGCCGGCAGATTGGTAGCACTCCAGCCCTGATACCACATCACCGAGCGGATGTGACGCTTGGCGCTGGTTTCGAATCCCTTGATCGCCAGTAATGAGGGCGGAGAGATACCGACAAAGGCCCCAATTTCAATACCGCTGCCAGCAGCAGCCTGCCAGGCCTGGACTTCCGATCCGGCAGAGCTGGCTGGGGTTGCCGCGTATAGAAGGAAAATGATCACTGCCAGCCCAACAATCAGGCAAGAAACAAACAGGTTTGAACGTGTAAAGAATTTTGCTGGGTGCATAAAATATCTCCCACAGCCAGGTTATCGTCATTAAGATAAAGGATTTTCGGATCATGAAAGGTCAATTTTTCCTTGTGCTGGTTTGCCAAACCCAACACAAAGAACCACCACTATTTAAGACTAACCTTTTTCATTGATCAAGTCAATACCCCCATGAAGATTGTCCACGACACAAACACGGCAATTTCCGGACAGCCAAAGAACTCTTTGATAATTTATCACCTTCCATCTGCCGCTTGCCCCGTCAATAACACAACCATGCTTATCAGAACAGTAATTGAGCGAAAGTGTTTGAAAAAATAGTAAAGTAAATGCTATAATCGTATTACAAAAACAGCTCGATAAGGATAAAGTAGAAAATGTATGCAACAACCATCTCAACCAAATACCAGGTAGTCATTCCGCTGGAAATTCGCAAACAGTTTGGCCTGAAACCTGGGCAGAAAGTGGTTTTTATCCCACACAAAAAGACTTTGCGCATGGTTATTGTTCCGCCCATTGAAGAAGCCGAAGGCTTTTTACAGGGTATTGACACCGATGTCCAGCGTGAAGAAGAGGACGAAGAGCGATGAACGTCGTAGATTCGTCCGGCTGGCTCGAATATTTTGCCAGGGGTACAAATACCTCCTTTTTTAAGCCTGTCATCAAAAACACAGACGCGCTGATTGTACCCACCATCTGCCTGTACGAAGTTTACAAGCGAATTGCCACCCAGCGCGACGAAGAAGAAGCCCTATCTGCCATTGCCTGGATGGCGACCGCCCAGGTATGTGACATGAACCAGGAAATTACAATCCTGGCTGCAGATTTATCCCGTGAACATAAGCTGGCGATGGCCGATAGTATCATATACGCCACCGCACGGACTTTTCATGCCATACTCTGGACACAGGACGCCCATTTTGCCGGACTTGAAGGAGTTGAGTTCGTCGAGAAGAAATAAGAATAGAGCCAGGGGTTAATGAAATAGGTACCTGCCGAAAAACTGCACCTAAATAAAATGCGCAGAGTTTTTTTTAAGGTTTTCTCTGTGGTCTCAGTGTGTTCAGTGGTAAAAAATTTTGGTTCCACTTATCCAAGTCAGGTTTTATAAACACAGCTCACATCCCCAAAATCTCATCGCGAACACTGGCGCCCTCTTCCCCAATCCGAGAATATCCCAGAGATGCAAGTTTAAAAAAAATAGTTTTTTCTCCTTGCATCTCCGTGATAGCCTCCGAGAACTCTGTGTAACGCTTTTACTTCAAAGACTGGAAAGCATCAGACAAAAACAAACCCCTCTCCATTTTCAGAAGAGGGGTTCAATATTCAGTCAAACTTTACTCAGTCTTGGCCACAGGAGCCGCTGCCTTGCGCGGGAAGACCTTTTTCCAGAACCAGCGCAGCAGACGCCAGAGCAGTGCCAGCAGAACAATCAGCACGGCCGCGACCGGGATGATATAGATGATCAGCCAGATCAGGAAAGTGGCGAAGTTCTGAAAGAAATCGATCAGCGCCTGAATGGCATCGCGCGCCACACCCTGTGGCTGCCAACCCGCAATTACGATCGGCTGAATGGAAGCTTCGGCAGTCAACCTCACGCTGATGGCTGAAAGCTCGGCCGCCTGTGCGTAGTAGTTGATCTGGCCCTTCAAAACCTCGATATCGCTTTGCACCTGGGTCAGTTGGTTGAAAACCAACAGGGTTTCATCCGCTTTCTCGGTTTTGTTCATAATCTCGTACAGCTTATCAGCCGCCGCCTGCTTGGCTTTCAGCTGCGATTGCAGATCAACATACTTATCGGTTACATCCTGCCCGGAACGGTTTTCGGACTGCACCTCAACCACGTTAGCCTTGATTTCCGCCAGCCCTGCATCCAAATCCTTGGCCGGGATGCGAATACTGATGTTACCCTGCGGCACACTCTGGTTATCGGCAATGTTGACCTGCGACATGTTTGATTCAACCACAAACCCACCCAGCCGGCGGGCAAGCGCCCCAATTTCATTCATCTTGGCCTGCGGATCCTTCACCACCAACGCCAGGTCAGCGTTCTGGATCACAATACGTTCCTGAGCGACAACAGTATTTGAATTCTGCGCCGTACTGGGAGCAGATTCAAGCACCGACGGTGCCGCGACGGGCGCTGATGGCGCATCAGCCGCGTATTTTTGCTGTTCAGGTGCACCACCCATAGCTGGAACAACCGAATCGGTGTTCGAGACTGATTGTGAATTAGAGGCTGCGCCACAAGCCGTAAGAAGCAAGGCTGTCATAAGTACAAATAAGAAAGTGCGTTTCATTTTAACTCCTGTTGTGATGGGTGAAAGCAAGTACGCTACTAACAAGACGCCAACCATCCACATATTGTTCCATTCGCTAAAAATTTTGCAAAATCATGAATTTCTGTTAAGCCCGGACCTGGCAATAACCACCTTACGCTTGCTCAAAACCATTGGGGCGCATGGACAGTTTAAATATTGGATAACCTGATTATTTCAGGATCAGTAAATATGTCCTGCTTGTCGAAGCTCCGAGTGGAAAACTCGGATACTATCGCGCCGTCTGGTCCCGCCTGGAACCAGTGCAGCGTCTGTTCCTTCAGCGTGTACTGCTCACCCGGCTTCAGAACGATCTCGTGCCAGACCGTCAAGTATTTACGTCTTTCTTCATCATCGATAATCGCCAGCGGCTCAGGCGCCGGAGCGCCGGGAATATACAGGTAAACCTCGCCCCACCTGCAGCGGAAGGTTTCCTCTTTACCCGGATACTCCCCCAACTGGGGGTGTAGATGCTCAGGACAGGTCTGCCTGGGAAACAGGATCAGTTCCTTGGCACAGGCGCGATCCGTATTGAGGTAAATTACTATTTCAGTTCCGATTGTACTCAGATTTCCCAGGTTGTAATCGCAAACTTCAATATTCTGTTTTTCCTTTTCAGACAGCACGATCTTTGCATCTTCAAGCATGCTTACCGCCCTAAGTTGAGCAGCCTTTATTGTTTTTTGATCCATAATAGCCTCTGCTTTTTTTGATCATAACTACTTTGACAACTATCGCCTGGCATTGATTAATCCCACGTAGAATGCGCGATAAACAAATATGTTGTTCTTTCTTGCAGCTCTGCTGGAACAAGCGGGATGGAGATGGCAACCAGGAAAGTCAAAACCAGTTCAGCGCATGGACAGACATAATGTTCCATAAAAAATGGGCGCAGCTGGCTGCGCCCATTCATCTTTACCAACCTTCTGCCAGACGCAGCGCATGTTTTTCCGGCAGCCCGGCCGCGCGGATGCGCGCCTGAACGGCAGGGATATCATAATTCACCCGGCGCGGCTCCCATCCAGACGTTTCGGGGTCATAAATGGCGTAAGCCGAACGCGAATCACGATCACGCGGCTGACCCACACTGCCCGGGTTAAGAATGGCGCGCGGCATCAGCTGTATCTGTTTCCCAGCCGATGGCACATACTGCGAAACAAGATCCTTGACCGGGTCAAGGTGAAACATGCCCTGCAGATGGGTGTGCCCCACAAAGCAATAAGGTGTTTCAAATGCGCCAAAATTCAAGCGCGCCGAAAGTGTATTCAGGATATATTCCCAAACCGGGTCGCGCGGACTGCCGTGCGCCAGGGACACGTTTTCGCGCACCAGCACATTCTTGGACAGACCACTTAAGTAGTCCAGATTTTCCGGCGTGGTATTTTGTTTTTGCCACAAAAGTGAGCGGCGGGCCTCGGTATTAAAAACCGCGGAATCCATCTGGCCCAAAACAGCCACATCGTGATTACCCAGGATAATGGTCAGATTGGGCAGACCCCGCAAGCGGGCAACCACCTCGTTCGGATCAGGCCCATAACCCACCACATCCCCCAGGCACCAGGTCTCATCCACCGCACCAGCATCTTCCAATACGGCATCCAAAGCAGTCAGATTGGCATGGATATCAGATATAACTAATACACGCATATCACTCCAGAAGCGCTGTCACCCTTGCAATAATCACTTCGGCAGCTTCGTCCTTGCCCATCAAGGGCAGGGATTCACGCTTGCCATCAGCGTGCAGCAAAGTCAGGCGGTTTGTGTCTACGGCAAACCCTGCATCAGAGGCAGAGATGTCATTGGCGGCGATAAAATCCAACTTCTTCGACTTCAGTTTTGCAGCAGCATTTTCCAACAGATCCTGGCTTTCTGCGGCAAAACCCATCACAACTTTCAAACGCTTCATTGTATCGCGAACATCTGCTACTGCGCCCAGCACATCCGGCGCAGCCTCCAGCACCAAGGCTGGAATACCATCCCGCTTTTTCAATTTATGATCCGCAACCTGCTGCACCCGAAAATCTGCCACCGCAGCCGCCATCAGCAGCGCATCCGCTTCTGTGCAAGCCTGCAGCACAGCCTCCAGCATTTCCTGGGACGTCCGGACCTGCAGCACTTCCGCTCCAACCGGCACGGCAAGCCCGGTCGGATGGGTAATCAAGCACACCTGCGCCCCCGCATCCAAAGCCGCCTGTGCCAGGGCGTAACCCTGCTTGCCAGAGGAACGATTGGAAATAAAACGGACCGGGTCAATCGGTTCCTGCGTGCCGCCGGCAGTGATCACCAGCCGCTTGCCAGCCAGTTTGCCATTGCGCGCCAGCGCCAGCCGTATATGTCCACTGATTTCAGCAGGCTCCAACATACGCCCCACCCCGCTCAGCCCGGATGCCATGCGTCCCTGCGCCGGACCGGCAAAAAGCACGCCGCGCTGCTCTAAGACCTGCACGTTATCACGCGTCGCCAGGTGCTCATACATACCCGCATCCATAGCCGGCGCTACCAGCGTAGCGCCACTCATGGCCAGCGCAGTAATGGTCAATAAGTTATCAGCCTGTCCATGCGCCAGTTTAGCCAGCGTATTGGCCGTACAGGGGGCAATCACCAACAAATTGGCCGCGTGTCCCAGTCCCACATGCAGAACATGCGCCTGCCCACCCCACAAATCCGCGTCATCATAGGCTTTGCGCCCGGTCACCGATTGAAAAGTGAGCCCGCTGATAAATTTTTGGGCGCTGGTTGTCAGGATTACATCCACCTGCGCCCCGTTTTGGGTAAGCCTGGACGCCAGCTCGACAGCTTTATAGGCTGCAATCGAACCGGTAACACCCAGCAGGATGTGCGCACCAGATAATATACTCATACTGCTCTGATTATAATGCCAACATCGCAAATTCAAAGGTTGCTACCCAAGGAACATTTTCTCTTGCTGCATTACGCCATCCACGCCTGCGCCTGCTATGGTTTTTTGGGGAAAGGTGGATAAAAAAGGCGTTTTACGGACTTTGATCGCCCATTCAATCAACTCGTTGGAAAATTTTAATTTTGGTCGATAATTTGTAAAATTGTTGCATTACCTGCAACAGCCTGCTTGTAAAGTGATAATAAATTCACTGATAAAGGCAGGTTCGCATGGCGCGTAAAACGCACGACAAAAAGTTGGAAAACATCTATAATACAGTGGAAGCAAATCCGGGGGAAAAACCTGGTTCTATCGCCCGCCTTTTAGGAATCAATCGATCTGAAGTAACCCGGTCCCTGCCAGCACTCGACGATAGCGGTTTGCATTTATGGGAGGATGAACAGGGTGGGTTGTGGCCATTTTGCAGGTCAAAATAAATTATGTTGCAGAATGCAGGTATGTGGTGTGCTAATCTGAAAGGGTCGATTAAATTGTTGCGGAGATTACAGCATGGAACGCGCCCAGAATAAGTCTAATCGTTTAATCCAAATTGAAAATTTACTACTTGCTCATCCCGAAGGGTTTACGCAGGCAGAACTTGCACGCCGCTTGCGTGTCAATCGCTCGACCATCACCCGTTATCTGGCGGATATCCCCAGGCATATTTACCTGGATGACCTGGATGGGAACCGCTGGAAGCTGGATCGGACGGCTGATTTGATCAATGTGCGCTTGAACCTGCATGAAGCGCTCTCAGTCCACCTGGCGTCACGCCTGTTGGCGACCCGTATGGATCGACAGAATCCGCATGCAGCCTCGGCATTGCGCAAGCTAGGGTTGGCTATGGAACGCTGGGCACCGCGCATCAGTCACCATGTTTTGCAATCGGCAGATGTGATGGATGATGGCGGGCAGCGCCAGGATCCGATTTATCTGGATGCGCTCGAAAAGCTGACTCTGGCCTGGGCCGATCAGCGCCAGGTGCAGGTTTGGCACCGCAGTGAGCGCAGCGGGCGCGTTTTGGAGTATCGTCTGTGTCCCTATTTTGTGGAACCGTACGCAGTGGGTCAGACGACGCATTTAATTGCACATTCGGTGGCTGCCGGAAAAATAATGACCTTCAAAATCGAGCGAATTGAAAAGGTGGTGGTCACACGGGATGCTTATGAAATTCCCGCTGATTTTGACCCGCGTGATCTTTTGGCGGATGCCTGGGGCGTCTGGTACACCGACGCCGAGCCGCAGCAAGTGTCTCTAAAATTCCATCCTCGTGTGGCACAGCGCGTACGCGAAACCCGCTGGCATCGCTCGGAGCAGGAAACCGAACTGGCGGATGGGTCCATGCTCTGGCGAGCCCGGATCGCTGAGCCGTTGGAAATGTTACCCTGGGTTCGCGGCTGGGGCGCGGATGTGGAAGTGCTGGAGCCGGAGACGCTGCGTAAAGCCATGCTGCACGAAGCCGAGAAGCTGGCCCGCTTATATAAAGTGGTTGCCCCTGATCTCCAAACTCTGTATTTTGCACATACCCGCGAAGGAGCAGATCGGGCTGATTGGCAGAGACTGATTGATCACCTGACTAACACGGCCAACCTTGCTTCAGAGTTAGGGCGAGATGCAGGAATTTCTGATCTGGCACGGACTGCCGGATTATTACATGATATTGGCAAGTATTCGCAATCCTTTCAACGGCGGCTGGAGGGTGCCAAACAAAAAGTGGATCATTCCACAGCCGGGGCGAGAGAAATCACACAATTATTTCAAACCGGTTCCCAAAAAACGCTGGCAAAATTGCTGGCTTATTGTATTGCCGGGCATCACGGCGGTTTATTAGATGAAGGTGGTCTGACAGATATCGCTGGAGATGGCACCTTGCAAGGGCGTCTCAAAAAAGAGTTGGCTGATTACAGTGCCTATAAAACTGAAATAGAACCCTCTTTGTTGTCATTGAAATCGCCCCAACTAAAACGCACCCAAAATATGGGTTTTTCGCTTTCATTTCTGACACGCATGCTTTATTCCACCCTGGTGGACGCGGATTGGTTGGAAACTGAAACTTACATGGCTGAGGGAGAAAAACCACGTGGCGGTTATGAAAGCATTGAATCTTTATGTCAGAAGTTTAATACTTTCCTTTCCAGGTTTGAAAATCCTCAAAACGCAATTAATCAAAAGCGGAACGAGACAATAAAAGACTGTTTGGAAAAAGCAAGCCTACCCCAGGGTGGTTTTAATCTGACCATTCCAACGGGCGGTGGTAAAACGCTGGCATCCATGGCATTTGCACTTAATCATGCGCTAAAACATGGTTTGAAACGCATTATCTATGTCATCCCATTTACCAGCATCATTGAACAAAATGCGGCGGTATTCAAAGATTGCCTGGGTAGTGAAAATGTTTTGGAACATCATTCAAATTTTGATTGGGAACAATTAAAGCACAGATCAGGATCAGGCGGTCAGGATGATGAAACCAACAATGCCTTTGAAAAACTTAAATTGGCAGTGGAAAATTGGGATATTCCCATTGTAGTGACAACCAACGTGCAGTTTTTCGAATCACTGTTTGCAAGCCAGAAATCCAGTTGCCGAAAATTGCATAACCTGGCAAAAAGTGTGATTATATTTGATGAAGCTCAAATGCTGCCGCGCGAATACTTGAAGCCGTCCATGCTTGCGGTCCAGGAACTGATGCTGAATTATGGCACAAGCATTGTTTTTTGTACTGCCACGCAACCATTGTTGAAACAGTTCATGCCAGATATGCCCGAATTCGTAGAATTGGCTTCTGACCCAATGGAATTGTATGAATTTTACAAACGGGTGCAGGTTAATCAGCTGGGTAGTCTTACAGATGCCAATTTACTGGTACAAATGAATGGATACGAACAGGTCTTATGTATCGTCAATACCCGCAAACACGCCAAAGGACTATTCGATGGCATAATAAAAGATGGGCGCTATCACCTTTCGACCCTGATGTGCCCGGTACACCGAAAAAAGACTCTTTTGGAAATACGGGAACGTTTGAATAATGGGCAGGCTTGCCGTGTGATTTCAACCCAGGTGATGGAAGCCGGGATTGATGTGGATTTCCCGGTGGGCTACCGCGCCCTGGCCGGGTTGGATTCAATTATTCAGGCAGCTGGACGCGTAAACCGGGAAGGGAAAAACCGCCAGGCAGAGCTATTTGTTTTTGAGCCAGAGACAGAATTTATAAAGAAAACACCCCTTTTCATCAAGCAAACTGCTGGAGCAGCCCAGAGTATTTTGCGGGATTACAAAACAGATCCGGCTTCAATTGAAGCAATTCGAGCTTATTTTCAATTGCTGGACGTATTGCAATATCCACAAACGGCTTCAGATGCTAAAGATGTTATGGCTTGCTTGAGTAGGACGGATGGTTTCGATTTCAAGACAGCGGCAGAGAAGTTTAAAATAATTGAAAGTAATACCGTGGCGGTCATTATTCCCTATAACGATCAGGCCAGAGAGTTGTTGCGAAAACTGGCTTTTGTACAATTTCCGATGGCGATCTTACGCCAGTTGCAGCAATATACAGTCAATATCTATGAAAAGGAATTTGATAATTTAAACTCTCTTGGAATGATTGTTATGGAGGTGGATACGTATGCAGTGCTGAAAGACATGACTTATTATGACGATGAAACCGGTATTATCTTGCCTGCCAGCGATGGTGGCGCAGCTATCTTTTTCGATTAAGTAGAGAGGAGGCAGCATAAATGGGATACGGAATCACACTTCGAGTACGTGGTGATTATGCCCTTTTCACACGGCCAGAAATGAAAGTGGAACGGGTCAGCTATGAGGTTATTACTCCTTCGGCTGCACGTGGCATTATTGAGGCGGTTTATTGGAAACCTGCCATTCGTTGGGTCATTGACAAAATTCACGTACTGAACGAAATCGAGTTCACGAATATTCGCCGTAACGAAGTCAGTGATAAGGTTTCGGAGAGTGAAGCCCGGCGCAGAATGAATGGCGCCACAGAACCATTTTTTATTTCGGTAACCGATGCCCGCCAACAGCGTGCCGCCATGGTATTGAAAAATGTGGATTATGTGATTGAAGCCCATTTCGTCATGACGGAAAAAGCCGGAGCAGAGGACACCCAGGAAAAGCACTATAACATGGCCTTGCGTCGCTTGCGAAAGGGACAGTATTTTCATGCTCCCTGCCTGGGCACGCGTGAGTTTGGTGCCAAGGTGGAAATTGTTGAAGAAGGATGCATTCCCCCAAGTCTTTTGGGCAATCGTGATTTGGGTTGGATGCTGTATGATCTCGACTTTTCCAATTCCAGAGATATAAAGCCGCAGTTTTTTAAAGCCAAACTGCAGGATGGGGTGCTGGACTTGACCAATATGGAGGTACGGCAATGATTTTGCAGGCATTGACCCGCTACTACGATATTTTGTTACAGGACCCGGATATTGATATCGCCCCGCCTGGCTATAGCGCAATTGGCGTCAGCTTTGCGCTCAATCTCTCTGCAGAGGGTGATTTGTTGGATGTTTTCCCGCTATTTGATCAGGTGCAGCGTGGTAAAAAGTTGGAAGAAAAACCACGCCGAATGATCCTTCCGGAACAGGTTAAACGCGCAGTAAATATTTCTGCAAACTATCTATGGGATAATAGCGTTTATGTGCTGGGCTTTTCCGACAAGGAAGCCAAAGATCCAGAATATGCAAAGAAAAGGTTTGAGGCCTTCCGTCAGTACAACACAAAACTTTTGGGCGGGATTGATTCACCGGCAGCCAGGGCTGTGATAGCCTTTCTCGAAAAACATGACATAGAGAAGAGTAAGGAGCACCCTGGGCTTTTTAGTCACCTGGAAACAATTCTAAAAGGTGGCAACCTGGTCTTTATGTTTAATGGCGCGTATGTACATACTGACCCGGCTATTTGCCAGGCCTGGGATATTTATAAACAGGGGAGTGATGCAGTCTTGGGGCAGTGTTTGATAACTGGCGAAATCGCACCGGTTGCACGTTTGCATCCGGGTTTTTCTGGCATTCGCGGGTCTACGGCCACCGGGGCATCGCTGGTTAGCTTTAATGAGCGCGCCTATGAATCTTACAACCGAATTAAAGGGCAGGGTTTGAACTCGCCTGTCAGTGAAAAGGCAACTTTTGCTTATTCCACCGCGCTTAAATACCTGCTTTCTTCGGCCAACCCGAATAAGAAAATAAGCATTGGTGATACCACCGTCGTCTATTGGGCCGAAAGTGATAAAAAAGGGTTTGCTGAGGCTTTTGAAGGAATTTTTGAGCCACAAGTGGTCGAGGAACCAGCTGCAGCCGAGCAGGAAGGGCGCAAGAAGGCCGAAAAAGGGTTGAAGGAAGTGGCTGGAAAAATCCGGCGTACGCAGAAGTTGGATTTGGATGCTTTATTGAATGATCTGGCAGATGAAAACCCGCGTTTTTATGTGCTTGGGCTGGCACCGAATGCCGCCCGGATTTCAATACGGTTCTTTTTGAATGATCCTTTTCAGAAAATGGTGGATCGCATGCTGCAGCATTACCGCGATTTGGAAATTGTCAAAGAATATGACAACCAGCCGGCTTACATCACGGTCGGTCACATTTTGGAAGAGACCGTTTCTAAAAAATCAAAAGACAAGGATGCCTCACCCTTGATGGCAGGTTCGGTTATGCGTTCTATTCTGACCGGAGCACCTTACCCCGCAGCCCTGTACTATGCCATTATCAATCGGATTCGTGCCGATATGGATGATGATCAGAAGCGCATCCATAAAATTAATTATGTGCGGGCTGCGATGATTAAGGCTTATCTAATTCGGAAATATATCAACCAATCCAAATACCAGGAGGTTCTCGTTATGTCGCTCAATGAACAAGCCACTACTCCCGCTTATGTGCTGGGCCGTTTGTTTGCCGTGTTGGAAAAAGTCCAGCAGGAGGCCATTGGCGATGTCAACGCCAGCATCAAAGATCGTTATTTTACCTCGGCCTGTGCATCGCCCGCCAGTGTCTTCCCGGTGCTTCTGCGCCTGTCACAGCATCATATTTCCAAAGCTGAATACGGTTATATCAGTGATCGTCGTATTCAAGATATCCTGGGTTTGCTGGATGTTCAGAAAAATCCCATTCCGGCTCGTCTGACGTTGGACGAGCAGGGTATTTTTGTCCTGGGCTACTATCACCAACGTGCGGCTTTTTATATCAAGAACAATGCGCCTGCCACGCTGTCTTCATCCGAAACCAACTAACCAACAAAAGGAAAATAATCATGTCCAACCCGATCAGCAATCGCTATGAATTTGTCCTGCTTTATGATGTCGAAAACGGCAACCCGAACGGTGACCCAGATGCCGGAAATATGCCACGGATTGATCCGGAAACCGGTTATGGGATTGTGACCGATGTCTGCCTGAAGCGTAAAATCCGTAATTATGCCGAACTGGTTAAAGGTGATTCCTCCGGCTATCGGATTTACATTAAGGAAGGCACACCGCTTAACCAGAACCACGCCGAGGCTTATGTAGCCGTTGGTCTCAAACCCGGTGGCAAGGCACCAATCTCTGAGGTGAGC
>CAYWXS010000151.1:0-14523 GCA_964462245.1 uncultured Anaerolinea sp.
TTGAAGAGCTGGTATTGGTACTGGGTCGCGCCGACTATCTTGCTCCAGGTGTAAGTCGGCGTGGTATCGGCAATGCTACCTGCGGGCGTGATCGGTGTTGGGACAGTTGCGAACGAAAAGGCTTTGCCTGCGCTGTAGGCTTTCCAGACAGTGCCCACCTTCGCTTGCACTTTCCAGCTATATGGCCCAGCGCCCAGCACAGTAGTTGGGGTATTCGAACAGTTCGTGCTGCCACAGGCGCTCGTGGCTGCGAGCTTTGTGTAAATCAGGGCTGCGCCTTTAAAAAGCTGGAATTGGTACTGGGTCGCGCCGACTATCTTGCTCCAGGTGTAAGTCGGCGTAGTATCCGCAATGATACCTGCGGGCGCGATTGGCGTTGGGACAGTGGCGACCAGCTTTACGATTTGGGATATTGGAAGATAAAGATCAGAGTCGCCCAGGATGGGTGTGTCGCTGTTTTGCCTGGCTGCTGCTCGGGATGTGACTCCGGGTGTAAGTGATAAAAACAGGTTCAGGACAATGAAAATTGATATTAAGCGAAACAGGCTGCGATTCATGACATTATTTCTCCCTTTTGAATGTAAATATGAATAAATTGGTATAACAATAAAAGGTTAAACACTTTAGCTTGTTTATCTAAAAATGTGTAACCACTGCACATCCCAGCCTTCTCCCATTTTCGTACTTTGAAAATGGGAGAAGGCGCGAGGAGACAAGTAGATACGGCCAAAAGAGGTCTGGTCCCCTAAATTACTGAATCCAGTTTTTCCGGAATATTGTCATTTGGCACAACGAAAACCGACATCATAGTTCTCAGAAGTGGGGCCGTAGTCGAGGCGGTTGGCAGTGCGAAGGTAGCTGGGGTCGCCCATGTAAGAACCGCCACGCAGTATTTTTAAGTGGCCGGTCAGAGGGCCAGCAGGATTGTTAAGAGATGGCGCGGTTCCATAATAACTGGCATCATACCAGTCGTTGACCCATTCCCAGACATTGCCTGCCATGTTCAGCGCTCCATATGGGCTGGCGCCAGCTGCATAACTGCTGACCGCGGAAGTGTCACCTACACACATAGCAGCTGGCCGGGGCCATAAATTCGCCAGCGTGCAGTCTGGACGCGTATCGCCCGAAGGATAAGCTCTCACGCTTGTTCCGCGCGCGGCTTTCTCCCATTGAGCCTCACTCGGCAGATGCTTACCAACCCAGGTACAGTAGGCCTTTGCCTGGTCCCAGACCACATAGATGACCGGGTAATTGGCAAAGGCGGGCTGGCCGAAATAGGACGGACGAGTCTTGGATGAGCTTGATGAAGGCACAGTGCAACCTCCGCCAGCCACACACTCGGCGTATTTCGCGTTGCTGACTTCGGTTTTGTCGATCTGGAAGGCATTCAGATAGACGGTGTGCAGGGGCAGTTCGGCCGCCCAACACGTATAGCTGCCATTGAGCAGTGGGTCGCAGCCCATTTTGAAATTGCCGGCGGGCACCGAGACCATCTCGGCCGGCAGGGTCACAGTAAGGGTGAATGCCTTGCCTGCGCTGTAGGCTGTCCAGACAGCGCCCATATTCGCTTGCACTTTCCAGTTATAGACCCCAGCGCTCAGCACAGTTGCCGGGGTACTCGAACAGGTTGTGCTGCCACATGCGCTCGTGGCTGCCAGATTTGTGTAAATCAGGGCTGCGCCCTTGAAGAGCTGGTATCGGTACTGGGTCGCGCCGACAACCTTGCTCCAGGTATATGTGGGCGTGGTATCGGCAATGCTACCTGCGGGCGTGATCGGCGTTGGGACGCTGGCGACCGAAAAGGCTTTGCCTGCGCTGTAAGCTTTCCAGACAGCGCCCACATAGGCTTGCACTTTCCAGTTATATGCCCCAACGCTCAGCACAGTTGCTGGGGTACTGGAACAGGTTGTGCTGCCACATGCGCTCGTGGCTGCGAGATTTGTGTAAATCAGGGCTGCGCCCTTGAAGAGCTGGTATTGGTACTGGGTCGCGCCGACTATCTTGCTCCAGGTATAAGTAGGCGTGGTATCGGCAATGATACCCGCCGGCGTGATCGGCGTTGGGACTGTGGCGAACGTAAAGGCTTTGCCTGCGCTGTAGGCTTTCCAGACCGTGCCCACCTTCGCTTGCACTTTCCAGCTATATACCCCGGTGCTCAGCACAGTTGTTGGGGTATTCGAACAGGTCGTGCTGCCACATGCGCTCGTAGCTGCGAGATTTGTGTAAATCAGGGCTGCGCCCTTGAAGAGCTGGTATCGGTACTGGGTCGCGCCAACTATCTTGCTCCAGGTAAAAGTAGGCGTGGTATCTGCAATGCTACCTGTGGGCGTGATCGGTGTTGGGACAGTTGCGAAAGTAAAGGCTTTGCCTGCGCTGTAGGCTTTCCAGATAGTGCCCACCTTCGCTTGCACTTTCCAGCTATATGGCCCAGCGCCCAGCACAGTAGTTGGGGTATTCGAACAGGTCGTGCTGCCGCATGCGCTCGTGGCTTCGAGCTTTGTGTAAATCAGGGCTGCGCCCTTAAAGAGCTGGAATTGGTACTGGGTTGCGCCGACTATCTTGCTCCAGGTGTAAGTCGGCGTAGTATCCGCAATGACACCCGCGGGCGCGATTGGCGTTGGGACAGTGGCGGGCGGGATCGGCGTTAGGCCGCTGGCGACCAGGTTTTTTATATTTAATTCTGGAATATTAAAATTAGATCCGCCCAGGATGGGTGCGTTGCTGTTTTGTCTGGCTGCTGCTGGGGAGGTGATTCCGGGTAAAAGTGATAAAAATAGGTTCAGGACAATGAAAATTGATATTGAGCGCAACAGGCTGCGAGTCATGACGATATTTCTCCCTTTGAATGTAAATATGGATAAATTGTATTAATCAATAAAAGGTTAAACACTTTAGCTTGTTTTTCTAAAAATGTGTAACCAATGCATATTCGGCAAAGGTCAAAATCGCAAACCTGCATAAAATGGAAATGTTCAAAAAATTACGTTTTTGTTTTTCGGGCAAGTGTTCGAGTATTCGCAGCTTGAACAAACAGTAAAATAAATGCTAAAAAACGGCGAAATTACCCCCACCTTGACACACGAAGAAGAACTACAAGGGAAAGTAATCCAATTAAGGTCGACATAGGCAATTATACCATCGGAAGGTCTCTTCTCAAACTATTTGTAGAAAATCCGGCAGTTCTCATTAGGTTTTTCGCAGAAAGCCAGTATCGACCTCCATCTCACCCCCATTTAAAAAAAACACCCCGCCTCGGGTAGGCGGGGGGAAAACTGCTTTAGTCGGGGCGGGGCGATTTGAACGCCCGACCTCACGGACCCGAACCGTGCGCTCTACCGGTCTGAGCCACGCCCCGATTAGCCGTCAGATTATATCAACCAATTTTGTTTTGCGCAAGCGCCAAAAATCACGCTTCAAGGGAGGTGCATCTAAAATCAACTTACTGTGATTTTTACCATTTTCCCTTTAAAAAACCCTTCTGTGAGATTTTTGCGTGAGCTGACTTAGGTTGCCTATTTCTTGGCGAATAGAATTTTCCTGAAATAATAGATAACTGCTAATCCTGTTTCGACCACAAGCATGCTGACAAAGGCGATTGGCATAAAGAGTTCACCTTGTTTTTGGTTATAAACCTCATCTGAAAACACAGCGCTCTGATTGCCATTCTTATCGACACAATGTCTTTCCATCGTGGTTTGACCCGGGCTATCCCATGACTTCTGGACCCATTCATAATTTATGCTCGTCCCCTCTGCGCAGGACAGGCTTGTTTGCACGGATGGAATCGGAATCGCGACAATTTCCAGGATAAATAACATCACATACGTTCCGACAAAAAGAACAATCAAAGGCAGAACTATCCAGGTAAAAATAAATCTTAATGTTTTCATAAATCCTATGCCCGGCGAAATGATTTTTATTTTCAGCCCAATCCATAAATAATGTCCATCCATCTTCCAAGTCTGGGGAGTTTTTCTCTACAAAACAGCGCTGCTCAACCAGCGGGAAACTCGCCCCAATACCACACCCAGCAGCAGTAGGAACACCGCGCCACAGAATGGCACAGAAAGCAATAACAGAAAACCAGTGGCAAAATCCGATGTACCGGGCGCGGCTGGGCTGCGGGTCAGGTACCAGAGGCTCCCATCTTTCAGAATGGCGTAATACGTGCTGCTTTTCTCCACCCCCTGACTGATTAACACTCCCACTTGGCTGACTACCTCCCCGGGTGGTTTTGTGCCCAGCGCAGGAGCTGGTTCCATTTGTCCTGGGTAAGATTCAATGAAGCGGTCGCTGGTCGCTTCGGTAGGCAGCCAGCACTGATTTTCAATAGCCGTCTTGCAGGAATAATACTTTCCTGAGGCGCCCTGCATAATTACCTCGGCAATCCCGGCCGATGCGATTGTTGCAGGCGCATCCGGCACGGGGGCGAGTTTCCGCCAGCCAGTATCCCCTCCTCCAGCAATTTGCAGGTTGACATAACCTACAATGCCGAGCGGCAGGCAAATGAAGACCAGCACCAGCCCAGACAAGACCACCCAGGGCACCACCCGGCGTGAGTTAGGGTTCTTGATGCGCGCAAATAAGCCATCCAATCCCACACCCATCCAGAACGGAAAAGCCAGCAAAACCACGCCAATCGCTGCATATTTGATCAGCGCGATGGTTGCAGCCTGTGAGCCCGCCTGAGAAGTGGTCGGAAACCAGATCAGCCCGAAAAACAAAACTGCCGCGACAGCCAGCATGCAAAAGAAAACCGCCAGTGGCAGCAAAATACGAAACAATTGTCTGGGTTGCATGCGCTGAATTATAACGAGCATCCTCAAGATTCCCCATCCCCCTTTGGGTTCAATTTGCCTGGTATCTACCACGCCGATTTATCACCGTGTGGTCCTCTGCATCCATTTTGGCAAAAATACCCTGCAAAAATCATCGTCATGTACAAATAATTCGAGTAAACTCATGGCACGTGGTTCCTTTTACTGGTCTTTTTTGGTTGGAGACTAAAAGTTTACCCAAAAAAGAAATCCGTTTCCTACCCATTGTTGACGTTAATTATCTCTGCTGATTGATCATCAATTACAGGAGCACCTGGTTATGAAAAACAAATTGATATTCTGGACTGTGGCTGCTTTATTTCTATCCTTACTGCTAACAGCCTGCGCAGAAGAGACAGCTGGGCCGCCGGTCAGCTCGCTCAGTGTTGAGTTGAGTGAGTTCAAATTTACCCCGGCCAAAATGAGCGTTTACGCCAACCAGGAAATAACCATACAGCTATCCAACAATGGCTCCCTTCCCCATGATTTCACCATTCTCAAGCCAGGCGCCGTCGCAGCCACCCCCTTTGATCCCCAGAAACAGAAAGAAGATATCCTCTATAACTTTTCAATCGACCCGCAGGCCGCAGTTACCCAAAAATTTACCCTGCCCACTCCCGGCGAATACAACGTCATCTGTATCGTCCCAGGCCATGTAGAATCTGGCATGACCGCCAAAATCACCGCCGTCAACCCATAATGTTTTTTCGCAGCACCACATAACCTGCTATGCAATAAGGTATAAGACCCTCTGATACTCAAACAATCTTTGTCTCCAGGGCATATTTTCTTCCCAATTCAAACAAAAAACCTCTAATTGAGGTTGTATTGCTCCCCCTTCCCGGCTCGGGAAGGGGGCCGGGGGGATAGGTCTACCCCACAACCTTTTTCACCCGACCCTCTCGCCTTGCTTAATCCAGGTAACTGCCAAATGTCGCATATATTAAATGAAAGCCACCGAATTGGGTTTTGTGGGAATGCCTCATCGTTTGGTATAATAGAATGCCTGTAGAGTTACTAAATTCAGGTACGTATCGAACTCCCGCCGGTTTTAGGGATTGAGATAGGCGACAGAATTTTTTGCCATTTCGTCCCAGATTTCAGGTTAATACGATACGCAATACGTGAAATTTACACCGTATTGCGTATTTTGATGAGGATAAATCATGGATATTGGTAACATTGAGCATGTAGATATAGACAAACAGGTACGCGATGCTTTCCTCGATTACGCGATGAGCGTAATTGTAGCCCGCGCGTTGCCAGATGCCCGTGACGGCTTAAAACCCGTTCACCGCCGCATTTTATACGCCATGCACGATATGGGCAACCGAGCCAGCGGCACGCACAAGAAATCCGCCCGTATCGTCGGTGAAGTCCTGGGTAAATACCATCCGCACGGTGACTCTTCGATTTATGATGCTATGGCGCGTATGGCTCAGGATTTTTCCTTGCGCTACATGCTGGTCGACGGTCAGGGTAACTTTGGTTCAGTCGACGGTGACCCCCCGGCTGCCATGCGTTATACCGAGGCTCGCCTCAGCAAAATGGCCGAGGAAATGCTGGACGATATCGAAAAGAACACGGTCAACTTCGGCCCCAACTTTGACGATTCGCTCAAAGAACCGCTGGTTCTGCCCAGCCGCCTACCCAACCTGCTCCTGAATGGTTCTTCGGGTATCGCGGTCGGTATGGCCACCAATATACCACCCCATAATTTGGGCGAGTTGAATGGCGCCATTAATTACCTGATTGAACATTACGACAATGTCGAAGATGTCGAAGTTGAAAAGCTGATGGAATTTGTGCCCGGCCCGGATTTCCCGACCGGCGGCATGATCATCGGCAAAGAAGGCATCCTGCACGCCTACTCCACCGGGCGCGGTCGGATCGTCCTGCGCGGTGTCGCCCAAATCGAAGAAATGAAAAATGGGCGCTACATGATCATCATCACCGAGATTCCTTATCAGATCAACAAAACCGTCCTGATTGAGCGCATCGCCGAATTGGTGCGCGAGGACAAGATTGACCAGATATCGGATATGCGCGATGAGAGCGATCAGCGTGGTATGCGCATTGTAGTCGAACTCAAGCGCAGTGCCCAGCCTAAAAAAGTGCTCAACCAGCTCTTTAAATACACAGCCCTGCAATCCTCCTTTAGCGTTCAGCTCCTGGCCCTGGTCAATGGCGAACCGAAAACTCTGACTCTCAAGCGCTGTTTGCAAGTCTTCATTGACCATCGCATCGAAGTCATCACTCGCCGCACTCAGTTCGAACTGGATAAAGCCCGTTCCCGCGCCCACATTCTTGAAGGGTTGTTGATCGCCCTTTCCAATCTGGATGCGGTCATCCAGACCATTCGCCAGGCGGATGACGCTGACGATGCCAAGCAAAAGTTAATGCAGCGCTTCCAACTCTCCGAACTGCAATCACAGGCCATCCTGGATATGCAGTTGCGTCGTTTGGCTGCCCTGGAACGCATGCGGATTGAAGATGAAGCCCGTCAGGTTCGCGAAAATATCGCCTACCTTGAAGACTTACTCGCCAATCCACGCAAGATCCTGGCGCTCATCCAGGACGACTTGAAGATGCTCACTGAAAAATTTGGCGATGCGCGCCGCACCCAGATCGCTGGCGATGCCCGCGAGGAACTGCGCGAAGAGGACCTGGTCCAGGACGAAGCAGTTCTGGTCACCCTCACCCAGCGCGGCTACATCAAGCGTACCAGTTCTGCCGCATACAAGTCCCAGGGCATTGGCGGCAAGGGCGTCATGGGACACACCACCAAGGATGAAGACGAGGTCCTGTTTATGTTCCCCGCCCGCACCTTGCAAACCGTATTATTCTTCTCCGATAAAGGCAAAGTTTACAGCGAGAAGGTCTACGAGATTCCAGAAGCCGACCGGACTGGCAAAGGCAGTTCCATCCTGAATTTGCTCGCCATGGATCCGGGTGAAAAAGTAACCGCTACCTTGCCCGTTGCCAACTTCAGTTCACATGGATACTGCATTATGGCAACCGTCAGCGGCAAGGTCAAGCGCGTCGACCTGTCTGCTCTGGCCGCTGTCAGACCCTCCGGGTTGATTGCCATCGGTCTGGAGAGTGGTGACGCCCTCGGATGGGCCCATCTTACCACCGGCACGGATGAAATCATAATTGTCACTGAACTCGGCCGGGCTTTGCGCTATTCCGAGAAGAAAATACGCTCGGTCGGGCGCGGCGCGAGTGGTGTGCAGGGCATTAAACTTGGCGCAGGTGATCGCGTTGCCAGCATGGAAGTGGTTGAAGAGGGTGGCTCGCTCCTGGTGGTCACTAAAAACGGTCACGGCAAGCAGACCCCGCTCAAGCTCTATGCTCCCAAGGGACGCGGCACCCAGGGTGTCACCACCATTGACCTGAAAGCTATTCCCGCAATTGGGAAAATTGTGACCGCGCGTGTTGTCCAGGCCTCCGACGATTTGACCCTCATCTCGGCCAACGGTATCATCTTGCGCCTCAAGGTCAATAAGATAAAAGAAGCTGGCCGCGCCACACGTGGTGTGCATTTGATCCGCCTCAAGGGCGGCGACGGTCTGGCTGCCATTGCGCGTATCGCCGCATCTGATCTGGAAAAAGTCGGCGCCAGCGATTCCGAAGGAGATCAAAATGATCAGGTGGAATCAGCCGATTTGATGAATCAAGTTGATCTGGGCGATCAAAACGATCAGATCGAACAGGTTGATCAGTTCGATGAGGACGACAACCTCGACGAAGAGTTGGATGATGAACTCGACATGGATCTCGACGAGTCGGAAGATACCGATCCGGCAGACGAGACGGACGATTCAGAAGAATAAATAGCACGTTCACTGTACTGCCCCGCAAGTGGTGTTTTGTGACCACCACCGCCCACAAGCCTGCCTGTCACTCGACAAAACCATCCAGTCTTTGCCCCACAAGTGGTGTTTTGTGACCATCACCGCCAACAAGCCTGACTGTCACTCGACAAAACCATCCAGTCTTTGCCCCACAAGTGGTGTTTTGTGACCATCACCGCCAACAAGCCTGACTGTCACTCGACAAAACCATCCAGTCTTTGCCCCACAAGTGGCGTTTTGTGACCATCACCGCCCACAAGCCTGACTGTCACTCGACAAAACCACCCATGTACTGCCCCGCAAGTGGTGTTTTTCGGATGATTTCATCCGAAAAACACCACAAAAAAAACCATGCCCAATTTCTACCTGACCCCCGCCGCCATCAGTTACCTTGCTCAATGCATCCTGTTATTTGCCATGACAGTTACGCTGGTTGCCATCCTGTGGTCGCGCAAACAGGCTAGCTTACAGGTAATCTTCCTGTTGTGCTCCCTGCTCAGTCTGAATGCATTTTCTTTATTGATGTTTTTAGACGCAATCTTGCTTCCCAGCCAGCGCTTGATTGTAGTTTATCTGGAAAACCCGCTCCTGGCGCTGGCCCTGATCTTTATATTTCTATTTATTTACCAATTTCCAATTGCAATTCCCAGTTTAAAACGTGAATCGCAAATCGTCTTGTCCTTTAGCCTGGCTTACGCAATTTATGAAACCGGGTTTGCATTTTATCGTTTTGCAGGGCTGCAGTTCAATGCAGTCAGTTATCGCACGTCATTGCCAGATTATGCCCTGGCAATCCTGATTTTATGGTTACCACTTGCGCTATTTCGTCAAAGTATTTATTCAGATGATCGGCCCATCGCCTGGTATAAAAAACTAAAATATCCCGCTCCCACTGGTTCGCGTGCAGCCCTAAGCTTTGCACTGATATTCCTGATTACGCTCTTAATTGGCGTGGCTAACATTCAGGAAGGGGGCGATTTAATATCGGTCAACGAATTCAATTTATTGCTATCCATCGGTATCCTGGTTTCCTTGTGGCTTCTGGCAATTGTTTATATTAACGCCCAATCGAAATACATTACTTTTTTGGTCAGAATGACAGGCACTACCCTGACGCTCATGCTGGTCATTTTGGGTTCCAGTGCCTGGGTATTAACCCCGGCTCACCTGGCAGCCTACCATCCTGCGCTGCCAGGCCAGCACTCGCTGCGTTTTATCCCCAATCAAAAAGGTGGGTATACGATTCAGCAAATCCCCTATGCTTTTGAAGAAAATCAGGGGCTGAAGATGGTTAAAACCCCAAAAAGGGTTGAGCTCAATTACCCGATAAAAATGAGTTTTCCTTTTTTTGGAAAAACCTACGACCACCTGTTTGTCAATGTTTCTGGCATATTATCAGTCGGAGCCCCGCTCGAAGAAGATAACCTCCAATATCATTATGGCTCCATTCCAGCCATCATCCCAGTCTGGGTCGATATGCAAGCCAGCCCAACGGGTGGGGTCTATGTGCGCCAGGATCTGGATAAATTGGTGGTCACCTGGCAAGGGTTAACCAGCGTCCAGTCTGCAGACAGTCTATTCACTTTTCAGACCATTGTTTACCCGGGTGGACAGATCGATTTTAATTACAAAGATGTCTCAGCCGAAATTAAGCCGGATCTGTCGACTTCCCCTTACGATATCATCTGGATGCGCGGGTTGACCTCTGGGGTAGCCGACCCGCAGGTACAAACCACAAACATGGAGCTCTCGAAAAACATTGGTCCATCCGGGCTTATTCAGGATTATTATTTGGATTTTCGAAACTATCTGAATAGATTCATCCAGCCTTTGGGTTGGTTCCTTCTTTTAAGTGCAATATTTATGTTTGTGGCCGTCCCCCTTCAGATTAATTATAGTATTGTCAAACCCTTGAAAAATTTGGTGACCGGCATTCAGAAAGTCGATTATGGTAACCTGGATGTTTCCATACCGGTCCAAAACATGGATGAGATTGGATTATTAACCCAATCTTTTAATAAATTGGTTGAGTGGCTTAACCAACTTATCGGCGAGCTCGAACAGCGTGTAGCTGAAAGAACCCAGAGGCTGGAACGCACAAATCAGCACCTGGAAGAAGAGATGAGCATCCGCCTGGCATCCCAGGACCAGTTATTGGCACAACAACGGGCCGTGGCCATCCTGGAAGAGCGTGAACGCTTCAGCCGCGATCTGCATGATGGCCTGCTTCAGATTATCAACTCGGTCGGTCTGCAAATCGAAACGGTACAAAATTTATTGACGGCTAATGACCAGGTCGCCGCCCATAATATTTTGGAGAATTTAAAAAAGGTTGTCAAGGATGCTAATTCCGATATCCGCAATTTGATCCTGGGGCTGCGTGTCACACACCAACCAGCCCAGGATATGTTTGGCGCTTTGCTGTCATACTTAAAAGACTACAGCGCCCAAACTGGGATTGTAGCTGAACTGAGCCTGCCCGGAAATCGCATCATTCCAATGCTTTCGCCCCTGGCCGAAGATCAGATTTTGCGAATTATTCAAGAGGTGCTTACCAACATCAGAAAACATGCCCATGCCAGTCGTGTAGAACTTTCCTTCAGCGCCGACGATCGCAGTATCCATCTGATCATCGTGGATGACGGGCAGGGTTTTTACCCGGAGCATGCGTTTAGCATGGATGGTAATCCGCACTTTGGTCTCAAAATCATTCGTGAGCGTGCCGAAATTCTGGGTGGCAGGCTGGAAGTACACTCAGCGCCTGGCAGCGGTACCCGCATCGATATATTTATTCCAAGCACAGTCGGCAATATTACCAGTGAAGATTTAAAGGATTTGCGCGACCTGGGCTTATTATTGGTGGACAACTCTCCCATCTATTTGGACGGTCTGAAGAATTTTTTGGTAAAGCGTGGTTTGACGGTGATAGACACGGCCTGTGATGGTTTGGAGGCCCAGGAAAAAGTTCAATTACTGCAGCCAGACCTGGTGATTATGGATGTCTTTATGCCGCGCTGTGATGGGGTCGCGGCCACGCTGGCGATTAAAAGCAAGTTCCCAAATATAAAAATTGTGATGTTGAGTTCATCTTCCAGCGGCGATCACTTGTTTGAAGCCATCAAAAATGGAGCTTCAGGTTTTATTCTAAAGGATGCAGATCCAAAGGAATTTATTTCCACATTGGAGAAAATCTGCAAAGGCGAGATGATCTTCTCAGCCGACGTAGCTTCTCGCCTGATTCTTGAAATGGTCCAAAAAGAGGAAGTGCCCACGTCTGGCATATTCCTGCCGGAAAGAAACCTGACAGAGGTCCAGTTACGCATGGTTGCCTGGGTGGCTGAGGGCTTGACTTACAAGGAAATTGCTGAAAAAATGTATATGACCGAAAGCGGGATTAAATACCATATTAAAGCCATCCTTGAACAACTGCACCTGAAGAAGCGGGGTGAATTGGAAAGTTTTGCCCGGGCTCAAATGAATAAGCCTGAATAAGTTTTGCAGTCTGGTTACTCGACTTTTCCATTGGGGCCCAAAATATAAATTTAAATATTCATTTAAGCACTATACTTTTTCATTGTTTTTTATATACTTTTTTTGTACTTTTTTTGCACTATTTGATCTTCATTATTTACCTTCATTTCGATCGGATATGATATATTTAATCCTGATACAAGTAATGTATTTGTAAATGGGATAAGTAGCCATGTCTTTTTCTCTCGATGATAATCTAGGAGTAGCACTGTGAAAAAATCCACAATACTAATTATCGAAGATCATCCCATGATGCGTACTTCCCTGCGGCTTGCATTGGAAACTGCCGGTGATTTGATTGTAGTGGGTGAGGCTGGCAGCGTCAGCGAAGGGCTGGAAAAAATCGCCCGCGAAAATCCAGACATGATCTTGCTCGACTTATATTTGCCGGATGGAAGCGGTATGGATATCATTGCTGAAAGGAACAAACTCTATCCGGAAATGAAGGTTTTGGTGGTTACCAGCTCCCCCCGTGAAGAAGATTTGCTCGCGGCGATTGAAGCCGGTGCGGATAGTTATGTCATAAAAGATTCCACATCCAGGGATTTGATCGCATCCACTCGTGCGGTTTTAGCAGGCCGGAAATACATGACCATGGAAGGGGTCGGCGTCCTGATGGACCGTTTTCGCATTCAGAACAGAGATAATCAACATAACAACCAGATGGAAAATGACAATAGCTTGAGTCCTCGTGAGAAGGACATTCTACGCTTGTTGGCCCATGGTGCTTCTAATACAGAAATAGCAGAAGGCCTTTCCATCGCAGAAAGTACAGTCAGAACGCATTTTCAGCGTATCCTGAGAAAAATGGGAATGCAAAATCGCAACCAGGCAGTTATTTTTGCCGTAAAGTATTTTCAGATTTAATAGCCAAAAATTGGCCTTGGTCAGGCCACGCTTTTACAAATCACCCCTCAAAAATTAGCCAATCACCCGCCTCCATCATACTAGCTCTACCCCGCACGTGGTGTTATTATTGGGCCATCACCATCTTCAGAAGTAAACCAGTCACCCGCCTCCATCATCCATGCTCTGCCCCGCAAGTGGTGTTTTGCGCGCAGCATGCAAAACATCACAAAAAAACCCCCCTTATGTCTCCATATAAAAAAAACTTCAACCGGCGCGATTTTTTAAAACTCTCCGGCGGCGCCCTGGGCTTAAGCGCCCTCTCGTTTTACGCTGGTTACGCCAGCCAACCTCAGCCCTTTGCGCTCACCAACTCAGTCGCCTATGTGGACGACCTCAGCCCGCTGCCAGTTTTTCGCGCACCATACCTCCAGCATCAGGTGCAGATGGCCGCTTTTCTGTTTGGCGCCGATCTGGATCAGTTAACCTTATTATGCGATCGCTATCTCAATATCCCCACCCAGGGTCAGCTAAAATATGTGCCGCTCATGGCAAACCTGGTCCTAACCTATTCCGACATGCTCATTTCGTCACTGGATGAGCGCGACGCAGGTGTCGGCAGCCTGCGTGAGACTGAGATAGCATTTTGGATTCCAACGATGGCAATGCGCAAGGTTGGCGGTACGTATGTACCGCAGCACCTGGCCTGGTTCCTGCCCACTCTCTTTGTTGATGATAGTTGTGCTATTGCAAGTGGTCGCGAGGTCTATGGTTTTAATAAACAGTGGGGCAAGTTTGAGCGTCCGGATTTAATTGAAGACCCGCATTTATCGGCTTCTGTCATGGGTTTCAGCCATTTCGGACCGGATGTCGTTGGCAGTTTGCAGCCCCTCTTACAGTTACGCAAATCACAGACTCAGCCTATGCAGCCCACACAGCCCGCGAATAACTGGACCGACTGGGAGAGTGCCCGAAAAGAATTAAGTGCAAACCTGTTGCAATCAGCCCAGGCAAATCCGGCTGCCCCCCTCGTGGAAATCGCTGCCCGTCTGGCAACCGAACCCATGCCGCTCGTTTTCTTGAAGCAATTCCGGGATGCAGTTGATTCGCGCCAGGCTTGCTATCAAGCCATTGTGCAGGCACACATGCATGTCACCGACTTCAAATCTGGCGGCTTTTTACCAGCGCGTTACGAGCTGGAGTTGAACCAGCTTGAAAGTCATCCGCTCAATAAAAATCTGGGCTTGCCCTCAGGTTCGCAGCCCGCCAGCCTGGGGGTTTGGATGCAGTTAAGCTTCAACCTGGGCCAGGCTGAAGAGGTCTACCGCGCCGGGTAGCAGGTTCTAGTACGCTAATGTTCGACAAATGTTGTATATGATCAGCAGGGCAATCGCATCTAAATTATTCGTACTTACTCACTGGCTCCTGCGCCTGGGGCTTATCCATCAAGATTTTACTGTATAGGGCGAATA
>CAYWXS010000152.1:0-14375 GCA_964462245.1 uncultured Anaerolinea sp.
GCCCGGTGGTCGATCAGGCCGCGCTGCATGGATTGCTAAAAAAAGTACGCGATCTTGGAATGCCATTGCTCTCGGTCAATCGCGTTAATCCAAGCAGATAGATGCTTCAATTACCAAACCTATGAGAAAAGGAGAGAACATGAAAAAATAATGATCTGGTTTCGTTGGGTGTAGGTTGTGATTGGGTTCCTGGTCAGCGGACTCGTGGGTTATGCTTTGTTAACAGCTGTACGCACTGAACACCCCGTTGGTTTCCAGATCATTAACACGACGGACTCGGACGGGGAAACCTTCACTGTCGATGTATGAATGCCAGTGTCATTGCGTTTTTTGAAAAAAACATAAAAAGTCCATGAGGCAAAATGTGCCTACAACAAAGCGCTCACAAGTGCGCTACACTTTGTTTCGCTGAATGTTGCCATGCAGAATGGCATGGATGGTCGGCAAAGATAGGGTTCATTATGGAAGCCAATTTACTTCTGAAACGCCTCGATGAAATCGGTCACTTGTTGGAATAGAGCAACCACGCTTTGGCCCTAATTGGATTGGGATCTGTCGGTCTTGAACTGGAAAATCTGGACGCCTATTCTGATTTGGAATTTTTAGTGATTGTTTAGCCAGGATATAAACGCTCTTTCCTGGACAATTGGCACTGGTTGAGCGCACTCTGTCCTGTCGCTTACTGTTTCCCCAACTCGGAGGACGGGTAAACGCTCCGCTTTGAGGGTGAAATTTTCTGTTAGTTTGCAATTTTCGATCCGGATGAGTTGTAAGCAGTCCCTTTCGCGGCGGGACGAATAGTTTGGAAACGGTCACATGTTGCTGATACGATCGGGTAACCGAGTAAGGATATTTCGAATCACCCAATGAGGAATCAGGAATGGCTGATAGGGGAAGCGCTGATGAACCTGTATGTAGGGATGGCACACGAAAAACGGGGCTAGCGCCTATCGGTTATGCGGTTTATTCAGGGGTATGCGGTAGACCGGCTAGTAGAGTTAGCCGAGAATAAATAAGAAACCCAGCCAGAGCTGCGTGATAAATTTGTACCTGAGCGGCGTTTTTAACAACGCTATCCTGAAGTAACCCACGATGTGGATGCAGGGCTATGAACGAAATCGCGAGTCTACTTTGGCGATCCTGGTGTTCTTGGAAAAGCAATTTGAAGTAAATTATGCAATTGCTCAAGCCCCCGATGACTTTATAACAGGTGAAATAGAGCACCCAATAGATGCTGATTAACCCAAAAACGTCATGCCAGAGCATGACGTTTTTTTATCCAGTTAAAAAATTGCGAAGTATGTTCTATCGTACTTGTGTGGATAGCGCGGTCGGTTGCCGGAGGTACAAGCCGCAAGGAAGAGAACTAACACATCGCCTGAGGCAGTAAGAGAAAATCTGTTTGTATACCGCCTACCGCCCAAGCTGGTAAAAGAAACAGCCATATAGGCAATAATGCCTATATGTGAATACGACAGATGGCGGTTTCATTCCCCAGCCGGGAATAGTATCCTTGAGAAACTATTCGTATATTGACTGGAGAGCCCGATGACAAATTCTGCCCCTTTCATAACATTACGCCAATCTTGTGACGAAGCGGTTAGCTGGGCCTCCCGCAAATTGGAACAGATTGGCTTCCAGACGGTCAGGACTTTTGACCTGCAGGCCGCCCGCCTCGCTCATCTGGATTGTCCCTGTCCTCACCACGGGATAGTGCAGTGCAACTGCCAGATGTTAGTGCTGCTGGTCTACCAGGAAAATTCCGCACCGGTGACGATGGTTGTGCATGGCACGGATGAAACCAGCTGGTTCTACCTGATCAACATCCTGCAGCAGTCTGTGGGAGAACAGCTGAAGAAAAATATCGAAGAAGCGCTCAGTCTGGAAATTAGCGAAAAAATATAGATCACCGTAGTTTCCAAATCCTTCCCATCACAAATCATGATTTTTTGCTTAATAAATGTACCTGAACCACAGAGAGGCTGATCAAATAATGAGGAAAGTTTTGTTTTTATTGGTTTTCTTTACACTGGTGTTGGCCGCATGTGTGCCCGCAGTTCCAGCCGCGAAAGCCGGCGCATCGCAAACGCCTGCGGCTGAAACGATGGTAATGAATGCCACCGCAACGCCAGGCTCGATGACGGCCTCCAATCCAGCCGCGGCGCACATGATGGAGCCCATCACAGCACCCGATGCCCAGCCTGCCATTGTTGACAATGGCGGCCAGCCGTTGGATTTCCGTCTTGAAAATGGCGTAAAGGTTTTTGAGCTGACAGCCAAGGCTGTCAAATGGACATTAACCGATGGTGTGGTTGCCACGGCTTATACCTATAACGGCACTGTTCCTGGTCCGATGATCCGCGTCACCGAAGGCGACCTGGTGCGGATTGTTCTCAAAAACGAGCTGCCGGTCCCAACTACCATCCACTGGCATGGCGTCGAAGTGCCCAACGCTATGGATGGCGTGCCAGGCGTCACACAGGACCCCATCCAACCTGGAGCAACCTTTATTTATGAATTTACCGCCAGGCCGGCCGGCACTTTTATGTATCATTCTCATTATGAAGGCGATGTTCAGGTTGGAGCGGGTCTGTATGCGCCTTTCATTATCGTCCCAAAGGAACCGGAAGCCAACCCGCCAACAGTGGATAAGACCCTGATGATTTCGGAGTGGCTGGTACGGGACGGCACGACCTATGCGCCCATGCCGATGAGCGGCATGGAACCCAATTATTTCACGATTAACGGCAAAGCTTTCCCATCCACAGAAACGATCAACGTCAAGAAAGGCGACGTGGTGCGTTTGCGGCTGATCGGGATTGGCCAGTTCATCCACCCGATGCACCTGCACGGGTTTTCGTTCAAGGTGATTGCGACCGATGGGCACCCCGTGCATGAAGCAGCGCAACTGACCAAAGACACGATCAGCATTGCGCCCGGCGAACGCTACGATATCGTATTTGTCGCCTCTGAGCCAGGAAAATGGATGCTGCACTGCCATATCCTGCACCACACTACGAATGACAATGTTGAGCCAGGCGGCTTGATGTTGGTTATCAATGTCACAGAATAACAAATCAAAAGGAAAAGGAATAGACCACATGAACCTCCGAATGCGAAAGACCCTGATCATCACCACCGTTCTTGCCCTGTTTGCGCTTGTTCTGGCAGCCTGCGGCGCTCCAGCAGCCCCGGCAACTCAAGCTGCGCCCCAAGCCAATGTCAAGCTCGAAACAAACCCCAACCCAGCCAGGGTCGGAGATGTGCAGTTGATCCTGACCATTACAGATCAAAACGGTAACGCCATTACGGGCGCAAAAGTGAATGTGGGCGCCGAGCATCCATCCATGAGCGGCATGGGCATGAGTGGGGCAGCCACCGAACAGGATGGTAAATATGCCATCAAAGCCAATTTTACCGATAGTGGAACCTGGAAAATCACAGTCAATGTCCGCAAAGACGGGCTGGATGCGAAGCAGGAACTTTCGCTCGAAATCAAGTAAGTTTTACAGTGTGGCGGGTTTTCCCGCCACACTGTAATCTATTGGAGTATTTTTTTAATGAGAGCATCATCCAAACGTGAGTAAAGCCGCAAGCACCAGAAGCGACAAAAATGGATCACTTATGGCATTGGGGCTGGCGCGGTTTTGATCGTCCTGGGTATTTGGGTACACTGGTCTGGCAGAGCGTCAAACCACAAACTGGCGAAGTAGTTCTATACCGGTAGGTTATCAGAATCATGTGGAAGTTGGCACTACCCTCACCTCCCTCCGATAGGTGGTTTGCACTATGCGGAAGAATTTCCGAATGGTTTCTTTGACGAATCTTCTCTCTCTCCAGCCGTCCAGGCTGCCACTTTTTCGCTGATCACGCCATTTGCCAAGGAATCTTGGGAATACAATCCTTCGCGCCCTAGATTGCACCAATTTCTTCAGGCTTTGAGCAGGCTTCTGTTTCTTGTAAGATGCGCAACTTGTATTCGGCTGTGTATCGACGTGGCTGAGCCTTGACTACTACTTCCGTGCTCGTTCCTTCATCGCGTGGCTTTCCTTTCTCTGCTTGAGACATCTACTTTCCCCTGCGCCCTGCAAACTAAATTATCGCTCGCGTCTGTCTCTTCATTATAGTCACAGAGGGCTGTCACCGGTTGTACATATGAAGAGGTCATTATTGTGGGTGAAATTCTGAAGCAGAAAAATGTCATATTTCTGAAGTGACAAATGACATGAGCCATTATGCTCATGGTAAAAATGCGCAATATGGCGCTCTGCCATTTTTCTAGTGGCTGATAAGATACCGCAACTGGATTTATTGAAATATGGAGATCCCATGAAAAGACTTGCACACAAAACTGTAATACTTTTAGCCACAATTTTGATTGTTCTGATAGCGCTGCCGATTTCAGCGTTGGCCGATGGCGGATCCGCTGGAAACGAATTTACTCAAACGGTCAACGGCTACCAGGTGACCCTGTCTTTTGACAAACCTGTCTTCGTTGGCGAAAATGATATTCATGTTTTGGTGAAAGATGGCATGGGCATGCCCGTTCCCCAGGCCGATTTGGAAGTCAGCGTGGCCGAAGCAGGTGCTGAACATATCGAATCGGCCCCAACTGCCGAAGCCGGCACAATGACCGGTATGTCCTCCGAGCCATCCACCGAAGCTGGCACAATGTTCGACTTGGGTGGCATGGATGCTGCTCAGCCGACTGCGGAATCCGGAACCATGTCAGGCATGGGCAGCCTGAACACGCAGCCCACCGCCGAAATAGGTACTATGACCGCTGTAACCACCATGGACGACCAGATGAGCATGACCGTACTGAAAGCCGGTCATGAAAGCGGCGAGTACGATGGCCAGCTTGCCATCGAAAGCGACGGCGAGCAGATCGTGCTGGTGCACATGACCATCGCCGGGAAATTGACCGAAGTCGAATTCCCCCTGCATGTGGCTAAATCAAAAACCGGCGCAATCGTTCTTGGAAGCTTTTTCGCTGTAGATTTCGCGCTGATCAGTGCCGCAGTTGTTATGAAACGCAAATCCGGTTCCGCAACCTTATCGAAGAAGGCATAATCCTATGACCAACCTGATCCAACCCCCAGTCAAAGTCAAACTCAGTGACATCCAGGTAGCTCCGGCCTCCATGCAATCCAGCGGCCCTAACCTGCTCAAGAACAGGTACATCGGCGGCTTCATCAAAAGCAAGTGGTACCCTGGCATTATCCAATGGCCCACCCTGTTGATTTTCATGCTGATTATGTTCGAACTGCTGCTCGGACCCTCCGCAGCGCATGACAACTTCGGCACCGCGCTGACCTGGGTGTTGTGGTGGCCAATCATCCCGATCATGTTCCTGTTTCTGGGGCGTTTCTGGTGCGCCATCTGCCCCTTTGCTACCATCAATGACCTGGTCCAGAAATTCGCCGGCAACAACCAGCCGGCGCCAAAATTCCTCAAAAAATATGGCATTTGGATCATCGATGCGCTCTTCATCTTCGTCACCTGGAGTGACCATGTCTGGGGTGTGGTGGAAAACCCGGTTGGATCGGGCATTCTGCTGATGACCCTGACCACAGGGGTAGTTGCATCAGGCGCGTTTTTTGAGCGCCGTACCTTCTGCCGTTACGTCTGCTTCCTGGGCGGGCTTTCCGGCAACTACGCACGTAACGGCATGCTGCAACTGCGCGGTACGCCCGAGATTTGCGCCACCTGCACCGTTGCAGCCTGTTACAAGGGTACCGAAAAATCCCAGGCCTGCCCGCTGTTTGAATTCCCCAAAACCATGACATCCAGCGCCAACTGCAATATTTGCGGCAGCTGCGCCAAGAACTGCCCAAATGACTCCATTCAGCTCACCTTGCGCCCGCCATCCAAGGAGCTATGGTTCATCCGTAAGCCCAAAATGGAAGAAGCCTTCCTCTCCGCCGTCATCATGGGCATCGTTTTTGTGCAGAACGTGACCATGCTCAAGGCCTGGCCTGGCATGTTGGCCTGGTTGGAAAATGCCGTCGGTACCACCAACTTTTATGTAACTTTCTCGATCGCTTTCCTGGTTTCCATGCTCATCCCGATTTCCCTGCTTGGCTTCGCTTCATTGGCAGCGCAGCAGTTCAACAAAGAGTCGATGCTGCAAAACTTCACCCGCTTTGGATATGCCTTGATCGTGTTGGATATGGCCGGACATATGGCTCACAACTTGTTTCACCTGCTGGCTGAAGGCAAGGCGATCGTCTTCACCGGTCTGGCCTTCTTTGGACAGGGCGTCGGGCATGGTCTCTCCACTGCCTTGATGGAACCGGGCACCATTCAGATGTTGCAGTTTGGTCTGGTGGGGCTGGGTTTTGCTGGCTCGCTCTATACCGCCTACCGCATTGCCAAAGCCAACTACGCGCCTGAAAAACTGTGGGGTACATTTATTCCCTACGCCGTGCTGATGGTTGTTCTTGGCTTCATCAACATTTGGATGTTTGTCCTGCCGATGGCCATGCGTATGTAGGCGCGGAAAAAATGCATCCGCTCGCGCCAGATGGCTTACTTAAAATGAGCCATCTGGCGCTTTTTATTCAAAAGGACGTGTTTACTCACCGGGACCTGGTTCAGGACTTAATCATCATCACTTTTGCGGATCGATGAACAAAAGTCTGTGATTTGCCTCGCAAGTGGTTATTTTTCGGATGATCATCCGAAAAATAACCACAAAAAATAAAGTTCTCTGTTTCTGGCTGTGTTTTTCTGACCAATCAAGCATTACTCTTGGGTAAATACAAAAGAACTTAAAATGTATCCCAAATTACATTTGGGTGCAGACCGGGGCAGGATATAGGCAATTTTGCCTATATCCTGCCCCGCCATCATGCGCTGTCTTTGATCGCGATTTCCAGATAAGATTGTCTTTGTTGCAACTATCACAACCAAAACAATTTATTTCGGATACTATTCCGAAGCTCTTATGGGAGAACCACACATGCTCAAACCCAAAATCCTGTTTCCTATCATGATCGCCATCCTCTTACTATCTTTTCTGCCTGCCTGCGCTGCCACGCAAAGCAGCGACTCCGTCAAGATGGCACCGATGGCCGGAATGCCGGATGAGGTGATGAACGCACCGGTAACGGTTCAGCAAGCATACCAGTTCGCGATTGCCAACCCGGAAGTAATGAAACAAATCCCATGCTATTGTGGCTGCGGCAGTATCGGGCACACTTCCAACTATTCCTGCTACGTCGCCAGCGTGGACGAGAAGGGTGTGATCAGTTACGATAATCACGCGTTGGGCTGCTCGCTGTGTGTGGATATCACCCAGGACACCATGCGTATGACGAAGGATGGCAAGAGCCCGGGAGATATAAAGACGGTTATCGATTCAACGTATTCCAAGTACGGAACATCCAACATCAAGTAACGTAGCATGCGAGCCCGCGCAATCCTCATTCTCCTCGTGTTGGCTGGGCTGGTAGTGGCATTTGGGCCGCTGCCAGTCCAACGGCATACACCGGTTGCGCGCACCTTTCATGTTGAAGCCAGCCAGTTTGCCTATTCCCCTGCTGAGATAGCAGTTAACATTGGTGACACAGTCACCATTGAGTTGACATCCACGGATGTTGTTCACGGTCTGTATGTGGATGGGTACGACATCTCGGTCAAAGCTGATCCCGGCAAAACCGCCACCCTGACCTTTGTGGCTGACAGGCCCGGTGCATTCCGGGTGCGCTGTAACGTCACCTGCGGAGCCATGCACCCGTTCATGATCGGAAAGTTGAACGTAGGCGCAAACATCTGGCTTTACCGCTCAATCGCGCTGGCCTTTATCGGTATTTTTTCCATTTTTACCCTGAGGCACAGCGCAAGCGGCAAAATACCGGCCTTATGAACAAAATCGAGCTTACCCGCTTCCCACTGATCAAATCTGTGCTCAAAAATCGCTATCCGCAGCTTGTATTATTTGTGCTCATGCTGGCGGGTTTCATGTTTGCCATTCTGGCCGGTTTCATCGGCACGCCGGTTGGCAGCCATAATTTCAGCGTTGTGTTTGTGTGGATCGCCTGGTGGGCCATTCTGATCCTGGTGGCCGTGCCCTTCTTTGGGCGTGGCTGGTGCGCTGTCTGCCCCATTCCGGTAGTGGGTGATTGGTTGCAGCGCGGGGCTGTGCTTGAGCCAGCTTCCAAAACACCGAAATGGTTGAATTTGCGCGTTCCAGCCAGATTCCGCAACATGTGGACACAGAACATCTCATTTACCCTGGTGGCGCTGTTCTCATCCGTCATCCTGACTATTCCCATTGTGACATCGGCTGTGCTGGCTGCCATGTTGTTCCTGGCTATCGGCTTGAGCATGGTCTTTGAGCGTCGTGCTTTCTGCCGCTATCTCTGCCCGGTGGGTGGCTTTATTGGTCTCTATGCTCAAACTGCACCGCTTGAACTGCGCGTCAAAGACAAAAACGTTTGTGCGAAATGCATGGATAAACCCTGTTACAACGGCTCGGAACTCGGTGCCGGTTGTCCCTGGGATGTGTTTCCCGGCGGGCTGACCAAAAACACCTACTGCGGCCTGTGCATGGAATGCATTCGCACCTGCCCATATGACAACATCGCCGTCAACCTGCGCCCATTCTCAGCTGACCTGGCCAAACCGTCCAATAAACTGGACGAAGCCTACAAGGCTTTTATCATGCTCGGCGCGGCTTTGATCTATGCTTATGTGCTGATGGGTTCCAATGGTGTGGTGAAACTGGCTGCTTACACGGTCTTTTCCCCAGCCTGGTTCGGCTACGCGGCGATGTTTCTGGCAGTAATCTTAATCCTGCTACCGGGGCTATATTGGCTGGCTGTGCGGGCTGGCAATCCTGGTCTGGCGGTTTCAGTCAAACGCTTTGCCTCCGCCAGCACGGCGCTGATCCCGCTCGGTCTGATGTTCTGGGTGGCGTTCAGTCTGTCCTTTGTCTTGACTAATGCTGCTTACATCCTGGCTGCCCTGTCTGATCCACTTGGGTTGGGCTGGAACCTGTTCGGCACGGCAGCTATTGCCTGGCAACCTGTGCTTACCTGGTTAATCGCCCCGGCCCAAACCCTTGCGCTGGTTGGCGGGTTGGTCTGGTCAGCGCGCACCGCGCAGAAATCCGCCATCGAAGTAAAGATTTCACCCGCGCCGCTAATCGTTTATTGCCTGTTGGCCACCCTGCTGATGCTCTGGCTGCTGCTATGAAACGTTCTGAACTCATCACTCGCATCATCATTGCCATATTCAGTCTTGGGATAGTGGTGGTCCCATTGGTATTCTGGACGCAAACACCCCTTATCCATGCCAGAATAGCTGAGAACGGTGGCTGGGGGCTGGATACTCTTCAGGCAAAAGTGGGACAGCCTTTGCATCTTAAATTTACATCGGATGATGTAATGCACGGCTTTGCTGTTGGGCAGATGGACATGCAGCCGGTGGATGTCGAGCCTGGAAAAGTCAGCGAAACCACCCTGACCTTTGCCAAACCAGGCCTCTATACTTTTTTCTGCACGCGTTGGTGCGGGCTGAACCACTGGCGTATGCGCGGCACGATTGAAGTAAGCGGAAGTGAGCCCGCGGTATCAGAACCTGCATCCAAACCGCTGTACGTGACACTTGGCCTGAATATCGACGAACCTCACCCAGCCGGGAATGTGCCATCTATAAAACCATCTGCTTTGCGTGGAGAGGGTCTTCTTATCCACTCCGCCTTCCAGTCCACCGAATACTACCGCGGCCGCTCTCCGTTCCAACTATTCAACGAATTGCATTCCACCGGTTTGAACGACTCGCAGCGCTGGGATGCGGTGGCTGCTATCTGGCAGGCCAATACAACCCCGGCGGGGCTTGCCGAAGGGAAAAAGCTATTTTCCCAGAACTGCTCTGCCTGTCACGGTGAAGCTGGCGGCGGGAACGGCGTCTTTGCCAGTCAACTCTCCGCGGCTGGTGATGCATCAAAATTGACGATGAACGGTGCGCAGGATATGGTCATGCAGACACCAGCAAACTTCGCTGACCCGCAAAAGATGCTTGGCGCAAGTCCGGCGCTCCTGCAAGGCAAGCTTCTACGAGGTGGCATGGGCACTGGTATGCCTATGTGGGGCAGCATTTTTACTGATGAACAAACCTGGAATGTAATCTCGTATTTGTATTCATTCCAGTTTGATTATTCTCAATAAAGGAGGTATTCGTGAACAAAAGAAAACAAAGACAACAGAAAATGTCCACACCGCTGGTCGCTCTGCTCATCGGTGGTATTCTGCTTGTCATCGCAGCGGCAGTCTTTGCCATCTCTGGCGCTTTTGGCGGTGACGGCGGTGGCACACCCAGGCTGGTCGTTGATCAGGAAAAGATAGATTATGGCGATGTTCATTTTGGCGTCAACAAAACGTTTGCCATCAAGGTCACTAATACGGGTGATGGATTGCTGCACTTTAAAGAGAAACCGTATATTCAGGTATTGGAGGGATGCTGACCTCCTGAATTAACCATCGGTTCGATGGTTCTCAAGCCAGGCGAAAGTACAGTGGTTGAGTCCAGTGTTTTCATGATGCATGCAGGCATGGATGGTCCGCACAACTTCGGAGTTCATCTCATCACAAATGACCCGGCCCAGCCGGATAAAGTGGTAAACGTTCTGTCAAATTGGATACCGTAGTCCTGATCAAATTAGTTTAACGGAAATAAAAGACGCAAACCAAAGTTCAAACGGAATGCGTCTTTTATTTTATGCTCAGTCTTGGTTTACAGAGTATTTTCACAGGTTGGTCAGGCTTGCCAATCCGCTTGAACTGGTTTTCTGCACAATGAGCAGGTCTGCCCTTGAACAGTTTTTGGAATCATTCACATTATTGGCCAACCAGATGATAACAAGGACAGTTAGGACTTACTCTGCATGGCAGACACTACAATATAAGAAAAGCATCGATTTCAAGCGTATCCTGGCGCATATCTCCTGGGTTTCTTTTAGAATGAAGTATAACTTTTGTGACCCTGTACTGTGCCTGCCTGTCATAACAAAGCAACCAAAGCAGTGGTAAACTGACCTTGTACCCCAATATATGATAAGCTGCGATGGTTACACAACCGACCATTGTTTTACGCTATTTATTTTCTCTAAAGGAAAGGAAAATCGCTAAATAGTTGGTATATTTCCCCAAATATCAGCTATTTTGCATACTAACTGCCATGTCCACTCACACTGGCTCCGCCCTTGCCCACCCCAACATCGCATTGGCGATGTAATCTCAAGCGACAACAATATTTGGCGGTGGCAAGGCTTGTGATCCATAGATATAGGGGTCTGCCACTTCAGAACTTCGAAAATAATTACGCTCCCAGAAAATTGGGAGTGTAATTATTTATGAAAATGTCCGGTACTTGCGCAATTCTGATATTGACAGCAAACTTATATCAATTGTTGCAGCGCTCTGGTGTGTGGAAATTTATATCTATTGGCATGAAATACCCATCGTGGTCACAAATGCACAAGGCACAATGTAAGCGGAAAACCGCAATTTGTGACCGGGGGCATTGTATTATCTCGAATGATGGCCGGCCCGCGGTGCGCTCCACCACTGGTGAGACTTCCACGATTTCCCGGATAATCTGTCCGTGAGGTAGATTGCGCTAAATATAGACTGCAGCGGTGATCATCTTGGACTTTCTGGCTGTATCCGGAAGGGCCTGCACCACGGCCATCTTCCGGGTAAGTGAAAACGTGCGGGAATTAGAAGCAGGCGACCTGTTTGGGCTTGCCTGCCGCTGGTTGACAAGGTAAATTGTTGTTCTCTTGGAGATACTGGGTTAACATTTTTCCGTAGTTTGGCGTACCCAAATTCCGTTATGCTTCCACCGCAATTGGCCTATGCCCTTATGAATTTGAAATGCGCGAAGGCCTCGGAATAATGCGCCCAACTATTCTGGAGTCTCAGCCTAGCTCGGAAAGCCGTTCTGTAATTATCCATATTTTTTGGCGAGTCTCTTGATCCAAAACGGCTTTGGGCCAGGCCACTTTATTGCAGTTTGTGTCGAAGTATTGGCCGTTGATACCTGCGACCTCCGCTGAAGTTGCCAGGTAGACCGAGGATCGTGAGGCTTTTTCAGCAGATTTGCCGCCATCTTCGCGCACCACCCATTTGAACAAGGGCCACATCACGCGCATGAAACCAGGCAGCATCTCCGGGGTGACGCTGCGGGTCATCTGGGTGCTGGCCTGGCCCGGATAACAGACATTAACAGTCATATTCGTGTCGTGTGTTCGTTGGGCGAATTCGTACATGACGGCCATCAGCACCAGTTTGGCGTGCGAGTAAGTGGTAAGACCCGAGAACGAACGCTCAGCCTGGAGATTGTCCAGCTCGATCTGACCTTTGGCCTCGCCCCCGGTCAGACTGATTACTCGGGCCGCTGGGCTGACTTTCAAGCTTGCCATGAGTAAATGGGTCAGCAGGAAAGGCGCGAGGACATTCACGGCAAAATCAGTTTCGATTCCGTCTGCGGTCAATTCGCGTTTTGGTGCTGCCAGGCCGGCATTGTTAATCAGCACATCCAGTCTTTCATATCTGTGGTTGAACTGTTCCGCCAGGGAACGGACGCCCTGCCGGGTGGAGAGGTCTGCCAGCAGCAAATCAACTTGCTGACTGCCGCTTAACTGCTTCAATTCCTGGACGGCAGCCTGGCCATTTGTTTGGCTGCGCCCGGTGACCACCACCTGCGCGCCCATCTTTGCCAGGGTCAATGCGGTTTGTTTGCCTATTCCACCGGTCCCACCAGTGATCAGTACAATTTTTTCTTTGATTGTCACTTTGTTTTCCTTGATTTTCAGCTACGGGTAAGGGTGATGGCGTGTTCCGGGCAGGCTTTAATGCAAAGTCCGCAAGCGCGGCAGTTCTCGGGGTTGACCAACAGGGTTTGCTGCCAGCCATGCGCAGCACCTTTCAGTCTTCCGACAAGGGTTAAGCCAGTGCGCTGCACCTTTGGCAGGGTGCCAACCGCGAAAACGGTGTCCGGACAAACGGGTACGCAATCCGCTTTGCCCTCGCAGCGGTTGCGGTCAATGACCGGGATGAAGACCCCAGGCTCCTGCTTACAATCTTTGTTGTCTGGCAACGAGCTAAATGGTAACGATTTCTTCTCAAAAGCTTTGTTCATTGTTGACTGCCGTATCCCATGCGGGCGAGAAGGTTATCCTTGAGCAGGAATTGATGGTAAAGCGCCGCGCCAATATGCAGGAAAATCGTCAGGACCAGCACGGGTAAGGAGATGACATGTCCGATAAAAGCGGTGATGGTGAAAAAGTCCGCCGGCAGCGTGCCGACGCCGCCATAAACGACCGGCATCAGGTTACCCTGCATGGAGGTGAGCATGCCAGTGCCGGTGGTCAGGATGACAAATACGTACAGTCCCAGGTGCGTGGCCTTCCCAATCCAATCAAAAACGGCGTTCCCGGCGGTAACGGGCGCTGGTTTTGGGGTATTTACCCGCACAAAAATACGGACAACCATCAAGACAAGCGTGAGCAGGCCCACTGCCATGTGAATACCGAGCAGACCAGGTTTTTGGGCAGTACTGGCGAAATCATCCAGGTAGATTCCCAGGAAAGCAACTGTGAAAATAAGCAGAGCGATCAGCCAGTGTAAAGTGACCAGCCCGGGGTGGTAGCGTTTAACCATTTTCATTTTTCTCCTTCGTTTGTGATAAAATATGCGTGCGCATACATGTAAACGGATTATACATGCTTACGCATATATGAGTCAATATGAAAAAGGAGAGACAATGAGTCCGGGTTTTTCAAAACTTCAGCAAAACGCCTGGGGAGGCTTTCTCAGCACGTATACCAGGCTTAATCGCCAAATCGAAGAAGACCTGCAAGAGCATGGTAGCGTTTCCCATGTTGAATTTGAGATTCTCTTACGCTTATTTTGGGAGCAAAACCATCGTTTGCGTATCCAGGATTTGACCGCCCAAAGTATCCTGACCCAAAGTGGGACAAGTCGCGCCATCGAGCGACTGGAGAAGGCTGGTCTGGTCGTCCGTGAAGCCGCCAGCGAGGACCGGCGCGGGGCTTACGCAGTGATAACTGAGATCGGGATTGAACGCTTTCGTGTGGTGATGGAAAAACATATTGCGTTTGTGCAGGCGCATTTTCTGAACTATTTTACGAGCCCGGAATTGGAACAAATGGTGGGCTTCTGGATACGTTTGGATGAAAATGAAAACCCAACCTGTCAGGAAAATGAAAAGCCAGAGAATGTTTCAAAGCTTCAAGGATAAGTACGTTCTTAAGTAGCTCATAGCCCAAGCGTTGATCAGGATGTGAGCTTTCAGGGCAATCGCATCTAAATTATTCGTACTTACTCACTGGCTCCTGCGCCTGG
>CAYWXS010000153.1:0-14332 GCA_964462245.1 uncultured Anaerolinea sp.
TGACCAGCGGCATGTTCTTCGATATCGAAGCCGACCAGGTCTGGCTGGCGATCACCGGGCAGGCGCTGCCCGCCAAGCACCTGACCATGTTTGAGATCCCTGTCCGCGCATGAACATCGGGGTGGCGGGCGGCCTGTTCGTTTGCATCTGGCTGGCGGTCTGCGCTGTGTATGACCTGAAAAGTCGCACGGTCCCGGCCTGGCTGACCTTGCCTGGGTTATTCATTGCTCTGCTATTAAAGGAAGCCAGCGGTGAACTGGCCCTGGTTGCTTTTGTGGGTTTGGTTTTTGTGCTTTCGGACCTGCCCTGGTTTTTGCGAGGCCTGGTCGGCCTGCTGCTAACGGCGCTGTTCGTGCTGGCGCTGCTGACAACCGCGGACGTTGTTTCCGCTGAACTATCCATGCTGGCCATTCTTTCCATCTGGTTGTGCTGGAAGTTCAACATCCTGGGCGGTGCGGATGCCCAGGTGCTGGCCGCACTGATCTTGTTGTGTGGACCAGAAATCCTTGTACCGGTGGCGTTGATGAACGCCATCCAGGGACTGGTGGGGATGGTATTGAAACGCAAGACTATCCCTGCCATGCTCTCCATTCTGGCAGGCGCCTGCCTCTTTTTCGTATCTCAAGCGCTCCAGACATTCTGAACCGAAAGGAGGTGATGACCATGTTCAAGCTCTTGCTCGACCGGCGCGCCATTGAAGCCACCGAAGTGGGTGTTCTGCTCGCCGCAGTAGTGCTGATCGCTTACGGCGCGTTCCAGTTCCTCGGCACCCAGATCGCCGATGTTGTTCGCAATGTGGCCGGGAATATCTAACCCCCGCCGGTCTCTGCGTTTGAAACTGAGCGCAGAGACCGGCGCTTTCTCAAAAGAGGCGCTTATGTTTCGTTTTCTCAAAGACCGCAGGGCAATCGAGATGGTGGAAGCCGCCATGACCTTCCCGATTGCGATTCTTGTCATGCTGGCCATGACCAATCTTGGTTTGGTGGTGTTCGGGCAGCAATCCGTACAGGCCGCTGCTCGTCACGGCGCGCGCATGGGCAGCGTAGCCCAGACCTGCGCACCCTGTTGGGCTGTGAGCGAGGCCAGGTCTTCAATGCAAAATGTCTCTGTGGTGCAGAACTCGCAGGTCGAAATCCTGGCTCCAGGTGGCGTGGCGGGCAGCACCTTGAAGATCCGAGTCACCGGCGAAGTCCCGAATTTCTTCGGTTCGATGGCAGTGCTATTTCCTGGGTTGCCGAGCGGGCCGTTCCAATTGAAAGCCGAGTCGACCTTTCGACAGGAAGGTTGGTAATGAAGCTGCTGAGAGATCACCGAGCGTATTCGTCCACCTTTTGGGCGCTGTTCATTGGCGTGGTCGTGCTGCCGCTGTTTGCATTGGGCTTTGATGTTGGTCGCTACCTGTATGCCAGGCAGGAGATTGGCAAAGCCGCGGATGCGGCGGCTGTGGCTGCTGCGGCAGAGATCAACCAGCGCTCTTTCATCGCGAATGGTTCCTTGCATCCCACCCAGGCTACCTATGCCTGGGCGCAGCACTATGCCAACATGAACAATGACTATCTGGGTGGTTTGAAGATTTACCCCCGCATTACATCAATCCAGATCAATGATGCCCAGGATACGGTCTACGTGGGTGTGGGCGCGGATATCTCGGCGCTATTTCCGTCTATCGTTCCGGAAGTGATCGTGGAAGAGACGGGCACAGGGCAGGTGAGATCGTTGAGTAGGTGATGTTGTAATGTGCGTTTTATGCGAAGGCACCAAGAACGGCGATCTTGAGTGCAATCTGTCCTGGCTTTTAAGCTGTGAATAAATTCAAATCTGGTTCATACTTCTATTATTTGCTGGAAATAAACCTTATCGTTTTTTTAGATTTATTAGGTACTCAACAAGTTCCGGAATCGCCGTACTAGGGTTGTCAAACCCAGACTTTTGACCAGCATTATTCACAAATCTGGCGTTTGCAATTGCAGTATCAATATCCATATTTTGTTTCTTTAACTGTTGATAAATGGTTTTATTACCTTCTTCGTAGCTCGGTAAATATTTACTTTTTAGTTCGTGCTTAACATTTTCACCAGGGCTACGGTTACCAGTTCTTGTATAAGCTTTAGTGGAACAGATGAAGTAACATAACAACCAAATCTCGAAACAAGGATTAGATGTTATTGCATGAAAAACTTTTTCTGGTTTTGCAGTTTGGATTGAGTTAAGAGCTTCATCATAAGTTGCATGTTCATCTCTATCCATTACACAATAAACTCTGTCAAAACTATCTTCCCCCCCATTTCTTTTAATTTCACGTTTATAAGATTCTTTAGCGTCTTGGACAACACTGCGAGGGCTAGACCCAGAAGCTTCACGGATTTCAACAATTCTTTTATTTAATCTTAGGTCATCCGCCAAACTTTGTAGGTAGAAAGGTTCAGTCTTTTCTCCTTCGCAGACTATTAATATGCGAGGAAAGGGTGAACGTGTTGGCGCTTTCGGTCTTAAATCGTTTAGATTTTGAGAACGATGCTTCGTCATTCTTCAACTCCGAATATGTTGGCTACGTTTTGAATGTAGGGCAAAGCGCCATATCTGCCGTTTAAATAATTTCTTCCGAAATTCTCTGCATTTTTTCTAGGGCTGAAGTCGCTAAGCGGAAATAATTTGGTGGCATTATATTCATCTTTTTCTGTAAACCAGATTTGATCTCTTCGGAAAATCTCCTGATTTAAAACTGATGTTTCATGGGTAGTGAAAATTAATTGGGCATTCTTTCGATTTAAATTATTATTTTGGAACATTTGAATCATGAATTTAACAAGATCAGGATGTAGGTTATTATTCAATTCGTCTACCACTAAAATATAGCCTTTTTTAAGCACATCAAGCCAAGGCCCAGAGTAGGCAAAATATTTTTGAGTGCCGGTTGATTCATCCCTCATATCCAATTTATATTTATCGCCATCTTCTCCAATATGGGTTGTTTTTATATCAGGCTTCCAGATGTCAGGTTTTTCTTTGGAGGTAGTTACAGCATCTGTAGTTATTTTGATACTTGACTGGTCAGGAAATAAGTTTCCCAAAAAATCATTCAACTCAATCTGTTCGCTTTTCACTTCTAAATCATTTATATTAAAATCAGCAGCCTGTAAGAAGTGGATAATTTCTTGTTTAAGATTATTATCATCACATTGTCTAAACGTGAAGTTATTGCTTAAATTACCCGACACGGTTCTCAATATTAGTCGAAACCAATCAAAAATTGGTTGTAGTTGTTTGTTATTTAATTGCACAGCAGTGGGAAGAAATAACGCATTAGGGCGAGTCGCTTCCTGCCATATTTGCTTTGGGCCAACCAACTTATCCATATTTCCCCACTCATATTTCTGAGCGTCAATGACATATTTGCGGTTAATCCATTCTTGCGGTCTTCCTTTCGGGTATGCAAAAAGCCATTCTTCTAATACTTGTTCCTTAGTGGCAATGAAACCATACTGATATCTAATATTTTGAACAATAAAGGAGATTGAAAATTCAGAAGGGGACTTTTGAGTTTCTTGACTAAATAAATATGGAGTTACTTCCAGTAAATCTCCAAGTTGTTTCTTTGAAGAAGTCAGTATAATAATTTGCATCGCTTCTAGTGCTTTTATTAAATTAGTTTTACCAGAGGCATTTGGCCCATATATTGCTGCCGTGCGAACCAAATTCAATTTATTGTCCAAAGACCTAATTATGTTACTTTCCAATAATTCGCTACCACTTGTGGCGGTCATAGATAGAGTTTGTTGTTCTTTTATGGATTTAAAGTTTTTGACTGAAAATTCGATTAGCATGAGTTTACCTTTTTTGAAGCAATTAAGTATCGAAAAACGACATTTGTTTGCAAATTTTACACCATATTAGCCATTTAACCTAGAGTAATTAGCATTTTCATAAAATAATCAGTAAGCAATGGCGTAGTAACAGCTTTTTTGATATGAAGTTTGAAGGAATTCAAAAAGTAGAAGACCGCCCTTTGATGGATGATAATTTTGTGACTTCAGAACATTAAATAACAAAGCCCTACTTGTGTGCTCCAATTGGCCACTGACACCCCGGTTGTTGCGCTGGAACCGAACCTATTATGTGCAGATGCTTTTCGAAAGCTGAGGTAAATGACTTTGTCTACTACGGATATTGAAACGCTCACAAAAGGGATTCAAACTCACTGGTTATCCGACCCCGGTGAAAAAGCCAGGAAATATATTGGCCAATTCTCGCAGCGTGTTCGAATTGGCACAAAAATCTTAGCAAAAGTGGTTGGCAATCACGGCACGTATACTGTTTCCATTCAAGTTGACCCGCAATTAACTACCATTTCGGCTTGTAGCTGTTACATCGGCAAAGGTGGGTATTGTCATCATTGTGCAGCTTTAGCAGAAACTTTTCTCAAATCACCCGATAGTTTTGTTGAAAAAGTGGCAAAAAAACTTGATACGGTAGACGGGTTGGCAGACGTTGCCGAATATCTTGAGAGCGTAACTCTCGAAAGTTTGCTTGGTCGTTTGAAAGAAAAGGGTATCACTCAAAAAACTTTTGCGGCCAGTATTGGGATGAGTACTCAGCATCTTTCAGCCGTGAAATCGAGTGAGTTGAATAACCGGTTTTATCATGAACTTGGCGCTACAAAACTGGCCTGCTTGTGGGTTTTAGAGCATTACGGTGACGTAAAAAGCGAAAAATAGGAGGCGTTTGATTACGAGGCAAGATACCGTATCAAAGTATCAAGATAAATCCTCGTTCCTTTTCAACAAGGATTTACCACTGACCCCATCTGGCAGGTTGATGCCGATACTCAGAATGTTGAGCCCCTTTCGCAGCTTTTTCAGGGCGAGATTTTCTGGCGCGCGTTGCAAGGCATCCGAGACTGCCAGGCTGTGAAAGGCTTTTCTTATATGCTTCTGAAACATACCTTGGTCGCGGACGGATAAGGTCAGGCACATATCCACATCACCAACATCAGTCGTGCCATCCGTTGCGAAAGAACCATATACAATCACCGAATCTACCTGGCAGATGGTTTCCGGATTCTCAATATTCGGCACCTGTGTGTTCAGTTCCTGGCAGCGTCGGAGAAATTCATCAAGTTGTTTTTGGGCGGCTTTGCGGGTAAATCGTTTGGGGCTTGCCATCGCAAACGCGGCGCCAGCAACCGTTTGCATGTAATGCTCCCCAAATTTCGGATCGGTGATGGTTTCAATGTATTCCAACTTTAGAAGCGTCTCAAGATACTGCTTGCAATCCTTCTCGATCTTTTGCCGGATTACCAGTACATCTGAACTGGATGCATGTCTTAATGCCCTTCGCTGTTCTCTGAAAATAATACTTTCCAGGCGTGTAATTCTGAATTCATTGTTCGAGACAGCACGCCTTATAAAGTCCCGCAGTTCCACCATGCTGATACCGTCTGGTTTTTCATTCCAGTCTATTTTCATGCTTTTTTCTTCTCTCCAAGTTGTCGTGGATATATATTTACCGGTTATCGTTGTACAGTTGTCCGGAGACGTCATGGCTTATTCTTTGAGCCGTCCCCGAACTTTACCGTAGCAAACTTATCCAGAATGTCTGCCGCGCGCTCCATTTCCTGCATCTTTGGAGCGCCATAGCGCATGGCAGTTTCCAGCGAGTGACCCAGAAAACGCGCCCGGACTTCCGGTTGTACACCGGCTGCCCGCAGCATGTAGGCGCAGGTGTGACGCAAAACATGAGGAGTAACGCTTACACCCAACTTCTCCAAGCCAGCCCGAATTCCAGCTTCGGAAATAATATTTTGAATGGAGCGGTCACCCAGACGCAGATATTCTCCTTTGGCATTACTGCGCAATTGCACAAACAACGCGCCATGCGGAACACCAACTTTTGTGCGTGCTTCGAGCCAGGTTGATAGCGCTTCACGAGCGGGCAGCGCCAAGGGGGTAGTGCGTTCTTTGTTTCCTTTGCCCTTGCGGATATGGAGTGATCCCGAGCGGGCATTGATCTCGATATCAGCCACATCGAGCGCGGCCACTTCTTCCACACGGGGGCCAGCATACAGCATTACAAAAGCCATCGCGCGGTCACGCAAAAGACGGGTCTCGGCGTTTTCTAGCTGCTCAGGCAAGCGTTTTCGTTTTGTCGTTTTATCCAGCCAGGGGGATTGGAATACAGCTTCAAAGCGCGCGCGCTGGGCATCGGACAGCCCCTTTGGGTCGGCACGCTGACTGGTGGGTAGATCCAGGCCGCGGCTAGGGTCATGCTGAATTACTTTTGCATCCTGCAAATAAAACGTGAAAGCCCGCAGGCTGGCTGCATGACGCAGGATAGTGGCCACACCACATTTTCGGACAACTTCCAGCCAGCCGAGGTAATCTTGCAAGACTTTTAGATTGATCGCATAAGGATCAGCCCGCAGACTGTCCTCGGTAAGCTCGTAGCCCTCAGATTGCTGCCACCAGGTCAGAAAAGCGGATGCATCCGCCAGGTAGCCGCGCACAGTTTGCGCCGAAGCCTTTTTATTGCGGCGTCCAGGGGATGGTTTTGTAAGCAGAAATTGGCCGAAGTTATCAAGGGTGATCGACATGTAGCCTCTCCTGTCACAGCATGTTAGCTTAGCTTGAGAGTTTTTCGAATTATCCGAAGTAAATTTGACACCTTATTTGCTTCGGAAAGCTATGTTATCAGGTGAATTATACCATATTGGTTCGTACAATCTAAATTGTACGAAGCACTATAGGAATTTTAACATGGTGCTTTTGCGGAGAAAATTACAGAAATTTTTGGATGACAGTTGGTGGTTCAGGGAAATTATGGATGGGTATATTTCCGTGAATTAGGCGAACCGGCATTATCGGTGCGAATCTAGAAGAAGAATTTTCAGCTTCCTTTTGGTTGACTCTGTTTCTTCTTATTACTTGAACATCGCCTTACTAAATATGGCGTGGATGATGGCCGGAAAACTGCCAGGGAATAGCTGCCGGATGGCATTGACCCCTTTGGCATCTGTGCCCAGGATGATGCGGTTTTTCTTCTTCTGGACTGCACGCAGGATTTGGCGAGCGGCTTCATCCGCGCTCAACGAAGCGAACTTGGAAAAGTTTTGATGGGCCACCTCACGTTGATTCTCATCCAGATTGATGGCGTTCTTGATGATGTTGGTTTTTACACCACCAGGATGCACGACCAGAACTGAAATCTTTGTTCCAACCAGTTCGCTCTGCAACGTTTCAGACAATCCACGCACGGCAAACTTGCTCATCCCATAAGGGCTGTATCCGTACAGGCCAACCAGCCCGGCCAGACTGGAGATATTGACGATACTGGCTTCGGGCCGTGTGCGCAGATGGGGGAGAAACGCGCGGACGCCATTGTAGACACCCCATAAATTGACGTTGATGACTTTCTCAAAATACTCATCGGAGATGTCATCGAAAAGAGCGGGGCTCAGGCTGATCCCAGCATTGTTGATCAAAATATCAATATGTCCATGCCAGGTAAGAACATCCTGAGCGAATTGAAGCATCTGAGGGCGGTCGGAAACGTCCACTGCGTGCAGGCTGATCCGTTCAGAAAGCTCACCGGTTAAATGGCGAGTTTCTTCCAGCCCGGGAAGATTCAGATCACAGAGCGCCAGATGCGCACCAACCTGGTAAAGTCGCAAAGCCATGGCGCGTCCCAGACCGGACCCGGCGCCGGTAATAACGGCTACTTTCGTGTTGAAGTTTTTCATGAATTGTCTTCCTGGAAATTTATTAGCCGGTGGTGATGGCCATCGCTATTTTATCCGCAAAAACGCCGTCAAAATAGAAGAAAACAGCCGTCATATTGTTACTGAGAACAAAACTGGGTTACTATTTACCCTGATCGAGCATTCCAATTTTGGAACGACCACTACCGGTCCAAACTCATTCCGGTCATATCCCAACCTTTTGGCATATCAATGTGTATATCTATTATGAACCAGCATAAAAGTTTTGGAGCATTTCATGGATGATCCGCAGGATTTTCCTGCCGAAGCAATTCAAACAGCCATTCAGCGCCTGAAGCGCGCTGATATGAGCGGATTGGAAACGCTTGTCGAGTGTTACCAGGCAAAAGCAGTCCGGATTGCTTTTCTGATAACGCAAGATGAACCGGCTGCTGAAGATGTCGTCCAGGATACATTTATCCGCATCACTCAGCGAATTCGCTATTTCGATGACAAGCGCCCATTTGAGCCATATCTAATGCAAAGTGTGGTTTACGCGGCCTTGAATACCGCGCGTCATGCCAACAAATCCGTTCCGCTAAAGGATAACCCCAGCGATGTCGAAGCGATCCTCTCCCGAGCTGCTTCGCCCGAAACTCAGGCCGAGGCTGGCCAACTCACCCAGGAAATTCTGACTGCTCTCTCCGAACTCTCGCCACGCCAGCGCACGGTGATTGTGCAAAGGTACTATTTGGGGATGAGTGAGAAGGAAATGGCGGACGCGCTGCACTCCGCACCAGGCACGGTCAAGTGGCTGCTCAATGCTGCGCGCACCCGTTTACGCGATCTATTAGGTTCGGAAAGGAGCACCAAATGAATAAGAATTATCACGATGTTTTGGATGCTGCCGCCCGTTCGCGCGTACCTGAAAACCTGAACCTGTATCCGCGCATTGCGCTGAAACTCGAAAGGAAAACATTTAGCCAAACCCTGCGCACCCGCCCGGCTCTGATGATCCTGCTCGTATTACTGGCGCTCAGCCTGCTGACCGGCGTCGCCTACGCAGTTGGCCGCTCACTTGGTTACATTCCGGGCGTCGGGTTGGTGGAGCAGGGTGCCGCCATCCGCGTACTGGCGCAGCCGGTTTCGCTGACTCGCGATGGAATTACCATCACAATCATCCAGGCAACGCTCACCACTGAAAAAACGGTCATTGTGTATCGCACCGAAGGCATTCCAGCCGCAGCGCGGCCCAAGGGTGAAAGCGCGGCATCCTGCAACCCGAGCGCACCCAGCCTGCAATTGCCGGACGGCACCGAACTCAAAATCATTGGCGGCGAGGGCAGCCAATCCGAGAGCCGCATGACGCTGCCAGCCATTCCCGCTGGTGTGTATGCTGTAAAGTTTCATCTGCCCTGCCTTGCGGATGTTGCACCCGGAAAAGCTCCCGAAAACTGGGAAATTCCGCTGCGATTTATGCCTGCTTCATCAGACCTGACCGTGATACCGGTCATTGAACTGGCAACCCCCTTACCCGTCACGCCAACGTCTGTGCCTGTCACAAAGCTGACCAGCGACCCTTTCCTGGGGATCACTTTCAATCTCGAATCCCTGACGCGCACCGATCGTGGATACATCCTGGTCACCAGCATCCAGTGGAAAGACAAAACCTTCCTGAGCGTAGGCACCAACCAGATTAAATCTATTTCCCTGGTGGATGCCACCGGAAAAAAACTCAGCATCCTGCCATTGACGGGTACCTACCCGTCCAGCAGCACACCCAACCGCGCCGTCGTTAGCTTTAGCATGGCAGACGGAGCCTTTACCCCACCTCTGACACTTAACCTGGCCTGGGCGGGTATCAACTTGACTGAAATGCCGCGCTTTAGCTTTGACCCCGGCGCAGACCCACAAGTTGGGCAGACCTGGCCTGTCAATCAGAAAATTGAAGTGGCCGGCTTTCCGCTGCAAATTGAGAGTGCCAGTTTCATGCCCAGCGCTGAGCTGAACAAACAGGAATGGATGCACTTCAACCCGGATGATATGGTTGGGTTCAATTTCTCGATTGCCACAGACCCGGCCATTCAATCGCTCTACCTGGCTGTGAAGTCCGGTTTTTCTACGGACGGAACCGGCACCAGCGGCTACTCCGGGCTGGACGCAGACGGTAAACTTACCTCGGTCGCATTGATGAACGGAAAAATTATCGCCCCACTATCCATTGAAGCTGGCTACATTGAAGTGCGTCATCCCTGGCAGATCACTTTCAACCCGGCGCAGATCACGATCAGCGCCGCCCTCCCGGCCGCCGTGGGATTTGACGCTTCGATCCAGATCGAGAAGGTCATTCCGCTGCCTGATGGTTACTACCTGATTGGAAGAACGGATTGGAGCGACCCGCGTTTTGCTGACCTTGGCCTGGGCGGCTGGGACGCCAGGCTGCGGGATGCCAATGGTGTAGAAATCCCGCTTGAACCGGCGGATTTCGGTGAGATTGGCCTGGGCAATATTCAGCCCAACGAGTGGGTCTACCGCGTGTATGGCAAAGTGTTGCCAGCAACACTTACGCTTAGCATGAGCCAGGCCAATGTGCAGTTCAATCAGCCTTACAGTTTTAGCTTTGACCCGGGCAAGGATCCACAAATTGGGCAGGAATGGCAGATCAACCAGCCGCTCGAGATTTTGGGCTACAAGGCCAACGTTGAAAAAGCGCTCTTTATTCAGCAAGGCGATCTGCGCGGTTTCGAGTTTTCCCTTAGCGCTGATCCTGTTTTGCAGGGCATTCCACTCAATATGGAAGGCGGAATTAATGGCGGATCGGGTGCGAGTGGCGGCGGAGCTTCACCGCGCGATAAAAATGGCGTGATGAAAGTTTATGCGTTGAGCGATGGCCAGTTTACCGGTCCAATTCTATTGACCATCCGCGGCGCAGTGTTTAATGGTAACTGGCAGGCAACCTGGAATCCGCCAGCCGCCGAGGCAGGCGCAGCCCCCTTTGTCTCCCTAACTGCTTGCGCCACGCTCGGAAGATGGCAGCAGGCATTGGACGGTTCTGTTTCGCTCCCGGCCGGGTTAGTAGGGAAAGTTTTACTGATGCGCGGCGCATTATCACCGGACCCATCCATGTTTATCACCAATCTCGATGGCAGCCAGGAAAAACCGGTTGCTTTTGGGAATGCCGCGCAAGCCGGTCCAAACGGGACGATTGAATATTGGGATGAGAACAACCGGCCCAGCTCCTACGATCCCGCCAGTGGAAAAATATCTGCGCTCAAATTTGAAACCTTGCCAGTCTGGTCACCGGATGGTCGCCAGGCTGCCTATCAAAATCCGAACGAACCTGGCATGATCTTGGTGACGGATGCCAACGGGCAAAACCAACGCAAGATAGCCGGCGGTTCCGATACTGTCATTGCGGGTTGGATGCCTGATGGTAAAAGGCTACTGATCACGGTCAATGAAGCGAATAAGGGCGAGGTGATTAAACTGCTCGACATTTCGAACGGCGCGCTCCAAACCGTGATTTCCGCAGGAGTGGTTTCGACATCCCCGACTCTTTCCCCGGATGGCCAATGGATTGCCTACTTCGACAAAGTGATCGGCAAAATGGCGCCAGGAATTTATCTTGTCCGACTCGACGGTTCCGAACGTCGCCTGCTTGTCCAGTTGGATTATCACTGGATGAGCAATCTACGTTGGTCGCCGGACGGGAAATGGCTGGTATTCGGTGTTTCGCAGGATGATTTTCTCCATCCTGCCATGATCCCGACCCTGGTCAACCTGGATTCATGCCAGGTCGTTCCCATGCCCTGGCTTAAAGACGAATTGCGTTTTTGGCTCAATCCATAAAGATCTGCGTTAACTTTGGACAGGCACCCTTTACGAGGATGCTATTGAACACTTTTATCGTGACCGGCTTGTCCCGTAAGCTCTTCGGGATATTATCCGGGTTAAGAATGTAATATGTAACATAGTGCTCCGCATTGCTTTGTCCCCTTTGCCAGGTTTTTCCGACTTACCTATAGAGCACAGAATTAATAATTCTGCAAAACGAACTGAAAGGAAATTCATGGCAGAAAAAAGTATTGTATTGACAGCCAAAAGGATTGATCAAGAGTCAGATGAAGTAAAGATGATAAAAGCTGCAAGGCAGAATCCAGAGGCATTTGGGGAGTTATATGGGCTGTATGTGGAAAAAGTCTTCCGGTACCTTTACAGCCGGATTGGAAATGTGCATGAAGCTGAAGATGCCACATCGAAGACATTTCTGGCTGCCTTTGAATCCTTCGGCAGATTCCGACAGGATGGACACTTTGCTTCCTGGTTGTTTACGATGGCCCGTAATAAAGCAATGGATCACTTTCGACAGCGGAAAAAATCAGTATCACTCGATGATGTCAAAGAAATTTCCGCGCCCCTTACCCGTGCAGGAACCGGGACTACCTCAGTAGACGATCCGTTATACGGGGTAATTCAATCAGAGCAGTCAGCCGCCCTGTCAAAACTTATTCTGGCATTACCCGAGGAAGACCGCGAATTGCTGCGTTTGCGGTTTCTAGCGGGGATGAGTTTCCCGGAAATTGCTTATTTTCTACATCGAAATGAAGAAGCAGTCAAAAAATCGATCTACCGGTTGTTGGCGCGGTTGCACAGCCAGATGGAGGTTTCAAATGGATGAATGGACTTCGAACCCACAGTTTGAAGAAAATGTTCGTGAATCCTTTGGGGTGCCACACATCCGCTCCGAATTTGTCGACCAGTTGTATGCAGATTTGAAGCAGCGTGCAGCCGCAAAACGGCCAAAACATCGTCTTTTTTTCGGATTGCGGCCTGCCTGGATCGCTGCTGTCGTGATTTTTTCGCTGATAATGATCGCCACCCTGGCCATTGGTCCACAAAATGTGTATGCATCAGTGCTGAAACTTTTTGGTTACATTCCAGGTGTGGGAATTGTGGATCAAAGCCGCCCCATCCGTGTCTTGGCCGAACCTGTGACGATCACGCGCGATGGTGTGACCATCACCGTCACCGATGCTGTGCTCAGCGCCGACAAAACCGTGATACACGTAAAAGTCGAGGGTGTGCCGAGAGATGCTTATCCCAGCGACGAATCGATGGGCTGCCCGGGCAAGGCAAACCTGCGCCTTGCAGATGGAACACTTTTGGAAGGCGGCTATATTGGGGCGGGCGGCTGGACGCATTTTGAAAATCGTCTTGAGTATGGGCAAATCCCTGCGCAAGTGAACGCTGCCGTGTTGATGTTTGATTGCATTGGCTTCACGCGCCCAGGCGCGCTGCCCGAAAAGTGGGAAATGCCTGTGCGCTTTGCGCCCGCCCCGCCGGATATGACGGTTGCGCCTGTCATCGAACTTTCCACGCCCACTGCCACCAATTTACCCGCTCTGACCGATACCCCCGCTGTAGGGGTGACGAGCACGCCGGTCCTGTCGAATACGATGACACTCAACGGAATTACACTGGCCCTCGAAAAATTCGTCGAAGTAGAAGGCGGCTACCAGTTATACGGCAGCCTGGATTTGAGCAAGATGTCGCTGCCGGTGCGCAGCAATTTCAACGCGATGGGAATGCTCACATTGACCGACGCTAATGGGAATCGCATCCCGTTTGAGGCAGTGCAGTCAGAACCGCAAGAAAACAGTGTCTACGATCCCAACCAGTCTGCGTGGATTTATCGCACCAACCAGAAAGCATTTGCCGGACCGCTCGTGCTCAGTCTGTCATCTGTTGAGATGCAAAAGACGCCGCAAATCCCCTTTGAACTTGATCTTGGCCCAGACCCGCAAATCGGTCAGACCTGGGAAATCAACCGCGATTTGACTTTCGGTGGACACGTCATCCGCTTGCTCTTTGCGCAACTGGTGAAAAGCGACGACCCTCAATGGGCTTCGTTTCTCAAGTTTACCTATGAAGACAAAGAAGGCGGTATTTTTATCGATGTGATCGATGATGTTCCGCAGAAACCGCTGATCGAAGTTAATGGCGGCGGCGGAGGTGGTCCGCTTACAGATGTGAAGTTTGCCTCGATGAATTATGGTGAAATCCCGCACGGTTTGCGTCGATTCACAATCAGTTCAACGGTGCAGTATAGTCTCAAAGGGCCCTGGCAGGTTGTCTGGAATCCGCCGGCCAACTCCGGCCCCATTCCAACGACCGCGCTTGAGGCCTGTTTCACGTCTGAAAAATGGGATCAGCTCAAGGGTCAACACGCAGCGCTCCCTGCTGGCGTGGGCGGGAAAACCCTATTCACTACGGACGCCATGCCGCCAGACATCAATATCTTTATTGCCAATTTGGATGGCAGTGACCTGCGCGGGCTGGTCAGCGGTTACTATCCCGCGCTTTCCCCGGATGGAACGCGTATAGCATATATGACTCAAAATGTCGGTCTGAACATACTGAACTTGAACAACGGGCAGACTATTGCGCTGGGAAGTGGTACAAATCCAGTTTGGTCGACGGATGGTTCGCGCATACTGTTCCAAAACCCGTCGGATGGATTGTATGTCATCAACGTCGATGGATCGGGTCTGCAAAAAATCGAGACTGGCTCGTCGCGTGTTCAGCCGTGTGCACGCAAATGTTGTCAAATAAATGGAACCCCGGTAGGATAAGGTCTGC
>CAYWXS010000154.1:0-14089 GCA_964462245.1 uncultured Anaerolinea sp.
CAAGTCAAGCAATTTGGGGGAATTTGGCAAAAGTCGAGACTTATGTCCACAACTGTCCACAACTCGTTTGTCACAAAAGGCTTTTGGTTAGCTTTCCAGTCATTAGCCAACAATATCTTTGGATATGTCATCGAGCCATTGGATGTAATTTAGCGAGCAGCCCAAACTGAAATCTTCAGGTTATACAAAAACTTTCTTCCCCTGATGTTTAATCTGGGATGCGTTCCAGTTGCCGCCAACTGACAAAGGTGCCAGCGCTGGTTTGCATGGACTCATCCCCGCCGTAGACCACATAACTTTGACCTTGCGGCATGTTCACCAATGGACGCCAAGATTTGAGATTCTCAAAGTAACTGGTGGACATTGTTTTGCTGGATTTAATTTCAACCGGTGTGATTTTTTCTCCCGCTATCAGCAGACAGTCAATCTCTTTGCCATGACTATCCTGCCAAAAGTACGGCTGATAATTTTCACCGCGATGGAAGTTGCGCTTGATGAACTCGGTGATGACCAGATTCTCAAAAAGTGCGCCTTTCAAGTAATGCAAGTTGACCTGATTTTCATCATGGAGACCGAGCAACGAGCAAGCAACACCAGTATCGTAAAAATAGAGCTTGGGCGATTTGACCAGCCGCTTATTGAAATTGCTGTGGTAAGGTTGCAGACGATACAGGATATAGGAACTCTCTAAAATGGAGAGCCAGGCTTTGGCCGTGTTCGGGCTGATTCCAGCGTCGTTCGCCAGACCGGTGAGGTTAAGCAGTTGTCCGATACGCCCGGCGCACAGTCGGGTAAATTGAATAAAAGCGTTGATGTCCCCGATATTTTTTATCAGGCGCACATCCCTTTCGATGTAGGTCTGGATGTAAGACGGGTAAAAATCGGTAGGGGCAATGTCACGATCGTATATGCGCGGGTATTGACCTTTGAAAATTAGGCTTTCGTATGTCATTAAGCCAGGTTCCAATTCGGCAAAAGAAAAAGGCAACAAATGCAGAACTGCAGTGCGACCTGCCAGAGTTTGGCTGATTTTTTCCATTAGCAGGAAATTCGATGAACCAGTCAGGATAAATTGAAGCTGCCGGTTCTCGTCCACCAACTTTTGGATATAGGAAAACAGATCGGGAGTGTTTTGGATTTCATCCAGGATTGCACCAGCGGGATAGTTGGAGAGGAACCCACGCGGATCGGTCAGGGCAATTTGACGGATATCCGGTTCTTCCAATGAGACGTAAGGCAGGGCTGGAAAAACAGCTTTGACTAAGGTAGTCTTCCCTGACTGGCGCGGCCCAGTCAGTGTGATGACCTGAAATTTCTGTGCCAGGGTGATGATTTTGGACGTCAGAGTTCTTGCGATCATGAAAGCGCTCCATGCCCGTGCGATTTTCTCCCCACGATTTGCTAAGCAAAACGAGCCGGGGCCTACCTCGGAAGCAAATCGTGCCGGGCTTACCTATTGCTGGAAAGCAGGACAATTGAACACTTTCATCATAGCACATCATGCGCAAATGCGCAACGGAATTGCAGAATTACACAAATACACTTCTGGCCTGGGCTGTCAATCCCAAAAGGATTTTTGAATTACGAGCAGGTCCAGCAGTTTGGGGAATTGCTGAAAGCGGTACCGACGAAATTGTTCCACTTTCATCCAGATCAGCGTCTCAGAAATTCAATGAAAGACCAAGTGACACGGGTAATTTATTTCATAAGGTAAGTTGGTGAGCAACGGTTGCGCGGTTGAAAGTGATATTCTCTTCAGCCAATTGGGCATGGATGCCGAGTTCATCGGCAGTCGCGACCCAGGCCTCCTGTTCAACCAGGAACTCGCTTAGAGGTTGTTCCGTGTGAGTTTCCTGATCACGGAAATAGTAAATTTTATCCAGCAAATCGTAAAAAACAAGGTAGCGACCCGAATCTATCCGATGGTAAGTACGGTTGCCACTCTGCACCCAGGCGTGCAGGACGGACTTGGCTTCCTCTAAGTTGGATAAAGCCTGCGGGGAATTGATGCGCAAAATCTCAACCCGTGCGTTTTTAGCCAGATCCATTTGAGATAGGTTTGCTTGCTCAACCCGGCAGCTGTCTTCTGCCCAACCAAAACGTTTTTCCAGGCTTCGCAGAAATTGAAATTGCGATTCCACTTTTGCCAATGCTTGCAAATCGACTACTATTCTGCCGGGCGAAGGCAAATTGTAGGGCATCACTTCCTGCAAGAAGGCCCAGGCGTCCGAGATCATGTAGGCATCCATATCAAAGGGTTGTTTCGTTAAAATGTGCCGCCAGAAATCGCGTAGCTTATAACGTGTGGTTTCTCCACCGTTTTTCATGCACTCAAAATTCATGTAAAACAGTGCTGCCAGCAAAAGCGCAGGGTTCTTTTTATTGCCAATCTTGTCCAGGGATCTCTGACGTGCTTCATCGCCCAACTCGGCCAGGTAACCGGCCGAATCTTGCGTTCCCCAGATGAAGGTCCACATGGTCAGGAAAGCCTGCATTATAAAGTCCTGTCCCAGCCAGTCTATCTTCTGGAATAAGCGCCATAACAAATGCGAAAAAATAATGTAGTTGTTAATGACCACATCCGGGCCGACCAGTTCCAGAAAGTCTGGGCTTTGAATGCCGCGCAAATAGCGCCGAATGAAGTGCTTGATGATCCCGCCAACCCGGCTGCGATTTATCGGTGCTCTTGGCTGATCTGTTTCTGGCGTATCGATATCCTTGCCAGGATCGTCCTCTGCCTCGGGGTCATCATTCGCCAGAAGCTTCACAACCGGCTGCCGGCCGTAGGCCACATCCACCAGCCCTTGAAAATGATCCGTGATGGCGCTCAGAATTTGCTGCAAGCGTGTGGGTCCGATGCCTGCCGCCCCAGCCAAGCCATACGCATGACTGTACTGCAATATCTTCGGGTGTTGGCGCAACCTGTCGTAATCAATATCGGCATAGGACAACTTATAGGCTTCATCGTTTTCATCTGTGGCGGCCTGTGGCTGGGGACGACCGGCCAACTGCCAGATGCTGCGCCGGTCCAGCGGGATGGCAGCCTCCAATTCCCGCAAGATCGACTCAAACTCCGGGTCTTCCGGGTCGAAATTTTGCAGATCGCGTGTCGAGATGTCGGCGTGCGCCATTTGTGTTTCACGTTCGAGCATCTCCAGGTTCTGTGGGAAGAGCCAGGCGGATAAATGGCCAGAGATTTCAAGCGCAACGGGCATGATGCCCTGAGCCAGGCAGCGCTGTGCCTCCGGCGCAAGAAGCGCATGGAACCGGTTGCCCTGCGCCTCGATCGCAGTCAGGCCAAATACCGCCTGCCCGATGTGCAGTTGCACGAATTCTAGCAACGGGGCTGGGCCATGAAAGTATAGATAGAGCGCATCCCCTTGCCACTGAACCCCGGTCAATAGCCAGGGTTGCGTGACCGGATTGGTTGATGGATCCGGGCGAACATAGTTCACATCCAAGCCATCCAAGTCGGTCAGCGCTGGCTGCAGGTTCAGGTTATTCAGCAGGCTGTCGAAGGAATCGCGCGCGCCGATCAGCAGGTTGGCCGCTTCAATGTTACCCTGGGGTGACGGCAAAAGCAGGGCCACCTGTGAGCAGTTCGGCGAACCTTGCAAGCAAACGGCGTGCGTCTTTGTTTTCAGCAGGTAAAACTTGGCATGCACATAGGCTGTTTGCCCGCTTTCCAAATCATAAAATGGATGAACCAATATCCTGCCCGGAAAGCGATCCAACACCTTTTGCAAGGCAGCCTTGTCCATGGATACGTGCTTTGGTTGCAGCACCAGGTTGACCTTCACAGGATAAAAAGTCTCCACCAGGCGGGAAAGCGCAATAGCTTTCTCGTCATAGAAGGGCGCCATGACCCACATTTCCTGTACTGGTTCATCGCCAACCGCCTCGCGCAGTTGTTCCAAAAAGCTATGATCCAGATTGTGGCGCACAGGCTGCTCATCGTTGATGGGGATATGCATCAGCCAGGGTGTATCTTCGTAAATAGCCTGCACATAGCGCAGGGCGGCGCCGCCGATCAGGCCGCGCGTCATGAGCGTATCGAGCATCGCCCACACCATCTGGAAAGCCGACAGAGTTTCCCTGTGCTCATCGTTGTACTCATACAGCGTGAACATTTCGCCGCCCGATGTATAACCCTGAGCCCCCAGATTGCCGCTGCCTACTAACAACTTTCCTTTGTCCTGGCTGGTGAGCAGGATGATTTTTGCGTGTACAGCATTGGATGTATACACTCCATCCGCGACATAATGCTGGTTGGTCGAATGTACCAACCCATCACGCGCATAGCGTTCGCAGGCCAGTAGAAATTTCTGGCCATCTGCCAGGATGACCTTATTTGGGCAGCGAAAATCTGACCGCAAAATGGCATTCTCAAAGAATGGCAGATCGGCACCATAGGTCAGGATCAACAGATGATCCCAGGTTCCTTTGAAAATTTTAGGTAACTCCAGCGGATCGGTCATAATGTGCCGTCCTCCAGCAGTTTCAACCCATCAGCGGTCAGCCCGTGCCCTGGCAGGTGGAGATCACCGCACAGCCCTAAATCGTGCAAGGTGGTGCTAATGGCATCAAAACGCGAGCTATTGAAGAAAGCTTCAGCACCCAGATCCTGAAAGCGCAGGCTGTCACCCTCGCGCTGAAAACGGAAGGTGTTTTCTGGCAGCTTGCCAGTAGCCACCAATTCGTGTTGCAAGATTACATCGTCTACATACAGCCAGCGCGCGACTTCGGCGATAGTGGCATGCGTACCATCCAGACGTTTTTGAAGTTTGCGCAGGAACAAATCCATGCTCAGGCGTCCATCTGCGCCCATGCGAGCAATCTCCCATTCTGGCCGTTCCGGCCAGTTCTGACTGGCAAAGCGCAGCTTGACCAGCCCGAGCATGGTTAACATCCCTGCAATCATCACTACCGGAGAACCACTATTCCTTTCGACAGAGAGGGAATACAACTTATATTCATTGACTGGTGCGTCAATGCCACATTTTTGGTCGAAATTCTTTTCATCCGCGCCAATCACCTGTTTCAGCCATTCCAGTAAATCCAGAAAACGCGAACCGGCGTTTAAATGTGGTGCGGGCAGTTCTAGTTGTGCGGCCAGAGTGCCAAAATCCAGGCCTTGGGTTTCGACATATTGCCAAAAGGTTTGCAAAGTCAGCGGACGATAAACCCCATTCTGCTTAACGCCCCAATTGCACAACTCTGTCCACAAAGCATTCAGCGCAAAAGCATAATATTCGCGCGCCTGGTACAGGTGCCAACGGACATAGGTTTCCCGCACAGATTCACCCGGAAGATAACGTTGTCCCGAGTCTGTTTGGCCAAAGTACAGCAGTGTGCGAAAAGCTTCTTCATCCACTTCGCTTGCCTGAGTTTGGTGTGCCAAGTCGAGAAACATGCGAAAAGTATTTCGCCTTGCTTGGGCCAGATCTACAGTACCATGCGATAAAAAGGTTTGCAAAAGATAGGGCCTGTCCGGAGCGGCAGGTGTCTTGAGCTGGCAAAGACAGGCGTGCTGGATGTATTCCAGGATTACTTCCCTGGGAATATCCTGGTGTGGTCCATAAAAATATTCCTTGTAGTAGCGTGTTTCCCGGATGGCGCTGCGATAGGCTTCCGCCACTTCTTTTCCATATTCAGAAGGCACATCGAATGGGTAAGGGAACCCGACTCCGCCGGGGTAAACCAATCCCAATTCGGCCATAACTGTTCGGTAATACAGCCCATAGCCACTCAGGTCGCTTTTGATGTAATCAGATGCATAGGTGTAAGATTCCCGATTTTGTCCGGCCCAACCCTGGGTTTTCTGTGAGCCAACGATATTCCCCATCTCGCCATGTTCGGGCATATCACAAAGATTTACACCCAATGAAAACAGAAAATCCTTTGGACGAAAAAACTCTTTGAAGGCTGCCGAACTACGTGGCAGATCCCGTTGCCAGAATTCATCCAGCAAGAAGACATAAAAACTGTGATATCGTGGATGGATGGTGAGCACGTTGATACTGGGAGCGAGACTCGGCAATATCTGGCCGGATGACACACTCCCCAGACCGAGATGGTCTCTCCCGGCCTTTGCTGCATACATTTTGGCAATCCACTGCGGCTGAATAACCCCGAGCATATCCCAGCTCCTATTTCAAAACCTGCGTTGCTTCCAGAATTTTGAGTATACCGGTTATGCAAAATTTTGGAAGTGAAAGATGTCATCACTTTTGACGACAGATATTTCTGGGAGATACCCTCGTACAGCCACCCATGGAAAGTGCATCCCGAATATAACCTATTGCAAAATGTGGCTACCTTTGCTATACTGTGGATACATAAAGGAGCTTCTATGAATGAAATGAGAGTTGGTACCCGCGAACTGAAAAATAAACTGAGCGAATACATGCGCCGAGTCAAGGCAGGTGAGACCATTATTGTTACAGAGCATGGCAAGACAATTGGTCAGATAGTCCCGGTCAAGCCAACGTTCGATGAACGCATTCAGGCGATGGTCGCCGCCGGGCAGATGGAGTGGAACGGGCAGAAACTTAAACCATACCAGCCGAAGGCTGTTAATAAGGGCGACCGGCTGCTCTCAGATCTGGTGGTGGAGGACCGGGAATGATTCTCTATCTCGATACTAGCGCATTGGTCAAACGCTATGTGATGGAATCAGGATCCAAGGAAGTCAATGTCCTGATTGAATCGGCTGATACTGTTGGATCTGCAATGCTGACACAGGTTGAGATGGCTTCGGCGTTAGCCAAGGCAGTTCGCATGAATTGGGTGGAAGCCGAAATTGCGCAGAACGCCTGGCAGGATTTTCTCTCCCATTGGCACTCTTTTGCGCGCTTATCTGTCACGCCTGCCCTGGTGGAGTACGCTTCGCGCCTGGCCTGGGAACATGGATTGCGCGGTTATGACGCCACTCACTTTGCTGCAGCGCTCAGGTGGCAGGAGACACTGGAGATGCCTATCACGCTGGCCACTTTCGACCGTGAATTATGGCTGGCTGCAAAAAAGGGAGATATGGAAGTTTGGCCGGAAGGGTTATTCGGGTAACACAGAAGTTGGCTGGACAAGGCTGGTTGGTCGTTGCGGACAACTCTCTCACCGCAAACACGCTTACAAGTTATCGGCAATACAACGGCAGTTTATCGGCAATGCCCGAGATGAAGGAAGCTATTATCCTGCTCACTTCGGGCGATTTGCTTAGCAAATCGTCACGTTGGCATGTGATCGAAACTCAGCCACCCGCGCCAAAATACGCTTGAACAAAGCGCTTTCATTGTCTGCCACTAACCTTTCGACAATCTCCAACACCTGATCCCGACGGACAAGTTGTCTATTTCTTTCCAGACAAGCGGCCAGACTCAGCCCAAACTCTGCCCGCAGGAGCGGCGGATACTGTTCCTCTGCAAAAGCGGCTTCGTATAATTGCGTGGCTTGTTCCAATTGGTCCAGTTTAAAGTAACAATCTGCCTGACGCACAAACATGTAGGTTTCTTCAATTCGACTGGGGGGATTGATGGCATACTTTGCCTGAAGCGACTGCAGGGTGGCCAAAGCTTGAGCATATTCGCCGGTGCTTTCCAAGAATGAAACGATTAAAAAATCTTGGTCATTTGTTTCCGAATGCTCGAAAATGACCACAGCTTCTTCGGAGCGCAGGAAATCGAGCGCATCCGCAAATCGATCTTCAACCTGCATGCATTTGGCAATCCCCAGACGAGCGTTAATCGCCTCATGCCAGTAAGCAGCCTCCAGCCCAGGAATTGGATGGATGGTCTTTTGGAGCGCGATGACAGATTCCAGCAAAGGCATGGCCTGGGATAGATCGGATGACAACGCCATCTGATTTACTTTTCTGTTGATCAGCATGATTTTGAACAAGGTAATTTCGGAGGACTCTTCGTCAGGCAAGTAGGACTCAAGCGTAGCGATGAGATTGTTTCCGTTTTCCTGGTCTGAATTATCAAGGAAAAGAAGCTCGAAGGCTGGATCAAAGAGATTGATGGCCGAGCGCCATTCTTGCAAGCGCATCCATAGAATCAGAGCCTGCAGAATATCCTGCCGGTGTTGTCTAATAGAAGCAAGGTGGCTGCCGTTTTCCAGCGCCAGGTGCGCCTGAAAAACCCAGTCGGAAATGGCTTGTGGATAGCGGGTCTCCACCTGAGTAGCGCTGGCCGAACCGTTTAGCTGTTCCCGCGCAAATTCATACAGGAGCGGGTGCAATTGAATGAAGCGTTCCCCATGGATATTCAGCACATCAACCAGGTTGGAGCGCAGCAAGATCGCCGCCAATTTATCGCCTGACAGGGGATTATCGACTTCAGCCACCGTCTCCAGCAGTGTTTTGAGCATCGTACGGCTTTTGAAAATCCCGGCGCATACAAAATAATGTGCCGCTTGCGGATGGCTTTTGACCAGAGCCTGGTAAGAGAGATCGAAACAGAAGCGCAGACTGGTGCCGCGAGTGGCGGGGCCAGCTGGGGACTCCAGCGTCTCCAGCGCAAATCGTTCGAGCTTGGTCTGAATATCCTGGGCGGAATAGCCCAATTCCAGCTTGAGTCCCGAAAGAAGTCGCAAAGCCAGCGGCAGGCCGCCGGTCTGCTCAAAAAGGGCCGCCATCGCCGGGCTGGTGTCTGCAAAAAACTGACAACTCTGGGCGAACGAGAACCCACCCAGTTGAATTTGATGAAAACGCCCATCTGCGTGTAGCTCGTTTTCAGCCAGACGGGTGCGACTGGTGACGACCAGTTTTCCCAGGGCACCAGCCAACTGCTGCCATTCGGCCAAGTCCACCGGAGCGGAGACGTCGTCCAGAATGAACAAAACTTTGCGGCGGCGGGTCAGGCTGCGGAGTTTTTGTTCAATGGTCCCGATCGATTCCCCGACCAGGTTGAGACTCTCGGCTAACTGCAGCAAGCCGTCCGAATAATTCGCCTGTTCAACTGAGATCCAGAAAATCTTCGCAAAGTGTGGCTTGAGTTGGGTCCAATCCTGGCGTATCAGGCTGAGGGCCAGGGTGCTCTTGCCAGCGCCGCCGGGACCGGTCAGCCAGAGAACCTGGGCTTGTTTACTGGTCAGCAGCAGGCTTAGAATTTCATCTTTTTCGGGGCGTTCGAGGTAGTCGATTGGGAAGATGCCGATCTGGGGGACCAGCTCGGCCAGGTCCAGGTTTTCGTAGAGCACTTCCAGGCCAGCTTCAGTCAGGCTGAGAAGTTGGGCTGGCCAGTGCTGGTTCATCCAGACGCGCATGTCCTCGCCGGTGGAAAACCTTTTTGAAAGGCCCTCCAGCAGAACTTGATGGACCTTGGCCGACAGCCCGCGGGTCAATTCACCCGTGGTGTTTCCATAGAAACCACGGCTGGCTTTGGAGAGCGTGCCATCCTTCAGGTTCAGCGCGGCTTCCAGCCCGGTGGAGGTCTGGACCTCGAAGAGCCTGAATAAAGCCAGCCAAGGCAGGTTGAAGCTGAGTTCTTTTGGGATGCGCTGGAAAAGACGGGACATTTTTAGCCTTAATCGGGACGTTTTTTGAAGTTTTTTGAAATTGTCCCGCGTAATAGAGGTGACAATGAGAGACATACGGGACGGTAGGGATTGTACTGGAAAAGCCGCCGCTGTTCCACCCTTGAGAAAACTCATGTCACTCCCAGCGCGCAGCGGAAAGGACGGAGTTGGAAGGCAACTTATGACTCAGCCCGATGCAAGTCTCGACTTTTCGGAAAATCAAACGCGGGGTTGTACAATGACGACACCGCGATCAAATCTGCCCACCCTGCCAACGGTTTTGGCCGAATGGCTGGCAAAAATCCTGTATCGCCTGGGCGCTCAGCCCAGCGCAGAGCCACCAGGTACCCTGGATGAATAAATATGGAAAACGTAAACTTGCAAGCAACTGCCCCGATCTCTGGGGTAGCCTACTTACGCAACGGGTCTCCGCCTACACCAGGGACCGACATCCTGGAATTTCAACGGCGTCAGATCGAAGCGCGCGCCGCTCAGGATGGAGTGAAGTTGATCAGATTTTATTCTGACAACCCCCAGCGCCACTTCCCCAGAACTGGCCTGGCCCACCTGCTGGCGGATGTCCAAATGGGGAACTTTAGCGTGGTGTATGTGGAGACGTTGTACCGGATTGACCGGCGTTTGGCGCGGGTCGTGAGGGTTGTCCAGCAATTATGCCAGGTCGGGGTGAGCCTGGTCACTGTTCGGGAGAATTTCGACCTGCGCAGCCCGGAAACGCAGGGCCTCTTTTTTGCAGCAGTCGCGCTAAATGAGCAGTTCAGTGCACTACCTTCTCGAAAACCCACAAGACAATCTGCCCGAACTGGCTCGCTTCCATTTAAAACCGGAGTACAGTAATGACTGATTCCCAATCCCCGATTTCCAAGCCGCTCGCCGCGGCCTATATCCGCTACATTGCCACCGGACTCGATGACTCGTTAGGTCTGGACGCGCAACTGCGCCAGATCAAAGTCTACGCCGCCTCCGAAGGGGTGGAACTGGTCAAAATCTATACGGACCTGGCAACTCGAGCCTGCAAGCAGAAGTATCGTCCGGGCATCGTCAAACTGTTGATGGACGCGAAAAAGGGCCGCTTCACCCGTCTGTATGTCTACTGGATTGATAGTTTGGCGCAGCGCTTGGAATGGTCGCTGGAGATCGTGAAGGAGTTAGAGACGCTGGGGGTTACACTTCGGGGGCTGGTCGCTCCCCATGACCCAGAAATTTATCGGACCAGGTGCGGCTACCTGTACCGGATGGTGGCTGGCTCGGGTAAAGCCAACCTCCCGCCACCGCTTGAAATTAACCCGCAGCCGTTTGACCGACTGCATTCCGGGATTCGGCTTGCCGCTCAGCGGGTGCCGAAGGCGGGTTCTCACCAGCCCGAAGCCGCGATCAAAGCTAGACAGCGATGATAAATTCCAACCATCCGCCCCAAAAGATGCTCGGCGCCGCGTACATCCGTTATTCTTCTAGTATGCAGGATGACTCCTTCAGTTTGGAAGCGCAGTTACGCCAGATCCAGGCGCGGGCTGCTTCTGAAGGTATTGAAATCGTCAAAATCTATTCGGACCCAGCCACTTCGGCCTACAAGAACAAGTATCGTCCGGGCATTGCCCAAATGCTTGAAGATGCCCGGAAAGGCCAGTTTGCCATGCTCTATGTTCACAAGGTTGACCGCCTGGCGCGGCGGCTGGAGTGGGCCATCGAGATTGTGAAGCAGCTTCAAAGGGAAGAAGTGACGCTCAAGGCCGTGGAGCAAAACTTTGACCTGTCCACCCCCGAAGGCAAGCTGATGTTCCATCTGCTGGGATCATTGGGGGAGTTCTATTCGGATAATTTGAGCAAGGAAACGCACAAGGGCAAGTATGAACGTGCCCAGCAGGGCTATCACAATGGCTGGGTGCCGTGGGGCTATCGGAGCGAGAAGGTGGGTGAACATAAGTTGGCGATCCCCGAACCTGACCTGGTGCCGGTGCTGCAGCAGATTTTCGAGCGCTACGCCACCGGGCTGTACTACGATCAGGATATGGCGAATTGGCTGACGGTGCAAGGCTTTGCCACGCTGTTTAAGCATGCCTTTACCAAGGATGCCCTGCGCGATCTGCTCCAGAATCCGTTTTACAAAGGTTACATTCTCTACCGTGGAACCTATGCCAAAAATGGCAGAACCCGCCGTAAAGCAGATGGGGAACTGGTGAAGGGGCTGCACGCGCCCATGATTACGGATGAACTCTTCGAGAAGTGCCAGAAAATTCGCGCTGACCGAAGACGGCAATCCAATTCCAACCAGACGACTCGGAAGGTCTATCTGTTGGCGGGTCTGCTTACCTGTAAAACCTGTGGCCGCCGGATGCGGGCGCAGAGTGCGGCGAGCGGCCGCTACTACCGGGAAGTCTCCCGGCTGGTCGGGGTAGAGTGTGTATATAATGGAAGGAGCGTGCGGGCAGAAGTGGTGGAAACGCAGATTTCCGACCTGATGGAGAGTCTGGTGCTCCCCGAAAACTGGCAGGTGACGTTGCAGGAAATCATGCGCACCCAGAAGGATGACCTTGACCCGCAAAAAGAGAAAGCGCGCCTCAAAGGCGAAGTACGCCGAATGCGCGAAGCCTACAAGCGCGGGTTGTATGAAAACGATGAACATTCTTTTTGGCGCGAAATAGAAGGCGTCCAAGCCCAGTTGGAGGCGCTGGAGCAGCTCACCCCGCACGAAATCCGCCAGGCGGGGCAGGTGCTGGCGAATCTCCAACCAGTCTGGCGGGCGGCGACGCTGGAGGAGCAGCGCGAGTTGTGCCTGATTATCCTGAAGCAAGTGGAGTATGATTTTGAGACCGGGAAGCTGGAGCGGGTTGTACCGAAAGCAGAGTATGAGATCTTGTTCAGATTGATGGATGGAACTCTAAAAAACTGAGCGAAGCACCGCCCCTGGGTTACACCAGGGGCGGTTTGCATAGGGGGTCAAATTTCGGCCAGGTCTGGTAAAAAGCCGCAGCGCCTGTTTTACCAGGCGCTGCGTGATAGTAAAACTTACTTTTTGAGACTTCCGCCCCGCGTCAGGATACTCAGGATTATTTTTAGCAACCTTTTTGGCTTGGGGGGTGAAGGCTGGACTTTTGGCGCATTGTTTATTGCCATGTTGAACTCCGGGTGGAGTTCCAAGTCGACTTGAAACATTAAAAACAGTGTTCACAACGTTGCTTGCCTCTTATGGTCGCTTGGGATTTGGCCAAATTGAGGCAAGGGGAGAATCTTGAAACCTATCTTCGAGTTCTAAAATTGATACACCGGTGAGCAATAAGTTTTGGGGGCCTGCGGTTTTTGTTTGCAAAATCAGTTTGTAATGCGACTTTCAAAAACGAAGCAGCATCCTTGCGCATGGATAAATGAAGGATACTTCATACGAAGTTTTATGCGTGGAACATTTGTGGAGCATTTTTTAGCCGCGAACTATACTGAAGTTGGAGAGTATTTTCACGCTCTGGTGCTAGAGTGCCTGTACCCAGTTGTTGAAAAGTGTTGTAGACGGCAGGCTGTCGTATACTACGTCCTCTAATAGTTGTGCACGCGCCCGTACACAAGAGTGCCTCCTGAGAGGTGATCTTCTCATTGGAAAATATTGGCACTTGGATCCAATATATTGATTCGCTTATTATCTCAAAGTAATTAGCCGATAAAAGTTGTGGCACCTTACAACTTTGCAAATAAAAGCGAAAACCTTGACTTTTCCTAAAATGTGACCGGTCGGATTTACAGTGAATTGGTACGTCTTTTATTTACTTTGGGTTGTAATTTCCCTCAGCTACTAGAACCGCTTAATCAATACCAACACCCATCGGTTTTAAACATACCCGCTTTGTTATACTCATTTTATAGCTGTGATATCCGAATTTTTGCAAAGCTAAACTGTACTTTCCAGCAAGGAGAAAGCCATGGCTCGTAATCCCGAAACACGTGGAACCTGTGCTTACTGCGGTGAAATCGTCACCAAGCGTGGCATAGACAAACACCTTGTAACTTGCCAGAAGCGCCAGGCTGCTCTGCAAGCCAGCGCCCAGACCCCAGAAACACTCTGGCGAATGCACTTGCAGGGTAGCTACAACCATGCTTTCTGGCTTGAATTGGAAATGCGCGGCTCGGCCAGTCTTGAAGATCTGGACGAATACTTGCGTGGCATCTGGCTGGAATGCTGCGACCATTTGAGCCAGTTCACTCTTGGTGGTTTGAGTCGAGCTGAAATTGACATGGGCCGAAAATCCGACCGTTTTTTTCAATCAGGAATGGTTTTTCGCCATATATACGACTTCGGCACCAGCTCTGAAACCGACATCAAAGTACTGGGTGCTTCCCAAGGCAAACCGGTAACCCAATACCCGATCAGCCTGCTGGCCCGCAACAAGATGCCTGAACAGACCTGCCAGGAATGCGACCAGAAAGCCGCCTGGTTGTGTATGGAATGTGTCTACGACTTTGGGGAAGATGTTTTCCTGTGCGACGAGCATTTGAAAGATCACGAGCATGAGGAAGGCCCCATTGCGCTGGTCAACTCCCCCCGCCTGGGGATGTGCGGCTATACCGG
>CAYWXS010000155.1:0-13763 GCA_964462245.1 uncultured Anaerolinea sp.
GGCGATTCTGAACTGGTTTACCGGTAATATTGGTTATCACCATATTCACCATCTTAGCCCCAAGATTCCCAATTACAAACTACCGATCGCTTATAAAGAAAATCCGCTCTTCCAGATCCAACCATTAACCATTGTAAAAAGCATGAAGTCACTTGGATACCGGCTGTGGGATGAGGAACGAAAAATGTTGGTTGGCTTTAACGTGCTGCGAAATTATCGTTCGAAAAGCATGTAAACAGCAAATAAAACCCTGTTCAATCCATGACAAAAAAAGACAGCAGAAGGATTTGCATCCCTCCGCTGTCTTTTTTTATAGTCTATGCTTATTAGCCCAGCCCGTACTGTGCACGCACCAAGGGCAGCAGACCTGCTTTTTCCAGGCGCGCTAAGGGTACGCGGAAAGTAATCTGCACCACACCCGGGGCTCTACCAATTTCTATTGCACCCGTAATGGTAGCTCGATTCTTTACCTCGGGAACAGACATTTCAAATAAGTCTGCTGCCCGTTTTAAGCCGTTATCGATGGCAGAATTAAGGTCTGGACCAGAACCCACAACCGAAATTGGAGCAGATTCTTCCAATTCTGTCATACCCCATTGACGGGCAACTGCCCATGCACTGGCCTTTTCAGACTCCGAAAGCGGCTTGGCCAGGAAAGGCAAATCTTCCAACACCGGCAAAAGCAGCGGACCATCAATATTCAATCCCTTTAGCACACTCACCTGCACTGTAATTGTGCCGGAGACATCGCAGGTGTGTCCAGCGATTTCGCCATCACCCTGCAAAGCATGCATATCTCCCAGATATACCCCGCCGCCTGGTACCTTCACCGGGCAGATCAAAATAGCTCCAGCCCGCACGGCATCGATATCCATATGACCATCAGTCTTATGTTTGGCGAGCTGTTCCGGAGAAAGTCCGTATTCATGCGGTGCGCCCAGCAGGAATGAACCAAAATCACCGGCATTATGAGAATCCGGAATAGGCATGGAGGGTGTGGTACCCATTTGTCCCATAAATGGGCGCAAGCGGCTCACTAGCCCAACCAGATCGTGGGGCGCAAAGGTTAAGATGGAATTCTGAATTGAATTATCCGGTGTCGCCGCAAAATTTCGAGCATCCTGAGCGATAATTTCGGCTGCATCCTGTGAAAGAGTGACACCAACCGTGTGATTCTCATCGAAGAGAATGGTGTAGCCGTTGGTAAAGTTAAAGGGGGTTACATCTGCTCCACAATTGTTACAACGAACTGCTGTCTGACCAATCCCTTCCAGGTGCGTTTCGGGATAGAGTATGCCGCACTGAGGACACTTACCGGCTACATAGGGGTCCCCTACAAAACGGCCATCCATAAACTTCTCGTTACCGGAGGCTGTCGCCATTGAAGTAACTGTAATATCCTGAATCCGCAGGACGATGGCATCCCCAACTTCGGCACCTTCGACTGCCACTGGACGGGTCACTTCATGTCCACCGCGCAGCGCCGGGGTGATCATTGGACCCCAACAACCGGGAGCAGTGTTGGCGATGATTGTGCCACCGTCCTTCACAGGGCCCAGCATTGGTTTGCCCGGATCAAGAATACCATTGGTAAACTGGTTGACCAATACCGTACGCTGGCTGGAGCCTTCACTGGCATGAGCAACTTCAGGTTGTGCATCATCGATTTTTTCAGGGATCATAATATTTTCCTCCACGACTTTCTAGGAAAGAAATGAAAAATAAATCTATCCACCTGCGATGGGTAATAAGAAAGCAACTTCTTGTCCATCGGCCAAAGGTGTTACTAGCGAAACATGTTCACCATCAATAACGGTGACAGCGGTCTTAATTTGAAATGCAGGATATTGGTCGAGCAGTATTTTTTGCAAATCACCCACGCTGGCGCCTTGATCCACCGTGAGTGACAAGCGCGAAACACCACTCGTTTTTGATATTCCCGCGCCCAGACGTACCTGAATATTCATGTCCAATCTCTTTCCTTTTTCATCGGGACAGCCGCAAAAGTAAGTTAAGCGGCAGAGTCAGTTTCCAGCCAGTGCTTGACAGTCTTCAGGAAAGCCGCCCCAGGCGCGCCATCGATAATGCGATGATCAATCGTCAGGCTAAGCGTGAGCATATGCCGTTGAGAAATTTTTCCCTGATAGATGACAACTTTTTCAACAATACGGCCAACTCCTAAAATTGCCAGTTCGGGCGGATTCAGGATCGGAGTAAAAGCATCGATTTCGTAAGTACCCAAATTGGTTACAGTGAAAGTCCCACCCGTGTATTCAGGTGGCATGAGCTTGCCAGTCCTTGCTTTTTCCACCATCAGGACTCGTTGGCGAGCAATTTCTTCCAATGTGAGTTGGCCTGCATTGAAGATGACCGGGACGATCAGCCCCTCTTCCAACGAAACCGCCAAACCAATATTGATTTGTGGGTTGACCCGGATGGTCATGCCATCCACGATTGCATTGATCAGCGGATGGCTGCGAAGGGCCTGGGCGCAAGCCCACATAATATGATCTGTATAGGTGATCGATTTTTGCTTATCTAAAGGATGCCGGGCCACCAGGGCACTCACATCCACTTCAGTATGCAAGGTTAACTGGGCCGTAGTTTGAACGCTCGTCAGCATGCGTTGGGCAATAATAGCACGCATTCCAACAACCGGTATCTCAGTTGCACCTGTTGCTTTGGGCGAAACCCCTGTATCTTTTGCCAGTCCAGCTTTCTGATCAAGGTATGCCTGAACATCGCCTTCATTAACACGACCACCGGCACCCGTCCCAGTGATTTTGGAAAGGTCAAGCTTATATTCACGCGCCAAACGTTTTGCTGCTGGAGAAACCGGTACATCCTGCAAAACCGGTTTCTCCAGATCAGCTATGTAACTGTAAACATCTTTTTCAGTAATCCGACCATTTGAACCACTACCTTTTACCTGACTCAAATCGATGCCTTTATCGGCTGCAACACGAACTGCCAGGGGCGAGGCAGCGACATGATTGCGATCGATGGATGTTTCAGGTGTTGGGTTCGAATCGTCTCCAGCAAAGGCTGGCTCTGATACCTCCAGGTGTGCCAATACCTGCCCCCAGTTGACGACATCCCCTTGTTTAGCCAGTATATCAACCAAACGACCAGTTACGGGCGATGGGACATCAAATGCAACTTTTGCAGCCTGTAATTCCAGGATGGTTTCACCGATCTCAACCTCGTCACCTTCGCGTTTCAACCAGGTTATCACCACACATTGTTCAACGTCTCCAATTGCATCGGGGGTAGTAAGGTTTACCAGAGGCATCTTTTTCTCCTTAGGCGGCTACCAATTTTTTTGCAGCTTCAACAATCGCATCAATACTTGGGATAACAAACTGTTCCATCGGCCGGCTGTACGGAATCGGTACATTCGGAACGGCCAGGCGCTTTACGGGTGCATCCAGATAATCGAGCGCTTCTTCAGCGGCAATCGCAGCCAATTCACTCGCCAGACCAAATCCCAGGTAGTCCTCATCTACAATTAACAGCCGGTGCGTCTTCTTGATCGAGTTGATTACAGCTTGTTTGTCCAGCGGAACGATAGTGCGGAGATCGATGACTTCTGCATTGATGCCTTCAAGCGCCAGCTTCTCGGCTGCATCCAAACTGCGATGAACCATCAAACCAACTGAAACAATCGTCACATCCGTGCCTTCGCGTTTGATATCGGCGACGCCAAATGGAATGGTGTAGGCTTCCTTGGGCACCGGTCCGGTTGCACGCGGATTGGGGGTCATCCACCCCAAACCTTGAACGCCTTTGTGAAAGAAAAACATAACTGGGTTATCATCCCGGATGGCTTCCGTCATCAAGCCTTTCGCGTCATAGGGTGATGAAGGAATCACAACCTTTATGCCCGGGGTATGCGCAAAGAGACTGTACAAGCATTGTGAATGCTGAGCGGCATCACTGTAACCACCACCCATAGCCGTCATCACTACCATGGGTATTTTGACGTTGCCACCGGACATATAATGAATCTTCGCCATGTGGTTAATGATCTGGTCAAAGACTACGCCGGTGAAATCTGCAAACATAATTTCAACGACCGGGCGCATCCCTTCGGTGGCAGCCCCAATTCCCGCTCCCAGGAAACCTGTTTCAGAAATAGGGGTATCCATCACACGTTCTGACCCAAACTGAGCAAGAAGACCCTCGGTTGCGCCAAAAATACCACCATAAGCGCCAATATCTTCGCCCATTACAAATACATTCTCATCCCGTTGCATCTCTTGAGCAATCGCTTCTGAGATAGCTTTGGATGTAGTCAGTAATCTTTCAGCCATATAATGCCTCCTGGATTTTATGAGATCAACGGTTTATGCAAAAACGTTTTCCAAAGCTTCGGCAGGAGCCGGATACGGGCTCTCACGCGCAAATGCTTCGGCTTCAGCCACCTGTTGCGCCATCTCTGCATTAATTGAAGCCACCTCTGCCTCCGATAATAAATCTCGTTCCTTTAATTTATCGGCGAACAGGGTAATGGGATCATTGGCTTTCCAGGATTCTTTGGCACCCTTGGGCAGGTATTGCTCGGCATCACCTTCAAAGTGACCACGCAGACGGTGGCAAACGGCTTCAATCAAGCTAGGTCCTTCTCCGCGCCTGGCTCGAGCTATTGCCTCACCCGCAGCTTCATAAACTGCAACCACATCCAAACCATCAATCTGCACGGCGGGTATGCCATAAGCCGCACCGCGTTCTGCATTGCTTTTCACAGCAGTTGAGGCAGTTTTGGGAACAGAAATTGCATAAAGATTATCTTCAATAATCACCACCAAAGGCAGCTTCCACAAAGCAGCCAGATTAAGACTCTCGTGGAAAGCGCCCGCATTAACCGCACCATCACCGATAAAGGCAACAGCCACGCGATCTTCCTTGCGTTTCTTAATTGCCAGGGCTGATCCAACCGCCTGTGGTAAACCAGCCGCAATAATGCCGCCACATCCAAAATGCAACTCTGTATCAAAGAGATGCATATGACCACCATATCCATGGCACATACCGGTTGACTTACCAAACATCTCGGCAGCCATCTTCTTTAAGTCAACACCTTTCGCAATCAGGGGACCGTGGGGACGGTGTGTTCCAGACACTGGATCATCAGCTCTCAAATGCGCACAAACTCCAGCCGCAACAGCCTCCTGCCCCTGACTCAGGTGCATCTCACCCGGGACGGGACCTGCTGCAATATCAAACGCTGGTAATTTGCCTTCATAATAGACTGTACCAAGCATATCCTCAAAAGCCCGGATTTTCGCCATCGTTCGGTACAGACCGATCATTTCTTCCTTTGGCACTGACATAGAAATCCTCCATACAGGGAAATTGGATATATGACAAAACGGATGACTCTGGCACAGGTTGTCGAATTTTTTGCCCTGGGAATTTCGGTCTAGAGACAACTTTAACTAACCCACCAAACAACCTGCCAGAAACGACTGTACAGATGGTTGTGGGACGGCAACCAGGTTTGAGCTGGGTGGTTCTATGAATTGATCAATGCTGGGTAATTTTTTTTATTTAATGTAACACGACCTCCTTTATCTTATGGAAGAAACGATTCTGACGCGCTATTTCCAGTACCTGATCCACCATAACCACACGCGGACCCTGGTCAGAAACGCATACCTCAAAATGGTCTTGCTCACGAATATACAAATCACGCTCCCCATCCAACGCCAGGGTTGCCCCCTGTTCATGCAAAGGGACTCTATCCCCGACTGACAACCAATGAACCGCTTTGATCGGGATCGGAAGAATTAATCCAGGCGCAAAAGGCACCATGACGATAGGGGCCTCACCACCCACTTCAACCCATATACCCGCCTGAGTTTTCTCAGAAGGTATATCCAGAGAATTCGCAATCGCCGCAGCGCCAATCACTGCAGGATGGCGCTCCGCTAAAATCAAACCTAATATTTTCCCAGGATCCCAAATTGCGCCACTACCTCGAAATAAATCGGCATAGATCACTGCATCAATCAAAGCCAGGTCAACTTTGTTTTCATTTTTATAAATATGCAGGCAACGTTTTTGGACGATGGCAGTTTCCACATTGTCAATCCCGGCACAAACTGCTGCCGCAGCTATTCCTGCCAGTGTTCCTTCGGTCATACTCGGAAAAACATTGTTGGTACCTGTAGAGAGCGGCAGGAGCGGCGTATTAACGCTTGCCTTTGCCACAACACGATTAGTACCGTCTCCACCGAGTGTGATAATGCAACCCACTGATTGTTGAACCATCCAGCTGGCAGCCCGGGTTGAGTCTTGTGATGAATTTTCGAGGGGAAAATCTGAGAGCACCAACGGAATCCGGCTTTTTGATTTTTCATAAGCCAGTATCACCAGGCCGAAGGGATCTGCCAGGGCATAGACTTTTTTTACTCCAAAAGCCTCCAACCCGCTAAAGACACGGACCAGGATATTAATTTTCTCCTGATTGTCAAAAGTTGATGCATGCGCAACAAAGCGGCGGATATCTTTTCCGGAAGCAGGATTTGCGATGATACCAACAGAATTTTCCATATTACTGCCTACTCGGTGAAACCGGCAAAATCCATTACGCGCATCATATTCGAGGCAGCTTTGGCTGTATTAATTAGCAGTGGCAGCAAACCAGTCCCGACTTGCTGAAAGCGGGAAGCTGGCAGGGCAAGGGCAATTGAAGCAAGAATTTCACCAGACGCGTCAAAAACCGGTACGCCTAAACAAAAAACATCCAAAAATAATTCTTCAGAATCGCGACTGTACCCTTTTTTTCGTACAACTTCAAGATCGGCTTTGAGCAAATCCAGATCAGTTATGGTATTTTTTGTGTACGAGCTCAATGCATGCGTTGAAATAAATTTATCAAGTTTAGGTTCATCCCAATATGCCAGAATGGCTTTTCCCAAAGCCGAGGCATGACTGGCTTCACAAAAACCCAAATTCAGGGCATTAACTCGCACCGAAAGATGGCTTTCAGATTTCGAAACAATAAATATTTCGTTACCATCCCAAAGCGAAGCATAAGTGGTCTCGCTTGTTTTTTCCTTTAGTGATTTGACATAAGGATCCAGGAGGTGCGCCAGGCGCGAAGGTGAAACTTGCTGATTTTTTGTATACCCAATTTTGCCACTCAAACAAAAAAAAGATGTCTCAGGGTGCTTGACGATATATCCGCACGAAACCAATGTATTGATCAGGTGATAACATGTACTCAGATTCAACCCCAATTTGAGGCTGACTTGCTTAATATTTACCCCATCCGGATTCTCGGCTACATACTCCAAAATAGTCAGCGACCTTTGCACAGAACCTATCAAATCTTTTGGCATTTCCATTTTTAATGGTGAGTCAAATAATTGCTGATACATTCTCGCTCCTCGCGTATTTCAAATAATGAAATAATTTTTTTTATTTTCGAGTATTTAATGATTCTAGCAGACTAAATTAACAATTCAACACCCAGAATTTCAAATAGCGAAGATTGTGAACGGCCCCGCATTTTAAACAAAAACAGGGTCAAATCATCTATCCGATGAGCTGCCCTGTTTTCAAATTGCGCTACAAAATGATCGTCTAATTGCCTTTATACGCCGCAACTTTTATTTCAACATTCAAATTATCAGCCAGGTCATCCAGGTCGGTCTGCCATTCTTTGCTAGGCATGCTGGGCGGAACAAGTACAATCGCGTTCATCGAGAAAAACAACGTACCGCTCATGGGTGCAGGAACGATCCCTGTGTCCATCGCTTCGATATTGATTCCATGTTCAGTCAGGTAATGTGCCACCTTATGGACGATACCTTCGTGATCGGCTCCGTGTACTTCTATCTGGTAAGGTAACCAACCTGAATATTTTTGTTCATAACTTTGCTCTGTCAAACGGGTGGCTACCTGAAGGCCTTTCTTCTGCAGGCTTTCGACGCCATCCTTAAATAGTTCCAACTGATCTTCTGGCATCGAAACCAGCATCAACATGGCAAATTCGCCACCCAAACGCGCCATGCGGCTTGTCTCTACATTTCCATCATATTTTGTCAAAACCTCTGTAACTGTATCAACGATGCCGACTCGATCCAAACCTGTTAACGTGAGAACAATATTTTTTCGCATGCTGAGCTCCTTTCAAGAATGGAAATCCGTAAAATTACAAAGCTTTCGTCCAACGAATTAAGCAAACAACTTCCCATCAAGCATAACCTGGGAAGCTGTTTTTAAATTACTTCACAACTTCAGCCTGTACACCAGGTGCGTTGTAGGTTTGCATGGCGGTATCACCGTAAAGTTTCCGATGCACCACACTCAGTGCGCGCACCTGTTCGGAAGCATGATACGACGATCGGACCAGTGGGTTGGCTTCGACCCACTTGAATCCCAATTGATAACCATACTCGCGTAATTCGGTAAACTCTTCCATTGTATAGTAACGCGTGATAGGGTAATGGTTTTTACTTGGCTGTAGATATTGACCAATAGTCAGGATATCCACGCCCCAACTACGCTGATCACGCATAACAGCTTTTACTTCTTCCAACTCTTCACCCAAACCGACCATGATGCCAGATTTGGAGAGTACATCGGGATCAAGCTTTTTCGCATTGGTCAGGGTCGCGGCAGCCCAATCATAATTATCCTGGGGCTGGATCTGTTTGAACAAACGCGGAACAGTTTCCACATTGTGGTTCAAAATTTCTGGGCGAGAATCCATGACAATTTTCAAAGCTTCCACGGAACCTTTAAAATCAGGGATCAAAACCTCGATGGAACAGCCAGGGTGCAATGCTCGGATGCGGCGAATGACCATCGCAAAAATGGGTGCACCGCCATCACGACGTTCGTCACGGTTGACTGATGTAATCACCGCATGCTTCAGGTTCATGGATTTGACTGCCTGGGCCACACGCTCGGGTTCCAGCCAATCCATTGCGTTGGGCTTACCGTGTTTGATATCACAAAAGACACAGGAGCGTGTGCACACATCCCCCAACATCAGGAAAGTGGCTGTGCCGGAACCCCAGCACTCACCCATATTGGGGCACATGGCTTCTTCACAAACTGTATGCAGGGCTTTTGAGCGCATCAGTGTGTGCAAATTTTCGTAGGTTTCACCCGATGGTGCGCGCACCTTTATCCATTCCGGGCGGCGCAAGGGGGTGGTATTAAGTTGTTCAGGCGATACACGATCGCGAGTTGGGTTGACGGCCATTGGAGTTCCTTTTAATTCAGAAAGTTAATTTATTCTAACGTAAAAACCTTTGAATTGCATTAATCTTTCAGGCGCTGATGGAACAAATCGCGTAATCCTTTGCATGTTCAATGGATTGTCACAGGTGGAAAACCAGGCTTGCTCGACAATATCCCGTCGTAGCGTTAGAACAGGCCTTCCAAATAAGCACGCGTCCGTTCCTGCTGTGGATTGTTAAAGACTTCTCGCGCTGGTCCGGCTTCAACTACTTCACCCAAGTACATAAAAATGGCATAATCTCCCAGACGTTTGGCCTGGCGCAAGGTATGGGTCACGACAACCGTGGTGTATTGACTCTTGAGCTCAAGTAATTTCTTTTCGATGTGTTGGGACGAAATTGGGTCGAGGGCAGAGGTAGGTTCATCCCCCAGGATAACCTCCGGCTCAATGGCAAGCCCACGTGCCAGGCATAAACGCTGCTGTTGTCCAATCGAAAGACTTGTGGCGGGCTCGTGCAACCGCTTTTTAACTTCATCCCACAGACCTGCCAATTCCAAATAATGCCGGACCGCTTCCTTGTATTCCAACTTGCCGCTGCGCATCTGGTGAATATGCAGCCCATAGGCAACATTCTCATAGATCGACATGGGCAGCGGGGCCGGACGCTGCGCCAAAAGCCCGACACGTTTGCGAACTTCGGTCACATCCACGTCGTTTTCATAAATATTTTGTCCATCCACCAACACCTGGCCAGTGATGCTGGCGCCATCATTTAATTCCAGGAAGCGATTAAAAGTCTTCAGTAGCGTTGTTTTTCCGCAGCCGGATGGCCCCATAATGACCGTTACCTGTTTACGGGGAATTTCAATATTGATATTCTTTAAAGCCTGTGTCTTGCCATAAAAAGCGTTTAAGTCGCGAACTTGAATATGCGAGTCCATCATGTTTTTCTCCAAACATCACTTTGTGAACATTTTTATTGAGATAATCTCAAATGCCCAGATCAAAATGACGATTTATTTCACAGTATATTTATTCAAGCGTCCCGAAAGCCAGCGCGAACCGAGGCTGATCACAAGAACGATGATCGTCAGAATCACAGCAGAAGCATAACCGCGCTGCTGAACTGCTGGATAAGGCGTACTCAATTGGAAGAAAACAGCCAGAGGTAGGGAAGCAGTTGGCTGAAAAAGCGAGGTGGGGATACGATCTGTATAACCTGCCGTGAAGAGGACAGAAGCCGCATCTCCAATACCACGCCCAAAAGCCAGCAAAACTGCCGTAATGATACCGGGAAGCATCTGACGGCTGACAACATTTAACGCCACTTCCAGGCGGGTGGAACCGAGCGCCAGGGCCGCATGTTCAAGGTCTGTTGGCATACGGCGGATGACTTCATCCATGGCACGCACCATAATCGGCAGCTCTATCAAGCCCAAAATAATGATGCCAGCCAGCAAGGATGCCCGCATTCCAAGTGCCAGCATGACGATGAACCCAAAAGCCCCATAGACAATGGAAGGTATGCCCCAAAGAACATCTAACGAGAGGCGCACATACCTGCCCCAACTTGATTTCCCGAGGTAAGTCTTTAGATAAAGCGCAATCGGCAAACTGAGCAACAAGGCCAATAGCGTACCGCCGCTGGCCAGGTAGAGTGAACCGATGATGGCATTTAATACACCGCCTTCCTTGCCCATGTAAAAACCACCCTTGGGTGTTTTCGTGACCATATCCCAATTCAGGGCAGGCAACCCTTTACTTACAACCGCCCACAGGATCAGGCCCAGGCAGCTTGCGACAATTACAAAAGAAATCAGCATCAACCCTTTGACAAATGTTTCAACAATCCGGCGTCTCTGCCAACGTTTTTTCATAACTGCCTCCTTTCCAGCACTCTTTGCAAAACAACCGTCGAGAGAATATTAAAGATAAGGATTAGAACCAACAATACCAGCGCCGCACACAGTAACGCAGAATCATAGAGCGGAATGGACATCATGTCACCGTAATTATTGGCGATCAGAGCCGGTAACGGATAAGCTGCGTCAAAAATGGAATGCGGCACCTTGGATACATTGCCAACCACCATCAAAACTGCAATCGTCTCGCCCACTGCCCGGGATGCCCCCAAAACAATGGCAGCCACAATCCCAGGTAAAACCCTCGGAATGACCACGTAACGAATAGTTTCCCATTGCGTGGCACCGATCGCCAGGGAGGCGTGCCGTAAATCGTTGGGGACCGTGGTGAAAACCTCATATACAACTGAAATAATAAGTGGCGCGATCATGACCGCCAGAACGATGCCAGCCGAAAGAATGCTGAACCCGGTTGGCTGATTGACTGCCAGGAAGGGGATGTTGTTCAGCCATTGCTTCGAAAATGGCGCCACAACCTTGTCCACAAACGGCACAATAGCCAGTAGACCCCAAACGCCATAAACCACGGGCGGGATGGCTGCCAGCAGGTCCAGCACCGGTTTGGCAATCGAGCGCGTCAGCGCGTGTGAATATTCCGAAAGATACAGCGCCACCAACAAGCAGGGGGGGACGGAAAGCGCCACCCCAACCGTGGTTACCCAAAATGTTCCTGTAATAAATGGCCAAAAACCAAATTGTCCATTATTGGGTTTCCAGACCGCACCGAAGAACAAATCCTTGAGTGGATAACTGCTCAGAATGGGCCATGAACGCACTAACAGGCCAAGCGTCACGGCAGAGATCAGGAAGAGCGGCAGTACCGTAATCACCAAAAATGACTTTTGAGCGGTCCGATCCCGCCAATTCCGGACAACGGCAGAAGACCGGCTACGCCGGCCTTCTGTTTGAGTATTTGATTGGTCAACTTTTTCTTTTTTATTCAGGGTCATTTAATCTTCGCCAAAGATTCTGTTTGTTGATCGGGCGTCAACTGGACGTAACCAGCCTGATCCAGATACTTCTGCCCGTCGGTTAATATCCATTCGATAAACAATTTTACCAGACCGGAGGGTTTTCCCTTGGTGACAAGATTCTCGAAACGCGCCGGAGGGGAAGGATATTTGCCAGAAGAAACAGCGCTGACCGCTTCAGCCTTGGTTTTGAAATACTCGCCCGAATCAGCCACACCATTTTTATCGACATCAATCGGAGGCACCGCTGCACCAGGCACAATGCCGCCCGTGCTGAGATCGAAAACACTGTTGAGATTGCTATAACCAATCCCCATGGGGTCCTTGATGACTGTATCCAGCAGGGCTGGTTCACCATTCACGCCAATGCCCTTCAAATCATCCTGTACTTTTCCACCGGAGAATTTAGCCCACATTTCAGCAGCACCGGCTGAATCGGAGCGGGTATAAACATTAATTTCGTCTTTAATTTCCGGCTTACCAACCACTTCGCCCCAAGTCTTAATTTCGCCGGTTACGAAAATTTTATTAAAGGTTTCCTGGCTGATGCCTTTGGCAACAATATCCGCCAATACCGGGTTATCCGCACTCACGATCGGGAAAACAGCATCCTTGGTGACAGCCACCCAATAAGCACCCTGCGAAGCTTCTTCGTCCTTGATGGCACGCGAAACCATGCCAATATCGACTGCACCCGCCAGCGCGTCAGTCATACCCTTACCCGCTCCACCACCCTGAACGTCAAACTGGACATCCGGATGCAATTTCTGGAATTCTTCGGCCCAAACGGTCATCATGGGGTAAAGCGCAAACGCGCCGGAAACCCCGATGGTCCCTTTGAGCGCTTCGGCAGCCGGGGCTTCTGTGTTTACAACCGCGGGCAGCGTGCTGGCAGTACCACAGGCGCCGAGCAGCATGGAAGCCACTAGAAGCGTCGAAACAAGCATAAGGTTAAGTTTTTTCATTTTTTCTCCTATTTAGATGTGTTATATAAAATCGATGGATTTAGTAGGGTATCGCTTCAAAAAAATTTCGCTTGAGAGGCACACTCTGCACCAATACACAGAATGTGCGTTCTTTCCAGGAAATATTTTTAACACTATTTCAAAATTAGGTCAGTTTTTCGAGGCTTTGTTATTCCTACTAATTCAATAGTCATTATTGATTTAGTGTATCAATACTTTTTAGATTTGTCAATATTCAGCGACTGAATATATGAAAATTGCATAAAATTCAGATGTTATCTTGACCGCGCTGGCCGCTCACGGTAAAATAAACGGATAAGTTCTATAGCACTTGGCTAAACAGCAACCTTCCGATATAATGGAATGCTGATAAATTTGCGGGCATAGCATAACGGTAGTGCGGTTGCCTTCCAAGCAACTTACGCGGGTTCGACTCCCGCTGCCCGCTCTAAAGCCTGGAAGGTTGCAAGTTGAATGTTGTCTTTACTTTTGACTTTCAACCTGCAACCTTTCACTTTCAAGCTTCAAGGGCCCGTGGCGCAGTGGTTAGCGCAGGGGACTCATAATCTCTTGGTCGCTGGTTCGACTCCAGCCGGGCCCACCATATAGAGCGGTACGCAAGTCCATAGCCCCCATATCTGGGGGCTTTTGGCCCTGACTGTCTAAGCAGTATACAATTCGGTAGAGGTAGACAGTCCGACCAGGG
>CAYWXS010000156.1:0-13736 GCA_964462245.1 uncultured Anaerolinea sp.
TGCGGATCTTAAGGCTGGCGTCGTTGAAGACGGTGAAGTCCAGCTTGGCGCGGCGAACTTTGCCTTTGTGGACGGTATCGACACTGTGCGGGGCACAGGCGAGCAGTACGTCGGCCATGATGTCGGTCAGGGTGCGGGTTTTGGTTTCATCGAAGCCGCGTTGGGTGATCCAGGGGGTGCCGAGGCGGATGCCGCTGGGATCTGCAGAGTTTTTGTCACCCGGGATGGTATTGCGGTTGACGACGATGCCAACCCGGTCCAGGATGCGGGAGGCCTGATCTCCGCTGAGGGAGGTGCCGTCGCTGCCTTTGACACTGGTGCAGTCAACATTGACCAGGTGGGTGTCCGTTCCGCCAAAGGTTACGCGCAGGCCGCGTTTCATGAATTGATCGGCCATGGCGGCGGCATTTTTGAGGGTTTGGGCCTGCAGGGATTTGAATTGTTCGGTTTTGGCAAGCTTGAAGGTAAGTGCCAGTGCGGCAAAAATGTGGACGTGAGGGCCACCCTGTTCACCAGGGAAGACTGCCTTGTCGATCTTTTTGGCAATGGCGGCATCGGTGGTCATCAAGATTGCACCGCGCGGGCCGTCAAGGCTTTTGTGGGTGGTAGACATGATGACGTGGGCGTAGCCGATGGGGGAGGGAACGACACCGGCTGCAACGAGACCGCCAATGTGGGAGATATCTGTCAGAAGGTAGGCACCGACTTCATCTGCGATTTCGCGGAATTTTTTCCAGTCCGGAACCCAGGAGTAGGAAGAGTAGCCAGCGATGATGAGTTTGGGTTTGTTTTCGAGGGCCAGGGCACGGACCTTGTCGTAGTCAATTTTTTCGTTTTCGTTGACGTTGTAGTGGACGGCTTTGAACCATTTACCCGAACGGTTGACAGATGAGCCGTGACTGAGATGGCCGCCGTGAAGCAGGTTCATACCGAGGACGGTGTCACCCAGGTTCATGAGGGCCTGGTAGACGGCGTTATTGGCTGGGGCGCCGGAGAGTGCCTGGACGTTGACGAAAATTTTATCAGCGCTGACGCCGTTGGCGGCAAAGGCTTCGGCGCAGCGCCGAATGGCGAGTGATTCGACTACGTCTGCGTATTCAACGCCTTTGTAGTAGCGCGGGTCGGAGTAGCGGCGGTAATCGGCCAGCCGATTGGGGTAGTCCAGGATATCTGCTTCGGACATTTTGCGCATTTCATCGCTGGGGTAGCCTTCGGAGTAGATATTTTGGAAGGCGCTGCCCATGGCTTCGCGGACGGCAATGGGAGCCTGGCTTTCAGAGGCGATGAGGATTAGTTTGCGGGCCTGGCGTTCGGCTTCGATCTGGGTCAGTTCATAGACTTCGGGATCGAGATCTGCCAGGGTGCCGCGGAAAATGAAATCGGACATGGGTTTCTCCTGTTAAGGTAGGGAATATGGCTTTATTTTTTTTGTATTACAAGTTGTCTGACATATTAGAATTGTAGAACGTTTCGGAGGGATGGTCAAGTGTGGTTTGACAGTGCTTAATGACATATAAGTATTTTGTTGGGTGCTTTCGCCAGAGGCTGAGGTTGAAAATGCCTGCTGTGAGGCAGAAGGTGGAGCGGGTGCAGGTGGGTGAATAAAAAACCTCTGACGAGTGGGCAGAGGTTGGGGCTATTGACGGTTTGTTTGCTAGCAGGGGATTTCGTCGGAGAGGATGGTGGTGGTATCAGATTTATTTGGGACGATGCATAGGAATTCAAAGGTTTCATCGCCAATGTTTTGATACCAGTGTGGGATGTTTTCGGGGATGAAGACGACGTCACCTTTTTTTACTTCGAAGATTTCATCGGCTATGCCGATGCGGGCCTTGCCTGTCAGGACGTATTGTTCATGCTCGACAGTGTTGGTGTGACGTGGCATGCCGCCGCCCGGTTCCATGATAAAGCGCCGCAAGGCAAAATTGGGGGCTTCCTGGGTAGAGATAAGTATCTGTTTGGCGGTTTTGACTGCATTGGATACTTCGATGGCTGCTACGTCGCGCGAGTGTTTGACTGACATGCGTGCCTCCTGTTGCAAATTTGGTCCCGGGATAGTAGTATTTTATCAATTCCTGCTGAGGGTGTCTACTGCTGGCTTTCGGCGGGCAGGACGGTTCCGGCGTGGACACGCCAGAGGGTGGAATTGGAGATGAATTCGGATGAAAAGACGTGTGAGTCAGTGGTGGTAAGCAGGGATTGTTCGCTTTCGGAGAGCGTAGACATCAAGTCTGCGCGGCGTTCGGCATCCAGCTCGGCCATGACTTCGTCGAGCAGGATGACTGGCCATTCTCCCGTTTTTTCTTTCATCCAGGCCACTTCTGCGAGTTTTAATGCGAGTAAGGTGGTGCGAACCTGTCCGCGTGAGCCATAGTCACCCAGGTCGATGCCATTTGCAAGGAAGCGCAGGTCGTCACGGTGGGGGCCGATGGTGGTTACGCCGCGGTTGATTTCTTCGGGGCGAAGTTTTTTGAGGGCGGCGATGAAACCGACCTTGATGGTTTCCAGGTCCAGGTCGCTGCGGTCGAGGGGGGTATCGAGGCGTAGTGCGAATTGATCTTTTGGACGTGGAAGTGGGTCGAAGGAGGGATCATATGCGAGGCGCAGGACTTCACGGCCGCGAGTCAGGCTGAGGTGGGTACGGGCTGCAAGGCGTTCCAGTTCGTGGATGGATTGGATGCGGGCCAGGATGATTTGAGCACCAATGCTGGCAAGACTGGCATCCCAAAAGTCGAGCTGCGTAGTATCTCCGCCGCGTTCTGCCAGCTGTTTGAGCAGGGCATTGCGTTGGGTCAGCGATTGCTGGTAGTCACCCAGGGCTTTGGCGTAGCCAGGGATGATCTGGGCCAGGGTCATATTAAGGTAGCGGCGGCGATCATCCGGGCTGCCTTCGAGGACGAGGGACATTTGTGGAATGAAGAGGGCGGCATTGAACTGGCCGATGACTTCGTTGGTGCTGCGCTTGACACCATCAAGCAGGACTTCTTTGCGGGTGCGTTGTCCAAGCGGGCCGACTGCTTCGGTGATAATTCTTACTTCGAGCCGGTGTTTGGCTTTGCCCCGTTCAAAGTCGGCAACAATACGGCCAACGGAAGGGTTCTCACGTGCGGCAGCAAAGTTGATTAGTTGGCGGTCAGTGTGGGTTTGGAAGGAGGCAAAGGCTGCCAGGAAGTAGACGGCTTCCAACAGGCTGGTTTTACCCTGGGCGTTGCTGCCGACCAGTAAAATAGCCCGCCGTGGAATATCCAGATCCAGGCGGGCAAAATTACGAAAATTGGTCAGCGAAAGGTGTTTTAGGTACATTGGTTAAACGTTGTCAACGATGGGTTCGTCGGGTTTCCAGATCTTGGTGGCGAGATCGGTGAAGAGAACGCCATAGAGATGATCGATTTCGTGTTGGAAGATGCGGGCAGTCCAGTCTTTGAGCTTGAGGGTGACGGGCTGTCCATGGCGGTTTTGGCCTTTGACCGTGATGGAGAGGTGACGGGTAACATCGCCCAGGTAGCCGGGGATGGAGAGACAGCCCTCGGGACCTTCTTCCATTTCAGTAGATTTGCGGGTGATCTCGGGGTTGACGATGGTGTAGAGCCTTTTGGGGGATTCTTCTTCTTCGTCGTCGTCTTCGGTATCTTCATTTTCGTAATACTCAATTACGATGACGCGTTCCAGCACACCGATCTGTGGGGCAGCGAGACCGACACCTGGCGCGGCACGCATCGTCTCGACCATGTCATCAATCAGGGTTTGGAGGTTGTCATCAAAACTGGTAACTGTCTTTGCTTTTTTACGTAAAACCGGATCTGGAACACATACAATTTCGCGAACTGTCATGGAAACCTCAGAAATAACTTAATAAGATAAAATTACGGAAGCCCGATTTTACTCTGGTTTTGTCGTGCGGGATTGATCATTCTCGCGATTGACTTCATCCATTGTGCGGTGATACATGGCCAGCCAGTCGGCCATGCGATCGCGTTCGGCTGTGACTTCGATTTCTTTCTTTTTTTGAATACGGCCCTGCTGGCGGCGAATGATATCCTGTTGGACCGAAGGGGGATCGGCTACATCGACAAAATTGAATTGGGCGCCACCGACCATGACGTAGACAGTGCCAAAGTTGAGCAGCATACCCAGGATGCCGTTACGTTTGTATTCGGTACTGAGGATGTTTTCCAGGGGGGCCGCCTTGCGATCTTCAGTGCTGAAAGGCTTGCGATTGATATCGATGATCTGGTCAACCGTGACCTGGTATATATCATTCAGCCAGTCTACATATTCATAAGTAATAAAACCGAAAAGAACCAGAACGGCAAGCATGATGATCATGCCCAGCCAGAGAGGAAAGGTGGCATCCAAGAAGATAGGCCAGAGGATGACGATTGATATCAGGGCCAGAATACCAAAAGAATATGGAAGGGCATCACGAATGAAACCATAGATGTGTTTGTGGTAGGTGATGATGTTACCATCTTCGGTGCGCATGCGAAATGCGTTTTTCCACCAGGCTTCAAGTGGTGAGAGTTTTTTGACTGGTTTAGGTGGGGCGGGTGGGGTACTGGGTGCCTGAGTTGGTGGGGTGGGTTTTACAAAGCCTAACTTGCTGCGAATAACCTGTTTCATCGTTTCTTCGTCGGCTTTGCGTCCTATTTCTTTGGTGCGGTTCATGTACTCTTCGATCATACTGGCGGCTTGCTTGGGGTGGTGAACGTAGAGCATGCGAATTTGGCCGGTGTAAGTGCGAACCACCACGGTACCATAGTCGAAAAACCTGCCAAAAAATTCAGTTTCGGTACTGACGGATAATATTGTTGCTATTCCGGCTTCATTACGGCTGTCGTAGAAGGCGATAACTTTTTCCAGCCAAATAACGCGTTGGTTGGTGACGATGTAGTAGTCATTGCCCCAATCGACAAAGCGCCAGAGTCCCCAACCCAGATCAGCGGCAAGCAGAAGACCTCCAATCAGGCCGATTCCGGCGCTGAGCCAGAGGTAGGCGAGCGCCATCACCCCAAAAACCGGGAAAAGCATGACGAAGGGCAGAATCATATCGCGCACCAGCACAATATAGTGTTTGCGCGCCAGGAAGTAGATAATCTCATTATCCGAAAGCCAGTCAAAGTGCAGCTGTTGGGCGAGCGCCCGACTGGACATCATGATTTCAAAGTTGTGCCGTAGACCAGGGGTTTTTTTTAGCAGGCGCAGAAAGGGACCACGAAAGAGGATGAGCAGGATTGTGCCGCGTTCGGCAGTTACGGTGGCATTGCGTTTTTTGCTGCGCAGTAAACCCTGTTCGCCGTAGTAGTCACCTTTTACCAGGGAGGCAAGTTTGCTGCGCTTACCGGTTTGTTCGCGGAAGATTTCCACCCGGCCTTGATAAATTAAGTGAAAGGAATCGGCATTACTGCCTTCGAGAAAGACTGTGCCGCTCTCATCAAAGGATTTTTCCTGCAGTTCTTCGGCCACGGCGTCCAACTCTGTATCTGTCAGTCCGCGAAAGAGGTGCAGTTTTTTAAGAAATTCAATACGGGCAGGCTTTTCAATCACGTTTTGATTCTACTGCGCTTTCACTAAAAAAACTCGGATCAATTCACAGAAAAATTGTCTATTTTGTAGGTTAAATAGCACGGACGATGGTGCAGCCGTAGGGTTGGGTCTCCTGGAGCGCAGGAAGTTGATTTGAGAGCAGGGCGAGTACGGCATCTTCGACATAAAAGTGTTCCGGGCTGCGTTTGCGGAAGGTGACGTCATCCACGGCGCCCTGGTAGCGTAGAATGCCAGCCGGGTCGATGACGAAAGCATGCGGAGTGGTTTGCGCGTTCCATGAGTTGGCTAGATGGCAGTTGTTGTCAATTAGAACGAGGTCTGTGCCGCGTAATTGGCGAGTCTGTTCAATAATAGTGAGTGTTTCATTCAGGTTTGAGGCAATGGGTAGAATGGTGAGATGTTCCGGGAAGCGGGCACGGATGGCTGCGAGGTGGGCATCGGCGCGTTCGCTCCAGGGACAGTCGGCTGACCAAAAGTTTAGAATGACGATGCGACCATGATAGTCACTCAAGTGGTGGGTTTGGCCCAGGCTGTCATTGAGTGAAAAATCAGGGCAGGGGGTGTTAGTCAACATAAGAAAATTATAGCCGAGAAATATTAATCCATTATCGCCAGTTATCCCGGTAACGGAGAGCATCTTTGCGTCAAAGCTCTATACAACTGCTGGTTATTTTTGTCAAAGAAAAGGAATGTCACTCCCTGTTTTTACTATAAAAACAGGGAGTGACACTGGCTGTTTTTTACAGATTTGAAATATAAAATCAGACAGGATTAGCATGTGGTTTATTTTGATAGGAATTTAGGCGCTTAAGTTGTTTGGGCGGTGGTGCACATGATAAAATCAGATTACTATGAAAAAATGGCAATTTTGGGTTGGTGTGTTAATCAGTGTATTTTTTGTCTGGATATCCCTGCGCGGTTTGCGTTTGGGTGAATTCTGGGGTGTGGTGCGGAGTGCCAATTATTGGTGGATCGTGCCCGGTATTGCGGTTTATTTTGTGGGTGTATGGGTGCGAGCCTGGCGCTGGCACTATTTACTGAAACCCATCAAGGCCATCCCGACCCGGACTATGTTTCCCATTACCGCTATCGGTTACATGGGCAATAATATTTACCCGGCGCGTGCCGGTGAGGTTCTGCGGGCTGTGATCTTGAAGCGCCGCGAGGGTGTGCCGGTCTCGGCATCATTGGCGACCATTATTGTTGAGCGCATTTTTGATGGGGTGGTGATGCTGGCTTTTATTTTTCTCAATCTGTCTGAATTAGCCAGGTTGACGAGTGCATCCGGTTTTGTGGGTAATATTCAACAGGTGGCTGTTTACGGTACGATTGCCTTCAGCGCTGCGCTGGTGGTTTTTTTGCTGGCAGCCATGTTCCCGGTGGTGACTGCAAGAATTGGCCAGTGGTTTATTGATCGGTTTTTACCTGAGCGATTTCGCGAGAAAACGACCGGGGTGATGCATAAGTTTTTGGATGGTCTGGCTTCTTTACGTTCTCCGTTGAATATCCTGATGGTGTTTGTAACATCCGTGATTATCTGGTTATTTGAAACATTAAAATACTGGTTTGTGATGCATGCGTTTGGTTTTTCGGTTTCTTTCTTTGCTTTGATGTTGATGAATGGTATTGTCAACCTGGCAACCACCATTCCATCCGCACCGGGTTACATTGGAACATTTGATGCCCCGGGTATCGCGGTTTTGAGTGCGTACGGCGTGGATCAAGCGACGGCGGCGGGATATACACTGACCCTGCATGCTGCTCTGTGGATTCCGATCACTTTGTTGGGTGCTTATTACCTGGCTAAAGAAGGTATAAAGTGGAGTGATGCGCTGCGTACTGAAGCTGAATAAATAAGAACTGCAAAAAGGTTGCAAGATGACCCAAGCTGACGTGAATGAAAGACCGAAGTTGCGGGTGCTGATCGCAGATGACATTCAAGAAACCCGGCGAAGTGTGCGCTTAATGCTGTCTATGAATCCGGAAGTGATTGTGGTTGCAATTGCCAAGGATGGACAGGAAGCTGTTGATTTGAGCCGGGAACATCATCCGGATGTGGTGATTCTGGATATTTATATGCCCAAGAAAAATGGGCTGATAGCTTATGAAGAGATCATCCAAAATGATGCGGATACCGGTTGTGTTATCATAACAGGTGAAGGCGATACAGATTTGCTGGGTCAAGCCATGGCACTTGGGGCGCAGGAATACCTGCTCAAACCATTCTCGATTGAAGAATTAAATGATGCTGTTAACCGGGTGGCCACTGTGGTTTGGGAAAACCGTGAAAAGCGAGGTAAAGCCAGGCTGAAAGATGAGCCAAGTGAGGCAGATCTGAAGCGCCAGGCTGATGAATATGTCCGGACCCATTGCACGGATGATCGAGCAGTGCGGGTTTTTGAAAGATTGGCCCAAAACCCGGCCTGTGAGCTGCACTGGTTGCGAACTTTGGCTATGATGTATGTAATCCGGAATGAGTGGCACAAGTTGTCGATTTTATCTGTTCGGCTTGAAGGTACTACAGGTAATGAGAAAAAATAAAAAAAAATCAGGCCTGGTCCTGTTGGAGGTAATGAATGAAAGTTGCGATCATCGGTGCAGGATACAGTGGCATGTCTGCGGCTTGGGATTTGCGGAAAGCAGGTCATGATGTGACCATTTATGAGGCTGCGGATTATGTGGGTGGGCTGGCAAGCGGTTTTAAAGAACCCGGCTGGAAGTCTTCGGTGGAAAAGTTCTACCATCACTGGTTTGCCTCGGATAAAGACATGCTGGGCTTGGTGAAAGAGCTTGGGTTGAGTGACAAAGTGATTTTTCCGCGTCCGTATACCGTGATGTATCATAATGGGAAGTTCTATCCACTCGATTCGGTCATCAAGGCAATCTTGTTTCCGGGTTTGGGTTGGGGGATGACCAAGATCCGTTTTGGGCTGGTGGGTTTGTTTTTGCGCCTGACGACCAACTGGCAGGAATTGGAAAAATACACGGTGGATGAGTGGATGCGCAAATGGATGGGCGATGCGGGCTATAAATTGATGTGGGAACCGCTGGTCATTGGAAAATTTGGCGCACAGTATTACAAACAAGTCAATATGGCCTGGATGTGGGCGCGGTTGCATGCCCGCACAACACGCCTGGGAACTTATGAAGGCGGGTTCCAGGCTTTTGCAGATCAATTTGCAGAGAAATTAGTGGCGGCAGGTGTTGAGATCAAGTTATTGACGCCGATCACGCATATTCAACGGAATGAAAGTGCCGGGAAATTTGAACTTGCCACTGCCAACGGCATTGAAAAGGCAGATAAGGTACTGGTGACGCTTGCGCCTGGCGCTGCGGCTGCGATGGTTCCGTCATTGCCGCGGGAGTACCTGGAAGGTTTGCTGCGGTTAAAATCAATGGGAGCGGTCGTTTTGACGATTTCATTGAAGCATCAGCTTTCCCGCGAGGGGTATTATTGGTACAGCATACCCAAGAGCGCTGGATTCCCATTTCTGGCGCTGGTGGAACATACCAATTATGTCTCTCCGGAGAATTTTGGTGGCGAGCACATTGTTTATATCGGCGATTATCTTGAGCCTGAGCATGAATATTTCCAGATGAGCGCGGAAGAACTGCTTGAGCAATTTTTGCCCAGTTTGAAGAAATTTAACCCGGATTTTGATCCGAGCTGGATCAATAAAGTCTGGATGTATCGGACGGCTTATGCCCAACCCGTGCCACTCGTGAACCATTCGAAGAATATTCCTGCAATTGAGACACCTATTGAAGGCCTGTATTTTGCTTCAATGAGCCAGGTTTACCCGTGGGATCGTGGAACCAACTTTGCGGTTGAGATTGGCCGCCGGGCTGCCGGTCTGATGACCAAATAAAAGGAACAAATTATTATGAATAAAAGAATCAGAAATTTACTCCCGTTTGCTGTGATTGCCGTACTTTTCTTGAGTGCCTGCAGTACGCCGAAAGCTACCCCGAATCCAACTGAAATGATTGCGGCTATTTATACAGCAGCTGCAGAGACTATAACGGCGAAGTCCGCTCAATTTACCGCTACATTAAAGCCAACTGAAACGCTCATTCCATCTGTTACCCCTACTGTAATTGCTACTCGAACTGCGGGTGCGCCTTCAAAAACGGTCGCACCGCAAAATACCTGCGATAACTCGATGTTTGTGGCCGATGTGACCATTCCGGATAAGACTGAGATGGCGCCAGGCACCGAATTTGATAAGACCTGGACTGTAAAGAATACGGGTTCATGTACCTGGAGCACAAGTTACAGCCTTATTTTTGGGAGTGGAGATTTGATGGCGGGTGCAAAGACTGCTCTGACCCAGACTGTGGCTCCGATGCAGCAGGTTAATGTGACGGTTGGCTTAACTGCACCGCTGGTGGCAGGAACCTATACCGGACGCTGGCGGCTGGTAAATGCCGCTGGAACAGTATTTGGTGAGTCGCTCAGTGTGGTTATTGTAGCCACGGGTGACGCCGTGACCGAGACAGTGACAGTGACTCCAACTGTGCCAGCGCCAGGTGTGCCGACCCAAACGGCTACGCCAACCGTGCCAGCGCCAGGTGTGCCGACCCAAACGGCTACGCCAACCGTGCCAGTGCCAGTTGTGCCGACCCAAACAGCTACGCCAACCGTGCCCGCGCCAGTTGCGCCGACCAGAACGCCAACCGTGCCCGCGCCAGTTGTGCCGACCAGAACGGCTACGGCAACGCAAGGCGTTCTTGTGCCAGCTATGCCGACAGGGACACCGACGCCCAGTAAGTAAAATAATAATAAAAACAGGCTCTTTCGTTTTGGAAAGGGCCTGTTTTATTTAAGGGTAGAACTACAACATTTCCGATTCGATTGACGTGATTAATGGCTAATGCCACGAAGGAAGAGAATGGCCTTGGTCACTGCACAGGATTTTTTTGCAGTGTTTTGCGCGAATATATTCGCGCAAAACACTGCTTGCGGAGCAAACCAATGGTAATAACGCATTGCCGAAGAAGAAATTCTTAGCGACCATAGAGTGAATAGAACTACTGAACGTTATCCATTGTTCAGGTTAAATTACGATGCTGACCAGTTTTCCCTTGACGACTATGATCTTTTTGGGTTCTTTTCCATCCAGGGCTTTGATAATGTTTTCGGATGACAGGGCGGCAGCTTTGACACTTTCGTCATCTGTGTCGATGGAGATCGTGATGCGATCACGAACTTTGCCATTGACCTGAACAGCAATAGTGACTTCATCTTCCCGGGCAGCGTCTTCATCCACTTTGGGCCAGGATTGGGTGTGGATGCTGTACTTCTTACCGGTGATGGCCCAAAGTTCTTCGGCAATCATTGGGGTGACGGGGGCCATCATCTTCAGGTAGATTTCCTGGGCTTCCTGCCACTCCTGCGAGCCGACTGCGCCGGCTTCACGCATTTTATACATGTCATTCAGCAGTTCCATCAGGGATGAAACGATTGTATTGAACTCGAATTGCTCAAAGTTACGGGTCACACGACGCAGGGTCTGATGTACCTTACGGCGCAGGGTGCGCAGTGTTTCAGGGCTGGGGCTGCCGTTGTTGACATCATCGGTGAAGAGGGCCCAGGTACGGCGTACCCAGCGGGCGGAGCCTTCGATACCTTTGCTGTCCCAGGGGGCACCCATTTCCCAACGGGCGAAGAACATCAGATAGGCGCGAACGGTGTCCGCACCGTATTTGTCCACCAGTGTATCGGGTGCAATTACGTTGCCATGGCTCTTGGACATTTTTTCACCATCTTCGCCCAGTACCATGCCCTGGTTACGGAGGGTTGTCATGGGTTCTGCACCCTGGGTGATACCTATGTCGCGCAGGGCTTTGTGGAAAAAGCGCGTATAGAGCAGGTGCATGGTGGCGTGCTCAATACCGCCGGTATATACATCGACTGGCATCCAGTAATTGTATTGGGTTGGATCGAAAGGCGCCTGGTCATAATGTGGGCTCAGGTAGCGCAGGTGATACCAGGATGAGCACATGAATGTATCCATCGTGTCGGTTTCACGGGTGGCGGGACCGGAGCAAACTGGGCAGGTGGTTTTGGCCCAAGTGGGGTGCAACTTCAGCGGGCTCTCGCCGGTGGGTTTCCATTCAACATCTTCCGGCAGGGTAATGGGCAACTGATCATCCGGAACCGGGTTCCATCCATCTTTTTCACAGAAGATCATCGGGATGGGGGTACCCCAGTAGCGCTGGCGGCTGATCAACCAGTCGCGATAGCGGTAGTTGACGGTTTGCTTGCCAATGCCCCGCTCTTCCAGCCAGTCAATCATGGCTGCGATGCCAGGGTTTTTTCGGCCTTTTTCAGTATTAACTTTTGTTCCGTTAAATTTATCGGAGTTGATCATTACGCCTTCACCGATAAAAGCGACTTCCATCGTGGCGCCGTCCGGGGTGGGGCTGTTTTCGGTCTGGAAGACCGGGATGATGGGCAGGTTAAACTTGCGGGCAAAGGCAAAGTCACGCTCATCATGGGCAGGCACGGCCATGATTGCGCCGGTGCCATAACTCATCATGACATAATCTGCGATCCAGATGGGGATGCGTGCCTGGTTGACGGGGTTGATGGCATAACCACCGGTAAACACACCTGTCTTTTCCTTATCGACGGCACCGCGTTGAATTTCGGATTGGCGGGCTGCCAGGGCTTTGTATTCAGCGATGGCGGTTTTGTTTTCGGGTGTGGTGATTTTTTCCACCAGGGGATGTTCTGGAGAAAATACCATAAAGGTGGCGCCGTAGAGCGTATCCGGGCGGGTGGTAAAGATCTCGACTGGATCTCCGGCTTCGGTGTGGAAGGTGACGCTGGCGCCCTCGGAACGGTCGATCCAGTTTGTTTGCAGGGTCTTGACGCGCTCGGGCCAGTCGATGCCTTCGAAGCTCAACAGTTCATCGGCATATTTTGTGGCTTGAAAAAACCATTGGGACAGGTCTTTTTTGATGACTGGAGTGCTGCAGCGTTCACAGTGGCGGTCGTCACCCCAGACCTGTTCGCGGGCCAGGGTGGTGTTGCACTTGGGACAAAAATCCACCGGGGACAATTTGCGATAGGCCAGGCCATGTTTGTAGAGCTGAATAAAGAACCATTCGGACCATTTGTAATATTCTGGTTCGCAGGAGACCATTTCGCGGCGCCAGTCGAACATGGCACCCATTGAGCGCATTTGTTTGCGCATGCGTTCGATGTTGTCGCGGGTGCGGACCATGGGGTGAATACCGCTTTTAATGGCTGCATTTTCTGCAGGCAGTCCAAAGGCATCAAACCCCATGGGGAACATGACGTTGTAGCCTTTCATGCGCATGTAGCGCGCACGGGCATCCGAAGGGGTCATGGCGTACCAGTGCCCGATGTGCATGTCTCCGCTTGGATATGGCAACATGGTCATGGCGTAATGTTTGGGTTTGGATGGGTCGATATCTGCGTTGTATAACCCATCGGCGTCCCATTGGGATTGCCATTTTTTTTCAATTTCAGTAAAGTTGTAGGGCTGTGTCATTCTTTCCTCATTCCAATGAATGCGTGATGAAAATGAATTATAGAGAGCTTTCCGGGTTAGCGCTGGCGTGGGTCGCGCCTGGCAACCACGGGGATAGGGCGTAGAATGGGTGGGTTCGCGGGTAGACCCGCAAGAATTGAGCCAATCCTTTGGAAGAATTTTTTTGTTTTATCTAATAGCTTTTTCATGCGAGCCTCCTTATATAAGGTTTTGGAAATTGGATGAATATTGTGGCTATGGGTGCAGGCTGCTTAAGAAAACAAAATCCCTTCATCCACAACAGGGACGAAGGGTTATCTCCGCGGTACCACCCGGTTTGTCAGTGTAAGCTACACTGACCACTTTGGTTCGCTATAACGGGCGTTCCCGGCGCTGACTACTAAATTCACCAGTGCAGTCTCCAAAATGGGGTCAGGCGAGTTCGGTCTTGCTGCGCTCCCGTTGGGCGCTATGCTGGGCTTCCACCTTACTCTCCCAGCTCGCTGACGGGATAACCTACTACTCCTGCCACGACTATTAATTTATTATACTGCACCCTGTCAAATGTGCCAAAACCTATCAGGTGGCACGGGCTTGACTTAGCTTTTGGGGCAGGTCATTGACCTGCCCCAGTGTTTGTGGACCCAGAGGGATTCGAACCCTCGACCTCCTCAATGCCATTGAGGCGCG
>CAYWXS010000157.1:0-13097 GCA_964462245.1 uncultured Anaerolinea sp.
CATCTACAATCTTGAACTCAAGATGGTCAACTGATCGACTTTTGCAAGAGGTCTAGTACCTTACTATAAACAAACTGCTGGTTTTCTGAAAAATTGGCAAACAAAACCATTTTTTGCCCTGCATGTGAACGCACAAATCCCAGTACATGTTCATTTTCTGTCTGGATCAATTCCAGATTGTCTCCTGAGAAAGCCGTATGTTCCTTACGCAACTCAATCAGCCTTTTCATGCCTTCGAAAACACGACCTTCCACCGTTTCTGGAGATTTTCTTTTCTCATAGCGCTCCCAATCCGCGCGCGGACGGTGAACCCAGCGGCTGTCGCGCGTTTTATCAGGATCATCCCGATAACTGTAATCGTTCAATGTACCAATTTCATCACCCAAGTAAAGCAGGGGGATGCCCCCCACCAGCATAACCATGCCATGGATCAATAGAATCCGACGGATAGCGAGATTCACTTCGGCCGAACCTTCTTCGCCGAGAGCTTTTTCGAGTCCAGCCAGCGAGGCGCAAGTTCCGCTAATTCGGCAGTCCCCGGTTTTGGGATTTTCCTGAAATGGCAAGCCACGCGCAAAACTTCCGGGAAAGCGCCCGCGATAAAATTCGTTAAGAAAGCGGCGATGATCATCGCCGTTGACGCCCAAAAGTGCGGCATCCTCATCTGAAAATGTCCAGCCGATATCGTCGTGGCAGCGCACATAGTTAACCCAGGCTGTCTGCTGGTGGATTTCAAAGCGGGTGGCAAGAGCCTGAGAAAGCAGGCGAACTTTGCGGGTCGCCAGCGAATTCCAAATAAGCGCCATCAGGAGCGGATTGTACGAAAGCTGGCATTCGGCCGGGTCGATGTACTTGACCACCTCGTCCGGATGAACAATCGCTTCAGATTTAAACAGAAGCGCAGGGGTTGAAATCCGCGCTGTAGCGTTAAAGGCTCGGATAAGTGCATGCGCTTCGGGCAAGTTCTCGCAACTTGTTCCCATTTGCTTCCAAATAAATGCAACAGCATCAAGACGGATGACTTCAACTCCCTGGTTTGCCAGGAAAAGCATTTCTTCGGCCATCCTGTTGAAGACAGCTGGATTGGCATAGTTCAAATCCCACTGGTAACGGTGAAAGGTGGTCCAAACCCAGCCTCCGCCTACCGTTTCTGAAAGCGGTGAGAAAGAACCAGGGTGTTCATCGGGAAATATTTCGCGTAGAGTAAGTTCGTAAGCATCAGGCATGGTCCGGTCTGGATAAATCCTATACATTTCCTGAAAATCAACGTTGCCAAGTCTGGCTTTTTCGGCCCATTGATGTTGATCGGAAGTGTGATTAAAGACCAGATCCACTACCATGCTGATCCCGGCGGCGCGTAGATCACTGGCAAGCGAGGCCAATTTATCCATGGTGCCCAGCGGTGGGTGGACTTCGCGATAACTGCTAACCGCATAGCCGCCATCGTTTTCGCCCTCGGGGGCTTTAAAGAGTGGCATCAGGTGAAGATAAGTCAGCCCAAGTTCCTGGAAATAGGAGATTTTTGAACGGACCCCTTCCAAATCGCCGGCGAACAAGTCGACATAAATCACCCCACCGAGCATCCGATTCGATTGGAACCAAAGTGGATCAGCTTCTCGGACAGAATCTAGTTTGCGCAAATCGGCAGAGCGGCCAAACCAGGCCCGCGCTAAACTGATGAGCAAATCTTCGAGATGGAAGAAAAAATCGTAGCGAGCGCTGTAAAGTTCAAAATATAGTTTAAAAAGCAATGGGAAATGCAGCTCGAGCCGCCGAGTAAAAACTTGCCAACCTTGCGGGTCAGCGATGATTTCGGTAGCCAGGATTATTTCGATACGTGGCAGGAGAAGGGTGAAAGTGCGATTGGTTTCGGTTTGGAGTACTGTGGATTGGTTCATGATAATACCTCGGAAGCGCATGGGCGACCCTCCAATACCAGCGGGGATCAGATAGAGACAGAGTTCCTTGTCTGAAAAAATGATTCGTTTTTATACGTGGAAGGATCACCACTACTTTGGCACTCCGCTATGAATAGCCTGCCCCGCCAGGGCAGATGTGCCCCAGGCACCAATGCACCACCAGGCCAGGTTGAACAATATAACGATGAATCCCGTTTAAGACCTATACAGCTCGAACGTATCCGTTCAGGGTCGTCCACACTTTCTGGCGGTTAAGTAACATCAGGTGCAGTGCTGCTGCACACCCCGACCATCATTCCCAAAAACTTCAAACGAGGCCCTGTCGACAAAAATATGCAGGCGAAGCCCGCCATTGATGATGGATAAAGGAACGGAATGAATGGCAGCGAAACTGTCTTTAAAATTACTTTGGCCTGCATGCCTCCAATCGACAAAAAACCACTGCTGTCGGGCATCGTAACCAATCACAGTGACTTCGCCCTCTCCCTTGAGGAAATCCCGCGTCTCGTCTGGTTGTGGAAGAACCGGGTTGCCCGCGTACTTCATCTAAATACGAACCTTGTCGTGCCTGTAGACCAGGTTTTGGGTTTCGGCATTTTCTTTGTGGCAGGAGTAAATAGTGATTAGGGCTTCCGCATAACACCCGGCAGTGTTTTGTTGTCGCCAGTCTACAATCGCGCCGCCTGAAAATCATAGCATTTTCATCGGGATAGAGCGTGATGGGCAGGTGTTTACAATGAATAAGTCAAGACTTACAGCATGAACCCAGTGCATCTGACCCCAGTTTAGACTGTAGGGGGTGCTGCTGATAGAAAAGATAGTATTCGCCCGCGTTATAGACCAGCCCATTGGGGTCATTCAACCAATTGGACATCGGGGTAAAGTGAATTATCTATTAAATCATGCATAACTCTTTTGCAAAAGTTCGCCTATCATCACATCAATTTCCTAATCGAAACCAAAGATAAGAATAGGGTTGAAGGGTAAGTCTTTCGTTCAAACAATAGAATTGGTTCGTAAAAAGGTCTTGACCAATTTTTTGGTATTTCGTTGGGAGCTGCACTGACTCACTAGCATCCATCAGGTTATTGAACACCAAAACGGTGTCCCCTTCATTTTTGCGCAAATAAACCGCCACAGCCGGATTATCTGTTTCAACCCAATCCAGGCCAGCGCCACCGAAGGCAGGCTGCTGTTTCCGAAGCGCAATCATGCGTTGGATGGCGCGCAGCAGGGAATCCTCTGACTTCATTTGCTCCGCAACATTGACCTTTTTGTATCCATAATCACCCAACACCATTTCAGTGAACGGCGTGCCGGAGGTAAAGCCGCCGTGATCCGAGTCATCCCACTGCATCGGCGTGCGAACTCCGTAGCGGTCTGGCAGATTGAGGTTATCTCCCATGCCGATCTCGTCGCCGTAGTAAATGATGGGCGAACCGGGCAGACTGAACAACAGGGAATTTGCCAGTTCAATTTTTCGCCTGTCATTGTTGAAGATGGGTGCAAGCCTACGGCGAATCCCCAGATTCAGAATCATCTTAGCTTCGGGCGCGTATTCCCGCCACATCAATTGGCGCTCTTCATCTGTGACCATCTCAAGCGTCAATTCATCATGATTGCGCAGAAATGTCGCCCACTGGCAGTCTTCCGGGATAGCAGGCGTATCTTTCAAAATATTTGCGATGGAACTTGCCTGACCCTGCGCCAGCGCCAGGTAAATGCGCGGCATGAGCGGAAAGTGAAATGCCATATGAAATTCATCGCCCTGATCGAAATACTGGATCAACTCGCGGGGCCACTGATTGCTCTCAGCCAACATGATGGCTTCGGGGAATTGCGTATCCATCATCCGGCGGATGCGCTTGAGGTAGGTATGCGTTTCCGGCAGGCTTTCGCAATTCGTCCCCTCGCGCTCAAAAAGATAAGTCGGCGCATCCACCCGAAAACCATCGATGCCCAGGCTGAGCCAGAAGCGTACCACGTTCAACATCTCGTCCTGCAACTCCGGATTGTCAAAGTTCAAGTCGGGCTGGGAGGCATAAAAACGATGCCAAAAATACTGGCCCGCTGTTTCGTCCCAGGTCCAGTTGGATGTTTCCACATCTCGAAAAATGATGCGCACATCCGCGTATTTTTGATCGTTATCGTTCCAAACGTAATAATCACGGTAGGGCGAGTGCCTATCCGACCGCGCAGATTGAAACCAGGGATGGGCGTCGGAGGTATGATTCAGGACAAGATCCATTATTATGCGGATATTACGCTCATGCGCCGCATCAATCAGGGACTTGATTTCAGCCAACGACCCGTAGACTGGGTCAATACTGTAATAGTCTGCGATGTCATAACCATCGTCCCGCAAAGGCGATGGATAAATGGGCATGATCCAGACACAATCCACGCCCAGGGACTGGAGATAGTCGAGTTTGCCGGTCAAGCCGAGCAGGTCGCCGCACCCATCACCATCGCTGTCTTTGAAGGCGCGCACAGATATTTCATAAAAAACGGCGTTCTTGTACCAGGAAGTTGGCGTCATATGAGTAATTTGATAGAAAAGTGAACTGGCTGCCCAGTTCACTTTTAAATTAACCTTTGACAGAGCCTGCCAGCAAGCCGCGCACAAAATAACGCTGCAAACTGTAAAATACAATCAGCGGAACAATCAAAGAGATAAAGGAACCAGCAGCCACATCGCGCCAGCCCTGGCCGTATTGTCCCAACAGCCTGAGCAGGCTGTAGGTCATAACCGCCTTCTGCTCACCGACAAAGATAAAGGCAATCAGGTAGTCATTCCAAACCCACAGGAATTGGAAAATGGCAAAAGAGGCGAGCGCCGGGACAGACATCGGGAAAACCAACTGCCAGAATATTTGATAATAACTAGCACCATCCACTTTGGCAGCTTCAATCAGCTCTTTCGGCAAGGTCATCATGTAATTGCGCAAGATATAGATAGCCAATGGCATCGCAAAAGCACTGTGCACGACCCAGGCACTGGCATATGTCCCAGTAAGCGGGATATGGAATGCTTTCTGAAACCAAACCATTCCCCGGAGAACTGGTATCAATGAAGACTGTAATGGGATGACCATCAGGGCAACCAGTATTGCGAAGTAAATCTCCTTACCTTTGAAATTCAAAAAGGTAAAGGCATATGCTGCATTAGCCGCAATCATCAACGGCAAGATTGTTGCCGGTATAGTGACGGCAGCGGTGTTGATTAGAGAATTCAACATCCCACTACTCAGCGAATTTTGGTAAGCGTCCAGTGTCCAAATTGTGCTGAGAGGATTAAACAAGGCTTCCCACCAGGGTGACACATTGGCAAGCGAACTTGGCCTTAATGACGTAATGAACAAACCGAGGGTTGGCGTTGTCCAAATCACGATCAGAATCAATATTCCGACAGTGCTGCCCAGGTTAAAATTCCTAAAGAAGTGTAGAATTTTGTTCATCTCAGTGTCTCCTGATGCCGTGCGGTTTGAATTTGCAGCCACATAAGTGGCGCAATCAGCAGTACCAGTATTGTTATGACCGCAGAAGCAGGCCCGATATTGGAGTTTTCAAAAAACTGCTTATACCACTCAAAAGCCAGCACACTGGTATTGAAATTGCCACGGGTCATAGCCAGAACAATGTCGAAGATCTTCATAACCAGAATTAAAGTCGTGACGAAGACCGACATCACTGTCCCCCAAACTTGCGGAAGGATGATATTGGCAAAAACCTGCCAGGGATTCGCGCCATCCAACTGGGCAGCTTCAATGGTTTCTATTGGCACAGCCTTAATTGCAGAAGAGATGACGACCATGGCATAACCCACTTGCAGCCAAACAATGACGGCCATCAATAAAAATGAATTCAAGTGCCCCTTGTCAATTGTCAGCAAGGGAAGCGTTGAAAATCCCAGTGACTTGATCACCGCATTCAGCAAACCAATTTCTGGCCGTCCCGGCGGCACATAGGCGTAGAAATAGGACCAGATCGTAGATGCCGCAACAAAGCTGATTGCCATCGGCATGAAAATCAGAGATTTAAAGATGCTCTCAAGCTTTGGTCCCACTTGGTTGGAAAGGGCAGCAGCGGCAGTTCCAAAGGCAACGGTAATTGCAGGTACTACAAGCACCCACAAAAAGTTATTCAACAAAATCTGCAGGAAGCGTTGATCCGAAAAAAGATCAACAAAATTTTTAAATCCAACCCATTTTTTACCCCCATCATCCATAAAAGACCAGGCTATGGTCTGAATTAACGGAGCGATAAGGATCAAAATAACCAACACTGCGGCAGGTGTCAAAAAAGCTAACCAGTCACTTTTTTTGCGAATTCGTTCGGGTAATAAGGAGATGATGAAGTTAAGCAGCCAATACAACCCATAACTGGCGGCCACCCCAACCACGATGGCAAGCAGACCAAAGAATATATCGTTCATACCACAATCTCCATGTGTTTGGCTTTTATTGTGCACTTCCAAAAGAAATTATGGCACCAGTTGCTAGAACTGGTGCCATAATTTTACCAAAAACCTTGCTTACGGATACTTGCTGTCGATGCGTGCGGCTGCTTCAGCCCAAGTAGCTCGTCCTGCCACGAAATCGGTGCCAGCGGCCCAGAACTCAGCGTTCACTTCAGCGGGCATCTGGTCAGATCCATCGAAACCGAACACTGCAGCGTTAGCCATCGCCTGACCGATCTTCTTCTGCATCTCGTTCGGGTAGAGAGAGATATCGAAGTTCTTGTGGGGCGAGATATCGCCGGTAGCGACTTGATACTTCAAAACTTCGGGACTGAAGATGAAGGCAACAACCTTGGCTACATCCTGATCAACATGGCCTTTGAATACTGCGGCAATGTCACCACCACCAAGAACACCAGCCTGGGCACCTGTAGGAGAAGGCAGCGGGAAAACATCCAGGTTGGAATAGTTCCCAGCTTTGATCTCAGCCTGGATAGCTTCAGGCATGAAGGCTGTGATAAACGAACCCTGGCGCAGCATGAAACACTGGCCTTTATCCTTACCAACCACAAAGAGGGGTGCAGTATCCTGGAAAGAATCTGTTACCATCGAGATACCACCACCATTGACCTGACCATCAGCCAGCAGGCGCTTGGATACTTCGTCAACAGCCTTGGTAACTTCGGGCGAAACGAAATCAACTTCACCAGCGATCCACTTGGCGTAAACATCAGGGCCGTTATAGTCCAAAACGTATTGTTCTGTCCAGTCGGTGAACGCCCAACCAGTCGCGCCACCCGACTCGATGCCTGCACACCACGGGTAACCAGCACCATCAGCCTTAATTTTCGCTTCAAGGGCAACTAGTTCAGTGTCGTTTGCGGGTACAGTGTAACCGTGAGCCTTAAAGGCGGTCGGGTTATAGAAAACCAGGGTCTTCATGTTGGCAGAAACGGGCAGACCGTAAATCTTGCCATCAACAACAGCGAGCTTGTCCCAACCTGGAACCAGGGTGGACAGCGGCTTGCTGATATCGATGACTTCTTCGAGTGGAACGAGAATGTCAGCAAGCTTCTTCAAACCACCTGGCTGCGGCCACATGGCAATATCAGGTTCCTGTGCAGACTCAATCTTCACCTTAATGTCAGTGTCAAAAGTGGCGAGAGAAGTAAAGGTCACTTCAATGCCATTCGCCTTACCAAACTCGGTCAGAGCCTGCTGGAAAGCAGCAGCTTGGGCCGCACCGTAACCACCATAGATCACAACCTTGCCATCACCAGCCGGAAGTGTACTCGCTGGTGCTTCGGTGGCAGCTGGGACATCGGTAGCAACTGTGGCAACTGGGGCAACGGGAGCAGCAGTAGCCGCCGGTGCGCCACAGGCCGAAACAATCATGGAAGCCAAAATTAACAGGCTAACCAGGGACAAAAACAGGGATTTCTTATTCATATCTTTTTCTCCTTCTTGAATTGAGTAGGGTGGCAAAATAAAAAACGTAGTTGAGACCTGAGAATGAGCGATTGCTGAGTCTCCGGATGTTTTTACTTTGGAATTATTTTCACAATTTAAAAAGTGTTTCCATGAAAGTACTTTCATAATCAAGAGTATAGCACCTTCAAAAAAGAAAGTCAAGGGGGGTTTTGCGAGAAAAGTATTGTGGATTTGCAAATCCACAATACTTTTCTCAGGTAACCAAATCAGCGCTACTTAGTTGAGCGTATCGATCAACAGACCTACTTATCATATACAGCAAGATGTATTGCAAGTTGGACGATTCCACCCGGTCGAAATGAATCAAAGAAAAATCGTTCTTTTGCAGCTCAACTGCAACCGAATAGTTGCCGAGGCGCTGTTTAAATTGAGTATCCCCCAGCTTTTGCTCTTTGCCGCTTTCATGCAGGTAGACGAATATATTGTCTAAATCTGTCTCTATTGGATGGTAGCTGACACTGTTCAAGAGCGAACTGAAGCGGCGTGTTCATAGGAAACGGAGATACAGTCTCAGATTGGCGTGTTTATCGCTGGTTTGCCAGCAGCGTTTTTGTACATATCACATCTTTTCTAGACTTGTTTGATGCGCAAAACTTTGCTTTGCAAATTCTTCAGCGTTACCATCAACCCTGCTTCCATCCATCCTAGACCGGAGCGTTCGCCATATCCTTCCACCTCATAAATGGCTTCGGGGTCAAGTCCACGCAAATATATCTGAGGAATGTTGTACTTTTCGGGGATGTGGACCCGAAACACAAATAGGACACCTTCGGCCTTATCCGGGCTCATGTATTGCAAGGCCGAATAGGCGCTTTTCTGTGCTGATAGCAGACGATACTGCATCCCAAGCTGTACTACCGTGCGAATTTCCTTGTAATCACTGATACATTTCGCAGCCAACTCCCGCGCTGAGTCATCCCAGCTAAGCAGGTTACCACCCACTCCCAGCGCCCCGCACATACTGACGTGGAATCGAAATTCGAGCGGCACAAAGCCTTCGTTCCAGTCTGTTACCCAGGCTTCCATTGTAATGGCAGGCATATATTGTGAATAGCCTTCCTGGATGTGCAGGCGCGAGGTTGCTTCGGTGTTGTCGCTGACCCAAACCTGGTCAGCCAGTCGCAAGATACCAAAATCGGCCCGCCCGCCACCACTGGCACAGCTCTGCCAGATAATGTTGGGATGCCGGTGGCGCAGCTCACCCCAAACTCGGTACAGACCCCAAACATAACGCACCCATAACTCACGCTGGTCACCAGGGGCTTCCGGCCAACCAGGTTCGCTGGCCGAGCGATTCATATCCCATTTGATGAAAGAAATGTTATTTTCGGTCAACAGTTTATCCAAAACGCCGATGAGGTAATCCTGCACATCTGCTCGCGCCATGTTCAAAATTAACTGGTTGCGGCTTTCAGTGCGGGCTCGAGTCGGGAAGTGGATGACCCACTCAGGGTGGGTGCGGTACAGGTCGCTATCTGGGTTGACCATCTCGGGTTCAACCCATAGTCCGAAATCCATGCCGAGATCATTGACCTTTTGAATGAGATTGCCCAACCCGTTTGGGAATTTCACTTCATCGGGCCACCAATCGCCCAACCCGGCGTTATCGAGATTGCGGTTGTGGAACCAGCCATCATCCATTACGAAAAGTTCCACGCCTATTTTGGCAGCAATTTCGGCCAATTCAGATTGAGAGGCTTCATCCACATCGAACAAGGTCGCCTCCCAAGAGTTGTACAGGATTTTATGTGGAACCTGTCCGTGCGGTAGGATCTGGTTCCGCACGTAAGCATGGAACAGGCGACTGGCCGCCCCGAATCCACTTTTTGTGTAGCCTGAAATGGATGCCGGAGTTGTGAGTGGTTCCCCCGGCTGGAGCTTCCAGCCAAAATCCCAGTCGTTTATGCCAACGCTAACGCGGGTGGAGGCGAATTCAGTCACTTCAGCGCTGATGCGGAAATTGCCGCTCCAAGCAAGCGTGCCAAACCAGACTTCCCCAACATCCTCGCTAGCAACACGGTCGATGGCGAACCAAGGTGCGCTGCGATGGCTAGGGATAATTCGTCGGCTCTCAATGGTTTTCAGTCCTGGGGTGAGAGGCTCACGCTGCAAGTTGAACTCGTCGGCGTGGCGACCATACATGTGAGTCAGGGAATAGTTGTCGCCGACGGGTAAAGTCCATTTAGCAGAAAAAAGCCGCTCAACGTGTATCGGCTCAATGCCAAGATTCTCAACCGTGACCCAGCGTTCAATCAGGTCGTAGTCCGGGTGGCTGCGGTAATACAAGGTAACTTGTAAGGGGTAGAAAACATCTTTTAATCTAATGGCAAGAGTCGGGTTGGGAGAGTTTTCAACAGAAAAATCCAGATAATGCAATACCACATCCCGCACTTTATCCGGAAAAATAACTTTGAGACATGGGTCAATATATTTAGTGCTCGCGTAACCGGGGTACTCCTCGGGGACGAAGTGGTCGAAACCATCAGTGGAGGCAAACCCGGCCGGGTCAGCGGGGAGGGGGTAATCGTCGATGCGCGGGAGGCGTACTCCCCAGTAGTGGTGCGTAATCAGCCCGGCACTGTTGAGACCAAAGACATAAGCCGTGTTTTGGGTTTCAATAACCCAACGATTAGGGAAAGTTTGAATGGGCATAGGGAATCCTCAAAAACTAAGTGGTTTTTCGCTCAACCAACTGGAGCGGCAGGTTGATGTGCTGTGGTGGGCGAGAAGGGCTGGCAAATCGCGCCATAAGTGTCTCCACCGCTAACCGACCAGATTCATCCAAATGTTGGCGAATCGTGGTTAAATCGGCATATTCGGCAAAATCGATATCATCAAAACCGATAACAGCCAGTTGTTCGGGGACCTTAACACCCATTTCACGGGCCACTTTCAAAACGCTGAGCGCCTGAACATCCGCAGCAGCGAAAATCGCTGTCGGGGGCATGGGCAAGCTCAAAAGTTCCCGCGCCGCCTGCATAGCGCACTCTTGTGTATTTTCAAACAAACGAATATATTCTTCTGGAACACTGAGCCCGGCATTTTGCATGACTTGCAGAAAACCTTTCAGCCGCATACCAGCCGGATGGAGTTCATAATCATGCGATTCTTTATCCCCCACAAACGCTATGCAGCGATGCCCTTTTTGGATGAGGTGCGTAGTTGCCATTTGCCCACCGTGAAAATCATCGATTTCGATGCAGTTCATGTCCGGATGACGGGATTCGATTAACACCGTTTGAATCCCGTGTTCGATCAGGCGCTGCGCATCTTTTTCGTGAATCGGCAAAGAGACCACAATCAACCCATCCAAATTGCCAGTAAAAGGAATCGATGACAAATAGCCTTCCAACCGATCCGATGAATCTACACTGTAAATCACCAACTCGTAATTGGAAACTGCCAGGACCGAGGCAACCCCCCTTAAACGCTGGACAAATGATGGGGCTGTAAAAAAAGGCGTGAGCACACCCATGCGCCTGGTTGTGCTCATAGCACGAGCCCGTGCGTCGGCCTTCGGGATAAAACCCAGGGCATCAATCGCTTCCACAACTTTCTGCCGTGTTTCAGCGTTGACCTTATCTGGCGCGTTCAAGACCCGCGAGATGGTTGAAATACTAACACCTGAAAGTTCGGCAACATCGTAAATAGTAGGTTTTTTCTGGTTAAACATGATTTTTCCTGCGAAAGTAAATAAGAAAGCACTTTCAGTCTAACATAAACATCTACTAAACGTCAATAAAACCATATGTATATGCTGATCAACATGGTTTATACATCCAAGAGGATACGTTAAACATCGCAATTAGCGTTGGGAGGGTACATCTCAAAATAAAAATCATGAGAGGCTGGTCAAAACAGCCAATTATGGGTCAACAGCAATATATTTTGTGCACCCAAAGGCTGCACGTTAAATATATATGAGCTTGAGCGTAGAGAGGGTAAATCCCAGAATTTAAACGTTGATAAATAGCAAGGCTTCATCTCAAGTTGGGATGAAGCCTTGCTATTTTATTACTTCAGGTATTTATCCAGAAACCCGATTACTAACTTCACGTTTTCAACAGTCTCAAACTGGTCGCCGCCATGACTAGCACCTGCAAGCGAGGTGTAGGTTACATCCAGGTTTGCAGCGCTGAGCGCGTCTGCTAACATTTTGGTGCTTTCAATCGGCACAGTGCAATCCTGGTCGCCTTTTTGGATCAAAAATGGCGGTGTAGCTGTGCTGATAAAGGTAATCGGATTGGATTTTTTGACCTGGTCAGGCACAGTTTGAATGGCTGCCCCGATATAGGCTGATTCGAATGAACTGGCATCATTATGCTTCTGATCAGCAGCAGTGCAACCCTGCGCTTTAGCCTGGGCATCCATCTGCAAAAAATCAGTTGGGCCGTATTGATCAATAACAGCCTGAACTGCTGAAGAAACCCCGGCATTTCCCAGGCTGGCGTCATCATAATCGCTAATATTGCCGGTTACACCCAGCATTGCGGCGATATTGCCACCCGCAGATTGACCGAAGACGGCGATCTTATCTGGGTTGAGGTTATATTGGGCAGCATTGGCGCGCAAGAAACGAACAACCGCCTTGGCATCCTGAACTGCAGCAGGGAATTGGGCTTCCCCAGATAAACGATAATCGATCGAAGCGACAGCATAACCGGCATTCAGCATGGCCTTCCCGGTAATTTCGCTTAACATACCCTTATCGCCAAATTTAAACCCACCACCGTGGATGTTAATCACTACCGGGAAGGGCCCCGTGCCGCTGGTTGGGATGTATAAATTCAGTTTTTGGGTAGCCGAAACAGAGGCGTAGGCCAGATCTTTGTAATTTGGTTCAATCGAAAAAGCAGCAGGGGCGCCGGGTATAACTGACGATAGTGCGCTGCAACCAGCAGATCCTAGGGCAAGTACCAAAGCCAGCAGACCGAGAACAGACATCTTGAAAATTTGGGATAACTTGAAAGTTGACATATTTTTCTCCTGAAAGGTTATATTGTGATGTTTTGAACTATACCAACCAAATCTGAAGGAAATCTCAATAAAACCTGCAAGAAAACCAGGGCTTTCCAGGTAAATCTGGAAGATTGCAACAATTTCTTGAGATTTTCTTGAGAATCCTATGCTAGGATAAAATAAATACTCTTTCTCTTTTCAGCTGCCCAGGAGTTTTCCTTTGCCTCAACGCATTCTGGTTGTCGATGACGATAAATCTATCGTGAAGG
>CAYWXS010000158.1:0-12976 GCA_964462245.1 uncultured Anaerolinea sp.
TTGCAACCTCCATGTCTGGCTGTAAACGATGACCACAAAAAACATTAGAACTAGCTATATTTATAATAAAATAAAATCACTTCCATCATTGGAAGTGATTTTATTTTATTATAAATACTATATGTTTTCCTGTGCCGAGAGACAGAATCGAACTGACGACACCGCGATTTTCAGTCGCGTGCTCTACCAACTGAGCTATCTCGGCCAACAAATATTCTTTTGTTAAGCGGTCGTTATTTTACACGCAGAGAGTTAGAATGTCAAGCTACTTTTAGAAGCAATTTATATTCTTATTACATAGGTTTCGTGCAATCAGAGTACAAGGTGCTTTAATCGTAAAAAACATGCATTTTATGAAGACGACAATGGTAACTGAACAGCCCATTGCTTTTTAACTGACAACGACACACATGGATTTGAGCTTTGCTCTGTTAATGGTTAGAAACAATCCTGATCCTGCCAGATCACCCAGGTTTAAGGTTGCTAGGCGTTGTAACCCAGTACTTGTTATGTTATTTTTGGTTTATGAGCTCATACAGGATTAAGTTTATTTGTGAAAATGAAAGTTTTAGCTATTTAAAGTAGTTTGCCTTCTGATTGCACAAATTTTACGTGAAATTGAATTAGTGGAAGATAACTTCTGTGCTTGGTGTTTTCTTTGGCAATCTTTTTTCATATTCATTCAGTTAGCGAACATCCTGAAAACTGATACAATATCAATATGGATGAATTTTTATTGATTGAGGATGCTCAGAAAGGTGATCTGGAAGCATTTAATCGACTTGTATTGTCATATCAGGATGCACTTTATAATACCGCCTTAAGAATTCTTGGCGATGATTACCTGGCTGCCGATGCAACTCAAGATGCGTTTATATCAGCTTTTCGTAATTTGAATAGTTTTCGTGGGGGCTCTTTTAAAGCCTGGTTGATGAGGACTGTGACCAATGCCTGCTATGATGAATTACGTCGACAAAAAAGACGTCCAACGGTCTCCTTGGAGCCAGCCAATAGTGATGATGAAGAGATCGAATCTCCCCGTTGGTTGGCAGATTCTTCGATGAGTCCTGCTGAAAAATTTGAAGCTGATGAATTGGAACACGCTATCCAACATTGTCTGAATAATCTTCCTGATGATTTTCGCACAGTTGTTGTGTTGGCAGATATTCAGGGTATTGATTATGCTGAGGTAGCAAAAATCGCAAGAGCGCCTCTTGGAACGATAAAAAGCCGTTTAGCTCGAGCACGATTACGATTACGAGAGTGCCTACAAGGATTTGGGGAACTTTTACCCGCGGCTTTCCGTCTGAAAGAGGAGAGCCCACTATGAAAAATCAACCAACATCTTTTCGCGATGCCGAATTAATTTCTGCATACCTAGATAATCAATTATCCAAGTATGATCGAGTGCGCATAGAATCCAGGCTAAAAATTGAACCTGATCTCAGTAAATTATTGGGTGAAATAACCCAAACCAAGTTGCTCATTCACAAGCTTCAATCTAGAAGGGTACCTCATAATTTTACATTAACTTTAAAAACGGTTGGAGTGAAGCCACCATTACCCAAATTTATCCCGTTTTTTCAGTTGTCATCAGTTCTGGCAGGTATTTTATTCTTTTTTTCTTTGACCGCTAATTTGTCGGTGCCTGTTTTGAATAATTTTCAAGTCGCCCCCGCAGCCCCAGCTTTAGGAATTTATGTAAATGATAGTTCAATCAATCCGTCTGTGATGGAAGCCCCAGCTGCACCGATGTCAATTGCACCAGCAGTACAGACTGTGACTCCAGAGATGTCTTTTTTACAAACTGAACCAATGCAAGGAGAAGTAACGCCTTCAGCGGATGGGGATACGCTTCCTCTGGAAGCACAGAGAAAAATGTCGCCCATTGAACCATTACCTGTTGATGAACCCTATCGGCAACCTATTCAATTACCTATCCCAGCTGCGATTCTATACGGTTTACTTGGTTTGGTGGTTATAAGTGCCGGAAGTGCCTATTTTCTACGTGTACGCGCTGACAACCGATGGTATTCAACTCAGGCCATAAATCCAGCCAAATCTGGGCTTGTGCCGGCGATTTTTGTCATAATAGCCATACTGGTTGTTATTATTCTAGTTACTGGAGTTTATTATCTTTCCAATTTAACTTTTTATCCCCCGATCACTGAATTCCCAACTAATTTTGAGAAAAAAGGTTATATACATACTGGGATGCAGAATGTCGATGTGGGGGAAACCAATTCTGTAGGAAATAATGGCAATTACCCACCATTGGAAAACCAGACTATAGTGTTGGAATCATGGGAGACCTCGGAATATTTTACTGAAATTGTTTCCTCTGAGAAAATATAAATCGAATTTCCTTAGAAAAATTTCCAAGTGAAATTAAAGTTTCTAAATTTCCAAGGTTTGTTATTACTTCTCTTTATTTATTATTACCCTACATCGTATATTTACTATGATGCCTCCTAATAAAAATTCTAATTTATGCCGCAATTATTTTATTGGTTTGCTTGGAGGTAATTTATCCATTACCGAAAAAAAAGGCTGGCATTGTTTTACGAGGAAGGAAAAGAATGTTTGAAGCTACTGCGACATGTTCAATTCCTTCAGGGATTGACAGGATAACATAAAAATTATTATTCTTTTGCTGGTGTGTTTGATGGGAATAATTGATTTTGGGGTTGCTTTGTGGCATTTTATTTTGTAGAATTGGGTTGAATTATTTTTGGTTTCAGTGGAATTTAGGTTGGTGTTTTTATGCGTCCTGAACAAATAGCATTTTGTCCACGTTGTGGAAATAGAGTTTCACAAGCGATACATTTTGGGAAAAGTCGGCCAACCTGTCAATCGTGTAATTGGATATTTTTTGCCGATCCAAAAGTAGCTGCAGCGGTACTAGTCGAACGAGAAGGGCGGATTTTACTAGTTCAGCGGGCAAATGAGCCTTATAAAGGACTTTGGACTCTTCCGGCTGGATTTGTGAATGCAGATGAAGATCCAGCAAGAGCTGCTGAACGTGAATGCTTGGAGGAAACCAGCCTATTGGTTTCGGTTACAGGGATCATTGATATCGTTTTTAGAAGAGAGCATACTAGAGGTTCAGATTTCGTTATTTTTTATAAGGGTTTAGCCCATGATGGATCTGCAAAAGCAGGTGACGATGCGGCTAACGTTGGTTGGTTTGATCGAAATAATTTACCCGAATTAGCATTTAAATCCACGGCTTATATACTATCGATGAAATAGTTTACTCTTATGAAGAGGTATTTAATATGATTATTTCTGAAGTTCGCCCATCTTCAATTGCTGGAACCTGGTATGAAGGGGAGCCTGAATTACTCAAAAAAGCTGTTGATGATTTTATAAACAAGGCGAATATTCCTGAATTACCAGGCGAAGTTATGGCGATAATCGTGCCACATGCGGGCCATCGATTTTCCGGTGCAGTTGCGGGTCATGCTTTTTCAGCATTGAGAGGTTGCTCACCAGATGTAGTTGCAGTTATATCCCCCATGCATCATCTTTACTCGTATCCATTTCTTACAACAGCTCATCGTGCCTACTCTACACCTTTGGGGGAGATTTCGGTCAATCGTTTGCTTCTGGATGAGTTGGATAAGAAGATGCAACATAGTCTGGGTATTGGATTGACGAAAGTAGCAAATGATCCGGAACACTCTCTTGAAATTGAATTGCCATTTTTACAGCGAATAATAAAAAAAGAGTTTTCTCTGGTTCCAGTCATGCTTTGTCAACAAACGCCAAAAACTGCAAAGAAGATGGGAGAGGCTTTGGCTGATATATTGAAAGGTCAAAAATTTTTATTGGTTGCATCTACGGACCTTTCGCATTTTCATAAACAACATGTTGCTAACACAATGGATAAAGCAATGCTCGACCAGGTAAAAGCTTTTGCCCCTGAAGGTATTTTTGAAATAGAAGCGGAGGGGAAGGGTGAAGCATGTGGACTGGGTGCACTTGCGGCAGTTTTGTGGGCCACAAAAGCGCTGGGTGCAAACTGTGTAAAGATACTTGATTATGCTACTTCGGGAGATGTGACAGGTGATTATCAGAGTGTAGTCGGGTATGGCGCGGCGGTAGTGTTGAAAACAAAATAATGAAACAAAAATTATTCGTTTTGAAGTAACCGGAAAGATATCCCACCGATAACTAGTGGAATCCAAAAAGTAATTCCGCGATACATCAGTGTGATGATGACTGAATCTTCCCATGCGACACTTAACGATGTAAGTGCAAGTGGCAACAACGTTTCAACGATACCTATTCCATAGGGTGTTGGGGATACAATTAAAAATAAATACGCAGAAGCAAAACCTGCAACGATGGTACCGATCGAAAACGGCACATCAAATGCCAGGAAAGTCATCCCCAAAATGAGGGTTTGAAGAAATTTACTATTCAATGCAAACAAGAAGGGGATCACGATCCCACGATGTTTTGTCCGTAATATCGAAAGACCAACTGCAACCTCCACTCCAAATTCATGAGCTGCAATTTCGTGAAAATATTCGCGGTGTAAAAATATCCATAGGATTTGATTAATACGATGAGCCATCCACCCAAGAATATGTCCAAGTTTTTTATTGGAATGGGATCCGATATAAATAAGAATACCCATACTAATAACAATTCCGAGCATGATGAAGGAAGCAGTAATTTCACCAGGTTTTAGATCATTTCGACGAATAAAAACCACCCATCCCATACCTAGAATAATCATGAAGGCCGTATATTCTAAAAATAGAGACAATGCTCCCACCGCTGCTGCGAGTCCCCTGGGGTTTCCACGCTTTCCAGCATCGTCAACGAATACAGCCACGCCGCCAAAACCACCACTGGGGGCGACAACATTGATGAAACTGGAGGCAGAGGATAATAAAACCAGATGTTTGAATTTTTCTTGTACATCCATTAACCGATATAATGAACGATAGCCAGCTGCTTCATTTAGTGTCCAGCAAATTAATAAAATAATTGCCAGGAAGATAAATCGGATATCACCATGCTTTAGGGTTCGCCACGTATTCTTTAGTTCGCCCATACTAATAATGGCGATACCTAGAGAAACAAAGAAAAATAGGATTAGTAGAATTTTTCTCATTGTGGGGATTATACAGGATAATGGCCGAGGCAAGTTGATCTGTGGGTACCAAGTTCTGGATGAAATTTATCAAAAAGAGCTAAATTTATCCATAAATTTGAATTGGAGATTAGCACTTTTTGAAGAACACAAAAACTCCAAAAAAGGAGGCTTATTACAGAGACTTTTTTGCTTTGTTTTTTGAATCCAGAATAATTGACCGATGATCCTGGAAAAAATATTACACCGTAAAAAATAGAATAAATTCGTGAGCTATTGAAGAGTATTTGGTGATAATTCTAATGGGGTGTAATCTGGTAATATTTCTTCGGCTCTGGCGATTATTGGGAATAGGTATCCACTTAACCCAATACCTACCCCGAAAATGCCACATAATACCATAAGTGAACTCATGCCGGATCCTGGTCCAATGCCGATAATTTTTCCCAATAGAGGTGAGAAAGTACCGTTTGCATTCATAGCGGGTTCAAAAACATAATCAGCTAGTGTACCTGCGATAATCGGGGAGAGTGGGTTAGTTAACCACGCGATCAGTCTCCGTGCAGAAAACACTCTACCCTGTAAATCTGGTGCAACCTTGGCTTGCCAAATGGCTTGATTAGAACCGTTAATTAAAGGAGAAACCAGCATTGTAAGGAAAGCTGCTGGGATCCAAATGTAGAGGTTTTGGCCAAGCCCTAAAAGGATAGTTCCTATACTTGCGATCACCCAACCTAGCAACACGCCATGAACGCGTCTTTTAAAGCCTCCCCATGTACTCATCAAGATAGCCCCAATAACGCCACCTACTGCAAAAACCGATTCAACTGTTCCAAAAACAAGACTATTTTGTTGGGTTCTGGCGAGGAGCATGGGTGCGAGCAATGTAAAGGCCATTCCTGAAAATAAGTTCCCAAAGAAAAATATCAATTGCAAACCCAATAAGCTGGGTCGAACAAAAATATACTTGAAGCCAAAAGCAGCTTGCTGGAGTATATTGCCTTGATCAGCTAAAAGACCTTCTTCGGTTTTTGGCGTAGATGGGATGATAACGAAGAAAAGAGTTCCTATGGCAATGAAAAAAGTAGCAAAGTCAAAAAATAATAGCCCTGTTAATCCAATAATTGGCATGAAAGCGCCTGCCAGGGCCGGAGCAAGTACTCCCGGTCCGGCTTCAAGTAACGATGTGAGACCATTGGCACGGCCCAAATCTTTTTTAGGAATCATTGTACTTATGGCAGCAGAATATGCTGGCCATTGAAACGTATTTCCGATACCATTAATTGCAGCGGCAATATATAAATGCCAGAATTGTAAATGCCCACTCGAGTAGAGGATAAACACTCCGAAGGTGGAAATCACAGCAAAAAGATCACTGGTCATCATCATTATTTTTCTGTTATATCTATCTACCATGACCCCGGCCAGAGGTGTGAATAGTAAGAAGGGGGTTATAAAAAACACTTGCATTAATCCCATGGCAGTGGCACTCTTTGTTTGTTGATACATCCAAATTGTCAGTCCAAACTGACTCATGGCAGAAGCCAGGATCGAAATAATCTGACCAATCCAAATAACAAAAAAAGCATGCATACCAGAGGGGCGTTTGATGATTTCCATAATTATTTTTTACAGTTGGCAAATAGGAATTACCCAAGAGGAAAATATGATAATAGATGAGAAAAAAATTATTAAAAAAAATATGCAAGAGTAACCAGGGTATAACTTAATTAAGTCTACCCGAAAAATATATTCCGGACCAGTTTTCATTAGCCAAATGATTTTCAGCCGTTTTGATTAGCAAAAATTGTTATTAATCTTTTTTTTTGATACTTCGTATAGTTATTGATTTTGTATAAATCCAACTCATTTAGATTGAATGTCAAGTAAAATATTTATTGTGCAACTTTAATGTTAACCTTGCGTAGGTTTTATTAGAATGATCGACAGGAGCAACCGTGAACGAAGAAATGGCCTGGATTATTCAGGCTCAACAAGGGAACGATGAGGCTTTTGCCCGGTTAGTGGATCATTACCAGGCACCAGTTTTTAATATGTGTTACCGCATGTTGAGTGAATCGGAATCTGCCGAAGACGCCGCGCAAGAAAGTTTTTTGCGTGCCTACCAAAACCTTTCACGTTTTGACCGTCAACGGCCCTTTGCAACATGGCTGCTTTCTATTGCTGCACATTATTGTATAGATCGATTGCGAAAAAAGCGATTTGTCGTGTTCTCGATTGATGCAGAACCTGATGACGATGATGCGCCAATCGAATTGCCGGATACCGGAGCACTCAATCCCGAAAACGAATTAGTCAGGCGCGAAGAACAGGAAAAAATTCAAACTGCTCTTCAGGGACTTGACGCAACCGATCGAGCTGCAATTATTCTTCGATATTGGTATGATTTTTCAGAAGTAGAAATTGCAGAGAGTTTGAAACTCACAGTTAGTGCAGTTAAAAGCCGCCTTCATCGTGCACGCAAGTCAGTTGCTCGTCTACTAATTGATGAAGCAGCAGAATCTCCCCTAGAAAGGACACCTTATGAATCACCAGCCTTTTGAAAATTGGTTACTAGATGATAATTCACTCATGCCCGAACAACAGCATGATCTCCGGAAACACCTAAGTAATTGTTCAGAATGTACATCTTTGGCTCAGGCGAGTTTTCGCCTTCGATCAGCTGTGTCCTTATCTCCAGCTATTGGTTTCACCCAGCGTTTTCAGGCTAGACTTGCAGTTCAACAGAAACTTCAGTTTAGGAAAGCTTTATTTGGGATTTTTCTGCTGGCTTTTCTCGGAATCAGCGGGGTAACCTGGTTGTTATTTCCTTATCTTAATTATTTAATTCTTTCACCCGCCCAATTTGCAGGTTTTTGGGTAAGTAATCTGATCTATTTTGGGCTTTTGTTCCGTGCATTGCTCGTGTTAGGGGGTTCAATTTTTTCAGTATTGGCTTCCTTGATTCCACCTTTTGTGTGGTTGCTCTCCATGATCCTCCTTTTTGGTTTCGGAATATTGTGGACTGCTACATTCCGTAGAATTGGGAATATAGTATTTTCAGCTGCATAAGCTGACGGAGAAAATTATGAAAACCTTAATTAAATTGACGTCGGTGATAATTGTAGTAGGTTTTCTGTTATTACCTATTCAGCCTGTCCATGCGATGAGTATCATTGATGGACCGATATTTGGGGAAAACTTTAGGCTGAGCAGTGGGGAGACACTGAATGAAGATCTTGTGGTAATTGGTGGATCTGTTTCCATCGAAAAAAACGCAATTGTAAATGGATCGATTGTGTTGTTCGGTGGTAGTTTGACATTGGACGGTGATGTGAGTAAGGATGTAGTCGTTCTCGGTGGGGCGGTTAAACTTGGTCCAGAAACGCACGTCAAGGGGAACTTGGTTACTTTTGGCGCTGTTGTAAGTCGTGATCAGGGAGCTAGAGTGGATGGGGATGTGATCAATAACCCTTCCCGTCCGGAGATTCCCGTAATATCAACCACTCCGCCAGTTGTCAAATCATCCACTGGTACGATGGCGAACCTTCTGACGTTGATTGGACAATCTATTATGCTGGCATTGCTATCCATGTTGATAACAATGTTTTTACCCATCCATATGCGCAGGGTTGCTGATGGAGTTGTGAGTCAACCATTGGTTTCATTCGGAATGGGTTTATTGACATTGATAGCCTTCATAGTTGCCTTGGTGGCCCTGGCACTTTTCAGCCTGTTTATCATTACTTTATTGATAACTATTCCCCTTATCGGGATAGTTACAATAATCTTCGCTGCTGCGGTTGTATTAGGTTGGCTTGCCATTGGGCTGGAAGTTGGGATTCGGATTTCACAAATGTTCAAGCGGGAATGGCCTTTACCTTTGGCGGCTGGCTTGGGTGTATTCTGCCTTAACCTGGTGGCACAAGGGGTTGGGTTTATCCCATGTATTGGAGGACTCATTTCAGCCATTGTAGGTTTTGCTGGGTTAGGAGCGGTCTTAATCACGCGTTTCGGAACCAGGATACAATTAGCACCTTTGGTTTCCGATTTGCCAAGCGAAGAATAATCAGTTGCCGGTTCTTAAAAAATAATTGACCAAGATTTCTACTCCCCCCAGATTTTGAGGGGAGTTTTTTCTCATTAGGTTCAAGAAAAAAATTGCCTTGTTTTCGGATGATATAATTCACTATTGTTATTACATTACTATTTCTGTCTGAGGTTGAACAGCTAATTACTGGAGGAATTTTGAATATTAACCCCTATGACACTCCCATACATCCCGAACCTATCCCTATGTTGCGAGTATCTGGTACTCATCGGGAAATGGGTCGCCAAATTGGAGAGGATAGACGTGAGAATGTAGTTCGAAGCGTTGACAATGCCAGACGATTGCTGGCTGAATCTTACGAAGAACTAGAGCTGACATGGGAAGGGGCTCAAATTCAGGCTCGAAAATATTTGCCTTTTGCGCAAGAGCGTTATCCTCAATACGTGGAAGAAATGGCTGGGATTGCCGAAGGAGCCAATGTCCCTTTTGAAGAGATCTCGGTATTGAATGCGATGGAAGCTGTTACGATGGATGCACTTCATTTGATCAGTTGTACTAGCATGGCAGTGAATGATGCGCATACCGCAGACGGACATGTACTCGCGGCTCATAACGAAGACTGGATTCCTGAAGACGAAGATGACGTGTATATACTGCATGCCAAGCCATTAAAAGAACCACCTTTTCTGGCAATGAATTATGGCGGGTTGTTACCTAATGTAGGTTTTAATGCTTATGGAATTGCTCAGTTGATTGACTCTGTCCATCCGGACGATTCTCGCATTGGAATTCCGCGACTGGTCGTATCTCGTGCTGTCTTGGCATCAAGAACTCCATCTGAGGCAATTAAGCGTGCGGTGGTTTCTCATCGTGCAGCAGGTTATAACCATTTAATCGCTCATGATAGTGGAGAAATTTATTCTGTAGAAGTTTCTGCTCGTCGTTTTGATGTTCTTTATGCGACAGATGGGTATTTGGTGCATGCTAATCATTTTCTTTCACCTCATATGCAAGAAATTGAATACGAGCCAGAGCAATTAATCCCCTCCAGGGTTCAGTATTATCGAGCTTTGCGCCTATTGCGAAAGACCGAAAAACATACGATTAAAACATTGCAGACTATTCAGAAAGATCATGTTGATTTTCCGAATTCAATTTGTAACCATGCTATTGATGGAAAGGGACTTGATCGGGAGAAAACAATCAATGCGATGGTTATCGATCTAACTGCGCGTGAAATGCATATAGCGTGGGGAAATCCTTGCCAGAATCAATACCATACTTTTCATCTTGATGAATGAAAAAATAATAATTTGGAGAAAATTTTATTTCTGAACGGGTTGAGGAAATAAGTTGTGAAATTAAAGTATGAATTAGACACTCCTTGTTTAGTACTGGATCTTGATTTATTGGAATACAATATTCCCAATATGCAGAAATTCGTAAACCAGGTCGGAAAAAACTTACCTCCACATGCAAAGCCCTATAAATGATCTGCGCTTGCACAAAAGCAAAATCTATTGGTATGTGTGCTGCTAAAGTTTCAGAAGCCGAGATTTTGGTTCAGGCAGGGATAAATATTATCCTAATCATAAGACCGGTTGCCAACCCAAAAAATAATTAAAAGACTTGTAGAATTAGTGGAAAAAGCACCCTCATCGATGGTTGTAGTAGGCCATACCAGAAGTGTCGAATCGTTTGCCGCAGGTTTGAAAGAAAAAGGCTTGAGTATAAAAGTAGTTCACGATCTCGATGCAGGTTTGTATCATAAGGGAGTTAGCCCAGATAATGCATTGGATCTTCCGATATTCGGATATGGTTTAGAATTAATTCCTCCTCATTACGATCCCACAATCAATTTATTCGAAACAATGCACTTGACGGGTTGAGATGAAGTAGTCGATATTTGGGATATTGATATACGAGGATGCAGCCAGTAGGTTTTTTGATATTTGAAATTCAGCTGACAAATTTAAAAAAAGCTATCTGTATAAGCGATTTGAGGTTATATACTCAAAAACACCGTTCGGCAAAAAAAAACGGAAATGGCCACCATTTGAGATTCGTTGGCGGATCGCTGAAGATGAAATTTCTAGTTGTGGGGTTTCAAAAAAGCGTAACTTGTTTTTTAATCCAGTCAGTACATTTTCCAATTCGCTCAATTTGAAAGAATCGCCAGGTCGACGCATAATTCCAAATGCGTCAACGGCTGTGACGAGTTCATTTGGACGGTACCAAAGTGGTAAATCTCGAAGAGAATCCCCACCAATTAATAATACTAATTTGGAAGTTGGATAAAGTTCCTGTAATAGGTCAACTGTATCCAAGCTGTAATGCGGTCCGGGCCTGTCAATTTCGACAGATGAAAGTTCAAAACCAGATATATTTTTTATAGCAATTTTCAACATTTCCATTCTATGAAATAGTGGCGTAAGGCTATTCAATGGTTTATGAGGAGGTTGTGGAGCAAGCACCCATAGAATTCGGGATAAACGGAGTTGATTCAAGGCTTCGGCGGCCAATATTAGGTGCCCAATATGAGGGGGGTCAAAAGTGCCACCAAAAATTCCAATAGTTTCAGGCATAACCAAAGTATACCCGAATCTTATTTGGGTTTGAGAAGAAATTAAGCTTAAGTTTGTTCGGATTTCGAGTACCAAACTGGATAGCAAAAAGGACAGCCAATCGCTGTCCTTTTTGCTATTTTAATTGAAAATTTTCACTTTTTAATTTGCGATCGATTTCATCCATCATCGATTCTATCTGGTTTGCTATGGCATCAGAATCTGGTGTTGGATCATACAAAAGTTGTGCCGGCGTCACAGTAACAATGGCTTCAGAAGTAGTTTCTGGATTGAGCGCTGTTGCAATAACGACAGTGGAAGGGCTTGGTTTTATCTCTATTCGTACTTGTGGCTGTGGTTTGGATGGATCCATCTGCCCAGTAGTATTGTCTTTTGAGCAACCTACCGTGAAAATGAAAACCAAAAAAACCATAATCGAAAAAATAAATTGTTTTTTCACTTAATTTTCCTGAACTAAAATCTGTATCAAATATATTTAGTGTGTAGGAGGGGGCGGATCAACATCTAACATGGGTGGAACAGAGATACGAGAGGCTCGCCATTTGGCAAAACTTTTACGTAGGATTGCCATTGCATTTGTCATTCGGAAGTTCGCATCTCTAAGGGTTGTGCGTCCTTCGAGCAGAGATTGGCCGGCCGCTTGCCTGTCACGAACATCGCCATTCGCTTTCCAGCCCACCAGATTGAAAACTACGACTCCTGCAAGATTGTGTATTTCTTGAACAGTGGTTAATTCCGAGTCAAAAACAACCAAAGCGTCTTTCAAAATTGTAACGTTTTTACCTTTTTTTGCTTCTGCATTAATTAATGCCAGAAAAGTTTTTGAAAGGTTGTTGGCAGTATAAAACATCGATGCTTGTTCTCGAACCCAGGTTCCTTCGATATTATGCATCCGAATCAAAGTCTCATTTGGCAAGCGCCCCAAACCTGGGATGGGGGAGAGTGGGCCAGTTCCTTCCGCATAGGCAGATGGAACTGCTGTAAGCAAAATTGCAGCGGTGATCAGGATTGTGATCATCCCGAAAATAAACTTCACTAATGTTTTATTGCTTTTCATTTTTCGGTTCCTCCATTACATTCATCAATTATAACCCGGATTATCTGTTCCCCGGGTTTGACCATTTATACCATAAGTAAACTTACTGTGAAACGATATTATTAAAAAAGATTGCCCGGTGACTGTCCATTCGCGGAAAAGGATTTTGAAATCGTGAATTCTTTGGTAAGCTCAAG
>CAYWXS010000159.1:0-12939 GCA_964462245.1 uncultured Anaerolinea sp.
TGCTAATTTTGCCTCATTTTTGTCAAAACCACAAATTCAATTAGAACCAGGAAAAATGAAATTCGATTATGCTTTCAGGTAAAAAAATTCCCATATCTATTTGTGGGTGTTCTTACAGTCAATCAACCCCAGTTTGCAAAATTAACCTAAATAATGGATAAGGCTCAGCCTTTTAGCAAAAACCACAGCTATCAGGCTAAATCGTCAATGGTTTGCCCCGCAAGTAGTGTTTTGCGGATGAACGCATCTGCAAAACACTACAAAAAAATAAATATCCTGTTTTGGCTTGCCTCATTCTTATCCATTATTGGCGTTAAATAGTAAAAGGACACGGTCTTTTGAAGAGCCGTGTCCTTTTACTATTTTTTACTTATTTCTTTTCGGGTTGCTGTCCCGGTTTGTCTTTCATGCTTTGATAAATTTGCTGCCGCAGAGCTTCAGCTTCTGGTGAGCGGTCTACCTTGCTCTTGTCATCCACCACGCTGCTGTAGCGATCGGAAAGCAGCATTGTCAGTAGAGCTTCCATAATACTGCCCGAGGCACTGCCGCTGCCATCTCCGCCACCGCTGGAGACCATGATCCGTGGGACCACGTCCACCTTGGACTGTTGGATGGCGTCCGAGAAGCGGTTGAGCACCTGCTGGGTCACCTGGAACTGAGGTCCGCCGTAAGCGCGAACCTGTTCTTCAGTCGCCAAAGCCTGCGCCACACCAATGCGCGCAATTTTTTCGGCTTCAGCTTCCGCCAGTGCCCGGATCTGGGCTGCCTGTTGGATGGAGCGTTGGTACTCGGCTTTACCCTGGTTGCTCTGGATGTTAATATCCAGCTCTGCTTCGGTCATCTTGGTTTGCATCTGAGCCCGGGATTGGGCTTCGCGTAGTTCACGTTCCTTAACCGCAGCTTTTTCCTGCTGGTTATAAGTTTCCACCTGTTCGGCGGCTACCTGGCGTGAGCGTAGCTGGGTCAGGATGGTTTCAATCTGCGTATCACCTACCGGGGATGAGGGTGTCCCGATCAACACTTCCTCTAATTCCAGGTTGTAATGCGCGAATTTTTCTTTCATTTCTGTACTGGCTTGCTGTTGGATGGCGCTGCGATCCTGGATTAACTGGATCAGGGTGCGGGTTTGCCCGATATTTTTGAAATAAGCCGAAACCATCGGGTCCAGGGTCTGTTCCACCAGGCGTTTGATATCGCCAAAGCGTTGGATTACGAGTGGTGCCTTCTGGTAGTCAATGTGCACGACAACCGAAAGCGGCAGGTTGGGTTCAAAGGCATCCTTGGTAATCAGCGAAACTTCGGTCAGGTTTTCATCAAAATGATGCGCACCGACTTCGTTACGGATCCACTTCAGGATGATGTTGGTGGTTGGGACCGTGGTGGATTTCCCAGCATAGGTATTGAAGGCATATTTGCCCGGCAGCAGTGGCTCACTCCAAACACCGCGGTTACCCTTGGAAACAAGTTCACCGTGCCGGTATTCCAGACCAGAGAGGTCTGCGCCAGTTTCGCCGGTATAGGACACGACCACGCCCACGTTGCCAACTTCGATGATCGTTTTCTGGATCATTTCGACCGTGGCAAACAGGCGATTAACATAATAGGTACCCTCCACCAGTACTTGCAGTTGTCGTCCGCGGTGTCCGCCAGCTTCCAGAAAATGGTCTGCATCCTGGAATTTGTTGTGGTATGTGGCGACATCGGCCGGGTTATCACCGACGACCTTGGCAATGATCTCACCCTGTCCCAGGGAGGGCCCGTCGTGGACGGTCACGATCCCGATCATATCATCGGTATCCTTGATCACCACGGGGCGGAACCCGCTGCGTTCCTTGATTACTTCCGCCATGCGCAAAACAACTTCGTTTTCTTCACGGCTCATTGGGAGTGAGAAAACCCGCTCCTCGGTAATGACGATGAACTGCACCAGGTTGAAAGCATAGGTACCTTCGCGCAGGATGCGGCGCTGCGGGCCACGCTGCCCACCTTCTTTTAAGAAACTGTCAACATCCTGAAAATTCTGGACTGTTGCATTCGAAGCCAGCACCTGCGAGGGTTCAAGCTGGCGTCCATCGCGAGCAAAAATGTAGCCGATCTTGCCCTGTGAGATGGTCACGAGGGGCATGGTGTGAACAATGTATTGCACGGGCATTAGATAATGCAGCCCACCACGCAGGACTTGGGGTTGGTAGCCGGCCTCGCCGTTGAGGGCGATCAAACCGGATTTAACCGATCCCTTGCCAAAGCTCCAGCGTTTTTCAACTACGCCGATACGGTTATTGGGGATAAAACGGATGCCGGATAGAACCAACACAATCAGCAAACCGATTAATACCACCAGGCACAATAAAAATATTTCCATAAAAGCTCCTTTTTTTTATACAAACGACCCAGGCCAAACATCCCGGGCAATGCACAACTTAATATACGCAGCTGGTTGCATTTCGTTGTTTGTGGAGAGTGTTTGCTCAGTATTTCGTGGTAGTCCCGGTTCCAGTACGGGGCGCGGAAAAGGTTCACGAGTAATAAAGACGGGTTTCCCCGCAAGTGGAGTTGTGGCGAATAATTACATTCGCCACAACTCCACAAAAAAAATCTTTTAGGGCTAAATTTCCACAATCAGTTGGCATACTGTGAATATACAGCTTGGCTGAAAACGGTTGAAAATATTACGGGATTTATTCTTCTGCCAGCACGATCACTTTGTCTGCGGCTGCAAAAGTGACCTGGGTGGATTTTTTCGGATTGGTGACCACGCCGTAACCCTTGCTGGCATCACGTTGTTCACTCACGATCCGGTATCCTATCGCAACTTCACCACGTTGACGGGCAGCTTCTACCACGGTATAGAAGTTAACGGGTTGGCCGGGTGTGACATAATCACCCACAGGTTTCAGATAAAGCTCCGAGCCTTCCGGGTCAAACAGGTCTGTGAATACATCATCCAGATCACCGTTTTCAGAAAGCTGCGACATCATCAAGCTGATCAGGTGATCGCTGACAATGAAGTCATCCACTTTTGTCACTTCGGCCAGTTCCCGGTTGCGCAAATCGAGCATTTCGCTGACGATTGAGAAGGGCGTAGAGTCTTTTTCAGCGATATCACGCAGGTGCAGAAGTGTGATCAGTGTGCGTGCATCCGCAGCCTGTGGTTCTATTTGTGTATCCGCCAGGACGATCACGTGATCGAATTCCGCCACATTTAAATCATCCAGCAGGCTGCGGTCGTTGCTATCACCACCTCTGAAGATGACTTTCTGGTTTTTGAGATGGGTATGTTCTTTTACATCTTCCTTGAACTTTTCGTCGGCTACCACGGTTACAGTTGAGCCATGCGGGACGTAGTTATCCAGTTCGCTCACAATAATGGAAGCAGATTCATTCCATCCGATCAGCAGGCCTTTTTCGGCTTTGGCCGGTTCGCGTTTGGAACTGCTGTTGATCAGGTTATTTTGAACGGGAATGCTGCTTAGACCCGAGAGTTTGATGGTGTCATCGTCTGCTGCAATTGCGATCAGTTTTTCACCGGGTGCCAGGCGCGTGTCCATGGCTGGGTTAAGCCTGATGCTGCCGTCCACCTGCTGCAGGCCAATCACAGTCGAGTCTTCGTAAGCATTGAGTACATCCCCAAAGGCCTTGCCGGAGAGTGAGGGTTCTTCCTTAAAGTAAATTTCATCGCCACCAAAGTTGAGCAGCTCGGTATAGACCAGTGAAAGCCCGGATTGGCGGCTTGTCTGGGCTGTTACCCGTGCGATCACATCTCCGGTTAAGACGGCGTGTAGTTCGTCTCTGGTTCCCAGCATACGAATAACAGACAGATTGCGTGGATCGCTGATCTGGGTCACGATGTGGTAAGGTTCGGCGTGGCGCTTGGGGCTGTTGGTCAGTGCCAGCACGGTTTTGATCACGGAAGAATCAGGATCGCCTTCTTCAGGAGGTAGGATAATGATGGCGCGCGCGGTATGCGGGTTGACAATTTCAAGTTCAGATGGGTCGATGGGTTGACCTGATCGGCAAATGACCTTGGTCTTGCCGGTCTTCCCCACTCGGGTGCGAATTTCCTCTTCCATCTCTAATTTGTCTTTATCTGCCAGGATGGCTATCACGCCACCGGGTTGGTTCTCATTGGCGGCAACAATTTCAGGGATGATAGTAAAAATTTGAGGCGACCAGCCCAGGATAACGGTATGCTTGTTTTCCAGTACCCGCGACCTTCCTTTTTGCATTTCTTCAATCTTGCCTTCCACGCCCGCAGTCAGGACACCGATCAGGGTGCTTATGATGAAAACACCACCGACTGTGACTATGAACATCGCCAGGCGAAAGCCCCAACCTGAGTCGCCACCCATCGTACCGGCGTCCAGGGTGCGCATCATGCCTTCCCAGGCAGCTTCTACAAAGGACATCCCTTCGGTGGAACCTTCAGGTGCCAGTGCCACGCCACCCAGGCTGATGACTGCCGCCATTACAAAAATGATGACTAATGAAATCACGCTCAGCCCGCCGATCAAGGCCAGTGTACCGCGTGACATGTAATTATCAAACCAATAATTCCAACGTTCTTTCAGGGTTGGTTCAGATTGCATAAAAAGCCTCCAGGATGATAAATTAATCTTAATAATCAAGCAACCGCTCCCTGTATGTTGGGATGAGTTGACTAGCTGTGAACAAAGATATTATAGAGTGTTTTTATTTTAATTGAACAATAAACTTTGTATGAATTTGATAATAAGTTGGTTTTTGGTATTAAGTCCAATGCTAGGAAACTGCCTGGTTCAAAAAATTCCTCCAAGCTTTCCTCGCACCACACTGTCGTAATGATGCTTATGCTACAATAAATAAAAGCCGGATATTTTTTTAATTGGAGGTGTTCATATGACGAACAAATTAACCTGGTTTGGACATGCCACACTCGGGCTGGAGACGGGTGGAAAGCATCTGTTGATTGATCCGTATTTCCATGGCAACCCGGCTGCTTCTGTTGCGCCTGGGCAGGTCGCGGCTGATTTCATTCTGATTACACATGGGCATGGCGATCACATCGGGGATGCTATCAGCATCGCCGAACGGACTGGCGCGACGGTCATAGCCAATGCCGAGATTAGCGGTTGGTTGGGTAAACAGGGCGTTGAAAACCGCCATGCTCAGCATATTGGCGGGGGGCATCAATATCCTTTCGGGTATCTAAAGTTGACCATGGCTTTGCATGGTTCGGCATTACCGGATGGTTCCAATGGTGGCAATCCGGCGGGTTTCTTGTTGACCACTACGGATGCGCGCAAAATCTATATCGCCGGGGATACCGGGCTGTTTGGGGATATGCGCCTGATCGGCGAGGAAGGGCTGGATGTGGCTGTATTGCCAATCGGCGATAATTACACCATGGGACCGGATGATGCCTTGCGGGCTGTCAAGCTGCTTGCGCCAAAACACGTCGTCCCAATTCACTTTAATACTTGGGATGTGATCAAGCAGGATGCACAAGCCTGGGCGGACCGGGTGACCCGCGAGACCGGCGCGCAGGTGCATGTGCTCAAACCGGGTGAAAGTTTTAGCTTTTAGCCAAGCATAAATTCAAGAAGAATCCATTATCGAAGTAATTAAAACTTCCTGAGGGTATTTAGGGACTCCCCTTTGTGGGGTTTGAGTGGAGTCGCCTGCATTTCATGCTGCCGTCGCCGCAGGCGTGTTGAATTCTTTAAAGGTATAATCTCTTCCCGGTAATCATTCTCATTATCCTGATCCCCTTATAAACCTTACCATCGGAAAACAAACATGACTCAAAAACAGACCTTCCAATCCATCATCCTGAAACTGCAAGAATTCTGGGCCGAGCGCGGCTGCGTCATTTGGCAGCCTTACTATACCCAGGTTGGCGCCGGTACCATGAATCCAGCCACTTTTTTGCGTGTACTTGGACCGGAACCCTGGAGTGTGGCTTATGTGGAGCCTTCGGTGCGCCCGGATGACGGTCGCTATGGTGAAAATCCCAACCGCCTGCAAATGCACTATCAGTTCCAGGTTATCCTCAAACCCGACCCTGGTAACCCGCAGGAACTCTACCTCGAATCACTCCAGTCCATCGGCATCGATCCGCGCCAGCATGATATCCGTTTTGTTGAAGATAACTGGGAACAGCCCGCCATCTCGGCCTGGGGTTTGGGCTGGGAAGTCTGGCTCGATGGGCAGGAAATCACTCAGTTTACCTATTTCCAGCAGGTGGGCGGCATGCCACTTGACCCGGTGGCAGTTGAGATTACCTATGGTCTGGATCGGATTCTGATCGCGCTCAACGATGCTCCCTCCATTTGGGGTGAGCCCTGGGCTCCAGGCATCAATTATGGTGATGTTCGCCGTCAGGAAGAGTACGAACACAGCAAGTATTACTACGAAGTTGCCGGGGTGGAGCGTGCCCGTCAGCTATATGAATTGTATGCGGCTGAGTGTAATGCCTGCCTGGAGCAGGGACTGGTGCTGCCTGCGCATGACTATGTGTTGAAATGCTCGCATACCTTCAATATCCTGGATGCGCGTGGTGCGATTGGCGTGACTGAGCGCCAGGGTTACTTCCGCCGCATGCGTGAAATGGCTCGCAAGGTGGCCGAGGCATATTTGCAGCAGCGTCTGCAATTGGAATACCCACTGCTCAAACAGGAACAAACCAAACCTGTCAAAAGCCAACCTGTTGTAGCCGTTGTCAGTGTGCTGCGGCCCGCGCCTTTCTTGCTCGAAATCGGTGTGGAAGAATTACCTGCCGCGGATGTGGATGCCGCCCTGGCTCAGCTTCGTGAGCGTGTCCCTACCTGGCTGGCGTCGCTTGGCCTGGAACATGGTGCTGTGCAAACCTATGCTACCCCACGCCGCCTGACTGCTTATGTTGAAGGGCTTTCAGCGCAGCAGCCCGATCGTGAAGACCTGGTCAAGGGTCCGCCCGCTGAGCGTGCTTTTGATTCTGCGGGTATTGCCACCCCGGCTGCCCTGGGATTTGCCAAAAAGAACGGTGTCAGCACAGCTGACCTGAAGGTGCGTGAGATTGATGGCGGTCGTTATGTAGTCGCCATTGTCAGCCAGAAGGGTCGTCCTGCACAGATCGTCCTGGGCGAAGCCTTGCCCGATTTTGTGGCGGGGATTAAGTTTGAAAAATCCATGAAGTGGAATAATTCCGGTGTGGCCTTCTCGCGACCGCTGCGCTGGCTGCTGGCCCTATTGGGTTCGGCGGTTATCTCTTTCGAGTATGCTGGTGTCCAATCCGGACAGGTTACGCGTGGTCTGCGCCCCTTTGGCTCGCCTGAGATTCTCATCCCGGCCGCACAAGAATATTTTTCCTGCTTGCGAACAGCCGGCATCACCCTGGATAGCCAGGAACGTGCAAATTTGATCGTTGCAATGGTCAACAAGTCGGCTGCCTCAGTCGGTGGCGGTGCCATCATCGATCCTGGTCTGCTGGCGGAAGTCACCAACCTGGTTGAAATGCCTACACCAATTTTGGGCAGTTTTAATCAAGATTTCCTGGTGCTGCCACGTGATGTGCTTATTTCGACCATGAAAAAACACCAGCGCTATTTTCCAGTCGAAAAGCCGGATAAGAGTGGCTTGTTGCCGTACTTTATCGCCATCCGCAACGGTGACGATCAATACCTTGATATTGTCACACATGGCAATGAGCATGTTCTGGGTGCGCGCTTTGCAGATGCCAACTTCTTTGTCCGTGAGGATATCAAGCAGCCGCTTGAGTATTATCGTGACGGCCTCAAGACTCTCATTTTCCAGACCAAGCTTGGTTCGATGTTGGATAAATCCGTACGCATGTTGACGCTGGCCCAGGACCTGGCAGTCATGCTTGGCTTGGACGCAGATCAAGCCCGTGATGTGGCTCGTGCGGTTTTCCTTGCCAAGGCAGATCTGACGACCCAGATGGTGACCGAGATGACCTCATTGCAGGGCATCATCGGGCGCGAATACGCACTGCGTTCTGGTGAAAACCAGGCTGTTGCATTTGCAATTGGTGAACAATACCAGAGCGTACCGCCCAGCAAGATTGGCATGGTTGTGGCATTGGCGGACAGGATCGATTCACTAACTGGTTTGTTTGCGGCCGGATTGGTGCCCAGCGGTGCCAAAGATCCCTTTGGACTGCGTCGGGCTGCCATTGGAACGGTTCAGCCGTTGATTGAGTACGCCATCGATTTCGATCTGCGTGCCGCCCTGGATAAGTCCGCGGCTACTCAGCCTGTGCCTGTTAGTGATGAGGTAAAAGTCCAAATCTTTGATTTCATCACAGGGCGTCTCAAGGTTGTGTTGAATGATCAGGGTTATAAATACGATGTAGTGGATGCCGTGCTCGCGGTCCAGTCGAATAACCCGGCTGGGACATTGCGCGCGGTGCGTCAGTTGATGGCCTGGGTGGCTCGCCCTGATTGGTCTGCCATCCTGGATGCTTATGCCCGCTGTGTGCGGATTGTGCGCAGTGCGGGGGTGCAGTCTTTGGCAGTCAACCCGGATAAGTTTGAAGATGAAGCCGAGCGTGGTTTGTATGCGGCTTTGCGGGGCGCATCTGAGGCGGCTCCCTTCGCTTCGATTGATGAGCTTTTCAATGCCATCCTGCCGCTCATCCCGGCTATTAATATATTCTTCGATAAAGTGTTGGTCATGGCCGATGATCCCGCTGTTCGTCAGAACCGACTGGGCTTGTTACAGCAGATTGCTGCTCTCTCCACTGGACTGGCCGATTTAAGCAAACTCGAAGGTTTTTAAGGGGTTCAGTACCTGGCGACCGGGAGGCAAGGATAGGAAGCACTGCCTCCATCAAATCCCGGTCGCCAGGTAATATTTGTGCATTGCATTTATAGGCAAGATAATCGATGGTTTGCCACGCAAGTGGATATTTTCGGGTGATATCACCCGAAAATATCCACAAAAAACCTTTCTTTTTATTTAATGGTTATACGTCCCTCAACTTTAATATCGACTGGACTATGAGCTTTGATATAGTCGGACAGTACCTGGTCTAATGGCTGGCCATAGTCGTTCGCATTGAAGCCTTTTTCCGCTAACATGGTAAAGCCATCCCCACCTTCGCGCATGAAGTCATTGGTAGCAACGATATAGATTGCTTTGGGATCTAGCGGCTGGTATTTACCCTGTGCGTCGAGTACTTCTACACTCAGAATTCGACCGCCGGCTGGTTTCGCAGGGTCAATCTGGTAACGCAGTCCGGATACTTGTAAAAAGCGACCCGCGCCTTCCTGCATCTGTGAAGCCCCGTTTTCCAATGCGGCCAGGAGGTTTTCACCGCTCAGGCTGAATGTACTCACCAGGTTACCGAAAGGCAGCACAGTTAACACATCGCCCAGGGTGACATTACCTTCTTTAATGCTGGCCCGAATGCCACCACCATTTTCTAAAGCTACTTGTGCGCCGGTCAAGGCTCGCATCGCGTCGGTGATCAGGTTGCCCAGATTGCATTCCTGCGCTCGGCAGACCTTACGGTCACCTTCAAGGTATACCGCACTCTTACCAATTACTGTTTTTGTCAAGGCATCTATGGGTGCATATAATTTTGTAACCAATGAACTTATGATTGGGTCGGGAGTAATAAAGTGCGATAAATAGATCGTATCGCCCTTCGAACTCACCACCTCCCCCTTCGGATCGAATTCCACATCGAGTTTTCCAATGTACCCCAGGTATTCTCCGGCTTGTACGACCAGCACAGTTTTGCCATCAGAATTCTGGACTTTTGTCGGATAAGGTCCCACGGCCCGATTATCAAAATTAGCCAGTAGCGTGTGAGTGTGTCCTCCGACGATGACATCCACTCCTTTAACTGCTTTCGCAAGTTCTTGGTCAGCGTTGTATCCGATATGGGAGAGAACGATGATCTTGTTCACCCCCAATTTTTCCAGCGCATCAACACTGGTTTGAGTAGCCAACACGGTGTCCGTATTGAAGACCAGATCACTGCCCGGGCGGGACATCGTGGGGGTTTCAGGGTTGGCAAGCCCGATAACGCCGATCTTTTCACCATTTTTTTGAAGAATTACATAGGGAGCGATTTTAGTAAGAGTTTTACTTTTGTCAAAATTCACATTGGCTGCGACCACTGGGAATTTTAATTTTTTAATGAATAACTCCAGGTTGCCATCGCCTTCATCAAACTCATGATTACCCAGGGTCATGGCGTCGTATTTCATTAAGTTCATTAATTCCGCGCTGTCGAGGCCATGATGCTTGATGTAGAACAGGGTACCAATAAAGGTATCGCCTGCACTCAGCAACAAAGTATTTGGGTTGGCTGCCCGCACCTGCTTGATTACACTCGAGGCCAGGGCTGCCCCGCCGTCGCCATCCGCATTGGGAGCATGATGAGAGTGAACATCATTTGTATGCAGGATCGTCAGTTTGAAATTGGGTTGGACAGTAGATGTTGCCTTAGGTACCAGGGCCGTAGTTGTGGCTAGCCCAGCACTGTGAGCGATTGTATTTTGCCCCGCGAAACCTGTTGCAGCTATCAGCACCAGTACCGTGGCAAGAATAAAGATGAAACGATTATGTTTTACAGCCATGTTATTCTCCATTTGATCAAGATATTTAAAATATAACTATACAGGTTGACATACATAAACGAACCTGAAAAACCAGTGTTATAGACTATATTGTAAAACATTCATTGCACTCTGACACATTTTTGTACCACAAGATATGTAACTTTGAATTTCCTATTGCTATTTATGAGATAATATTGTGATTTACTTAGCATTCCTGCGTAAAAAAGAAGATCATGTGATAGGGTTGACCAATCTATCCGGCATGTTGATATGGATGTTGACCCTGATCGAGTTCAAAGTGCGACAGGGCTAACCCAAAAGCAGGAAAATCGGATTAGTCTGCTGATTATAAATTTGCCCATTTCGAAGTATCGAATTTGTAAACCCATATTCTGGTGGTTCAGTGACGATATGGTGCCATCCTTGCCGGGCATACACTCAACTGACTGGCAATTATAGAAAACCAAAACCGCTTCAGTCAACGAATAGAATAAAAGCGATTCTATAATATATTTACACAAGGTACCCGGTGTTATGTCATCCATCGACGATATAAAAGCCCGCATCGACATTGTCGACCTCGCTTCCGAGGCCGGTGTAAAACTGCGCCGCAGTGGGCGTACACAGACTGGATTCTGTCCCTTCCACTCAAACACCCGTACCCCAGCCTTTGTCATCTGGCCTGAGACCGGTACCTGGCGCTGTTTTGGCGAATGTAACGATGGCGGTGATATTTTCAAATTTGTCATGAAAAAAGAAGGCTTGGATTTTAAAGACGCACTGGAGCGCCTGGCCGAACGGGCTGGTGTTCAGCTCGAAGAACTCCACGCCCAGACCCCGCAGCAAAAAGAAGAAAACCAGCGCCTGCGTAACCTGTTGGAAGAAGCCGCCACTTTCTTTCGCCACAACCTGCTGGAAACCTCCCTGGGTGCGCCAGCCCTTGAATATCTCACAAAAAAACGCAACCTAACCCCCCAGACCATCGAAAACTTTGGATTGGGCTATGCTCCCGCCGGCTGGGATGCCACCCTGAACCATTTCAGAGCTAAAAAATATAGCGAAGAGGAACTTCTGGAAGTTGGTTTGCTGGCCGAACGCGACTCGGGTGGCCATTACGACAAATTCCGCAACCGTATCATGATCCCTATTCGCGATGAAAACGGTAAAATGACAGGCTTCGGTGGCCGCATCCTTGACCCGAATGACATCCCCAAGTTTATGAACTCACCGCAGACCGTCCTGTTCGATAAAGGCCGCCTGCTTTATGGGTTGGATCGCGCCCGGCGCCCGATCCGTGCCGCTGACCAGGTTGTGATAGTGGAAGGTTACCTGGATGTTATCGCTGTGCACCAGGCCGGTTATGAGAATGTGGTCTCACCCATGGGTACGGCTCTGACCGAAGACCAACTGCGCCTGCTAAAAAAGTTCACCCGCAAGGTGGTTCTAGCTCTGGACCCGGATACAGCCGGTCAGAAAGCTGTTTTGCGCGGCTTGGATGCTGCCCGCGCTACGATGGATCGCGAAGAAGAACTGCGTTTCGATGCGCGCGGCTTGCTGCGTCACGAAGCTCGTTTGCAGGCTGACCTACGTGTGGCCAACATGCCCGATGGACTTGATCCGGACGAAATTGTGGCCCGCAACCCCCAGGAATGGGCTGATCTGATCACCGCCGCTAAACCGGTCGTTGAGCATGTGCTCGATACACTCTCGGCTGGTCAGGACCTGAATGACCCTAAGGTTAAAAGTGAGATTGCCGCACGTATTCTCCCTCTGATCGAAGATCTGCCTGATCCAGTGGAACGGGATTCTTACCGGCAAATGTTGGCTCGCCGCTTGAAGGTCGACGAACGCAGTCTGAGTGCCGCCTTCAACCCGGGTACCGCCAGTGGAAAAACTCAGGTTAACCCCGCCAGGCGCCAGCCAGCCAAAGCTGCAGATCCTCAGGCTCAACCTGGGGTGATTTTGCCTCCGGCAGTTCGTGTTAAAATTGTGGAATTATCCTGTCTGGCTCTGCTGCTGCGCCGCCCCGATTTGCTGCCGCATCTCAATCGTCGCCTGCAGGAATCTGGTCTCGCCGCACTCTCGCTTGGCGATTTCGAGTATACTGATTATCAGATGATTCTGCGCCTGATTCAAGAATCACTCGAACAGGATGATTCCGAGCACTCGCATTATGTCGAAGCCCATCTGGAAGAAAGCCTGCGCGAAACGTACGAAAATCTGCGCAAACAGCCTGCGCCCAAAGGTGCTGATGACCGCTTACTGGATGAACTAACCCGCCAAGTGCTGCAGGTCAGACAGCAGTCGATGAGTGCCAGTATTAACCAACTACGCTTTATGATCGAGGACGCTCAACAAAGTGGTCCATTGAGCGATACCAATTACCAACAGT
>CAYWXS010000160.1:0-12508 GCA_964462245.1 uncultured Anaerolinea sp.
TACCACTCTTTAGCAGAGCTTTTCTTTCATCTTCGATTTGTGGGTAATCACCAGGTATTTCGAATAACCAATGACCAAATGCGTAGTCTAAACCTGATGAACCAGGAGGCTGCAGGGCGAAAATTAACTTTACAACAGAACATAGGTCACTTGAAAACCATCAGATTCTTTTCACTCCGCAAGGAGAATATTCATTTTTCTTATAGTAAAGGATAACATGAAAACCAAGATTTTGATTATTGCAACCCTGTTAGTTAGCATCGCCATGTTTAGCACCGGCGCATATGCATATTTCACATCCAGCCGAACTGCCACCAGCACTGTTCAAACCGGGACACTGGGGATAAAGATCGCGTCGAGCCCTGTTGTCTCAAGTGTGCCGGATGATGCAGACTTTGGTGAAACCGCTACCCCCTGGGTCTTTGACAAAATGGTTCCAGGTGAGTCAAAAAGCGGTTGTCTATGGTTGATGAATACCGGAAATGTCGGCACGGTTCGCGCTCGCTATGATTTCACGATTGTGGGTACAAGCATTGGCGGCGCTCCGAGCACATTAAATCTTGCTGACCGGCTGCAACTGACTACTGTCTATACATCCGATAATGGCTACAACTGGATTGATGTCATGGCTCATACAGCATGGGACCCCAACAATGATGGCATTATTACCTTGCAGGAAGTGTCCAATTATGGCGGCGACTGGCAAAACGATGTCGATCCATTTGTAGAGACTGCCCCAGGCGGAAAAGGTGCCATTTGCATGACATTCAAGATGATCAATGGAACCCCCGCTGAAGACAATCCATTCCAGGGCGCACAGCTTAATTACACTGCGCTTGTGACAGCCTTTAACCCGGCTCCATAAGCGACCCCAGCTAACATTGCTATCGAAGAGGGGTGCCAGTTTTGCTGGCGCCCCTCCTGGCACAGATGTGTGGAGACTTATTTCAAGATGAAAAAAAACACAGGCAACATCCTATTTTTTGGCGCATGCGGGATCTTGTTCTTTATCATTCTGAGCCAGATGAAAGTTCTCCCTTTTCGGTTTGTGTATTTATTATCCGGTTCAATGAGGCCAACATACGAGCCAGGCGATCTGGCGGTTGTGTTTGTTAAGGATGATATGGCGGTTAGCCCCGGGGATGTGGTTTATTTTTCTTCAACGATTGGGCGACCTACAATCCATCGCGTAGTGGCGATTGAAGATGGCTTAATTTCCACGCAGGGTGATGCCAATAATGTTATGGACCGGGAAAAGATTAATAAAGTTGATGGTAAGGTGCTCTTCGCGATACCCAAGCTTGGTTTTGCAATTAATTTTGTCCAGAGAGTTTTGAGTAATTCCGGGTAAGCAGTTTGGATATTTATGATGCTCCGAGTTGTCATTTATGCGAGGTCTTTATGATACGAATTTTTGGGTTATCTTTCCTTTTTTTGATCCTGGTTTTCGCAATGGCATATGGCATTTCTGGCAGTGGGGCCTGGTTTACGGACCAGGTGAATATTGAGAATAACAGTATCTCGACCGGTAATATTGACCTGGTGGTGAGTGACCTGGTCAGCTCAGACCCGGCGCTGGAACCTGGCGGAGATTATCAGGAAATGCTGCGCTTTTGCGTGAAAAACGGCGGAAGCTATAACATGAAATGGCGGGGCATGCTGACTGCCGTTAAGGCACCAGCCGGAATGGCTGACCAGATTTTGATGCGGGGTGTCATTCTAGACCTGGAGAAAGACGCTAACGTCAAGAAAACACATGACGGAGAGAAAGCCATCTGGTTTACCGATAAAACCGCTACGATGCTGATGCATGCCAACCCGCATATTCTGCTGGATGCGAGCACGAATGAAATTCCCTTCAAGCCCAATGATCGATTCTGCTATTCCATACAGGCCAAACTGTCTGGTAATGCAGATAGCACATACCAAAAAGAAACCTTTGCGGCGACTTTACAATTGGATGCCACGCAGTGGATCAGCACGGATGGCAATTGGTCGAAATAGCGATTTATTGAAGCGAGCATGTGATGGCCGATCAACGACGAAAGCTGGACGTACGGAAGAATGATCACAGATTGTGGAGTCTATTGAAGCTTGGGGTAAAAGTTGCTCTGGGCGGGGCTGCAATAACGATCCTGTTTATCAGCTATGGTACCCTGCCCAACCGCTGGTATCGCAGCCTGTATGTTTACAGCGGCAGCATGGCGCCCACAATCCAGGCAGGGGATGTGATCATCATTTCGCCCCCGCCAGCAGAACTTAGAACCGGTATGATTGTTACCCTGAGAGTGGACGAGTACCTGGTTACCCACCGTGTGACGGAACTGCAGCCGGATGGGACATTTACAACCAAAGGGGATGCCAATATTCAGGCTGATGAATGGGGACACGCCAAAGTTAAGTTGGTGGGCCTGTATCGTGCCCGTATTCCGTACCTGGGATATGGTTTGACTGCAATCAAGAATCTGTTAAAAGTTGAAGGCAGTGGGGCATGGTTTTTGGATCGGGAAAAGCTCAAGCTGCAAGCCAGCTTACCGGTCCGAAAATTGAGCCCGACAGTTACACAAACCGCAAGTGTCACGCCGGTTATGACGCCCATACCCACAATTTACAAGGCCCCCCTGACTATGACTGTGCAGCCGACCTGGACCAACGCGCCAGGCAGGCTGCCGACTAGCACGCCCAGCAATGAGCTGCCGACCTGGACACCGCTCCCGACTCTACCGCCAACTTTGGAACCAGAGCCAGCCACCTGGACGCCTGTGCCGACAAATGTTCCAACCGAGGAGCCAATAACAGCTACCTGGACACCTGTACCGACCGGTGTTCCAACCGAGGAGCCAACCCTGGAACCAATAACAGCCACCTGGACGCCTGTGCCGACAAGTATTCCAACTGAGGAGCCAACCCAAGAACCAAGCATTGAACCAACCGCCAGCGAAGTACCGACCCTGGCAGCAACCGAAACTGAGGTTATACCCACGCCCGGTCCGTGAACAACAGGCGTGAGAAGGATTTCGCGATCATATTTTCGAAGATTTGAGCAATGTTGTGTAATCATCAGGTAACTTGCGAACAATTTTATTATTGCCAATCTGAATAAATCGTGAAACCAGGCCGGCAAGTTGTTTCCGATTGTATTTATTCAGTGGGTTATTTTTCTGAGTTAGAAAAAATTCCTCACAAGCAAAGAATATGTTTTTTTTTGAGTTTTCGCGGGGAGAACACCCGCGAAAACTCCAATTGCAAGGCAAACCACCGATTTTTGTTCGTCTATGCGGCAAAATCTGGATGGTTAAGTTCCAAACCGAAGAACAGTGAGTTATCACGTTAAGACTGGTAGATGGGTAGGTAGATCGAATAGGTGTAGTGCGCTAAGTGCTAGCGTTGTTTTCTTTTTTCCAGGCGGGCAAGCCAGGGACCGATCGTGGCGTGGGCTTTCGTTAGAACAGAAAGGTGGTTGGTGTTGGGGATGCTGCCAATTTCGGAGGATATTTGAACCTGGGTGGCCAAGTCTGCGAAGCCCAGGACGCTGGCGGGCAGGAGCAGCTCATCGTCGGCACCAAGCCACAGGCCAAAGGCACGGTCGAGATTGGCAAATTGAGATTGGGGGGCGGAGGGTGTGACGGCATTGGCCATGTTCACGGTGTAAGAGGCAACCAGGCCCGGGTCGGAATCAAGGATTTCTTGTGGATAGTTGAAGCGGACTGCATGCGCATGCCCAAATAACCAGCCGGCGCTGATGGCGTTAATAATGAAGAGAGTTGTATTTGCCTGGGCAAAAGGGGTGGATTGGGTGGGGCGCGCGGTTCGGGAACGGAAGCCAAATTCGGGTGAGAGGAATATGTAATTGTCAACGGGCTGATGGTTCGGCTGACTGGAGTAATTCAGGATCAGCCCTGCGCCGGATGAATGCCCGCCGAGAATGAGGGGTAGGGTGGGGAATTGGGTGCGGATGTGTGTGATGAAGGTGCTGACGTCGTCCCAGACTTGTTTGGGGCTGGGAGAATCGCCCCGGCTGCCTTCGGAAGCCCCATGACCACGGAGGTCGGGTAGGAAGACAGCCACAGCATATTGGGTTTGGAGACTGCTGGCCAGCGTTTGATAACCGGCGGCGTTGTGCGCTCCGCCACCATGGTAGAACAACACAACGGCGCGTGGCGTGGCGGGCAGGTAGCGGCGATAGGCCAGCTTGACACCATCGCTGGCGGTCAGCGTTTCGAGGGCGGGCAAATCAAGTGCGTTGGCGGCCTGTACTTCGGCAAAGGAAAAGGGTGCGTCTGCGATGGCTGGCTCCTATTGGGACTCACTGAGCGGTATTAATTACGAGGCGGGAACGGGGGTGGGTTTGGCAGGTATTCGGCTGATCCAGATCATGGAGGTGATGATGACGACATCCTGGATGAAATGGATGGACCAGGCGAGCAGCATGCCCTGGGTTTCGACGAGTGACAGGGCCAGCAGCCAACCGAGGAAGCCAGCCATCAAGACCCCTATTATGCCACTGGGCGTGCCGAAATAATGCGGAATACCAAAGACTGCGCCTGATATTAATACGATGACCGGCACCGATAGGACCCCAAACAAAGGTGAGACAATGCCCATCCTGAATATGGCTTCTTCGGAAAAGGCATTGGCCGCTGAAAAGGGAATGGCCCAGAGCAGGCTGAACAGGAAGTAGCGGTAAGCGACACCGGCTTTTTTCAACTGAAAGAACATGAAGATCGCGGTGCCGATTGTGATGTAGAGCCCGATGCTGGTGGCAATCTCCAGCCAGGTTTCGCTGCCAGTGACTCCAAGCCAGGGGATTTTACTGATATGCGCGCTGGCGTCTCCGAGGCGAAAGAGCATGTCGAAGTTTTTTGGATTGAGAAAATACACAAACAGCAGGACGATGGCGGTCAGGACGAGCTGCAAAGCCTGGAACTTGATTTGATAATTGACGACCGGGTTGGAGTGAAATGTGATTTTTAGCCTGTCGGTTATTGGCCTGAGGGAAAATATTGCCGCGATAGCCAGCGCAAGCAAGAGGAATGTTGGAAGGAGGATGATCATTGGATGCTCCAAAGGTTCTCAGGGGTTGGTGAAGACTTGCGGCTACCAGAGTTGGGGTTTAACAATCATCAGGAAAGTGATGATGAGAGTGATCGCAACCAGGGCAAAGCCGAGATAAAGCACTTTATCGGCGGCGGGCTTGTATTCCGGCGCAGTGGGTCCAACACTATCCGCGAGCATGATCTGTTTTTTGAGCAGCGGCGAGTATACGAATAAGCCGAGAACGGAGATCAGCGCATAGAGAATCAGTGCGGTTACGATCCAGGGGGTTTTATATGAAAAACCTTCAGCCGGATCGGCAAGGCGGATCAACGCGTCGCCGGTGAAAAGAGCGAGGACATAGGCGGGGTTGGCAATCCAATCATCGAGGAATTTGATGGTACGCAGGGTGAAGCCGAGTGCCTGCGGATTATTGCCAACACGGAAGAGCCAGGGAAAATAGGTAATGTTAGCGCCGAGGGCGGTGACGACGGATAAGATATGGATCCACAAGAAAATTGAGAATAACATGCTGACGGCTCCGGGTTATTTTTTTTAGAATGGAAATCGCGATTAAAGTGAGCAATCCAGCCAGCAGTGACCAGCCAAATCAATCGCCAAAACGAGTGTAAATGGTTTCAGCCTGAACGACAAAGGTTTCACCAACTGTGACAGCGCGCTGATTGACCTTGCCTTCAGCGGTGATGCGTTCGTAGGGATCAATCAGCATTGAAAGGCCGTTGACCGTATCCAGCCCAAAGGCCAGGTGGTTTTCGGCGACACGGAAGACTGCATCAGCGGCGTGAAAGGGTGGAAAGAGTCCTGCAATTAGCTCTTCTTCGCCGAGGCCGAGAAACAAGATCGTCCGCGCCAGTGACCAGGGAATGAGATTATACGATATTACGGTTTGCAGCACAGGAATAGCAAGGGGAAGCAGGAAGATGCCTTTTTTTTATGTTTGATGGGTTGAATTATGCAATTTGCTGGAGCAGTGCCAGGGCTTGCTGCTCAGGTTCACTGCCCTGATACGTACCGATCAGATTACCGTGCGCATCCAGCACAGCCAGAGCGGCGATCTTGCCGGTGTCTTTCAGGCCGAGCGCTTTGGTGAGACTGCCATCCCAATCGGGCAGGATGACGATAAAATCCTGCGGGTTTTCGGTGGGTGGCAAACCCAGGGCGGCCTTTTCATATGATTCGCGCATGGCACGCTCGGCAATGCCCCGAAAAAATTTTGGGACGGAATGCAAATCGACCAGATTGGCGATAAAGACGGAAGCTGGGCTTTGATAGGCCGGCAGCGCGCGAATGGCTTGATTGATGCGCTGAGCGGTCTCGGCTGTGTCCTGGGCATGCAAGAGCAAGACGGTAGGCCTGGCGATGGCATTCAGCGTCACTTCACGGCCGGAGCCGATGGCTTTGAGCGTCACAGCGGGAGCCTGGCCAGGTGAGGATGGTTTTCGGGCAGGCTGGGCTGGTTTTTCAGAGCTGGCAGGTGACTGAGCGGTGTTGTCGCCGGGTTGTTCAGAAACTGCAATATCGGGGATAGCCATGTTCATCAGGAAGCTCAAATCCTGGCCTTCCAGATAGCCTTTAACCAGGCGGGAAGTCTCGCGCCCGGAGAGCAGCGCGGCACTCATCCCGCCGCCAAAGGCCCAGGCTCCCGCCAGAAACAGGTTGGGGATGGGGGTTTTGGCGGTCAGGCGGTTGAAATACATGTTACCAACCGTCTGGGCCGAGCCATAGATGCTGCCGCCCGGATTGAGACTGTAGCGCCAGTTGGTCATGGGTGTGGCAATCTCTTTATACTTGATGGATTTGCGCAAACCGGGAATAAACTTTTCGGCGCGCTCGATCAATTCATCGGCAGCAGCTTCCTTTAGCTCAAGATACTGGGGATTCTTGCTGTAGCCTTCCAGGTTGCCACCTGTGCCCCATTGATTGTCTGTATCCCAATGTGCCATGGACGTCAGCACCACGACTGAACCGCCCTCAGGCGCACAGGTTGGGTCGGAAATATCGTAGTTCGAAACGACAATGCCCGTTTTATTAAAGTGGCCATCCAGAGCAGCCTGGTATTCCTCTTCTGGATTGTACCCATCGACAATAAAGAGTTCGTGATGGTGGTAGCCTTCCGCCTTAATCTCACGATCCAGACCGAGATAAACACATAAGGTAGCAACGGCATTCGGTTCAGCCTCGATCTTGGCTTGATATTGTTCAGGGAGATATTGCTTTCCGACGAATTTTAGAAGCGTATCGGGCAGGTTGGCATTGCTGATGATCGCCTCGGCCTCGACGCGCAGCCCCTTTTCGGTTTCCACCGCCACAGCGCGACCGTCCTGGATTTCTATGCGCTTGACGGTCTGGCGATAGAGAACCTGACCAGCATGATTGAGAATGGTTTTTTCCAGCGCGCGGCTCATGGCCATACTGCCACCTTCGGGATAATAGGCACCGAAAAGATGGAAGCTGACGAAGGGAAAGATGAAGGTGGCAGCATTCAGTTCGGATGGCGGCAGTCCATAATAAGGCCAAAGCGTGGTGAAAATTGCGCGCAACTTTTGATCTTTAATGAACTGAGAGAGAAATTCATCCAGGCTAATGGTTTGGACGGCCAACATTTTGGGATAGACAGTTGGGATTTGCTCGATAACCGGACGCAAGTCCAATTCGCCATCGAAGATAAAACGACGGACCTGCCAATAGATTTCGATCATCTCGGTCCACATGGCACGAATGCCATCTTTCTCGTGCGGGAAATTGCGGATCAATTCGGCTTCATAGGTCAGGGGGTCGGCATGGGCAACGATTTCATGCTCCGGATAGCTGGCGGTGTAGAAGGGGTCCAGGCGCTGGAACTGGACGCTTTCGAGCACATCCAAATCCTTGAGGATGGGATAAGCCCAACCACCCGGTCCGACGCCGTCCATGGCGTGCAGCGCAGCTTCGAAGCGATACTTGCCGCGCCTGAATTCCTGGGCGTATCCTCCGGGGATAGGGTTGTGTTCAAGGACAAGCACTTTCTTACCCGCTTTGGCAAGATAAGCGGCTGAGCTAAGACCGCCGAGACCGGCACCAATAATGACAACATCCATTTTTTCCATTTGTTTTTCCTTTTTCTGTATTCATAAGGCAATGTTGCTCGTGGTAAAGAGTGGTATCCAGAACAATAACTGCCAAAAGCGACCACCTCCTAGCCTCCCCCATTTTTAAAGTGCGAAAATGGGGGAGGAACTAGTGTTTGATAGATTGGGGTGCCATTTTTTGATCGGCTGCTTTTTGGTCAAATAGAACAAGGGGCCGCAAGCAAGGCACAAATAATGGGTAGAAAGATGGTATTTCATAGTTCGCCAAATTTAAAGGAAAACAATAAACCTTGCAAATAAATGTCAATAAAATTGTTCACCTTTTATCTGTCTACTACAGTTTTCCTCATTTTCTTTTATATGAATAAAAGGACCGGTAACTATCAGTAGTGGAATAAAGCTGGCAGACGCTAATTATGCTTTGCGAGTTTGAGCCAGGCGCTGATGGTGGTGGTGGGCGTGCCGATTACTAAAATTTTCTTGTTCATGATTTTCTCCTTTTCGCACACCAGGCGCATTGAATAGACCGCCGGGTTTGGGGCGGTTTCAAAATTATTTTTGTACCTTTGATTTTTAACGCTGGTTGGTCTGGTAAATTGACTTAGCGGCTAGGCGATGCCAGCGGCGGCAGGTTGTGGATGGTGTTCAGCATCCTTGCGTGCCAGGCAAGCTGAAACTCGAAATAATCAATGCCATAATCGAGCGTAATTTGCCAGAGTTGGTGAGCACGTTCGACACCGACACGGGTGGCATTCTCGTCAATGGCGGCCTGGGCCTCGCTGCGCAGGGTTGCGATTTGGGCGCGGATGGCCTGCATACGTGCTTCAAAGAGCGCGGCAATCTCTGCGTTGGTACTGAAATGCGAGAAGAAGATCTGGATCAGGCTGGCTTCGCGGACCGGGTCCATTGGCAGGGGTGTGACCAGCCAGCGTCGCAGTTCGATATGACCTGCTTCTGTGATCTGGTAGACCTTGCGGTTGGGTTTGCCATCCTGCTGGACGACATGCACCTCGGCCCAACCTTGCTTGCCAAGCCCATCCAGCGATTTGTAGATGTGGCTTTGTGTGGCAGACCAGAAATGAGCAACAGATTGGTCGAAGAACTTTTTCAGGTCATAACCAGACATGGGTTCAAATTCGATGAGTGCGAGAATTGCATGTTCGAGTGGCATAGCGCTCCTTGCTTATATATCTATACAGTTATATTATCAAATGATTTTATGATTGTCAAGGGGTATTGCGGAATTAATTGCAAAGATGCTAAATGGGGGCAAAGCATGGATAATTTGGTCTGATGATAGACAATTTATGGCGGAAATTTTCTACGAGTGAGTGTGCTGTCGCGAACATGACAATCTTTTCACTAAAAGGAAGATTGCAACGCCGCACGCTGCGCGGAGCAAGGGCGGCGGTTCGCACATCATCCCGATGTCCTTCGGGAATGGCAGCTGCACGAAAATGACTTTTTCAAACTATGGATTTTCGCACCCGAACAGGATTGGGGCGGGCGAAGGGAGTATTTGCGGCGTTCGATTGGCCGGTAAATTTAAGGGATGAGGGGATTTTCGAGACGGTGAGGGGGAAGGAATTTCCGTGGTGTTCTGAGCGTAAATTTACGCTCAGAACACCACGGGCGGGACGACCCAAGGCTTAGGTGCCTGGCTGCAGAGGCTAGGTGATACTCTCGATGATCTGGTTGATTTTCTTGCGGACGACGATTGGGTCCAGGATGGCCTGGAAGGTTTCACGGGTGCCACCCGTACCGGTGACGGTGACGTTTCCAAAGTTTAACATCCGGCCCATGACACTCTGGTTGACTTTGACGCTTTCGATTTTTTGGACGAGCATTTCCAGGGTATGGCGCCGAATAAAGCCGGTTTTGGCGATTACCCGGCGATTGGTTACTGCAAATTCAGTGGTGGTGATGACGATCAGGGCTTCCAAAGCAGCCGAGATGGACAGCAGAAAGACGATGAGGGCAAAGAGCAGGATGAAGGTCGACATCGTCGTGGCTGTCTCGTTTCCCTGATTGGCAGTCGTTAATCCGGAAATAAACATCCCGATACTGATGATCAATAAAATTACAGCCCTGATAAAGACGGCGGGATGTACGCGAGCTGAATATTGGATTTTCTCTTCCGGCATCAAATTATTTTGAATGTATCCCATGATTTCTCCCAATTAGGTTGTGATCTGCTTGCATGGCTGTGAGCGGGTATCCAGATCATACCCGTGGTTGATTGTATAAACCGCCGCCGAATGAACAAACAGTAGAAATTTCAGGTCATTTTCAGACAAGGTTCCCGGGCGAACTATTTGCCCTGTCAGTGCTGAAGGCGGAGCATTATTGCGCTCGAGCTAGAAATGATTATACAATAATTTCAAAGCATCCAACTTTTGTTAAGGTAGTTGACATCCGAGAGAGGTGTGCGCGATTTTTGCTTTCAGTATGTTGATAGCGCGAAGTTGGATCAGCGGTACAGCCAGCTGCTGGCCAACACTCGCCACGCAGTAATTATCAGCTTATCCAAAAAAAAAAATCAAATACCGTGAGTAGGTTTACCATTGTTCAAACATTTAAAACAGTCTTCATGAGCAGGTGACATTGTGAAAGAAAATACAAAAAGCCAGGCGGTTAGCAGAATAAAAACCGTTTGTAACTTATAATTGTTCGCAAGCTTTCATCGCTGGTTCGTGTCGAATCACCCTTGCAGCGTGGTAGAAACGGATAGGTGCTTTCCCTTTATTTAATAAAAATTTCAGACAATTGGTTCCAGCTTTTACCAGACGCATGCCAAAAAATAAATATACTACCTGGTTGTTTTTGAATAAAATAGACAATGATGGAGAAATCGCATGCGCATGAAAAAGTGGAAATATTTATTATCCAATCTGGCGAACGTTTCGATTCTAATCGCGCTGAGTACAGGCCTGTTGAGTTATTCAAGCGCGGCAGCCATGTCCGCCGCGGCCTGTTCGGCGGCCATCACGGTCAGCAATGCGAATGACGATGGAACAGGGTCGCTGCGCCAGGCGCTGGTCGATGTGTGCGCAGGTGGGACGATCAGCTTTGATGCGAGCGTCTTCAATAGCACCTCGCCCCAGACGATCCTTCTGGCATCCGAGATTACGATAGACAAGAGCCTGACACTGGATGGTCCGGGCGCGGGAGTGCTTGCGATTTCTGGCGGGAGTAAAATCCGGCCTTTTACTATCAATTCCGGCATAACTGTCGTGATTCAGGATGTGACAATAAAACAAGGCCATGCGAATAGCGGCAGCGGTATTTACAATAATGGAACCCTGACAGTCAAGTACAGTACATTCACGACAAACTATTCAGCCACAAACGGTGGCGGTATTTACAATAATGGAACCCTGACGGTGCAGTACAGCACCCTCTCGGAAAACAGTGCATCAATAACATCGACCGGCGCAGGGGGTGGCATTTTTAATAATGCATCTGGAATCGCGACAGTGCAAAACAGTACTTTCTCGGGAAACACACTAGACGCAGGTAACGGGGGTGGCATTTTCAACAGTGGAACGCTATCGATACAGAACAGCACCCTCTCAGGAAACAATGCAGGATCAGTTTTTTCTGGCACCGGTGGCGGCATCTACAACAGCGGTACACTGAATTTTTCGAATACGATCATCGCTAACTCATACTATGGCGACTGCTACAATAATGGAACAATTGCCACAAACAGCCATAACTTGGTAAAAGATAATACCTGCTCTCCCACCATAAGCGGCGACCCGCTGCTGGGAACGCTGGGTAATTATGGCGGAAGTACCCAAACGATGAAGCCCGGAAGCGGCTCGCCCGTGATCGGTGCGGGCAGCGGCTGCCTGGAAACTGATCAGCGCGGGGTGACACGCGGCACAGCCTGCGATATCGGCGCCTTTGAAACCAGCGGGGTGATGGTAAGTACAGTGGTCGCAACGAGCATCAGCGGCACCGGCACGACGCTGAATGGGACGATCAACGCAAACGACAGTGACAACCTGACGATTACTTTCAATTATGGAACGACCACCAGCTACGGGACAACGGTGGCGGCCACGCCCAGCACGGTGAGCGGAATGGGGGATGTAGCGATCAGCAAGACACTGACGGGGCTGAACCCCAATACCACCTATCACTTCCGGGTAGTGGGCACGGGTACGGGGACGACCAATGGCAGTGATGCGACTTTCACGACCAGTGCAGTGGTTCCTACTGTAACAACAGACGCTGCCAGCAGTATCACCGGCAGCGGTGCAACCCTGAACGGGACGGTCAATGCCAACAACGCCAGTACAACCGTGACTTTTCAATATGGTCTGACTAGTACACTTCGGCGTAAATGATAATGAAGATAGGAAAAAAAGGTTGACCAG
>CAYWXS010000161.1:0-12504 GCA_964462245.1 uncultured Anaerolinea sp.
CTAATTTTGCCTCATTTTTGTCAAAACCACAAATTCAATTAGAACCAGGAAAATTCAATGAACTTTCTTAGTGCAGCCAACATAGAATTGAATCAAATCGGTTTTATCCCACCTGCCCAGGTTTGACACAAAATATATCCTTAAAGCAGGGCAAACCCTTTATTTCAATCCATTGAGGCCGGTGATTTCATCGATGTTGCCCCATTGGGCGCAATTGCACGCGGTGCAGCCTGGCTGAACTTTCAAATACGACTTTGCGCCGGCTATCAAAATTCCGCTCCAAAGCGCAGTCGGAAATAACCAGGTTCGCTTCAGAGCTCAGCTTAATCAAGTCGATACCAATACTGACGAAATTGAAGATATGCTCCGCCTTGGAAATAATTTGTAATTAATCATCTCATTCACTCACTAGATCGAAAATACAATTTGAAAAGAACATCCTGAAATTTTCAACTCAGGATGTTCTTTTCAAATTGTCTGAATTATTTTTTGGGCTTGACCAAGAACTGGCAGTAGCTCGTTCCACGTGAAGTTTGTTCCAAACAGGCATTTTGCTCTACCTCTATATCCAAATGCTGGTTAAGGATCATGCCATCCACCCGGCACATCTCAGGATGTTTCGAAATTACTGCAGCATATGGACAATGTTCAAATATAACCCTTGGGGCCTGAGCATGCGCCTCCCAACGTGCGACATAACCATATCGGTTTAGCAACGTGATAACCTGTGTCAGACGATGGGTAATATGCCCAACTTGTCGTTCTGGTTGGGTAGGGATCAATCGCTCCGCAATCATTTTCAAAATAACATCCAGCTCATTCTCGGGGCAATCTTTGCGCACAATCGAAAACAAAACCTCCACCAATCCAGCCAAATTATTCCCAACAGCAGCTTCGCTTAACGCAAATACCTGAAACGGGCGACCACGCCCTTGCTCCGGGCGTGACCCCAAACACTGCACCCTGCCATCTCCCATCAGGATAGATAAATGATAGCGCACATTCGCAGAGGTTACACTCAACGCGCGGCTGATTTCCAGTGCAGTCGATCCTTTATGCTGTCCCAAATATGTAATAATGCGCTGACGGGAGGTTGTAATTGTCATGACATTTGTCATCATAACATCACTAATTGAATTATGCAAACATATATTTGCATAATTCAATTGACGCAACCCAATCTAAACGCTATAATTTTCACAATCATGACAGAGTTTCTAAACTGGGAAGCCACCTACGCAGTTGCATTGGCACTTATAGCCAGCCACCCCGAGGTGAATTTGGAAAATGTCTCACTTCGCATGATCTATGAGTGGACACTGGCATTACCAAATTTTCAAGATGACCCGGCTCTGGCAAATGATGACATCCTTCTGGCAATATACCAGGATTGGTACGAGGAGATACTATGAGTGATAAGGAACTCAACTTACCGGACTTCGATATCCCGGAAGAATTAGACGGAAAAGTAGCCGTCACCACCCTTGACCGGGTTTATAACTTTGGCCGCCGTTCGTCCATCTGGCCCATGATGTTCGGCCTGGCTTGCTGCGCGATCGAAATGATCGCTGCCCAGGCAGCCCGCTACGATATGGCACGTTTTGGAATGGAAGTAATGCGCCCCAGCCCGCGTCAAAGCGACGTGATGATCGTCGCTGGCACGGTCACCAAGAAAATGGTACCATCTATTGTGCGCTTGTTCAATCAGATGCCGGAACCCAAGTACGTCGTCGCCATGGGTGCCTGTGCTTGTGGTGGCGGGCCCTTCAAGGAAGGCTATAACGTAGTCTCCGGAATTGACAAATTTTTACCTGTGGATGTCTACATCCCCGGTTGCCCTCCCACTCCTCAAGCCCTGATGGCTGGCATGATCAAGCTTCAGGAAAAAATTGACAAGCAATCCATTAGCCAGGTTCGCTGGTATAAAAAAGGCGCTGATTCTGTTGAAGTGGCAGTACCCTTCCTGGGACCTGACCTGATCGACCCACGCCGCATCCCGGAAATCAAGGCAAAGGCTGCCGAACTCGCCCAAACCGCCGCCCCGGCTGCTGAAAACGCCTAGGAGAAACAGAATGGCTACCCCTGAACTCACCGAAACAATAGATCTGGCTTTAAGGTTCCCTGGCGCAGTCTCCATCGATGCCCGTCCTGGTTTTACAGGCTGGATGGTTGAAAAAGAATCCTTACTTCAAGTAGCAACTTTCATCCGCGATGACCTGGGTTACGATTTACTCTCCTCATTAACTGGTGTGGATTATATCGAACAGAATAAATTGGAAGTCGTCTATCACACTTACAAAACAACTGGCGGCCCAGCCCTGGTCTTTAAGACCCAGTGCGATCGGATCGACCCTGCCGAAGTTCCCTCACTGGTTGCCATCTGGCCTGGGGCCGAACTTCAAGAACGCGAAGCTTGGGATCTGTTTGGGATAAAATTCGTCGGCCACCCAGACCTGCGCCGAATCCTGATGTGGGAAGGCTTTGAAGGTTTTCCAATGCGCAAAGATTGGAAGGAAGCCTACCAGGAAGATGATATTAAACCTCTCAAGAGTCGCTGGCCAGATGGGAAACACAGCTATGCCGAAGCTCGCACACCCTATGGCGATAACATAATGTTTAAGCCGGGTTTTGATCCTGAAAAATGGACACCGACCGATCCTGAAGAAGCCCTTTATGCGGCTTTGAAAAAATATAAGACTGAAGAAAAAGACGGCATTAAAACTGATCACATTATCGTTAACATGGGCCCGCAGCACCCATCTACACACGGGGTTTTTCGAGCAGTAGTTGTTTTAGACGGCGAACAAATCGTCAGCCTCAAACCGGTTATGGGTTACCTGCACCGCAATCACGAAAAAATTGGCGAGCGCAATACCTACCTCCAGAATGTTCCCTATACTGACCGTCTGGACTATTTCAACTCGATGTACAACGCCTGGCCTTATGCTTTGGCTGTTGAAAAACTGATGGGAATCACCGTTCCTGAACGTGCTGAATACATCCGGATTATCCTCGGTGAACTTAGCCGCATCCAAAATCACCTGATCTTGTTTGGTATGTTATGGAACGACCTGGGGGCATATTTCACCCCGGCGCTTTATGCATTTGAAGAACGGGAATTAATCCTCGACATTTTCGAAGCCATCTCAGGCGCACGCATGATGTGCAATTATTACCGCTTTGGTGGCGTGGTGCGAGATATCGATGAAACCAATATGCGGAAAATAAAAGACCTCGTTTTCGAACGCTTACCACGTAAAGTGGAAGAGTTCGATCGCCTGCTATCGGAAAACGAGATCTTCGTTTCACGTATGAAGGGTGTCGGGTATATGAGTCCCGAAGAACTGGTAGCTTTCTCCACCACTGGCCCTACACTCCGCGCCGCAGGTATTCCCTACGATATACGCCGTGCCGACCCCTACGGTTTCTATGATCGTTTTGAATTTGACATTCCTGTACGACATAATAGCGATCTGTTAGATCGTTACTATGTGCGTGTGGATGAAATCCGTCAGTGCCTGCGTATTCTTCAGCAAGCCATCAAACAGATCCCGGAAGGTCCTTTCCTGGCGGGCAAACCCCAATACCAGGTGCGCGTGCCGGCAGGCGAAGCCTATGGACGTGTAGAGGCACCCAAAGGCGAGCTTGGTTTTTATGTTGTTTCCAACGGAAAAGGCAACCCTTACCGCTATCACATCCGCACTCCATCGTTCATCAATATCACAGCGGTGGAAAAGATGTGTGTCGGAACCAAGATTGCAGATTTTGTAACCATCCTGGGCATGGTAGACATCGTGCTCGGTGAACTAGACCGGTAGGAGTGTGATATATGTATGGTCAAGGTTTACTCAAAGGTCTCAGTGTAACGCTCTCTAGGTTCATCGAATCGTATACCGAAGATGTTCGCTGGCTTTTCAAACGCTATGGAAAAGTGGAATTCCGAACCAGCAAAGATACCAGGGGCACATTCACCATTCAGTATCCAGAAGAACGATTAGTTCTCCCGGAAGAATTCCGTTTTGTACCCTTCCTTGTCTACGATGAAGGCCAAAATGGCGAAAAGAACATCCGCTGCACTTCCTGCGGTATCTGCGCCAAAGCTTGTCCACCCCAATGCATCTGGATTGTTCGCACGAGTGATCCTGTCACCGGCCGCCCATTGCCACAACCAGCCGAGTTCTTTATCGATGCAGATGTGTGTATGAACTGCGGGTTTTGTGCCGAATACTGCCCATTCGACGCAATCAAAATGGATCACGATTTTGAAATTGCCTCTTTCGAACGAAACTTGTTTAATAAAGAGCGTTTAATGAAGCCTGCTTCATATTATGCAAGCATTCGACCAAAAAACAACGCCCGTGAAGAAGCTGCGCGTGCCGAAAAAGCCGCTGCTAAAGCCGCCAAAGCCTAAACTGGGCAATAATTCAATCGAGACTGGAAATCGGACTGCAGGTTAGGGTATAATCCTGACCTGCAGTTTGCTGTTTAATCCATGCCGTGCTGGAACCGGTATTACCATAAAATCCACAGGATGCCATAATGACTGAAATCACCAGAGAAACTGTTCTTGCAGCTCTCAGCAAGGTTCAGGAACCAGAATTACATCAGGATCTTGTCACGCTCGGTATGATCCGTGACCTAAAAATAGAAAATGACAGCGTAAGCTTTAGCGTTATGCTAACCACCCCAGCCTGCCCCTTACGTGGGCGGATCGAAAAAGAATCTCGTGAAGCCGTGGAAGCCATTGGTGCAAAAAAAGTCAGCGTCAAACTCGATTCTGATGTTCCAAACGATGGCCGTATGCGAGGATTAGTTGATGCACCTGTTCGTAACGCCATTGCTGTTGCTTCCGGCAAAGGCGGAGTTGGCAAGAGTACCGTTGCTGTCAACCTGGCAGTTGCCCTAGCCAAAAGTGGGGCGAGAGTCGGGTTGATGGATGCAGATATTTACGGTCCCAATGTTCCAACCATGATGGGCGTTATGAGTATGCCCAGCCCCAAAAATGATAAGCTGCAACCAGCTGAATCTTATGGGGTAAAAATGATGTCCATGGGCTACCTGGTAAAGCCAGGCCAACCCCTAATCTGGCGCGGCCCCATGCTCAACTCAGCCATTCGCCAATTTATCAGCGACGTCGAATGGGGTGAGCTGGATTACCTGATCATCGATTTACCCCCAGGAACAGGGGATGCGCCACTTTCCTTAGCCCAGGCTCTCCCACTCTCTGGTGTGGTCATTGTCACCCTACCCCAGGCAGTCTCACTCGAAGATGCCAGTCGTGGGCTCGAAATGTTTAACACGCTTAACGTCCCCATCCTGGGCGTGATAGAAAACATGAGCTATCTCAGCTTGCCAGATGGATCCAGGATGGATGTATTTGGGCAAGGTGGCGGAGAATCGATGGCGAAACAATACAACGTGCCATTCCTTGGCGCCATTCCACTTAATCCGAATGTCCGCATCGGTGGCGATACTGGCAAACCGATCGTTATTACCGATCCAGGTTCAGACGCAGCCAAAGCGCTTCAAAGCCTGGCAGAAACCATTGCCGCCCGTGTCAGCGTCGCAGCCCTGAGCGAAAATAACACGCCCACCATCGACGTCATATAACCCTTTACTATCTCTACCCTCTTCCTTGCTGAAGAGGAGGATAAATTTGATTTATGCAAAACATTGTCGGTATACGCTTTAGCAAAGTTGGAAAAGTTTACCATTTTGATGCAACCCCAATTCCTGATCTCGCTGTAGGAGAATCAGTAATTGTCGATACAGTGCGTGGTCGTCAAATTGGCGAAGTAATGCAAAAAATAGAAAACCCACCACCCCCACCTGAAGGAACCTGGAAACTAGTCGAGCGCAGAGCCTCCCCAGCCGACTTACTCTTACGCCAGACCTGGGTCCAAAAACAAACCGAAGCCATGATCAACTGCCGGGCTCGTGCTTCAGAGTTACAACTTGCAGGTGTAAAAATAATCGCCTCAGAATACTCTTACGATGGCACCCGATTGGCTCTCATGTTCAGCACCGAGACAGAGGAAAAAGTTGACCTCAAATCTCTCCGCAAAGACATGCAAAAACTTTACCCACAAACCCAGGTGGAAATGCGCCAGATTGGCCCGCGTGATGTGGCCAAATTATTGGGCGGCATGGGCGCATGTGGCTTGGAAACCCGTTGTTGCTCCAAGTTTTTGACCGAATTCAGTCCAATTTCGATCAAAATGGCAAAGGAACAAGGTATATCCTTAACGCCAACCGAAATTACCGGTATGTGCGGACGCTTGCGCTGCTGTCTGATCTACGAATATGATCAGTATGTGGCAGCACGTAAGGAATTACCAAAACGCGGTAAGCGCGTGGTCACACCGGATGGCGAAGGTAAAGTATTGGATTGCTTTCCTCTCCGCAATGTCATCCTGGTAGAACTAGAACCAAAGGTGGTGGAGCAACGCCCGGAACGCTCAGACCGTCCAGAACGCCCCGAGCGCTTTGAAAGACCCGAACGCCCGGTTGTAAGGGAATATCCCCGCGAACTGCTCGAACCCTGGGATGAGCTTGAAGCACTACGGCGGAAAGCCGAAGCACCCTGTGATAAGCATGAAGGCGGCGCCTGTGATTGTGGGAAAGCCGAGAAAAAGACTCCATCCAAGTAATCCGAATCCTCAATTCAGCCCACAACCCAGATAACAGCCTGAGCTGTCGAAGTAGACACAAGGTTTTGTGGTGTGTGGGTATTTTTTACGGAAAAACTCATGATGACAGATATTTCAGCTAACTGGACCGAAAAACAACGTATCCTGGTTATATTGGCTCACCCAGATGACCCTGAGTTTTTTTGTGGGGCAACCCTGGCGCGCTGGGCAAAAGCCGGACATGAAATCACATACGCTCTTTTGACTTGTGGTGACAAAGGACGAAACGATAACAATGCCCATATCCCCGGAAATGAACTATGCAACCTTCGTCACGAAGAGGAACACAAAGCCGCCGCAATAATCGGCGTTAAAGAAATCAGTTTTCTGGATAAGGATGACGGTTACCTCGTACCAGATTTAAGTTTGCGCAAAGAAGTTGTTCGCATCATTCGCCAATTTAAACCGGATGTTCTAGTAACATGCGACCCACAAAATTTATTTGCAACCTATGGCTTAAACCACCCCGACCATCGCGCCGCAGGACAGGTGGTTCTGGATGCAGTCTTCCCCGCCGCGGGGAACGAGCTTTTCTTCCCAGACCTGATAGAAGAAGGCTGGCAGCCACACGCCCCCAAGGAAGTTTGGATTTCGCTGACAAACCAGGCAAATGTCACAATGGATGTGACTGACACATGGGAAACCAAAATTGAGGCTTTATTGGAACATAAATCCCAAATTGGTGACCCTACCAAGCTGGAAGAACGCATGCGTACCCGCCATACCGAAGACAGTACACTTGAAAATCCACGCTACGAAGAGCATTTTAGGGTTATCAATTGGAGATAAAATGAGCGACCTATACGAAGAAGCCCGGACCCTCTTTTCTTACTCTCAATCAATCAGGCGCGACCTGCATATGCACCCTGAACTGGGTTTTCAGGAAGTTCGTACCTCGGGCGTCATTACTCGTGAATTACGCGAAATCGGTCTGGAAGTGACAACAGGCATCGCAAAAACTGGTGTTGTTGCCATGATAGAAGGCTTTAAACCTGGCCCGGTCATTATGCTGCGCTTTGATATTGATGCCCTACCTATAACTGAACAAACTGGATCCGAGTACGCTTCGCAAAACCCCGGCCTGATGCACGCCTGCGGCCACGATGGTCACGTCGCAATTGGATTAACTGTTGCACGCCTGCTTAATGAACACCGGGACGAGATGGCCGGATCGATCAAACTCATCTTTCAACCTGCCGAAGAAGGCGCAGGGGGTGCAGAAACAATGATCAAGGAAGGTGCGCTTAGCGGTCCAGCACCTATTCAATGCCTTGGCCTGCACATTTGGAATGAAAAACCTCTGGGCTGGCTAGGCGTAGCCGCCGGTCCAGTCATGGCTTCTGCTGCAACATTCATTATCAGTCTTACCGGCAAGGGCGGCCACGGCGCCATGCCACACCAGACGATCGATCCGGTAGTTGCAGCTGCCCAAATCATCAGCGCTGCCCAGACCATCGCCTCCCGCAACGCGGATCCGCAAAAAGCCTGCGTAATTTCCTTTTGCATGGTTAACGCCGGACATGCCTTTAATGTCATTCCCCACTCCGTGGAATTAAAAGGTACTATTCGCACCTTCGAGCCCGATGTGGAAGAAATGGCATACAAACGCTTAAAAGAAATTGCTTTCGGGGTTGGGGAGGCTATGGGATGCAAAGTGGAATGTGACATTAATTACATCACTCCGGCTGTGGTCAACGACCCAATTGTCACCGCGGCAGTCAAACGCGCTGCACAATTAGTGCTCCCAGATCATGAAATTGATGAACGCGGAAAATTCACCATGGGTGCCGAAGATTTCACGTACTACCAGAAAATAATACCTGGCACATTCTTCTTTATTGGATCTACCAACGAAGAAAAAGGCCTGGTCTATGGGCATCATCATCCTAAGTTTGATTTCGATGAAGGCGCACTTCCACGTGGTGCGGCGTTGATGGCCTGCGCAGCCCTCGAGTTGCTAAAATCCTGATCATTGAAAATCCCACCCATCCAGGTGGGATTTTTTTTTTACAGCAATCATTTTTTCTCCAACCCTCATACAAATTAATTCATCTTGACCCTCGTATTCAAAAGTGATATATTAATGTTAATAATCAGATTAATCAAATTCATCGGAATAATATGGCCACTCAGGAATACCTGTCCGAATTTATGCGCTACCTGGCTGCCCACCAAACGGTGGAAGAAAGCCTGCCGCCCTTAACTACATTAAGTGCTGAGTTGGGAATTAGCGTGGCTGCACTTCGTGAACAACTTGAGGTTGCGCGAGCGTTGGGATTGGTGGAGGTGCGTCCCCGTACTGGCATCCGAAAACTTCCATTTACTTTTCTTCCAGCCGTGCGGCAAAGTTTGAATTACGCCATGGCCTTGGACCCCAATAGTTTTGAAACATTCGCAGATCTTCGCCAAAATATTGAAGCATCCTACTGGTATGAAGCAGTTGGGAAGTTAACTGCTGAAGATATTTCCCAATTAAAAGATCTGATTGATCGGGCTTGGCGCAAACTTGATGGCCGGCCAATTCAAATTCCTCACGATGAACACAAACAACTTCACTTAACCATTTACTGCCGGCTTAATAATCCTTTCGTAAGTGCAATACTGGAAGCTTACTGGGAATCTTACGAAGCCATCGGTTTAAATGTATTTACCGACTACAACTATCTGCGGAGTGTCTGGCAATATCACGAAACCATGGTGAATGCCATCACAAGTGGAGACTTTGAGGCCGGATATCGGGCACTCGTAGAACACACCGATTTGCTGGCAGACTTGTTGGACCATCGTCCTGCCAAATAAACACCACTCAACCCTTTGAGGAGCTTATGACCCAGCGTATTGTTAATGATTTTTCTATCGTGGTCGGTACCGCCAATGGCTCAGGTTCGCAGACGTCGAACTCAACCATCCTGCGCGCACTGTTCAAAATGGGCATCCCTGTTTCAGGTAAAAACCTTTTCCCCAGCAACATTCAAGGTTTGCCTACATGGTACATTATTCGCGCCAGTAAGGACGGCTATATCGCTCTGCGGGAAGAACGCGAAATTGTGGTTGCCATGAACCCAAATTCCTTTGAAAAAGACCAGGCAAGTGTGATTCCAGGTGGAGCCTTTTTTTACGACGACTCCATCAAAGCCCCCATCACACGCACAGATATCATTACATACCCAATGCCGGTCAAACAAATAGTAAAAAATGACCCAAACATTCCTTCAAACTTACGTGATTTGATTGCAAATATGGCTTATGTCGGTATCCTGGCTCAAATGATAGGTATCGACATGGAAAAAATCGAATCTGCTTTATCTTTTGCTTTTAAGGGAAAAAGAAAAGCCATTGATTTGAACATGAACGTTGCACGAGCTGCGGCCTTGTGGGCTAAAGAAAACCTCGAGAAGAAAGATCCGTATTACATTGAGCCCATGGAAAAAACCACCGGGCTCATTATGTCAGATGGAAATACCGCCGCAGCTATAGGCTCTGTTTATGGTGGTGTCCAATTTGTCGGATGGTACCCCATTACCCCAGCCACCAGCCTGGCCGAAGAATTAAACGAATACCTTCCAAAACTCCGCAGGTCGGCCGACGGAAAGGACACCTATGCTGTCGTACAGGCTGAAGATGAATTAGCCGCGATTGGCATGTGCATCGGGGCAGGTTGGTCGGGCTTACGCTCGATGACATCTACATCAGGCCCTGGCCTGAGTCTGATGACCGAATTCGTTGGTCTGGCATATTTCGCCGAAATTCCGGTCGTAATTTGGGATGTAACCCGTATCGGTCCAAGCACCGGCTTGCCAACTCGCACTTCACAGGGCGATTTGACCTTTGCCGCCAATATGGGGCATGGTGATACCAACAACATTCTGTTGTTGCCAGGTTCGGTTAATGAATGTTTTGAATTCGGCTGGCGTGCATTTGATATTGCCGAACGCATCCAAACACCTGTCATCGTACTCAGCGATCTGGACTTTGGCATGAACCAATGGATGACAGAACCTTTCAAATATCCGGATACACCCATGGACCGCGGCAAGGTTTTATGGGAAGAAGATCTCAAAAAACTGACTACCCCCTGGGGTAGATATTTAGACAAAGACGGCGATGGTATTCCTTACCGTACTTTCCCAGGCAATCGTCTGCCGGGTGCCTCCTACTTTACACGAGGTACCGGTCATGACCCCTATGCCAAGTACTCCGAAGAGGCTGCTGTCTGGGAAACAAACTTGAATCGCATTAAAAAGAAGTTCGAGACTGCCAAACTTTACTTACCCAAGCCAATCATCGAAAATCGGGATGGCGCGAAAATGGGTATCATCGCTTTTGGTTCCACCCTTCCAGCCGTTAAAGAAGCCCAGGACCTGTTGGACAATGAAAACGGCTGCAAGCTGAACCTGCTTCGCCTACGTGCAATCCCCTTTACAGACGAAGTCCGGCAATTCATTGAGGCACAGGACAAAGTCTTCATTCTTGAAATGAACCGTGACGGTCAACTCTACCGTGAGTTACTGGTTGCTATGCCAGACCTGGCGAACAAACTTGTTTCGGTCGCCTATAGTGATGGTATGCCACCCACGGCCAAACGAATTCAGAAAGAAATCCTGGCAAAGGAGAATAAATAACATGGCTGAAACTCTTCCAATGGCTGGCGCTGCCGTACAGGTAAATCTAGCCGGATTAAGCAAAAATGACTACCGTGGTTTACCCAGCACCCTCTGTCAGGGCTGCGGTCATAACTCGATCGCCAACCAGATCATTACTGCTGCTTATGAAATGAATCTTGTTCCAGAAAATGTGATTAAATTCAGCGGTATTGGCTGCTCCAGCAAATCGCCCACTTACTTTCTGAACCGCTCCTTTGGTTTCAATGGGTTGCACGGTCGCATGCCATCCATCGCCACTGGCGCGTTATTTGGTGATATCAGTCTCAAGGGGATTGGCGTATCTGGTGATGGAGATAGCGCTAGCATCGGCATGGGCCAGTTCAAGCACATGATGCGACGCAATGTCGACATGGTCTATATTGTTGAAAACAACGGCGTTTATGGTCTCACAAAGGGTCAATTTTCTGCCACTGCAGAAGTTGGTCTGAGCCTGAAAAAACAAGGCATTAATCAATATATGCCAATCGATATTTGCATGGAAGCCATCGCCTCTAACGCCACTTTTGTTGCGCGCTCATTCGCTGGCGATCCCAAACAGGTTAAAGAACTGCTAAAAGCCGCCATGGCCCATAAAGGTATTGCTGTGCTGGATATCATCAGCCCCTGTGTTACCTTTAATAATCAGGAAAATGCCTACCATTCCTACTCTTGGGGCAAGGACCATGAAGCTCCCCTGCACGAGATTTCTTATATTCCTGCCCGCGATGAGATCATCATCCCTGATGATTTTGACCCCGGTTCAATTCGCGAAGTAGAAATGCACGATGGTTCCAGTATCGTTCTCAAGAAACTTGAGATCGACTACAACCCAACCGATAAATTCCAGGCTCTGCACAAACTGGAAGAAGCCCAACAAAACAACTGGCTGATCACCGGATTAATTTACCTGGATACCAAGAAGCCTGCCTTGAACGAAAAATACAACCTGGTCAGCACCGCTCTCAACCGCTTGACCGAAGCTGAGCTGCGTCCAGCCCCAGATACCATCCAGCAGATTAACGACTTGATGTTCTAGTTCAGAACTTTCTAACGAAAAGAATAAATCCGGTTGGAAGCTCGTGCTTTCAATCGGATTTATTTTCCCAAATACGATAAATTTGTATCTTTTCAAAAATTCATGGATTCCCAAATAAGGGAAAGTTGGGTAAACT
>CAYWXS010000162.1:0-11881 GCA_964462245.1 uncultured Anaerolinea sp.
GAACCTTATGTGACCGTAATTCAGAGCAAAATTACATGGATTAAAGGAATTGCGTGATATCTTGTTTCGGCAGTGCTTGCAATTATGGATCGCCCAACCTGGAATGCGCATCTCGAATGGGATGGTGGGCAATATGCTGGACCGATTTCTTTGATTTATATTGGTAATGGACCGCGCTCGGGTGGCGTTTTTTTTATGGGACCACATGCAGACCCTTTTGACGGCAAATTGACCATTGTTTATGGTTATCGTGCCACGCGTAGAGGCATGTTCGCATTACTCCCCAAGACCATGAAACCGGATGCAGGTAGTTATGTTGAAAGTCCAGGTATGCATGAACTTTCTGTGAGCTGGCTAAAGGTTCATCTCGAAAATCCATCGCCCGCTCACACGGATGGTGAGTTATTCTCTACAGCCTGTACTGATATAGATTATCGTATTTTTCCTGGCCGTCTTCAATGGATACTTCCGTAATATGCTTTCCTTTTCCTTATTATCACCTGAGAATTTTGCCGATTTTGAAAAATTGTTTGGACCACGAGGTGCATGTGGAGGATGCTGGTGCATGTTTTGGAAAATCACAGGCAAGGATTATCACCTGGTAACCGGCGATGGTACACATCAGATGCAAAAGTCACAAGTTGAACAGGGAGTTATTCCTGGCATTCTGGCTTATGATGATGGTGTGCCAGTCGGATGGATTGCAGTCGAGCCACGTAATGAATATCCAAGATTGGCCCGTTCACGTGTGCTTAAACCAGTCGATGACGCAGAAGTTTGGTCGGTTACCTGTTTCTTTACGGCACGTTCACACAGGCGCAAAGGTATTACCGTGGAATTACTGCGCGAGGCAATCAAATATGTATCTTCCCGGGGCGGGAAGATAATTGAAGGCTATCCAGTAGCGCCAAAGGGGGATAATGCGCCAGATGTTTTTGTCTTTACTGGCCTTCCGGGTGCATTTCTTAAAGCTGGTTTTACAGAAGTGGCTCGTTTTTCACCTACCAGACCTATTTTTCGGTATGTAATAAATTCTGAAACAGGTAGATAGTTCCTACATTTCGGTATTATCACTATCTTGTTCCTAAGGTCCATATTTACACTGGTAAAATAAACTGATGCGTACCAGTCGAGATTATTTATTATTTTTGATATTGATCATCGTTGCCACTGTTATATTGGGCGGGCTATATTGGGCGAATTTTGGTTTTGTCCAATATTCTCCCGGTGGGGGTGATTTCATAGTTGCATGGAAATCTATGCGCAACTTCATGTTGGATGGTATTTCACCCTATGGCGAACTAACTTCAAAGAATATACAAGCTTTGGTTTATAAACGTTCATTATTGCCAGGTCAGTACCCGTTTCATGTTAATATTCCACTTTTTCTCCTGATGTTCTTTATTCCATTGTCTTGGATTAAAGATTTATTGGTTGCACGTACGGTATGGATGATTATTCTTGAGGCTGGACTCTTTGGAGTTGTTTTTATAACGATGCGACTGTCTCATTGGAGACCGCATTGGATTTTGATGATATTTATTATGTTATTCAGTGCTTTTTGGTTGCCATCGGTATATATGCTAATCACAGGTACATCCATCGTCCTGCAGGCACTGTTATTCTATACTGCTTTGCGCTGCATTGAGTTAAATGCGGATGAATTGGCGGGGGCACTGATCGCTTTATGCTTGATAAATATTGAAGCCACCGGTATGGTATTTTTGGGATTGTTGGTTTGGATATTTTCCACTCAACGATGGCGGATTTTGGGTGGAATCGTGATGACGCTGGTGGTTTTATTTAGTATATCTTTGATTTTTTACCAAACCTGGATATTTCCATTTATTGGCTCTACTATTGCAAACTGGCAGTCCGGCACCACCCCTTCCACTTACAGCTTGTTTGAAGCGTGGTTACCAGGAATAGGAAGGCGTTTAGCCCAACTTACATCCATCACTGCTCTATCCATTATTTTATTTGAATGGCGTGCTGTGCGTGGGCGGGATTCCCGTTGGCTGTTTTGGACCATCAGTTTAACTGCAACATTGACACCGTTGCTTGGACTGCCATATTTTCCCCAATGGACCGTATTTACATTACCTGCAATATTACTGGTTGTTTCTGTTATGATTCAAAGATGGAAGCTGGCCGGGTTGATAAGTACAATTTTCGTGTTAACAGGCATATTTTTGGGTTTGTGGGGTGCTCAACTTTATGGATTTGTCTCTATCTTTATTTTATTTTATCCTATCGCCTTGACTCTGTTACTGTACTGGGTGCGTTGGGGAGCTGTTCGTCAGCCGCGCTTGTGGGCAGATGAAATTCTGCTCAGGGGATGAGATGAAGCGCAAGGATCTACTTTCTCTATTTTTTGTAGGTTTGACATTTAATCTTATTCTGGCATGGTTTCAACTAGCGCCAGGCTATATGGATGCAGATTATTATTATTCTGGGGGTCTTCGGCTGGTTCAAGGGCATGGTTTTACCGAGAATTATCTTTGGAATTATCTGGATAATCCTCAGAGTCTGCCCCATCCTTCTCATGGGTATTGGTTTCCGTTTGCTTCAATTCTGGCAGCTATTGGAATGCTTGTCACTGGACAACAAGCATTTTGGGCTGCTCGATTGGGATTTATTTTGGTTGCCGCCCTCGTACCGCATGTAACCGCTTTATTATGTTTTCAAATAAAACCAAGTCGGGCAATAGCTATCTCAGCAGGTCTACTGGCTGTTTTTAGTGGCTATCATGCCCCTTTTATGCCCACGACAGATAATTTTGGGCTATTTATGTTATTTGGTGGGCTATTTTTTATAATTTTTCCTCGTAAAGAGCGTTTTTCATCCTTATTGCTGGGGTTGATAGTTGGTTTTATGAACCTTTCCAGGGTGGATGGTCTTCTCTGGTTGGTTGTTGGGATTGTAGGATTTTATAGCCTTTGGCGAAATTCACTTCCCCGATCAAAAATATCAGTTCTCTTGTACACCCTCCTTTTTTTTATTTTTGGGTATACCTTGGTAATGGGTCCATGGATATTGCGTAACCTATCGACGTGGGGAACACCTCTTACTCCTGCGGGTAGTAATGTGATCTGGATGACCGACTACGATGATACTTTTGCCTGGCCTGCGAGCCGAATTAATTGGCAGACCTGGCTTGCTACCGGGTGGTTGTCAGCGTTGAATGGTCGCCTGAATGCAATTCAACTTAATTTTATTAATACTATCGCCGCACAATGCGCATTCCTACTATTTCCTTTTATTCTGACGGGTGTGTGGGTATTGAGAAAAGATTTACGTATTCGCCTTGCAGTTTTGAATTGGGTGGTTTTATTTTTTATGATGAGTATTATTTTTCCTTTTGCAGGTGCGCGGGGAAGTTTTTTTCATGCTGCCGCAGCGCTTCAGCCAATCTGGTTCACAGCTGCTGTAATTGGTATGGATTCATTGGTGGAAAAAGTACGAGCTCGTGGTTGGTTTACGCCGTCAGCCCCTGCTATTTTTCGGACATCACTCGTTTTGCTTATGGCTTTATTGACGATTTATCTGGCCAATGTAGCAATAATTGAAAATGATTGGAATCACTTTTTTCGAACCTATACTAAAGCTGAAACTATGTTGGTACAGAATGGGGCTCTAATTGAGGATGCAGTGATTGTGGCCAATTCTCCAGCGTATTATTCGACCAGTGGACGCTCAGCCATCATTGTTCCAGATGAAAATCTGAATTCCGTTCACGCTTTAGCTCATCAGTTTGGAGCAAGGTTTTTAATTCTGGAAAAAGCCTATGATACCGATCCAATGAGTCAGGTATATAAGAATCCACAGGGAGAACCTGGTTTGATTTTTCTTGGAGAATTTGAAAATGTCCGGGTCTTTAAGATTATCAACTGAAATACGGCTTTCCAGACGGGATTTTATCATCCTTGGTTGTACTGCGTTGATTTCTCTGGTTGTGTACCTTGTCTGGAGTGCACTAATTTTCCGAATTGGATTCCCTCTGGATGATGCTTGGATTCATCAAACTTATGCGCGTAATTTGGCTTTGCGTGGGGAGTGGGCGTTTCTGCCAGGAAAAATTTCAGCGGGTTCAACCGCGCCATTGTGGACAATTTTGTTGTCTCTTGGCTTTTTGTTGAAGTTATCGCCATATTTATGGACATATCTTCTAGGTTTTTTGTTACTCTTTAGTATTTCCTTGTTGGCAGAGCATACTGCCCGTTGTATGCTGCCACTTTATCATCCAGCATATCCCTGGGTAGGGTGCATGTTTTCACTCGAATGGCATTTGGTCTGGGGTGCATATTCAGGGATGGAAACCATTCTTTATATTATTTTGATTCTGGGGGTAATGAATATTTTACTGACTGGATCACGAAATTATATATTGGCTGGAATTCTGACAGGGGTTTCAATTTGGGTGCGCCCGGATGGATTGACATTGTTGGGGCCATTACTGGCAGTGATTTATTTAACCGAAAAATCTAATTCAATTCGGTTGGTACGTTTGTGGCAGCTCGCATTGGGGTTTGGTGCATTATTTTTCCCATATTTGCTTTTCAATCTGATTATTACGGGTACCCCGATGCCCAATACCTTTTATGCAAAACAAGCTGAATATGTTGATTGGCAAGCCACGCCTTTTGGGGAAAAGACACTTTTCTTTGCGCTACAATTTTTTCAAGGGATCGCAATTATTCTACTTCCAGGTTTTATTCAGAAGTTTATTGGTGCAGTACGCCAGAAAGATTGGAGAGTATTGGCCGTGATTATTTGGGTGATTGGATTCTGTATACTATATGTTTCACGGTTGCCAGTTTATCAACATGGACGTTATTTGATGCCCGCTATGGCAATATTTTTATTGATTGGTTTTTCTGGTTTTATGGGTCAACTTTCTTATTTTTCGTTTTTGAAAATTAAAATCAGTCAGATTGTATTATTAAGTTTGTTTCTTGTAGTAGTAATGGTTTCTTTTATATTTGGTGGGTATACTTATGCTAATGATGTTGCGTATATTGAAAGTCAAATGGTGGATTCTGCAAGATGGGTTTTAGAAAATATAGCTAGTGGTGAAATAATTGCCGCACATGATATTGGTGCATTAGGTTATTTTGGTCAGCATTCGATCGTGGATCTTGCCGGGTTAATTTCGCCTGAAATTGTGCCGATTATGACAGATGATGTGCGCTTATCAGAATATATGACCGAGCATTCTGTTAAGTATTTTATTGCATTTCCTGGGTGGAGGCCAGCACTTACTGCAATGGGTAAACAAATATTTACAATAAAAAATGGGCGATTCCTTCAAGAACAAGAAGATAATTTGGCAATTTATAGCTGGGGTTTTAGGTAAAATTCATTCGATAAATTGCTCCTACGGCATTCATGTGCTATACTCAAAAAATCAGAGACAGGATTTTTATGGAACAGATAACTGTTGTGGTAGTTGATGATCATCCTTTGTTTCGGCAAGGTGTGGCGGATGCCCTGTCTATAGATCCGCGTCTGAATGTTGTTGGACAAGCCTCACACGGGGATAGGGCACTGGAAATGATAATGTCTCTACGCCCCAATGTGGCAGTTGTCGATGTGAACTTGCCTGGCATGAATGGTCAGCAAATTACGCATGAGATTACTGCTGAACGAATCCGAACTCGTGTAATTTTAATGACAGCATATGATGATGGTGAACAAATGTTGCATGCTGCCATTGCAGGAGCCAGTGCTTTCTGTTCAAAGGATATTCAGCCGGATGCATTAACTAAAATGGTTTTTGATGTGGCTAGCGGAAATTTTGTAATGGGTGGGGAAACGATGGACTCCAAGGATTTTGAAGTCTGGTTGAGTCGACATTTGGATTCAGTCCGACGTTCGTATAGTGAGCCAGGTAGTCCATTCCATCCATTGTCAGACCGTGAAATGGAAGTGTTGATACGGGTGGTTGAAGGAAAAAGCAATAAGGAAATTGCATCTTTACTTGGAATCAGCCATCAAACTGTTAAAAATCATATTACTTCCATCTTGCGGAAATTTGGGGTGGAAGACCGCACGCAAGCTGTTGTGTATGCTTTGAAGCGTGGCTGGGTCAAACTAAATTACGAAAATCGCTTCCAGGAGTAATTTATGCCTCTTGTTGATGATCGCCTAAGTCCTCTTGATAGTGCTCGTAAGAGTATACAGGTAGAATTTGATGAATCCAGCCGTGTTTTGCGAGAAGTTACATTGATGTTGGAGCAAAGCACGGGTGAAGTAGTAAAACTATCACAGCGTAATGCAGCTATTACTGCGCATTTGCAGCAAACCCAAAGCCAGGGAAGTAGTGTCACCCTGCAGGAATTGCGTATGGCTTATGACTCAGCCCTCGATGCTCAGCAACGCCTTTTTGTGATGCGTGGGCAGTTGGATAAGCTTAAGGGTGACCAAACCTATCAGCAGCAATACCGCACCACGCTGGAAAAAGTGATGACAATATTGGATACTCCTGTTGAAGCAGGCTCAGGTCCATCAAAAAGTGCGGCTGCCAGTATTGAGAGTATTATCCAAGCTCAAGAGGCAGAACGGCAGCGATTATCGCGACAAATGCATGATGGTCCCGCCCAAGCTTTATCCAATTTTATTTTGCAAACTGAAATTGCCATGCGTTTAATGGATGTTGACAATGCTCTAGCTCGTGAAGAGTTAAATAATTTAAAAGCTTCAGCATTGAGTACTTTTCAGAAGGTTCGTAATTTCATCTTTGAACTTCGCCCAATGATGTTGGATGATCTTGGGCTTTTTCCCACAATAAAACGTTATGTGGATACATTCAAAGAGCAGTCAGGGTTGGAAGTTTCCATTACGATAACTGGTCAGGAACGTCGCCTTGAGTCTTACGTAGAGGTTATGATTTTTCGGGCACTACAGGAGTTGTTGGGAAATGCTGCTCGTCATAGTCAGGGAACCGGTGTTAAAGTTATCATTGATATGGGCGAAGCCTCAATTCGGGTAACAGTTAATGATAATGGAAAGGGTTTCAATGCGGATACAATTAAACAAGGGAACAGTCTGGGGCTAAATTTGATCCGAGATCGGGTCGAAATTTTAGGAGGAACATTTGATATTGACAGTTCTATTGGCAGAGGTTCCAGAATTACCCTGATTATTCCCGTAAAATCTCTTTGAAATATAAGAAAATCTTTGTATAATAAAAGTTTGTTCCATTTTTGATAATTTCTTCGATAGATAAAGGGTACTCTTCACAAGCAGAGTCTATTAAATGTGAGGGATTCCTTTTGTATTTATAAAATGGTGCTTGCGTATATTGTTGAACGCCAAACAAAATTTACTGTATAATCATATGTATAATTCATTAATTAGGAGAATGATATGAAACGGGGAAGTCGCGTTTTATTGTTTCTGGTGATTGTGATTGTTATTTTGATCGCGATAGCATTTTTTGTCCTCCGCGGAAATTTATTTTCAGGGGGAGCTGGAGTTACGCAAACACCATCTCCGATGGTGAATATAGTGGTAGTAGGGCAGCCTATTAATCGGGACGATGAAATTAAACAAGCTGCCTTGACGACCATGCCGTTTAATCAGGCGAGTGTTACCAGTAAGATGGTAACAGACCCTCAACAAATTATTGGGAAATTTGCGTTATACCCGTTGGCCCAGGGTTTACCATTGACCACAGATATGATTGCGGATCGTCCGGGTCTTAATCAGCCCGGTTCTGATGCTGCGAAAGTTGTTTCTCCTGGTTTGGTAGCCATAGCTATCCCTGTTTCACGTCTCAGTTCAGTAGCATACGGTATTCGTGATGGTGATCGGGTTAATGTCATCGCTACGACCATGTTTGTGGATGTTGATGCGAGTTTTCAATCCAAACTCCCCAACTACACTGCAAAAGTGACCGGGCCTGGTTTCTTGCCAGATACCCTGCCAGTTTTGTCTGCAAGTGTTTTATCTGGTGGTCCAGGTTCAGAACAAGGACGTGCTGAGCTGGATCCGACTGTCAACCAGGCTTTATATCTGATACCTTCCGAATCTCAGCGCCCACGTCTGGTTTCGCAGATGATTTTGCAGGATATTCAGGTCTTACATTTGGGTGATTTTGCTCTTGCTCAATCAGATGTCACCAATGCTCCCGTGGATGCAGGTCAACCAGCGCCAACTGCGTCTGCTCCAGTGGTGCCGCAGCTAGACCTGATCACTCTGATCGTAACGCCCCAGGATGCGGTTGCTCTTACGTATTTGATGTATGGTGGTGCCAAATTCACAATGGCTCTGCGTGCCCCGGATGACACTTCTCGAGTTGAAACCGAAGCTGCTACGTTACAGTATTTGCTCAGCCAATATGCTATCCCAGTACCAGCCAAGTTACCTTATGCGATGGATAATAAAAGCTTGCCGTTAATTCAAAGTATTCCTGAACCTGTTGTCGTTGCAACACCTCTCGCTCCGTAAAAAAAACGTGACAGTTCACTCATGCAGAGTGAAACCACTATATGAGAATATCGTGGTTGATTATCACAAGCATGATTTCTTCTGCGACATCGTAGTAATCTTATCCTTTGGGTGAAGATTACTACGATGTCGAGAAGTATTGGTTTTGGGTTGCATGAGAAACAGATTGGATCAGTATTGATTCATCAGTAAATTAATTTTTGTTAAATTGGAGCCTGGCATGCCGGAAAAGAACCGGGTATTAGTAGTAGATGATGTTTCCGAAACCAGGGAAAATATTCGGAAGTTGTTACAATTCGAAACTGATATAGATGTTGTTGGATCTGCTCGTTCTGGTCGGGAAGCGATCCAAATGAGTGACGAATTGAAGCCGGATGTGATCCTAATGGACATTAATATGCCCGATATGGATGGTATCACAGCTACTGAGGCTATTCGTCAGCGTACCCCTGTATCCCAAATAATAATTTTGTCAGTTCAAGGTGACCCCAACTATATGCGGCGTGCCATGTTGGCAGGCGCACGTGACTTTTTAACAAAGCCACCCATGGCTGATGAGCTAATTGCTGCAGTGAGGCGTGCTGGTGATATGGCACGCTCGGAGCGATCAAAATCTGCAAAGGTTGCTGCAGCATCTGCTTCCATGACCGCCCAACCGGTTATAGGGTCTGGAATGGTCGATGGCCGAATTATTATGGTGTACAGCCCAAAGGGTGGGACTGGTGTTACTACCGTTGCGGTTAACCTGGCTATAACACTAAATAACGATGAGACTCGTGCAGTTTTGGTGGATGGGAATTTGCAGTTTGGGGATGTGGCTATATTTCTGAATGAACATGGAAAAAATACCATCCTTGACCTGGCTCCGCGGTCAGAAGAACTTGATCCAGATGTAGTAGATGGTGTGATGATTAAGCATACCGGTTCAGGGTTGCGTGTTTTGGCGGCGCCAGCTAAACCGGAACAGGCTGAACACATCAGAAGTGACCAATTTTCAAAGGTGCTAAAATATTTGCGACAGATCTATCCTTATGTTGTGGTTGATACCACGCATAATCTGGATGAAATTACCCTGGCTGCCTTGGACGTTTGTGATGTTTTGGTTCTGGTTGTTACGCAGGATATACCGGCTGTAAAAAATGTTCGTTTGTTTCTGGATTTAATGAAGACAATTGGTGTATCTCGGGACAAGGTTTGTTTTGTGATGAATAAGTACGACAAGCGTATTTCAATTACACCTGAACGCGTGAGTGATAATCTTAAGCAGCCTGTAGTGAGTGTCATACCGTTGGATGAACGGATTGTTATCCCGTCTGTAAATCGAGGGGTTCCGTTTATGATTGATAATAAAACGCAGCCAATTGCACGTACCATTTTCAGCCTGGCTGAAACGGTACGTGCTCAAATTGCGAAATTAAACGAATAGTGGTTTAATGTTATTAGGTTGGAGGTAGGTTATGTCTTTACTTAAGCGAATTGAACAGGGACAGGGGCGAAGTAATGACCCGGCATCTTCGCAGCGTCAGGGCGCATTACCAACATCTGGGTCAGGTGGCGGAGACCAGGGTGGTGGAAATCTTGCATCATTACAATCCAGGCGGATTTCTGCTCCGAGTACTTCCCCTCAAGCTGGAACCTATTTTGACTTAAAAACCAGAGTCCAAAATAAATTACTGTCAGAATTAGATCCATCGATGGACATCTCCAAGACCGAAGAGGTTCGTCGTACGATCATGGAGTTATTTGAACAAATCCTGAATGAGGAGAATATTGTTCTCTCCCGCCCAGAACGACAGCGTTTATATGAACAAATATCTGCTGAAATTTTAGGTTTTGGACCTTTGCAACCATTGCTGGAAGATGAATCAATCACAGAAATCATGGTCAATGGTCCCAAGAGTATCTATGTAGAACGTAAAGGTAAACTGGTTCGTGTCCCAGTAGTTTTTGAAGGGAATGACCATGTTATGCGGGTCATTGATCGAATTGTAGCACCGCTTGGTCGACGTATTGACGAGTCCAGCCCTTATGTGGATGCTCGTTTGCCAGACGGTTCTCGTGTTAATGCAGTTATCCCTCCAATTTCGTTGGTGGGACCTACTCTTACCATACGTAAGTTTTCCAAAACCCCGATTACGATAGAGCAAATGATCAGTTATGGGTCAATTACTCCTGAAGCGGCTGAATTTATGAAAGCATGCGTAATTTCACGCTGTAATATCGTGATTTCAGGTGGTACAGGTTCTGGCAAAACTACATTGTTGAATGTTCTCTCTGCTTTTATCCCATCGGATGAGCGCATATTGACTATTGAAAATGCAGCGGAATTACAGTTGCGTCAGGAACATGTTGTAACGTTGGAATCACGTCCTGCCAACATCGAAGGGCGTGGCGAAATTACAATTCGACAGTTGGTAGTCAATGCTCTCCGTATGCGCCCCGATCGGATTGTGGTCGGTGAGATCCGCGATGAAGCTGCGTTGGACATGTTGCAAGCCATGAACACTGGTCACGATGGCTCGATGACCACAGCTCACTCCAATAGTCCCCGTGATACACTGAGCCGCTTGGAAACGATGACACTAATGGCAGGTATGGATTTACCAGTACGGGCCATCCGTGAACAGATTTCCGCAGCGGTTCATCTTATTTGTCATCAAGAGCGCATGCGGGATGGTACGCGAAAGGTGACACACATCACCGAGGTGACTGGGATGGAAGGTGAGATCATCACAACTACTGATTTATTTCTTTTTGAACAGACTGGTATTGAAAACGGAAAGATAGTAGGTCGTTTACGCCCAACAGGTTTACGACCGAAATTTATGGATAAAATTGAAGCGAGTGGTATTCATTTACCACCTTCCATTTTTGGGGCTGGTAGCGGACGTCGTTACTAGGCCATCACTAGTGTGAATATGAATTATTTCCAAAAATTATTACCATCAGGTGCGTTATGACCCCTTTGGCTATATTGTTGATTGGTACCATTATTATCCTCATCCTGATTGCGGTTGGGGTATATATTTCGTCAAATAGCGAGCGAACACTGGTCGAAGATCGATTGGGACGCTATCTAGATCAAGAGACCAGCGTTGAAGAAGGAAAAAAGAAGGACGAATCGTCAACCGCGTTGACCGAATGGGTAAATCAGCGTGTAGATAAATCAACTCTTGGCGACCGGATTGCAAAAAACCTGGCTAGAGCTGATATTAAATTCAAGGCCGGTGAGTATATTGCGCTTATATTCATTCTGGCAACTTCACTGGGTAGTCTTGGATTCATCTTTACCGGCGCTACTTTGCCAGCACGTTTGCTTTCAGCTGCCCTGGGGATTGGTTTTGGTGTTGCGATGCCAAGTTTTTACGTGCGTTCGCAACAAGGGAGGCGATTGCAAAAATTTTCAAGCCAACTGCCTGATATGCTTAAC
>CAYWXS010000163.1:0-11811 GCA_964462245.1 uncultured Anaerolinea sp.
TCTGCGCCAACAGCTCAAGTTGCCTGATGTAAAAATGCTTCTTGCGTAAGTCCTAGTAATATCGGAATTGCTTATAAAATCCTTGGCGAACCGCATCGAGCGATTGGCTATTACGAGCAAGCGTTACTAATTGACCGTGAGACTGGTAATAAACGCGGAGAAGGGCAGGACTTGGGCAACATAGGGACTGCTTATGCGATTTTGGGCGATGCCCGACAAGCACTTATGTATTTCGAAAAGGCTTCCGCGATTAACCGTGAAATAGGCGACTTAATGGGATTAGCACTTGGGTTGGGAAATATGTCCAGGCTCTTTGGACAAGCAGGCGAGCCTGCACGTGGATTACCATTAGCAATGGAAGCTGAAAGTATCTTTACCAAAATCGGTCACAAAAAAAATGTTCAACTCACACAAGAATTGATTGCCCTGTTAAAAACCCTTATCGAACACACAATAAATGCCTCACCCCAAAGTACTGCATTCGAAGCTTTTCTACTTGCAAGCAATCTCCAATTTATGCAGGTCGCTTTGGTACGACATCCCTTATTGAAGGACAGGCAGTTCATCTCAGAAATTGAATACATAATCAATACAGAGTTCCCACCTGAGCAAAAACATGTCTACGAGCAGCGCCTGGGCTGGCTCAGGCAGATCACAGGTAAATAGGAGCCATCCCCATGCAAATCTACGAACCCGGTACTTTGATTGGCCAGTACGAAATCGCCTCCAATCCTATGATCGGCGGAATGGGCGTAGTTTACTTCTGCCTCGACCAGGCTAATAACGACCACCCGGTGGCACTCAAAACCTTCAAGCCCGAATTCCTACCCGACCGTGCCGCGCGCGACCGCTTCCTCCGAGAAGGCACCGCCTGGATCGAGTTGGGCCGCCATCCAAATATCGTGCGCTGTTATAAAGTCGAGTACATCGACCCGACCGCCTTTCTGTCACTTGAATTGATCGCCAAGGAACAGGGCCGCGAAGATGCCTCTCTGCGCTCCTGGATGGGCGCGCCTATGCCCGTGGAACAGGCTCTGCTTTTTGCCCTGCAGATCGCGCGCGGGATGCAGCATGCGGTCGAGAAAATCCCGGGTTTTGTGCACCGCGACCTGAAACCCGAGAATTTGCTGGTTGGCGCGGACAAACTGCCCGGCACGGAGGTCAACCGATTGCGCGTGACCGACTTTGGAATGGTGGCCATCCTGCAGGATGAAACCGGAAGGCTGAAGGATGAAGAGAACTTGGAGGCAGTTGGGCGCACCCACCTGACACACGGCATCGTTGGCACGCCACTCTACATGGCACCGGAGCAGTGGAAAGGTGAGCCGCTGGGCACTTACACGGATATCTACACGCTGGGGAGTATCCTGTTTGAGATGCTCAGCGGTCACCGCGCTGCCAGTGGGAGCAAGATCAGCGAACTGAAGGCCGCGCACTGTTCAGGCAGCCTGTGCCCCCTGTCCGTGGAATGGCCGCTTGAAGTGCGGGAACTACTGACGACGACCCTGGACATGCGCCAGCAAGCGCGCCCGCAAAGTTGGTCCGAGATCACGCGCGCGCTGGAGCAGGCTTACGCCGCGCAAGGAATGGGAAGCGCACCGCAGCTCGAAGCACTGCAGGTCGAGAACCTCGAGGATCGCAAGCAAGCTGGTTGGTCCTACAATGCTATGGGCATCGCCTACCTAGATATGGGCAAGGCCGAGGTGGCAGCCGGCTACTTTCAAAAAGCGCTGGCGCTGGCGCGCGAGACCGGCAACTGCAGTGGGGAAGGATCAGCCCTCGGAAACCTTGGAAGTGCCTCCGCGGCTCTGGGCGACTCTCGCCGCGCCATCCAATTCTGGGAACAGTATTTGGCAATCGCCCTCGAGATCGGCGAACGCCGTGGCGAAGGAGCAGCCCTCGGTAGCCTGGGAGTCGCTTACCTGAACCTCGGCGATCCGCGCCGTAGCATCCAATTCCACGAACAAGCATTGGCGATTGCGCGCGATATCGGTGACCGCCGCGGCGAAGGTAATGCTCTCGGCAACCTAGGAAGCGCTTTCGCAGATCTGGGCGAGCCTCACCGCGCCATCCAATTTTACGAACAGAGATTGACAATCGCCCACGAGATCGGCGATCGCCGCAGTGAAGGCAATGCTCTCGGTAACCTGGGAATTGCTTACAAAAACCTTGGTAACCCTCGCCGAGCTATTTCCTTCCACGAACAGGCTCTAGTGATTGACCGCGAGATCGGTGACCGTCGTGGCGAAGGAGCAGATCTCGGCAACCTGGGAACCGCTTACAGCAACCTCGGTGACCATCGCCGTGCCATCTCATTCCACGAACAAAGACTAGTAATTGCACGCGAAATCGGCGACCGTCGCGGCGAAGGTAATGCCCTCGGCAACCTAGGGAACTATTACGCAGATCTCGGCGAGAATCGCTGTGCCATCTCCTTCTACGAACAGCAGATTGTTATTACATGCGCGATCGGCGACCGACATGGCGAAGCGCTTGGAAGTTGGAATCTGGGATTGGCCTACGAAAAAGCTGGTGAAATAGATAAAGCAATATCTGCTATGGAAGTTTGTGTAACGTTTGAACGCGCCATTAACCATCCTGATGCTGAAAAGGATGCAGCGAAAGTCAATCACCTGCGTGCCCAACTACAGGGCGGCGCTCCTGCTCCAGCGCCGCAAGCCAACCCGAGCTAGCAAGCCCTCGATGCCTTCCAGTGCGCGGATATGCCCCAATCCATGCAGGCGGCGGTGACCCAGCATCCCATGCTCAAAGACAAGCAGTTCATCCAGACAATCCAGGAAACCATCCAAGAGCAGGTCAAGCTCGAGGATAAACCCGCTTTCGAACAGCGCCTTGCCTGGCTCAAGCAGATCGCAAGCAATTAGGAGCCCCCATTATGCAAATCCACCCTCCTGGCACTTTGATCGGTTCGTACGAAATCGCATCTAACCCCATGATGGGCGGGATGGGCGTTATCTACTTCTGTCTCGATCACAACAACAATGACCGCCCGGTGGCGCTCAAAACCTTCAAACCCGAATACCTGCCTGACCGAGCTGTGATTTCCAGCGTAACTGTAGAATAGAAAAGCGCTTTTAGGCCATTTAAGGGGGCTTTTGGGCGGTCAAGCGGGGGGAAAGCGTAGAAAAATCCAGCGTAAGTGTAGAAAAAAACCACATTTCCAGCACAACTGTAGAAAAAGTCACGGGGATTATCAATCGGTCGTTAGAATGAACGTGCACCAAGAAATATCTGCCTGTTTATCCTCAGCCGATGGCAGGATTCCTTGGTCATATTTTCATTCGCCCCGGAGGTAAAAAATGAAATTCAAGCGTAATCCCCCGCTCGGAAATGTTCGGCAAGTTGTCTCCACCGGCCAAAATATACGAGGCATCTTCACAAACAAAGCTGGACGGCTCGTCCAATTTGAGTCTTGGGCCGAGCGAGCTTTGCTGCTGCGTCTGGATCGCGATCCAGACATCCACGATTATGGTAGTCAGCCCGAACGGTTCCAATTCACGGCACCCAATGGGAAGCAGCACAGCTATACACCCGATTTTATCGTGTGGCGTAGCAACGGCCCGGTAGAAATTCATGAGGTTACGATGACCAGCCGACAGACTCGCCCGAATATTGTTCAGAGAGAAGCCGCGGCGAACGAGATCTGCCGGGTCCGCGGTTGGCGATACGTCGTCCACACAGAAAAATCATTGCCGCAGGGCAGTGAGTTGGCAAATCTGTTGGTTTTGTTTAGATATCGTCCCAGCGTTTACGCGGATCTGGCTGTCTCCCGAATGGCTGGTGAAGAATTGGCGGCGAAGAGCCCGGTTGCATTACAAACCCTGGTGACCCGAATTGAGCAAAAACTGGGTATTACCAGACCCACGATAGTGGCGGCACTCTGCCATATGCTCTGGGCGGGCCAGATGGATACCGACCTGAGCCAATTGATATTTGGGGCCGGGAATGTTGGATTCTCGCCAGCCGCCTGGGTTCAAATGCGAATAGAACCGGTAACGGTGGCCGAATACAGCCAAGGAGAAAGGCAATGAGCCAACTGACTGATAGGCCTTCCCTTGAAAGGTGGCTCCGGCCTGGTTCTTTCATCTACTGGCGAGGCCAAAGCTTTCGATTGCTGGCGGGTAATGAAGCTGACCCGCTGACGCTACAAGTCGAAGAACTTGTCACCCTGGAACGCCAGACCTTCCGGCTGGAAGAATTGCTCTTGCCCCACGGCCAGGAGGCGCAGGAGCCAGTTTTTGCGCTCACGCTGGAAACCTTGCAAGCGGAACTGGCCAGTCGCCGACCGGATTCAACGCCCCTGCATACCCTGGCTCTTCCGGAGCAACTATTGAAACGCGCAGATGTCATGATCGCGGTGGTTGAAACTGTGGAACGGCTGGTGGCATCCGAAGCAGCCCGGGCCGCGCTGAGGCAGGGGGTTTTTAGGCGGACTCCCGCTCTCCGGCAAGCCTGTGCGCAGTTAGCTGAACCGGTGAAGCTGGCCACCTATTACAAATATCGGGGGCTTTTCCAAAAACACAAAGGTGATCGGGGCCAAATTGCCGCCGATTTGCGGCGTTCGGTCTTCAATCAGCTCAAGATCGACAAAGCGCAGTTGCACTTCATCGATACTCACATTCTCCGGTTCTACGCGCGCGGCAGTTTAATGCGCCTGCGTCCGATCACGACCTTTCGCATTTTGCAGAGCACACTCCAGCGAACGCTGGGGTTGTGGCTCGATCCAGAACAATGCGGCGCAGCGTTTCCTGAAAACTTAGTTGAAGAGTTGTTGAACCCGAAACTACCGATGCAGGCAATCCTGGATAACCCGGAAAAAGCCCGCTTGCTCAAAACGGTGAGTTTGCCCTCGCGTTCCTGGTTTTACCAGTATCTGCGCTGGTTTGAATATCAACCAGAACAAGGCAAGGAGGTCATGATCGCCAGGCATGGTCAAGAAATGTGGGAACGCGAACAAATGGTCTTTGATACTTACGTAGCGCGAGCAACTCTGCCACTCCAGTACGTATTCGCCGACCATTGGCTCTTGGATATCTTTACGGTCGATGAAAAAACCCGCAGCCAGTTGAATCGACTCTGGGTAACCGTCTTGATTGATGCTTACTCACGCAGTATCTTGGGTTTGGCGTTGTTATATGAAGCCCCATGTATTGAATCTATTCAAAGCGCACTGCGCCATGCGATTTGGCCGAAGGTATCCCATCGTGAACTGGGGCTTACCGGTGAGTGGGTTTGTTATGGGATTCCCCAACAATTGTCGCTGGATAATGCCTGGGCCCACCACTCTTACAGTCTGGAAAACCTGGCGCGTGTCATTGGACAGGGCGGTCACTATAACAGCATCGATTTAGTTTTCAGGCCACCGTACAAAGGGCGTTATGGGGCTCTGATTGAGCGTTTCTTTGGCAACCTTTCTGCCCGGATGAAGGAGTTATTGCCGGGGGCGATCCGTTCAAGCGATCCCAAGAGCATATCTCAGGCAGCGCAAGAAGCTTGCCTGCTTTACCAGGATATCGAGCTCATCCTACACCAATGGATTGTCGTTTATCAGCACACGCTTCACCGTGAATTGGGCGGGCTGACCCCGCATCAAAAATGGGTGGAAGGGTTGCAAAGGGGGATACCGCTGTTGCCGCCCCTCACCCCAGCCTTGGAGCGCAGTTTCTGGCGCATGAATTCGGAAACACGCCGGATCACCAACAAGGGAATCTGTGCTTTTGGGCTGCACTACTGGTCGCCCGAACTGGGAAATGCTCAACGAGTTGGCTTGGATGGACAGCCCTTGAATTACAACTTCAGCTATGAGCCTGCGGATATCAGCCGGATTGCGCTCTTTCGAAATGCGCAGTGGGTTGGCGATCTGTATGCCAAAGAGTTAAGGCAGCCGGATGGTTCGACCCTGTCTTTAAGCCTTGGGGCATACCAGTTGGCAAAGATCATGGCCCACAGCCAGGGAAAAGATCCAAACGACTGGCTGAGTTACATTGGTGAGATTGACGAATTGGCCCAAAATCGTCTGGCTGAAAAGAAAAAGGTTCAGCGTACCGCCAATCGGAAAAGCGCTTCAAGCAAGCTACCCCCACCCATCACAGTTTCTAATTACACGGAATTATTAGCCAGCTTTGTCGAGACTGACCTGGATGAGGTTGGCAAGCAGCCATGATGACCAATCCACGGGTACCCACCGATATGCCTGCGCCTCAAACCCTGCCCACGGATGGACAACTGGATGTACGCCAGCGCCTGGTCCAACTGAAAGAATGGCAGACCACCTGGGAACAAGAAGACCTGCGCTTGGCCCAGCGCTTGAATGCGTTGGTTCCTGAGCAACCGTTCGACCTGGAAAGAGGTGTCCAAATCGCCAGTTTGCGGCGCCGGTTGCGTCTTCACCTGGTCCGGCAACCGCTGGAAATCTCGGCTTCTTTGGTGAGAATGATGGGATATCCGACTTTGCGCCAACACCTGGTCTCCCAGTTTGCGGGTCTCTCCCAGGCAGAAAGATTGCTCTGGTTGAATAACTTCCTTTTTATCATCACTCCGGACTTGAGGCAGCTCAATGACAAGATTGCCCAGGTGCGTGAATACCGTTCGCTTGGACAACAACGCAACTTCTTGCTGGGAGGTCCTTCCGGGATGGGCAAGACCACTTATTTGGACTGGCTGGCCCTGGATGAAAAGCAGACCGTTGGCGCAGAGCATAATCACGTTCCGATCATCAAGGTCGATGCACCGGTTAGCAATCACACGCCCAAGCCTTTGTTTCAGCGGATTTTGTTAGAGTGCGGTGCCGTTTACACGATCCGCGACAATGAAGAAATCTTGCTGATGAAGTTAATGCTTTACTTTCAGCGCTGTGGGGTTGAACTGCTCATCGTGGATGAAGTGGAACACATCCTGAGACCTGAAATTCGACGCCGCTTGCTGGAGATTTCAAATTTAACCCGCGGTGTCCCGATGATTTGTGCCTCCTGTTACCCACTGCGTTGGACGGAAGGCGATGCTGAAGTACAGGGACGTTGGAACGATTACTTTGAATTGCGACAATATACAGGCCAACGCTTGAGTCAACTACTGGCTTTCTTGGAGCTTTTGTTGCCTTTTCCGGTGGACTCGGCCTTGGCAGAGCATAGCTTAAAAACTCAGCCAAAGCAAAGTGAGCCGATGGACGGGTCTGCGCGGTTAATCGAACGCTGGACGGGAGGTGTGTTGCGTGACATTATGATTCTAGTTTTGGATGCCAGCGCTCGCGCCATTCAACAAGGATTACCCAGCCTTTCACCGATGCTCCTCGAAGAAACCTGGCACCGTATTCAGACGCATCAGGTGACAGATTTTCTGGCTATTTTGCAGCAAAAGAACGGATGCTAACCATGCAACCCGACTATTTTGAAGTACTGCCGATTCACCCGCATCCACAGCCTTTGGAAACGCTGACCAGTTACCTGACCCGTCTGGCAGAAGCAAATGGTATCCCCAATATCTGCAGGCTCCAGCCAATTATCTTTCCAAATCGCAACGCCGACGATCTACGAGGCATGAAGGACCTTTCTCCGAGATCGTTTGATTCCTTGTTGGTTGCGGCACTCTGCTCGGAGGCCGCTTTACAGATGACCACCTTTTACTATTTGATCCAAAAATTTGGTCCTGTACCTTAACAATGCGGAAAAGATAATAGCGTAACCCTTGCCAAAAAGGGATACAGAGTGGCAAGATAAGAGCACAATCCTACCAAAGATGGTGCTTATGCCAAGCCACTCTGCGCTGTTAATTGTATCCCTTTTCATGATATTTCTGACCTGGTTATTTGAATACTTGCCAGTGATCCGTAGACAATGGCAAGTATTCATTGGAAAGCCCGCGCAAGCAGAAGCGGCAGCTTGTGCATCACCCACCGCGGCAACTGAGCCTGCGGAATGCCCTGGATGCAAAAAAGAAGCCGAGCAGCAAAAACGGGAAGCGCCTCCCCGGATCGAACACAAGCTAGGTCGGCCTCAAAGCATCGATACCAGCAGCCATTTTTGTCCGAATGAAACGTGTGACTATTTTGAATGGGTTGGGTTGGGCAACATTCGGTCAAATGGGCATCCCAATGGTGGGCGCTGGCGGCAGCTCGAGTGTACGGTTTGTCACAAGACCTTCGTGGAAACGCTCAACACCATTTTTTATGGTAAGAAACATGCCGCAGAGACGATCTGGCGCGTGCTAAAGTGTTTGGCTGAAGGTGTGGGTATCCGCAAAACCGCGCGTATCTTCGACCTGGATCCAAATACTGTGCAAGAATGGCTGGAACAGGCCGGTACACACATGGACAATGTATCTCATTACCTATTGCACGATCTCCAGCTTAGCCAAATCCAGGTTGATGAGTTATGGGCTCATTTGGGCAAGCGCAATGGCGAAGAAAAGGCCACATGCTGGGTCTGGGTTGGTGTGGACGCTCCCACCAAGCTTTGGCTTGCAACTGTTGTGGGCGATCGCAGTCAAGCCTGTGCACAACTGTTGGTCCATGCAATTGTGGCAATGTTGGCTGCTGGTTGTATTCCTTTGTTTACCAGTGATCAATGGAGTGCGTATGGCGTGGCTCTGCTGACCCACTTCGGGCAGTGGGTCGAGACGCAACGCCAGCACACGCGCGGCCGCCCACCCAAACCGCGTTGGCTACCCATTCCAGACTTGTTGTATGCTCAGGTTGTCAAACAACGAGAACGAGGTCGAGTAGTGGCTGTGACCAAGCGCAGTATTTTTGGCAATCCCGAAGCCATTGAAAAAGTGCTCCAAGGCAGTGGCAGTAGCAAGGTAATCAATACCGCATTCATCGAGCGGCTCAATCTCACTATCCGCGAACATGTGGCCGCCTTGGGTCGCAAGGTGCAGGACCTGGCCAAGACTATTTCTGGCCTGCGCAGTCAGTTATCCCTGGCGCAGACTTACCACAACTTTTGCTTGTCGCACTCTTCCTTGCGGGTGCCTTTGTCCGAGCCCATCCCGACTCGTGGTAATGGGTCTCCTAAGAAATGGCTGTTCCGCACCCCGGCGATGGCGGCGGGTGTCACTGATCACGTTTGGCGTATCGAAGAATTGCTCTTGCTGCGCGTGCCTTCTAAACAGCAAGCCAGCGTTTGATTGTACTTATCCAGCCCTATTCACGCATCTTTTACATGCGTGAATAGCATCAATGGAGAAAAAGTTCGCCAGTTATCACCCAAAAACGCATCCTTTCGCTCCACAAACGTTATGAATTCGTCCCCGCGAGACCTAATTTCGTTCCGATCACCGTGTTCCCATTTATCCGCATTGTTGAGGTTCAGTACCAAAAATTTAAGCGACCAACTAATTCCACAAAAATGGCCTCTTTTTTGCTCGGCCAACTGGCACCGAAGTTACGCTATTGTCCACTTTGTCTGCAGAACGATCTCCCGCACTACAGCCTGCCGTGGCGATTTACCATTCTCGCTGGTTGTCCCCAGCACGGCTGTCTGCTCCTGGATTGCTGTTCTTACTGCGGATACGAGATCCCTTTTCTGACAGTATCTCTAAAAATGAACCAGTGCCCTCAGTGCAAGGTTGCCTTAATCGCTGGCCGAGTTGTACCAATGGATGATTGCCAACAGCAAAAGGCTCAGGCACGCTATGGAGATCTGGTCTTTTTGTTATCGCCGCCAAAAAACAATATTGAGTTGGGATCTATTGGTCCACGTCTGGCCTATTGGCGCAAAACCAGACAATGGACAGTGGGTGAGGTTGCCAAGCACCTGAATATTCGGCTTCGTACAGCACTGACCTTTGAACATCGCATTCCCAAACGCGGCGGATTAAAGTTTGGTCAATACCTGGCTTATGCAGATTATCTTGGGCTGACTTTTGAAGAGCTTTTCAATATGGTCTTGACGCCAGATGAGGAATGTTACCATCAAAGCCTGAGTCCCGAGCAAAGATTTGACCGACAGGAAACCCGACTGCTCCACCAAGTCCAGCAAGTAGTTAACAATATCCAGGAAGATGGACTTCGTCTGAGCCAGGAAAAGGTGACCCGAGCAATGGGTACACATCGCTCAAGTTTACGAAACTACCCCAAACTCAGAGTTGCCTTGATCCAGATCAGCCAGGATTGCCAACAAGCAGCCCAGTTGCGCAAGCAACAAAGAGAGCAGGAATGGGTTGAAAAAATAAATTGGGCGACAGAAAAATTACAGGCGGAAGGCAAACGAGTGACCCAACCGGCAATTTGTGGGCTGGTTGGGATGTGTGCGAGGGGGTTATTTTACTACCCAAAAGCCAAAGCTATTCTGCTTGATGTGGCAACCAATAATCGACAGGAGGCACCCGAGCGACGAGAGCAAACCGTGCAAATCTTATCGGCCAAGATTCAAGATTCGATCCTTGAGTTGAAGGCGTTGGGACAGCCGGTTACTAAAAGAACAGTGGCCAGATTGATAGGGGTTTCGCGTGGGAAAATAAATTTTTATTCAGAAACCAGGCTGCTTTTTGCCCAAGATCCCGATTGGACCGGCCTGCCACCGAAAAAACCCAAAAAGAAACGTTCTTCCTGCTGATTATTGGCGGAGGGCAGATGGACGCGCGCTGTCTGTCCTCCGCGGATTGCTTTTACCGGTGTTTTTCTACGGTTACTCTGGAAAATTACAACCCTGCTTTGTGACTTTTTCTACAGTTGTAATGGAAAAACCGATTTTTCTACAGTTACGCTGGAAATCACACGAGCCGCACGCGATCGCTTCTTGCGCGAAGGCACTGCCTGGGTGGAACTTGGCCGGCACCCGCATATCGTGCGCTGCCATGCAGTCGAGTACATCGACCCGACCGCCTTCCTTTCACTTGAATTGATCGCCAAGCAACAGGGCCGCGAAGATGCCTCTTTGCGTTCCTGGATGGGCGCCCCCATGTCGGTAGCCCAGGCCTTGCTTTTCAGCCTGCAGATCGCACGTGGCATGAAACATGCCACCGAGAAAATTCCTGGCTTTGTCCATCGCGACCTGAAGCCCGAGAATGTGCTGGTCGGCGCAGATAAACTGCCCGGCACAGACATTAACCGACTGCGCGTGACCGACTTTGGTCTGGCGACGATTTTACAAGATGAAGGCGGAAGTTTGAAGAATATTGAACCAGAATCAATTGGGCGCACGCACCTGACGCACGGAATCGTTGGCACGCCGCTCTATATGGCGCCCGAGCAATGGCAGGGCCAGGCCTTGGGCGTCTACACAGATATTTACGCCCTGGGCTGCATGTTGTTAGAGATGCTCAGCGGGCAGTGTGCGGCAGTGGGACGGAATGTCAGCGAGCTGCAGGCCGCACACTGCAACGGAAACTTGCGTCCCCTGTCAGCGGAATGGCCGCCTGAAGTGCGCGAACTATTGACATCGAGTCTAGCCCTGCGCCCACACGAGCGCCCCCAAAATTGGGATGACTTCGCGCGGGCACTCGAACAGGCGTATGCTGCTCAGGGTTTGGGAAGCGCACCGCAGCCCGCAGCCCTGCAGGCCGAGAACCTTGAGGAGAAGCAGCAGGTCGGTTGGTCGTACAACGCCATGGGAATAGCCTACGCCAACATGGGTAAAGCCGAGGTCGCAGCCGGTTACTTCCAAAAAGCGCTCGCGCTGGCGCGCGAAAGCGGCGACCGGCGCGGCGAAGGAGAAGCCCTCGGCAACCTGGGTCTGGCCTACGCGTATCTGGGCGACCCGCGCCGCGCCACTCGATTCTACGAACAGGGGTTAGTCCATCAGTCACAAGTTAAGCAATTTGTAAATTAATCAAGACTTGATTTTGGACAAT
>CAYWXS010000164.1:0-11781 GCA_964462245.1 uncultured Anaerolinea sp.
GCGAGGTAGCCCCGGTTACAGCACGGGGCGAGGTAGCCCCGGTTACAGCACGGGGCGGGGCAAACCAATCGATTTTTATTCGCCCTATACAGTAAAATCTTGATGGATGATAAGCCCCAGGAGCCAGTGAGTAAGTACGAATAATTTAGATGCGATTGCCCTGCCCCATTAGGCCGTAACCTAAAACCTCGCACCGGAAAGCGGTATAATCAAACGTCAATGAAGGCATCCAGGTTAAAAACACTCGCGCTGATTCTTTGGGGCTCCATAATGGCAATAAGTGCTCTGCTCGGGTTGGCAGTATTTGCTCAGCCGCAGATACGCACCCAACTCATCCCGGCTTCAGGCACCTTGCGTGCTGCCCCCAGCCAGACAGCCCCGACCCCCAGCCCCAGTCCGGCATTCTTTTACCTGCCATCCGCTACAGCCCGCTATGCCACCCAAATTGCAGCTACACCCAGCCCTGTTACCGGGCCCGGTCTTGTTCCCATCCTGCAATATTCCGTCACACTCTCGGCGGATGCTGACCCCCTGACCGGGCTAAAACCAGCCCAGCCGGAAAACCTCAACCGGCGCCCAATTGCAGTCAAAGTCAGCACCTTTCCACGCGGTATTGTGCGCCCCAACCAGTATGGTCTGATGCGCGCCGACCTGGTTTATGAGTATTATATAGAAGACGGCCTGACCCGTTTCATCGCTGTCTTTTACGGTCAGGATGCAGCTCGCGCCGGACCGGTGCGCTCGGGCCGTTATTTTGACGAATATGTCATGCGTATGTATCGATCTTCGCTTGTTTTTGCCAATGCAGACGAACGCGTCGAGAAGCACCTGCTGGAAAGCGAGCTAAAACCACTCTTGTTTTTGCCGCGTGACGATAACTGTCCTCCGCTTTGCCGCGATACCAGCATCCAGGGCTATAACAATGTTTTTGTCGATACCGCCGGGGTCGGCCCCAAGCTTACCGATAATAGTCACCAGACTCTGCGCGCCACCTTCTTCGGCGAGTTGATGTACCCGCAAGCGCTGCCCGCCATCCAGCGGATTTACACCCATTATTCCATTTACAGCTACAATTATTGGGAATATGATCCGCTCAAACAGGTCTACTGGCGTTTTTCAGATACTGCCGATGCCAGCAGCTTTAAACAGGGCGAGAGCTTTGGCCCGCATATCGATAACCTGAACGGGGCTCAGCTCTCCACCCAGAATGTGGTAGAGTTGATTGTTCCGCACATCTTCCATAACGAATTTGATCGGGCCGACCAGGTTTTTGATATCACCCTGACGGGCAGCGGTCCGGCTTATCTCTTTCGCGATGGGCGCATGCTCAAGGCTAACTGGATTCGCGAATTGAGCGACCAACCCCTGCGCTTGGAAGATGCGGACGGCCGACCGGTACCCATCAAGCCCGGTACAACCTTCTACCAGGTCATCAACCCGGAAAGCTCCATTCAACAAAATGCTGGAAATATGGATTTTTCATTCTTCACCCCGCCCTTAACCGTCACGCCAACTTCCACCCCGTTTGGGTTTGAGCCCACGCCCACCCCGCGCAAGTCGCATAAATAGCGATTGATGCGGGTGTTTTGGCCTGAATTCCTGAACCAACCATTAGAAAAGAGGTAAATCATGTGTGGACGTTTTACCCTGACTGTCGACCCTGCCGACCTGCAGGAAGCTTTTCCCAATTTTTCCTTTCCCTTACAGTACGCGCCGCGTTATAACATCGCGCCCACCCAGCCTGTCATGGTCCTGCCCAACAACGGCAAATTGACCGCTGATTTTTACCTTTGGGGCCTGATCCCCATTTGGGCCAAAGAGCCGGACATTGCCTCGCGCCTGATCAACGCCCGTGCCGAGACCCTGGCTGAGAAATCCGCCTTCCGGGGCGCGTATAAATACAAGCGCTGCCTGATACCCGCGGATGGCTTCTATGAATGGAAGTCGCAGCCCGGTTCCCGCCTGAAAATCCCTTACCACATCCGGCTCGCGTCCGGCAAGCCCTTTGCTTTTGCGGGCTTGTGGGATGAATGGCTTGCCCCGGATGGCTCCGAGGTGCGTTCCTGTACCATCATCACCACCGAGCCAAACGCGCTCATGGCTACGCTCCACAATCGCATGCCGGTCATCCTGCCGCCCAGTGCCTACGACCAATGGCTGGACCCGGCTCCACAGAGACCTGAAACGCTTCAAAAATTACTGACCCAATACCCGGCCGAAGAAATGACAGCTCATTCTGTTTCGACCCAGGTCAACAGCCCGACTAATAACGAGCCGGAATTGATCGTTCCCATCCCGGCTGATAAATCCTCCCGAGACCCCAAGCGGGATTTCTCCTAAAGAATCCTGCCTAATGTCCCTCCGACAACAATTTGCGCAACGCTATCCGGCCCTGGCTTCCCGAGACTTCCTGATCTTCTGGGTTGGTCAATTTATATCCTTGATCGGGACCTGGATGCAAAGCGTCACCCAACCTTATCTGGCTTATCGTCTGAGCGGAAAACCCTTTGACCTGGGTCTGATCGCTTTTGCCGGGACGCTGCCCACGCTTTTTCTGGCGCTGCCGGGTGGCGTGCTCGTCGAACGGGTCGATAAGCGCAAGATGGTGATTGCCATGCAGATCATCATGATGCTGCAGGCTTTTACCCTGGCCTTCCTGGCGCTGACGGGTGTCATTCAGATCTGGCACCTGGCTTTGCTGGCCTTCCTGCTGGGTACGGCCAGTGCCTTCGAGATCACCGCGCGCCAGGCCATGCTGATCGAGCTGGTGGGCAAGGAAACACTGCCAAATGCGATTGCCCTGCAGTCAACCATCTTTAACGCTGCGCGCGTGATCGGTCCCTCGCTGGTCGCCCCTTTTCTGATCTTCATCAAGGGCAGCGGCGAAGGCTGGGCCTTCCTGGTCAACGGTCTCAGTTACCTGGTGATCATCTTCAGCCTACTGTTTGTCAGCACCCCCTTCAAGTCTGAAATAAAGAAAGTCTCCAGCAACTGGCTGGCTGACTTCAAAGAAGGTCAGGCTTATATCCAGCAAAACCGCCTGATTGCCATGTTGATCTTGATGGCAACCGTTGCCGGTTTCGTCGGCTTTCCACTCCTGACACAGATCCCTGTGATTGCCAGTGATGTATTAAAACAGATTGGCGATACCCAGGCTTCCAGTGCGGCCCGTAACAGTGCGCTCTATACGGCCCAGGGAATTGGTGCGCTGGTGGCAGCCCTCTCCCTGGCTTCATTTAATGTGCGCCGTAAAGGCTGGCTGCTGGCGGTTGGGCAGGCCTTCTTTGTCGCCGGTCTGCTTGCCATTTCCTTTATCCGTCAGGTGCCGCTGGCCCTGATCATCTTTGTGTTCATTGGTTGGGGTACGGTCACCAGCCTGGCGACCATGAACACCCTGATTCAACTGCAAGTGCCCGACTACCTGCGCGGGCGCGTTTTTAGCACGTACTTGTGGGGTCTACAGGGTATAGCGCCCTTTGGCAGCCTGTTGGTGGGTTGGATCGCTCAAAACTGGGGGGTGCCGGCTGCGGCGCTCATCTGCGGTCTGATCTGTGCCCTGGCTTTGGGGGGCATCCACCTCTTTAACCCGGATATTAAATTGATGGAAGCCTGACCGGCGTCTGCCTGCAAAACAAGGCAAAAATTAAGCCTCCATTAAGGGTTGGCTTGACGCAGGTTTTTTGGCATGTTATGATAATTTCCGAAGGATATTCGAATGAATGAAGAATTTCAGGAAGTAGCCGGGCAAGGGATGGAACAGCTGGCTGAAACCAAAAAGAATACAAACCCCCAAGCGGGGCCCAAACAAACCTCACCCGGCTGGCTGGAAATGTTGGCGCGCCTGGGCCTGGGCGATATCGTTGCGCGAATAGGGACAGGAGTTTTAACCCTCGTCCTGGTATTCACCGTGATTATGCTGCTGCGCTGGTTTTTGCCGTTCCTGCCCCTTACGTCTACTTTGGTAAAACCAGCCGGAGCGGTTGCCGCTACCCTGGTTCCGTCGGTGGACCTGGCTTCGCTGCCGCAGATGACGCCCAGCACCCAGGGCGTGGCACGCAGTGCCCTGATCCATACCAATATCCCGGATCGCCCGCGCCTGGACATTATCAAATACACCATCGCCAAAGGTGATACGGTCATTGCGATTGCGGCAAAATACAACCTCAAACCCCAGACCATCATGTTTGGAAATTATTACACCCTGCGCGACGATCCCCATAACCTTTCGATTGGCACAGAGTTGAATATTTTACCCGTGGATGGCTATTATTATGAATGGCAGGCTGGGGATGGTCTGAATGGTGTTGCTAAAGGGCTGAATGTCAAGCCGGAAGATATAGTCAAATTCCCGCTCAACAAGCTGGATCTGGCCACTATTGGCAATTTTTCAAATCCAAATATCAAACCGGGCACCTGGCTGATCATCCCGGGTGGGCATCGCCCCTATACCTCCTGGAGTGCCCCGGTTGGTGTAACCCGTACCAATCCGGCCATTGCGCGCGTGATGGGTGCAGGTTCGTGCGGCACCATCACGGATGGCGCCGTGGGCCTGGGTACCTTTATCTGGCCCACCGTCGAGCATTACCTCTCCGGGTTTGATTACTCTGAGGAAACCAATCACCGCGGTATCGATATTGCCGGCAATACCGGGCAGCCGCTGTATGCGGCGGATGCCGGTGTGATTGTTTATTCCGGTTGGAATGACTGGGGCTATGGCAACATGGTCATGATCGACCACGGCAACGGCTGGCAGTCGTTGTATGGGCACATGAACAGTATTTCGGTCCTGTGTGGTCAAAGCGTGGATCAGGGCACCGTCATTGGCACCCTGGGCAGTACCGGAAATTCATCCGGCTCGCATCTGCACTTTGAGCTGATGCATACGCTTTACAGCAAGGTTAATCCCTGGAATTACCTGCCCCCACCCTAAACTAAACCCTATTTGACTTTCTTCCAACCTACCACATCAGCCGGGTGCAGCTCGCGGGCGTGACGCTCCGTATCGGTGCTGACCACGAACCTGCCGCACATGTCGCATTTAAGTAGTGCGACTGTGTTTAGGGCGGGTGATTTTGCAACCTGCACACTTGCCCTGCTCCTGGGTGCGCTTGGGGTGCTTGGGGCGCTGGCGCTGCGTGCTGCTGCCGGGTTTTTGACCCGTGCGGCGGGCTTGACAGGCAGCTCGCGTTTTGGTTCAGGTTCGCGAGTCAGATATTCTTTAATAAATTCCACCAGGATGCTGCCTTCGGGCCGGGTGATTGAAAAATTGGTAGCTTGCTGGAAGGCGGAGAAGAAGGAAAATAACTCCAACCCGTCAATTTTCTTGATCACACTTATTTCAATCACCGGAAAGCGCTGGGTGATCCGGCATTTGGCCCAATGTTCGGGGTGGGCAGCGCTGCGCTGCGCGGGTAGTTCATAGCCATCCTCCAGTTCATGCTCTGCGGGTTGGTAGGGGCAAACTTCAACCTCCATCACAGCACAGATTCCGCGCGGTGAACCGGCGCGCCAGACGAAAACAGTATCGCCTTTTTGGATGCGATCATGGTAGCGCGTGACCGCCCAGGTCATTTCGGTTTTCGGGTCGCGCAGCCGGTCATCGATCCGGTAATGCTCGGGGTTGGCTCTAAAGATCCAATAACTCATTTTTCAATCTCCAGGAAAATATTATTAAGCATTCCATCCAATAAAAACGGGCGCTCGGGCCAGATAATAAAACCTTGCCGGGCCCGTTCAAAGGCTTGTCTGCTGCTATATTTGGTGTTGCAAATACGATGTGAAGTTTAGCACAAAAATGAATGTGCAACGGTCCCTGCTATGACCCGCTATTAATGCTATGCTTGCGCCTCCTTCCCCTATTTTCGGTTTTTGAAAATGGGGGAAGGTTGGGATGGGGGTCGCCCTTCGCAATTACCCTCACGCTTCGCCCGCCCCGCTCTACTCCATCTCAGGCTGATAGATGACGGTAGCGTTGCGCCCGGCAGCCTTGGCAGCATACAGCGCCAGGTCGGCCTGGCGGATAAGAGTTTCGACGTCGTCATTGGCCGAATTCTCTGAAATTCCAGTAATGCCCATGCTGATCGTGACAGTGACCGGATTTTTGGCGGTCTCCAGCGTCCGCCGGGCAACTTCGGCGCGGATGCGTTCCGCCATCGGGAAGGCCAGCTGTGTATTGGTGCCCGGCAGGATGATCACAAACTCATCTCCGCCGATGCGCCCAAAAATATCCGTTGCACGTAATTGAGCACTAATCACCTGGGCCGTCTGGATCAGCACCTGATCGCCGGTGGCATGCCCAAATGTATCGTTGACATTTTTGAATTTGTCGATGTCAAACATGACCAGGGAAAGGGGCTGATGGTAGCGCCGGGCCACCTCGAAGGCATGCCCGGCTAGTTCGTTAAAGGAGCGTAGATTATTAAGCCCGGTCAATGCATCCGTGCGCGCCAGCAGCTGTTCGCGCACAAAGGCCTCATTAATTTGCTGATTGGCCGCTTCCAATGCAGATTTTGCAGCATGCAATTCGGCTTCCAGCAGCTTGCGGGCGTTGATATCGACGCATGAGCCAATATAGCCGAGAAATTCAGCTTCGGTTGAAAAACGGGGCACACCGTTCACCAATAACCAGGCGTATGCCCCGCTGGCCAGGTGCAGCCGAAACTCCATCTTGAATTCCTGCCGCTTTTTGAAGGCTTCCCGGTAAATATCCAGGCTGGCTTGATAATCTTCCGGGTGGATACTATCGGTCCAACCGCTGCCCAATGCCTGCTCCAACGTGTGCCCGGTCAATTTGAGCCAGGGCAGGTTGACATAATTTATCAGCGCATCCACGCCAGACATCCAGATCAGCACCGGCGCATGATCTGCCACATGCCGAAAGTGGGCTTCACTCTGGCTTAGCTTCTGATCGAGTTTGGATTTATGCAGCGCTGTTTCAATGGTTGTAACCAGATCGCGCTCAGTGACGGGTTTCACCAGGTAGCCATATGGCGCGGAGCTTTTGGCCTGATCCAAAATGTTCTTCTGCGCGAAACTGGTCAGAAAGATGACCGGAATGGCTGCCTTTTCTGCGATTTGGCTGGCAGCAGTGATGCCATTCATTTCACCATCCAGTTGGATATCCATCAAGATCAGGTCGGGCTGATTTTCGAGGGCACAGGCCACGGCTTCTTCGCCAGTCGCGACCGGTGCAAGGATGGCATAATCCAATCGGCTGAGCATATTTTGCAAAAACAAGGCCAGGATGCCGTCATCCTCCACGATCAATATACTTGCCTGTGTCATCGGTTCCTCCTGTTATTTTTATCAAACTTGATTTCAATACAGGTGCCAGTCGCTGTATCCAATTGGATGGTCGCGCCAAGCTGATGTTCGCCCAACATGCGGATCAGACTCATCCCGAGTGTGGGGCTCTTTTTCCAATCAAAACCGGCTGGCACTCCCACACCGTTGTCGCATACGTTCAGGGTGTACGCGCTGCCTTTTTGACTGGCGCTGATCTTGATTTCGCAAATCGTTTCACCCGCACGCGGCTGCCCACCCGGGAAGGCATACTTGAAGCTGTTGGTGATTTGCTCGGATACGATCAAACCACACGGAATGGCTTCATCCAGATCGATGAATACGCCCTGCGCCGCGACAGTAATCTGGGCCTGTCCGGAGGATTGGTACAGGTGACTCAACTGAGAAGTTAACCTTTCCAGGTAAGTCTGCAGATCAATCTGGGCCAGGTTTTCTGAGCTGTAAAGCAGCTCGTGCACCAGCGCCATGGCAGAAACCCGGCTGCCCAGTTCGCTGAAGGCTGTCTTCGTGACAGGATCAATCAGGTTGCTTTCCTGCAAATTAATCAGTCCGATGATGGCTGCCAGGTTGTTCTTGACGCGGTGATGAACTTCGCGCAGCAGCGCATCCTTCTCGAAGATGGAAATCTGCAATTTCTTAAGCATCAGCTTTTGATCGGTCACATCCCAATTGGTTCCGAGCATCGAGAGCGCCTCGCCCGTCTCATCGCGCATTACGAGCGCCAGGGCTCGCAGAGCGTGGACGCTGCCGTCCGGCCAGACCACGCGGAATTCGGTGTCGAAATCCTTTTCAGCGCGCCGCGCGGCCTGAATTTCATTGTCACCGTGCTCGCGATCCTGTGGGTGCAAGCCTTTCTGCCAGGCGTCGTATGCACCGCTGAAGTCCTGCGGGCTTATGCCGTACAGCTTGTACATTTGGTCATCCCAGGTCAAGCGGTCGTTGACAAAGTCGTACTCCCAGGTGCCCACGCCGCCCGCACGCACCGCGAGCGCTAAACGGGTGACAGCCTGCGCCAGAGCCTGTTCGATTTGCTTGCGCTCGTTGATGTCGGTATCGACGCCGCGATAGCCTGTTAGCTTTCCGTCTTCATCCAGGATGGGCAGCGCATTGGTTGAAAACCAGATTATCCGTTCATCGCTGGCTTGAAGTATGTTTTCCAGATTGCGGAAGGAGTCATGATTTTTGAAGTATTCAAACGCGCCCGCCTTGAAGGCTGCGCGACCTTCCTCAGGATGCAGATCGTAAAAGTGCTTTTGGCCGACGATTTCCTCGGGGCTATAGCCCAGGATCGACAGGCAAGTTGGGCTGATATAGGTGTAAAGCCCCTCGGCATCCACTTCCCAGGTAATCGCCCGGCTGTATTCCGCCAGGGTACTCAGGCGCTGTTCGGCGTCCTGTAATAATTTTTCTATCTGTTTGCGTGGGGAAATATCGCTGATCAAAATTCGAGCTTGAGGCTCATGCTTGTTCACCCGAAGTAAACTGCTTTCGACCTGTGCCCAGAATATCGTTCCATCCTGTTTTACCAACTGCAATTCGGTAAGGGTTAAGGTGCCTGTTTCGATGAATTTCTTTTGATGAAAGTAGTACTGATCCTGGCTATTCTTTGCGATGAACCGGGTTAATGAGGCTTTGAGCATTGATTCCCGGGTTACACCCAACAGGTTGGCAGCGCTCAGGTTCGCTTCCAGAATCAGCCCTTCTGGGTTGAGCGTACAATAACCCACTGGAGCCAGGTCATACAGATCAAAATAGCGTTCCCGCAGTGCTTCGATTTCCGCTTGCTTTTCGAGCAGCATATCGTTCTGCAGCCTCAGTTCAATCTGGGTTTCCTTAAGCTTTGCCAGGGCAGCTTCACGCTCTACCGCTGTCTCTTTGAGTGTCAGGTTTGTATTTTTGAGTGCATCTTCCACTTGCTTGCGCCGGGTGATATCCTGTCCCTGCGCAATCGTGGCAAGCGCTGTTTTTCCGTCTGGCTCAAACAGCGTGGCAGAATTCCACAGCACCGTTCGAACTGAAGCATCACGATGCAGGATTTTTATTTCAACCGATTCCCAGCGTTCACCGATCAAAGTCTTACGAATCTGCGCCATTGTTTTGTTAACCAGGGCGGCTGGAAACAGAATCTCCAAAGATTGCCCGAGCATATCCGTTTCAGTGTGCCCGGTCAGGAATTCGAAGGCATGATTAAAACGCGTGATGCAGAATTTCTGATCCCAAACGATAATCGGGGCATTGGCATAGTTGATCAAGTTTTCAAGATAACTATTCACAAGCGCAAACTCGGCAGCCTGTTTGGCTTTCTCTTCGTTCTGAAAGGTAAGTTCCTGGTTGGCGATCACCAGCTCGGCGGCTCGTTTGGTTTTCTCTTCGTGCTGGAAGGTAAGCTCCTGATTGGCAATCACCAGCTCGGCGGCTCGTTTGGTTTTCTCTTCGTGCTGGAAGGTAAGTTCCTGGTTGGCAATCACCAGCTCGGCGGCTCGTTTGGCCTTTTCTTCGTTTTGGAAGGTAAGCTCCTGGTTGGCAATTACCAGTTCGGCGGCTCGTTTGGCTTTCTCTTCGTGCTGGAAGGTAAGTTCCTGGTTGGCAATCACCAGCTCGGCGGCTCGCTTGGCTTCCTCTTCGTTCTGTGTCTCCAGTTCAAGCTTGTATTTACTCGCCTTTTCCAGGGCCGCTTCTCGCTCTAAGGCTGTTTCTATGAGCGCAGCTTCCACTTGCTTGCGTTCAGTGATGTCTTCTTTGACTGCCAGATAATGCGTGGCGCTGCCATGCAAGCCGGTGATCGGTGAAATAATGGCGGACTCGTAATATAAAGTGCCGTCTTTTTTACGGTTCACAAATTCGCCATGCCATTCTTTGCCTTGCGCAATCGTCTGCCATAGCTGAGGGTGTGTCTCTGGCGGGGTGAGATCAGTTTTCAGGATACGCGGGTTTTTCCCGAGGGCTTCATCAGAAGTGTAACCTGTGACCTGCGTAAAGCGAGGATTAACATATTCGATATTTCCATCCAGGTCAGTTATTACAATCGAGGCCGGGCTCTGTTCAACAGCCTGTGTCAGTTTGCGCAGTTCCATCTCGACGTGCTGACGGGTTTTTATTTCCAGGTCAGCGCGGCCAAGCGCTTGTTTTGTGGTCTGTTGTCCCCACAAAGATACGAGCCCAATCACCCCAAACAGGCTCATGTAGGTAATCCAGTTTGCCAGCGTAACGTTATGAACAGACTGAGGCAGCATGTCCGCGTTTTCTACCAGAATCATTCCCAGCAGTGCCAGTGAACAGATGCTGACGGAAAGCAGCGTACCACGCCATTCAAACAACATCCCCGCCGTAATGATCACTAACAGATAACCTAATGTAGCCGGAGCTCGAACCGTGCCATTGATGATTTCAAGGATAATGCTCGCAAGAAACACCAGGATAATCAATCCACTGCCGGCCAGCGCAACTTTACCGTGCCGCAGCCAGTAGTACAAAAGCAAAGCGACAAAAAACAACACAAATAAGGTGATGCTTATTCCGGCACGGACTGTGCCATCAACAAAAGAATCAAAGGCCATGAATCCCAAAAACGATAGAGTGAGGCTTATTCCGGCACGGATTGTGCCTTCAACCAAAGAAGCAAAGGCCATGAGTCCCAAAAACGATAGAGTAATCAATATTGCTAAATTGAGGAAACTGGCGCGGCGCGTTTTTGTTTCATCGCCTTCAAAAACGGGAGGCGCAAGCCATTTTTTAATCGATGCTATCATAGCGAATTTTCCTTATCGTTACGAATCTAAAAACGCTCAAATTAATGATGGCCGCGTAGCCCAGGTCCTGAATGCCCGGGAATTGGCTTTCAAGCGACAGATGCTGTGTAAAGGTCTGCCAATTCTGGCGGGTAACGGTATCCGAAGCTGCAAAGGGCGCCCCGCGCTGTTTATTAATTGGATATTCCCGATGAGCCGGGCCTCAATTTTCTGTGTAATTTGGCTGCTGGCAAAATCGAACTCTTGCTTTGCAACTGCTTCCACGTCTGCCTTTGTACTCAGGGTAAGCAGGGCGGTCACGATCAGGCCAGACGCCAAAAATAGTAGCGCAGCTCGCAGAGTGCGCATTGGGAGGCTTTTGATCAGTTGTGGGATAAGCCTTAGTATCTTAATTTTCATTTTCGGTGGTCTGCTGTGTGTTTTATGGAATGTGGTTTTGACGAAGCCTGGCTAATATTCTTGATTTCCGAATCAGGGCGTATCAAGAACCTGATTGGACGACCGCGTTGCGTGGCGGGATCACTCTGCCTGGAGATAAAAAAATCAGTCCCAACGTTCTAACCTCACGCTGGCGACTGATTCCTGTGTGTTGTGGGGGCTGATAATAGCGGAATGATTGCTTACATTCATTGTAGCACCAAAGTCGCCTCCGCCCTCTTATTGCCAATGCGTTTGTCAGGGCAATCGCATCTAAATTCAGATTTTGGCTAATTTTCCGGATTCGCCTACC
>CAYWXS010000165.1:0-11563 GCA_964462245.1 uncultured Anaerolinea sp.
CGCCATGGGTCGGGTGGTGCCCATGATCTCAGCCGCCTGGTACAGCTTTTCGACTGGGATGCCGGTGGTTTCGCTGACTTTTTCGGGCGGGTACTGCAGGATGGTGGCTTTGAATTCGTCAAAGCCTTCGCAGCGCGCATCAATAAAAGCCTGATCCTGCCAGCCTTTTTCCAGGATGATGTACATCAGCCCGTTTAACAGGGCGATATCGGTGCCGGGACGCTGGCGCAGGTGCAGATCGGCATACTGGGTCAGTTCAATCCGGCGTGGATCGGCTACGATTAGTTTTGCGCCGCGCAAAACTGCCTGGCGCAGCATGGCGCCAAAGACGGGGTGTTGCTCGGTGGTGTTGGAACCAATCACAAACAATGCCTGGGATTGATGGGCAACATCGTCCATTGAATTGGACATGGCACCTGAACCGAAGGAAGTCGCCAGACCGGCGACTGTGCTGGAGTGTCAGAGCCGGGCGCAATGGTCAATATTGTTGGTGCCAATGACCTGTCGCGCCAGTTTGTTCATCAAGTAATTTTCTTCGTTGGTGCATTTGGCGGAAGTCAAAACGCCAATGCTGTCGGGGCCGTTTACGCGGCGGATTTCGCTTAATTTGCGGGCAGTGATATCGAGTGCTGTATCCCAACTGGTTTCGACCCATTCCCAGCCATGTCCGGGTTGTGGGTTGGGGTTGGAGATTGAAGCGCGGACTTCGCTTTTGTCACGCTCATCCAGCAAGTAGCGCCGGACGCGGGGTTTGAGCAGCCGGTCGGGATGGTGGATGTAATCGTAGCCATAGCGGCCTTTAACGCACATGTGCATGCCGTTGACCGGGGCCTGGGGGTTGGAGGTAACGCGGATGATTTTGTCATCCTTGATGTTCAGATCAAACTGGCAGCCCACGCCGCAGTAACCGCAGGTGGTGGTGACCAATTTGTCGGGTTTTCCGGCACCAATCGAGGGTTTGTTATCCAGGGCGCCAGTCGGGCAGTAGGCTACACAAGCTCCGCAAGATTCGCAGTTGGCAGTGAGCATGTCTGTGTTGGCGCCAGGTGAGATCTCTGAATCAAAGCCACGTTTGGTAAGTCCCCAGACAAAGCGCCCCTGGACTTCCTCACAGGCGCGGATGCAGCGGTTGCAGAGGATGCATTTGTTTAAATCGACCCAGACGACCGGGTTTGGGTCGCTGTTGACGGGGTAGCGGGGCTGTGGGGATTGTTTGGCGGCAGCGTCCAGACCAAAATGGCGGACCCAGTGCATAAATTGGGTTTCGTCTTTTTGGCCATTTTCATAACCGCTATCGTGATAGGCAAACAATAAAAATTCAAGGATTTCACGCCGATTTTTAAAGAGGTTGTCACTCTCGGTCGTAACTTCCATGCCTTCGGTAACCGGCAGCGCACAGGAGGCTGCCAGGCCGCGCGCGCCTTTGACTTCCACCAGGCACAGGCGGCAGCCGCCGTAGGGCGTTAGGTCGGGGTGATCGCAGAGGGTTGGAATGGTGATACCGAGCTTTTCAGCGGCACGCAGCACCATGGTTCCTTCCGGGACTTCGACGGGTGTACCATTAATAGTCAGATGGGTCATTGGGATAACTCCAGACTTGAGGTTCCAGATTTAATAAATTTGTCTAACAATCTCACTATAACATGAATAATTCCCGCCAATATTCATATTTTTGTCATTTGTTTAGCGTGAAAGGGGTCATATTGGATAAAAAAACGTCTTGTGAGGGGGAGGGCTGTTCACGGGACGGAGATATTTACTTCACTCTGGTTACTGTTCCACCCGTAATGGCTATTAGCTGGCTGGGTGTCAGCTCAAAGACGGCGAAGGGGGTGCCAGCGGCAGCCCAGATGGTGGGATAAGCGAGCAGGTCTTCATCGATGTAGGTTTCGAGCGGTTGGGGGTGGGCGACTGGCGGCACGCCGCCAATTGCAAAACCAGTCGCTGCGCGTACAAATTCCGGATCGGCACGCCCGATTGGTTCGTGGAGCTGGGAGCTAAAATCAGCTTCGCTGACACGGTTGACGCCGCTGGTCAGGACGAGGATGGCTTTACCAGAGTTCAGACCCTTGAAAATCAACGATTTGGCAATTTGGCCGAGAGTGCAGCCGACTGCATCGGCGGCTTGTTGTGCGGTGCGGGTGTGTTGTTCCATTTCCAGCACGGTGAAGGTATAGCCGAGTGCGATCAATGCGTCTTGAACTTTTTGGGCTGAGGCGGAGAGTGCTTTTTCCATAATGATATTTTATCCTGGGTAGTGGAGTGGATGGATGTATTTTCGCACGAGATGATTTGGAAGAAGATTATATATTGTTTGTGCTTAGGTCAACGTACTTGTTCTATTGGACAGGGAATGTTTTTACCAGCAGCATAATATTGTAAAGCGCACAGGCTGAGGCTGCGTATAGTATTCCGCTCAGCATAAAAGCCAACCAGGTGCCAGCTGTTGCAGGATCTGTGTTACCAGCCAGCGCTATTCGTCCGGCGATGGTTGGGACAAGGGCTGTCAGGATGAGTGCGGCGCTGACTGTGAGCGGGCTGGCTTTGAGCCGGGTTTGCAGCAGGTAAAAGACTACTGCGACCAGAAGCCCAATCAAGAGCAGCGCAGTTGGGTTGAGCAAGAGGGCAAGACTGGGGATGGATGGGTAGGCAGCCCAGAAGAGGGGTGCGGTGAGCACTGTTAGCAGTTTGCCCTGGATGATTTCGTTGACTTGCAAATTGGCAGTGGGTGTGACCAGCTTTGCTAAAAATGATATGGCAGTTGATGCTATGGATGCGATCAACAATGAATCGAAGAGGACGACGAGGATTGGCAGCTTTTTCATGATATTTGCTCCAAATTTATCAGGATTTCTGAATTGGTCTGGGCTATCCAATTCGCAACGGTCTCATTAGAAAATTCAAGCTGTACTTGCTGACTGGCAGGCCAAAAACGGCGGATTTTCATGGTTTCGCGCACTGTTTTTGAGGCTGGGTCAGCAAAGTGAGGCGCCAGGAAGAAAGCCAGGCTGACCCAGGTAATCAAAAATCCACCCAGACCGATCACCGCGGCGAGGAGTAAATTTGTTATGAGGTATCCCTGAGAGGTGTTATTCCAATAAAATAACAGCCCGGCACAAGCGGCCAGGCCAACAAAAGCCCCAAATATTAAGCCTGTCTGCGCCACTATTTTTTCGGCGCGGTTTTTATGGCTTGCGAGTGCGTGATGCTGAGAGCAGAGGGGGATATTATAGCGAATATCGATTGCGGAGCGGCTGCCATAACTAATAATGCGCGAAATCTCATAATGTTGGATAGCAGGCTGTTTGCAAACCAGACATATTTCCGGAAAACAGAGATTTAGACCCTGGAATGTGAGCAAAATTGCCATTGGAAACTCGCAATGAGAATTGGGTGGACAGAATAAATATTTTACCCCGTTTGTTAATTTTCAAACCTGTCAAACAATTTTAATTTTGTGAAGCAAACCGGTAAAACCTACGTATCCATCCAGGCTGTAATCAGTTCGACCGCTTCCGGTACGAGAGCCCTGGTTGCTTCGGATAGATCCTGTGTAAAACCAAAGGAAAAACCGCGTACCGATACCAGACCGGCGCGCGGTTTTTTGTGATAGATTGTTTCGCACATCGAAAGCAGTGATTGAGAAGTGAGGTGGTGTGTAAAAGGCGAATGTTGAAATTCACTTTCCACTTCAATCAGCCGAACTTCTTCGGGGATATCGCCGGTGTGCGCATCTACAAAACAGACATGTTCGTAGGCGCTGATATCCTCTGCCATTTCGGGTGTTAATTGTAAATTGAAAGAAAAATCCACGAGATCATTGATCGGGAACTCGTCTTCGTAACTTTGCGGGACTGGATGGTAACCCAGCCTGACGACCAGCGCCTGGAGAATATGCCAGGCGACGCCATCATCCTGCCGGTCTGGATTGCCGTAGCCAATCAATAGAATACGGTTCAAAATTTACTGACCGTAACCTGTGCCCATGATGTAGTTTTCCAGCTCGGTGATAGTGCCTTTTTGTTCTTCCACCAAGGCTTCTGCGAGACGGCGCAAGGAGATCACACCGATGACATGCTCGTTTTCAATCACGGGCAGGTGACGCACATGGTAACGTCCCATCAAATCGGCGCATTGCCGGACGGATGTTTCTGGTTTGACCATGACCATTTCGTGAGTCATGACTTCACTGATCTTGGTTTCGGCGGCGGAACGGCCTTTTACTTCACCCTGTCGGGCATAATCACGCTCGGTGAAAATACCGACGATTTTATGGCCTTCAGCAACAAGAATCGCACCCGTATCGGCTGCGGACATGACCTTGAGCGCATCCAGAACAGTAGCGTCTGAAGGAACGGTGTAGATATTTGGATCTGTTTTTTCGTTGAGAAGTTTGCGAACAATAGCCATGAGTTTGTCCTTTCGGTTGTGTCGGAATAAGGAAAAAATTTGAAGGTCAAGGGTTCCCACTCTTTAGTGGGAACCATATGATTGGCCTATTAGATGATTTTTTCATTCTGATCCAAATCGGATCTTTTGTTTTATTTTACGTCGAATAAGCCGGAATGAATATACCAAAAGGCTTATGTTTGTTAATATTTATCGGACTCAACCACGCGTGATGGTCTTGACCAGGTCACCGGCTGAGTCGATGATTTCGAGCTGGATGGGCATCTGTCCGACAGCGTGGGTGGAGCAGGACAGGCAGGGGTCATAGGCACGGATGGCGGCTTCGACCCGGTTGAGCATACCCTCGGTGACGTCCGGGCCGTGCACATAGGTCTTGGCGACACTGTCGACTGAATTGCTCATGGCCCAGTTGTTGTGGCCGGTGGAGACAATCAAGTTAACCTTGAGCAATTTACCGTTTTCGTCAGTGTGATAATCGTGGATCAACGTTCCGCGTGGGGCTTCGATTACGCCGACACCATGACCGGTGAAGTTACGGCGGGTATTCAGGATCTCAGTGCTGAGGATATCCTTGTCTTCGCAGAGTACACGCACACGTTCAGCGGCAAACAGCAATTCGATCAGACGGGCGTAGTGATAGTAAAGGGTATTTTCGACTGGTTTCCCATTGTTAAGGGATTTGAAGATCTTCAATTCATCATTTGCCAGCGGAGTATCAATCTTGTCGGATGCATTTAAGCGACCAAGCGGACCGACGCGGTAGACACCATTGGGGAATCCCATGGCTTTGTAATAGGGGAATTTAAGGTAGGACCAGGGTTCTACGTGCTCGGCGATGATATCCAGATAATTAGCGCCGGGGAAGCGTTCCAGGTCTTTACCCTGTTGGTCGATCAGGCGAATTTCGCCATCATACAATTCCAGGCCGTTGGAAGGGGTCACCAGGCCGAAGTAGCCGGTGGGGAAGACTGCAAACTTATTGATGTCCTCCATGTTGCGGGCGGCCCAGTCCTTCATGATCTGTAAGCCGACCTTGGTTGTTTCAATTGCAGCGTCCACACCCTGCAGGATTGACTCGCGTTCCGAGGGTTGGAGAGCCTTGTTTACGCCACCTGGAACAGCGAAGGTGGGGTGAATACGGCGTCCACCCAGGGTGCGAATGATTTCTTGCCCAAATTTGCGCAGCATGACCGCTTTTACGGTCAATTCGGGGTTGGCACCGATCAATCCGACCACATTACGAATTTCGGGGGCGGCATCAAAGCCCAGGAGCAGGTCTGGTCCGGCCAGTTCAAAGAAGTGCATGCCGTGACTCTGGATGATCTGGCCCATATGCATCAGTTCGCGCAGCAAATTGGCAGGGCGGGGTGGAGTTTGCCCGGTCAGGGCATCACTGGCTTTGGCGGCAGCCAGGTGGTGGCTGACGGGGCAAATCCCGCAAATGCGTGGGGTAATCTGGGGCATTTCAAAATAGAGGCGGCCTTCGCAAAATTTTTCAAAACCGCGGAATTCGTTGACGTGCATGTAGGCGTGTTCAACCGAACCGTCATCCTTCATGTGGATGGTGACTTTGGCGTGTCCTTCGATACGTGTTACTGGTTCAATCGTAATTTTTTGGGTGCTCATGGGTCTTCCCTCTGCCTAACAGCTCGAGCTGCTAGTGCCAGTGTAACAATTCGTCTTTAAGTTCCGGCTTGCGGCCCTGGGCCAGCTCGGCCAATACATAAAAGATCACGTCTGCATCCGGCGGGCAGCCAGGCACGTTGTAATCGATCTTTACCACTTCGTGCAGCGCGCGGGTCTGGGTCATGGTTGCCAGTTCGGGATCATTGGGTATCTGGCTGCCGGGTTCGTTGCTTTCGGCATCGACGTAGGCGCGCTGGAGAGCTTCCTGAACGCCGCAGAAATTGCGCATAGCCGGGACGCCGCCAAAGACGGCACAATCGCCGAGGGCGACCAGTATCTTGGAGCGTTGTCGGAATTTGCGGGCTACTTCTTCGTTGGCAGTATTGTTAATTCCGCCTTCCAGTACGCCGACATCCACGCCGGAGGCATCCGGTTCTTTCAAATCTGTAATGGGGGTGGAGCGCAGGTCTGCCAGTTCGACGACCTGCAGGATGCGTTCATCCATATCCAGCAGCGACATGTGACAGCCAGCGCAGCCGCACAACCAGTCCGATGCAATCTTGGGTTTTGCCATTTATTTGTTCTCCTTTGCCGTGCTAGAACCGGTATTATACAATGACGTAATCCCGGGAAATGTTGGCCCGGGATTGTTTAGGCCAGGACTACGCTCGATTGTCGTACCGGCAGCGTGGTGTGCCAGTCTTGCTTGAGCGGCATGTTCATGCGCATCGCGATCTCTGCCAGAACGGCGGTATTTTCGCGAATTCCTTCGGGAGCGTTGACGGCTTTTTCAGCAGCCTGCAGGCGTCCATCCAGGTTGACATAATGCCCGGCTTGCTCGGACCAGAGGGTAACGGGCAGAACGACATCGGCTTTATCGGTCAGGTTGGAGGCGTAAGAAGCCTGGACCACCAGGTAAGGGGCTTTGCTCAGGCGTTCGATCAGGCGCTTGGAGATGTAGTCATCACCGATGAGGGCATAGACTGCCTGTTCGCCATTCAGAGCGAATTGTTTTTCGAGGTTGTACTGTGAAGCGCTGAGGCTGTTGGCTTCGCCCTTGACGGAGATCAGGCCAAAACGTTCCGCATCCACTGCGCCCGTTAATTTTGCGAGGTCGAGCAGTGCGGCTACCAGCTTTTCATCACGTTGGGCAGTGACGCCTTTGCCGAAGATGATGACCGGGCTGACAGATTGGGCCAGCATATGGGCGCTGCGGGAAAGGACTTCGAGGGTTAAGCCGCTGGTTTTTACGGCAGCATCAATCATTTGATCGACGTTTGCGAGTGCCAGAGGAGTGCGCCCGAGGCCTTCCTTGACTATTATGGCTTGCAGGCCCAGAATGACTGCCAGGTCGCTGCCGGGCTGTGATTTGAGGGAGATATCGGCCAGTTCATCCAGTTCGGAGGCTTCCGGATCGATGTTGACCAGGCGCATGCCCTTGGGTAGGGCGCGTTTGATCATAAATCCGGCGACCATGTGACTGCGGGCCAGGTTGGCACCGACGCACAGGACCATATCTGCGTTGCGCAGGACATCCAATTTACCTTCAAAAGCGCCACTTTGGCCAGCGACTGCGCTGACGGCGGCGGTGGTCATACCTTCTTCGGTACTGGTGACCATCTCGGCTTTGAAGCCATCCACAAAGAGCTCTTTGAACATGGCCATGGCTTCGACGGGTAGGCGGGTGGAGATCAGCGCGGCGACACCGTCCTGGGCTTTGCCAGCCAGGGGTTTCAGTTTATCGGCTACCATGCCCAGGGCTTCATCCCATGAAGCTGGGACCAGTTGTCCATCCTTGCGGATGAGGGGGCTGGTGATACGGTTGCGTTTTTCATTCATCGGGTCATAGCGTCCGTGTTCGCAGAGCAGACCATGATTGACGGCACCGTCCCAATCACCTTCGATGCGAACGATGCGGTTGTCGTGCACGATCAACTTGACGGCGCAACCCACTGAACAGCCAGCACATACCGATTTAATCTCGGTCATAGTGATGTCGTGTCCCTGGTAGGCGCTGGTGCGATCGATCAGGGCGCCAGTTGGGCAAACCTGGACGCAGGTACCACATTTGATGCAGCTGCTTTCGCCGAGGGGTACATTTGTATCTGCTACCACCAGGGTGGAAGCTCCACGTTCGGCCATGGTCAGGGTAAAGTTGCCGACCAACTCACCGCAGGCGCGTACGCAGCGGCGGCAGAGGATGCAGCGATTGTTATCCAAGACGAAATAGGGGTGGGTGCTGTCGACGGGGTATTTGTTCCAGCCGGGCTGCATAGGCCAGTGCGTCATATCTTCGTGATAGGCTGCATTTTGCAGATCACAATCACCACCGCTGACCTGACAGAAGGGGCAAAAGTGGTTGCGTTCGCTGAAGAGCATGGAGAGGATGAACTTGCGTGATTTTTTGAGGGCTTCAGTCTCGGTGTTGATGACCATGCCATTGCTGACAGGCAGCGTGCAGGAAGCGATGGGCACACGGAAGCCCTGCACTTCTACGATGCACAGACGGCAGCCACCGAAGGGAGTCAATTCTTTGTGGGCGCACAGGGTCGGAATTTCAATTCCGGCCTGTTTGGCTGCCGAGAGAACGGTCGTCCCATCGGGCGCTTCTATCTGTTTGCCATTTATCGTTAGTTGAACCATGAGTACCTCGCTAAATTTCATTTTTACGAAATACGCGCTGAGCCTTGGGCTGCCGTGCCGCGTTATGAGATTGATTGGGTTGCTCGCTCCCATGAATGGGGGCGTGAAACTGGTTATTTCTTTTTATCTGGAGGCGACTGTGGCTTCGTCGCTGGCCATTTCGCAAACACCCGTTGGGCAAACGCCCAGACGGATGTGGGCTTCAACTTCGGCTCGGAAGTATTTTAGTGTATCCCGGATCGGGACGGCGGCTGTCTGTCCCAGACCGCAGTTGGAAGCAATTTCCATTTCTTCCGCAAGCAGGGTCAGGGTATCCAGATCTTCCAGCCGGGCCTGGCCCGTGCTGATGGATGTGAGGATACGCAATGCTCGTTCGGTGCCAACACGGCAGGGAGTACATTTACCGCAGGATTCAAAACGGAAAAACTTCATGAGGGTGATCGCCATATCCACCACGCAGGTGCGCTCGTCGCAGATGAGCAGCGCGCCAGAACCCAATGAGACACCGGCTTTACGGAATGACTCGAAATCCATGGGGGTGTCTTGCAGGCTGGCGGGAATGATCGATCCGCTTGAGCCGCCGGTCTGGGCCAGTTTAAAGGTCGAGCCAGCGGGCAGTCCCTGGCCGTAGATGTTTATGACTTCACGCAGGGTGATGCCCATCGGAACTTCGATCAGACCCTTGAAATTGACATTCCCTAAAATGGTGTAGGTCTTGGTACCCGGGCTGGAAGGTGTTCCCAGGCTGTTGTACCATTCAGCCCCGTTCAAAAGAATGGGAGGTACATTTGCAAGTGTTTCAACATTGTTTACCAGGGTGGGCTTGCCCCATAAACCGTGGGTAGTGGGGTAAGGTGGTCGCGCACGAGGTTCGCCGCGTTTGCCCTCGATCGATTCGAGCAAGGCGGTTTCTTCGCCGCAGACATACGCCCCGGCACCACTGTGGACGTGAATGTCAAAATTAAAACCGGATTCGAGTATGTTCTTGCCAAGCAGGCCGAATTCGCGTGCTTGAGTGATGGCTTTTTCCAGCCGGCGCTGAGCCAGTTGGTATTCGCCGCGCACGTAGATATAACCTTCATCTGCACCAACTGCAAAACCGGCGATGGCCATGGCTTCTACAATACTGTGCGGGTCGCCTTCCAGGATGACGCGATCTTTGAATGTACCTGGTTCGCTCTCATCAGCATTGCAGACTACATATTTTTTAGTGCTTTTGGTTCCACTAACAAAACGCCATTTTCGCCCGGTTGGGAAACCTGCTCCACCGCGGCCTTGAAGCCTGGATTCTTCCAGTTCTTCAATTACCTGCATGCGGGTCTGACCGAGGGCTTTGGCAAGCGCCTGGTAGCCATCATCGGCGATATAGTCTTCGATATTTTCTGGATCAATGCGGCCCGTACGTCGCAGGACAACACGCTTTTCGGCGGGGTTTGTGCCTTTGCGGGTTTTCAACCAGCCGATGCGACCGGAAAGTTCCTTGACAGGCGCAAGCAGGTCATCAACAATGCGGCCTTTGTAAAGGTGTTCTTCAACGATGCGTTTGACATCCGCACTGCTGACCGGGCCATAAGCACTTGCCTCGGGATAAATGATGACTAATGGCAGCGCGTCTTCCCGTCCGCCATCTGTGAACTGGGTAAGTGCGATCTCATCCGTCAGTCCGAAGGCTGCCAGTTCTTGTTGAAAAGTACGATAAACATCAGCTGCGCCTTTGCGCAGGCTTTCGGGATCATTCGAAACCAGAACCATTGAACGGTTAAATTTCATACCGTACCTCTCATTCGTACCTGGAAAAAATATCAGCAAGCTGTTCAGGTGTGACATTGCCATACAGGTCATCGTCTACTAAAACGACCGGGCCAACACCACATACACCCAGGCAACTGACTGTTTTAAGCGAGAAGCGACCGTCTGTATCGGTTTCACCAGCTTTAAGACCCAGGGTTTGCTGGATAGCTTTCCATAATTCACGGCCACCCTGAACATGGCAAGGAGCTGATTCGCAGAACTGTACCAGGTGCCGCCCGTTTTTTTCGGTATGTAGCATGTGATAAAAGGAAGCCAACCCGTACAGTTGTCCTTCGGATACGAGGACATGCTCCTCGGGTTGGTGTAACAACTTGCGTGCCATCCGAATGGCGAGCCCGGGAATATAGCCATATTCATGGTTGATCTCGAGCAGGATCGGGATGAAGGCATCTGCCTGTGCACCATGTTTTTGCACAGCGCTTTGCACGATTGAGGCGATGTCCTTATCTTCCTTGATTTTTAACACGAAGTGCCTCCTGAAACCTGTTGTTTACGTCTGCCGTGAAGTTCGGTCAGGCGGGTGATTATTATGAAAGAAATTCTTTTTACAAAACCTTGATCGCGTTGAAGTTACAGACCTGGACGCAGATACCGCAACGTACGCATTTATCCACATCAATCAGATGGGCCTGGCGTCGTTCGCCGGTAATTGCTTCGACCGGGCAGTTACGGGCACAGACAGTACAACCGGTGCAGGTGGGGGCCTGGATCTCAAAACGGATCAGGGCTTTGCAAACCTTGGCCGGGCATTTTTTCTCATAAATGTGAGCTTCGTATTCAGCACGGAAGTGCTTGAGCATGCTGATGACCGGGTTGGGTGCACCCTGTCCGAGACCGCAGAGCGAGTTTTTGGTGACTTCGAAGCACAGATCTTCGAGGGCCTCAATGTCTCCGGGCTGGCCTTTTCCGGCACAGATTTTTTCCAGAATTTCCAAAATGCGCCGGGTGCCAACGCGGCACGGGGTGCACTTACCGCAGGATTCGTCCTGGGTAAATTCCATGAAGAAGCGTGCCATGTCCACCATGCAGGTTTCTTCATCCATGATGATCAAACCACCCGAACCCATCATCG